>NZ_CM001558.1:686555-1292058 GCF_000281895.1 Pseudomonas fluorescens Q2-87 | reverse complement strand
CCTTGGGGCAGATGTGACCGCGACTGAAGCTGTCCAGCGCATCGCCCTTGATCGACGTGATCGCCACGCCCTGGCCGTCGGTCTCGGTGGTTTCGAGGGTCAAGCCGCAGATGGCTTCGCACAGGTGGCACGCACGGTGGTGGAGAGTCTTGGTCATGGCCAGTCTCTGTTTTATTCGTGGCGGGCACTTTTGGCCGCGGGAACAAAACTATGGCGCGTGATTCGCGCCGGCGCCAGCGACGTTCGTCCTGTGAATCGCCGGGCATCAGGCGCACCCATGGCTGGCCTTACGATCAGTCGGGAGGCGGCGCCAGCAGTTGGATTTCCTCAACGGTTTCCACTTCCTCCTGGGCAATGGGCACCCCCGTCAGCTCGCCGATCAACCGCCAATGCTCATCGAGCCCGCTGCTGATCGTGGCCATGCGATCGATCATCCGGCGACCGGCCGCCTTGGTCACCTCGTCGTCGCTGCGCAACAACTCGAATGACATCGACGTGACCGATGCGGTCAGGTGCGTCAACGAGCGTGCCGTCAGCCCCAGCAATTCCATCAGTTGTTGCTCTTTCGAATCCATTTCGGGCCTCCTGTGTCGCTCGGGACTCATTTATAACCCAGCCCTTTGCATTAGGAAATGTTTCACAGCCTCCGGCCAGCGGTCCAAATCCGCTAATCACGGGCGGCAAATCGCCTGCCGACGCGGGGATGAATGCCGTGCTCAATTGCCAAGCCAAGCAACGCCAGTGTACAAATGGGTCGCTGCTGTCAGGAAACCGGCCTCAAAAACGTCATCACAGCCTCGTAATGACCTCGCTGAAATCCCCAAATACCGTAGCCCTATTGGTAAGACGCGACATTTCCTTATAAGATCGCGCCTTCCCCTATTTCGTCGCCCCGTGCGGCTTTTGCCGCAGGTCTCGCCCGTTTTTTCATTAGACAAGGCTTTGAGCATCTGCGGTCAGTTACAAAAAGGTAGTCAATCATGAGCGCAAGGCACTTTCTCTCCCTGATGGATTTCACGCCCGAAGAGTTGCTGGGCGTGATCCGTCGAGGCGTGGAGCTCAAGGACCTGCGTAAGCGCGGCGTACTGTTCGAGCCCTTGAAAAACCGTGTGTTGGGGATGATTTTCGAAAAATCATCGACCCGCACACGCATCTCTTTCGAAGCCGGCATGATCCAGTTGGGTGGCCAGGCTATCTTCCTGTCGCCCCGTGACACCCAACTGGGCCGTGGCGAACCTATCAGCGATTGCGCCATCGTCATGTCGAGCATGCTCGACGCCATGATGATCCGTACCTTTGCCCACAGCACCCTGACCGAATTCGCGGCCCATTCCCGCGTGCCGGTGATCAATGGCCTGTCCGATGATCTGCACCCCTGCCAGTTGCTGGCCGACATGCAGACTTTCCTCGAACACCGTGGCTCGATCCAGGGCAAGACCGTGGCCTGGGTCGGCGACGGCAACAACATGTGCAACAGCTATATAGAAGCGGCGATCCAATTCGATTTCCAGCTGCGCATCGCCTGCCCTGAAGGGTACGACCCCAACGCCGCGCTGCTCGCCAAAGCCGGGGACCGGGTGTCTATCGTCCGTGATCCGAAGCTGGCCGTGGCCGGTGCGCACCTGGTCAGTACCGACGTCTGGACCTCCATGGGTCAGGAAGAAGAATCCGCCAAGCGCCTCAAGCTTTTCGCGCCGCTCCAGGTCAACCGGGCGCTGCTCGACCTGGCGGATCCTGACGTACTGTTCATGCATTGCCTGCCGGCTCACCGTGGCGAAGAGATCAGCGTCGACCTGCTCGACGATCCGCGCTCGGTCGCCTGGGACCAGGCCGAGAATCGTCTCCATGCGCAAAAGGCCCTGCTCGAGTTCCTGGTCGAGCCGGCGTACCACCACGCATGAGCCATTCCCTGCTACTGAACCTGCACAACCTGGCGTGCGGCTACCAGGACCAACGGGTTGTCCAGCACCTCAACCTGCACCTCAATGCCGGTGACATTGGTTGCCTGCTCGGTTCGTCCGGGTGCGGCAAGACCACGACCCTACGGGCCATCGCCGGCTTCGAGCCGGTGCACGAAGGCGAAATCCAGCTGGCCGGGGAAACCATTTCCCGCCCAGGCTTTACCCTCGCCCCGGAAAAACGCCGTATCGGCATGGTGTTCCAGGACTATGCACTGTTTCCCCACCTGAGCGTGGCGCAGAACATTGCCTTTGGCATTGGCAAGCATCCGGACAAGCATCGCGTCGTCGAAGAGCTGCTGGAACTGGTCAACCTGAAGAACCTGGGCAAGCGTTATCCCCATGAGCTGTCCGGCGGCCAGCAGCAGCGCGTGGCCCTGGCCCGTGCGCTGGCACCGGAGCCGCAGTTGCTGTTGCTCGATGAACCCTTTTCCAACCTCGATGGCGAGCTGCGACGCAAGCTCAGCCATGAAGTGCGGGACATCCTCAAGGCCCGCGGCACCAGCGCGATCCTGGTCACCCACGACCAGGAAGAAGCCTTCGCCGTGAGCGACCATGTCGGCGTGTTCAAGGAAGGTCGACTGGAACAATGGGACACGCCCTACAACCTCTACCATGAACCCCTGACGCCTTTCGTCGCCAGTTTCATCGGCCAGGGTTATTTCATTCGCGGCCGCCTCGAAAGCCCGGAATCGGTGCAGACCGAGCTGGGCATCCTGCAGGGCAACCGCGCCTACACCTGGCCCATTGGTGCTGCGGTGGACGTGCTGCTGCGCCCGGACGACATCGTCTACGCACCGGACAGCCCGCTCACAGCCCATATCGTCGGCAAGACGTTCCTGGGGGCTTCCACCCTGTATCGCCTGCAATTGCCAACCGGCGCGCAACTGGAATCGATTTTCCCCAGCCATGCCGATCATC
Organism: Pseudomonas fluorescens Q2-87; assembly: GCF_000281895.1. Taxonomy (NCBI): domain Bacteria; kingdom Pseudomonadati; phylum Pseudomonadota; class Gammaproteobacteria; order Pseudomonadales; family Pseudomonadaceae; genus Pseudomonas; species Pseudomonas fluorescens. Next base: position 1,289,179 of record NZ_CM001558.1, on the reverse strand, counting down.
AGATCGGGGCCAGCGTCGGCATCCGCGTGGCGGCTGAGCATTTGGTGTTGTTCCAGGCTTCGGGCAGCACGGCGGCGCAGATACCGCTGGTGGAAAGCGGCGTGCGGCGATATAGCGCGGCCAGTTAACCCCAACAATAGGGGAGCCGCTTCTGTGGCGAGGGAGCTTGCTCCCGCTGGGCCGCGAAGCGGACCTCAAAACAGTCACCTCAGTCTGCGAACCTGATGAACCACCAGGTTGGTAGGTTTTGGGGCTGCTTCGCAGCCCAGCGGGAGCAAGCTCCCTCGCCACCCAGGTCAAAAAGCTCAAAGAAAGCGATCTCAGCCCAGCGTCAACGTCCCACTGGCCACCAACGTCGCGTCTCCGCCAATCTTCACCCGATCGCCCTCCAGCCGGCAAAACAGCGCCCCGCCGCGAGCTGAACGCTGATAAGCCGTCAGCCCGTGTTTACCCAAGCGCTTGGACCAGTATGGAATCAAGCTGCAATGGGTCGAGCCGGTCACCGGGTCTTCGTTGATGCCTATCGCCGGGGCAAAGTAGCGCGAGACGAAATCATGCTTGCTTCCAGGGGCCGTCACGATAGCCCCCGGCCATGGCAGTTTCGCCAGGGCCGCCATGTCCGGCTTGCAATCGAGTACCGCCTGCTCCGATTCCAGTACGACGAACAACTCATTGGAGCTCAACACATCCACCGCCTCGACACCCAACGCGCTCTGGACTGCCAGCGAAGCGCCCAGCTCGACCGGCACGATGGCCGGAAAATCGAGCCATAGCCGATCGCCTTCGCGGGTGACGCTCAACGGACCGGATCTGCAGATGAAATCCAGCCGCTCGGCGGTTTCGTGATAAATCTCGAACAGCACATGAGCGCTGGCCAACGTGGCGTGCCCGCACAGCGGCACTTCCGTGGTGGGTGTGAACCAGCGGATGTGCCAATACTGACCTTCGCGTACGAGAAATGCCGTTTCCGCCAGGTTATGTTCGGCGGCGATCTTCTGCATCAAATCATCGGCCAGCCAGGCGTCGAGACGATAGACCATCGCCGGGTTACCGCCAAACGGCCGGTCGCTGAACGCATCGATCTGATGAAACGCAAGCTGCATGGCACTTCTCCTTATTATTGATGTGCGAGCATGAGTTGCTTGGACACCGGTTTTCCAGTGACAGATCCGTTGAATTTTCGCCCTACAGCCCCGGATGAAGAATCGTATACCTCTCAAGCACGCCCGATATCGGCGAACGTCGCCCCGGTATGCTCCGCCAGGACTGCCGGCGCCAGTTCGACCTCCAGCCCGCGCCGTCCGGCACTGACATAAATGCTGGAATGTGATCGTGCGGATGCGTCGATAAAAGTGCGCAGCCGCTTCTTCTGCCCCAGCGGGCTGATGCCGCCGAGTAGATAGCCGGTCGAGCGCTGCGCCGCGGCCGGGTCGGCCATCTCGACCTTTTTTACCCCAGCCGCATGAGCCAGTCCTTTCAAATCCAGGCTTCCGGCCACCGGTACCACCGCTACCAGCAGTTCGCCTTTTTCGCTGGCCGCCAGCAACGTCTTGAACACTTGCGCCGGCTCCAACCCCAGCTTCTCAGCCGCCTCCAAACCGTAGGACGCAGCCTTGGGGTCGTGTTCGTAGCTGTGGATGCGATGTTCGGCACGCACTTTCTTAAGCAGATCCAACGCGGGTGTCATGACGGCCCCTCGATACGCTAATCAAAAAACATGGAGCGGATTCTAAGCGATCAACCGCAAAAAGGCTGCGACCCCATCGCCGCACCGTTATATGTCGCCGCTCGAAGAGACATTCACGAGACGAATAGTTGAAATGTGACCGATGGTTCACTTTCGACCTTTGACACCAGCGTTTCTTGTCTATATTTTTTCGAAACTGAAAGCCAGAACACAGGTCTCAAGCAACAACCCGAGAACAGGATGGGGATCCTGCCTCGGGGGACATCGCGCTATCGAGCTTTTTCGGATGCGCAGCAAAACAACAAAAAACCGAGGTTTGAATGACAACTGCTTTACAACAGCCATCCCTTTCCAGCCAATGCCTGGCCGAATTCCTGGGCACTGCCCTGCTGATTTTTTTTGGTACCGGTTGCGTTGCAGCGCTCAAGGTCGCGGGTGCAAGTTTCGGCTTGTGGGAAATCAGCATTATCTGGGGCGTCGGCGTCAGCATGGCCATTTACCTCAGCGCGGGCATTTCCGGCGCGCACCTGAACCCAGCCGTCAGTATCGCCCTGAGCCTCTTCACTGACTTCGAAAAGCGCAAACTTCCGTTCTATATCGTTTGCCAGATCGCCGGTGCTTTCTGTGGAGCCCTGCTGGTCTATACGCTATACAGCAATCTATTTTTCGATTTCGAACAGTCGCGGCACATGATTCGCGGCACAGAAGCCAGCCTCGAATTGGCCTCGGTGTTCTCGACCTACCCGCACCCGGCGCTGTCCACAGGCCAGGCCTTCCTGGTGGAGACGATCATCACTGCCATCCTGATGGGCGTGATCATGTCCCTGACCGATGACAGCAATGGCCTGCCTCGCGGCGCATTGGCGCCGCTGCTGATCGGCCTGCTCATTGCAGTGATCGGCAGCTCGATGGGGCCACTTACCGGCTTCGCGATGAACCCGGCGCGAGACTTCGGCCCTAAACTGATGACTTTCTTTGCAGGCTGGGGTGAAATTTCCCTCACGGGCGGGCGCGATGTCCCGTACTTCCTGGTTCCGATTTTTGCACCGATTCTTGGTGCGTGCCTTGGCGCTGCGGCTTATCGCGGGTTGATTGCCCGCCATCTGCCCAGCGCCATAACTGCTACAAAGGATGCAACACCTTCCATTGACGGGAAGCCCAGAACGTCCTGAAACAGTCGGCGCAGGCTTGTGCGATTCAAGCGTGCGCCGTGGCCTCTCCCCTTATTTTCGTCCCAAGGCAATCGACATGACCGATATTGAGAACAAGAACTACATCATTGCCCTCGACCAGGGTACGACCAGCTCGCGCGCGATCATTTTCGACCGTGACGCCAACGTGGTCTGCACCGCCCAACGCGAATTCGTCCAGCATTACCCGCAGCCCGGTTGGGTCGAACACGATCCAATGGAAATCTTCGCCACCCAAAGCGCGGTCATGGTCGAAGCCCTGGCCCAGGCCGGCCTGCATCATGACCAGGTCGCCGCCATCGGCATCACCAACCAGCGGGAAACCACTGTGGTGTGGGACAAGACCACCGGCCGCCCGATTTACAACGCTATCGTCTGGCAATGCCGCCGCAGCACCGAGATCTGCCAGCAGCTCAAGCGCGACGGTCACGAGCAGTACATCAGCGAAACAACCGGCCTGGTCACCGATCCGTACTTCTCCGGGACCAAGCTCAAGTGGATCCTGGACAACGTCGAAGGCAGCCGCGAGCGCGCGCGCAACGGTGAGTTGCTGTTCGGCACCGTCGACAGCTGGCTGATCTGGAAATTTACCGGTGGCAAGGTCCATGTCACTGATTACACCAATGCCTCGCGCACCATGCTGTTCAATATTCACTCGCTGGAGTGGGATGCGAAGATGCTCGACATCCTCGACATCCCTCGCGAAATGCTTCCGGAAGTGAAGTCGTCTTCGGAAATCTACGGCCGGACCAAAAGCGGTATCGCCATCGGCGGCATCGCCGGCGACCAACAGGCCGCCCTCTTCGGCCAAATGTGCGTGGAGCCGGGCCAGGCGAAAAACACCTACGGCACCGGCTGCTTCCTGCTGATGAACACCGGTAGCAAGGCCGTGAAATCCAACCATGGCATGCTCACCACCATCGCCTGTGGCCCGCGCGGCGAAGTGGCCTATGCCCTGGAAGGCGCGGTATTCAATGGTGGTTCTACCGTCCAATGGCTGCGCGACGAGCTGAAAATCATCAATGACGCGCTGGACACCGAATACTTCGCCAATAAGGTCAAGGACAGCAACGGTGTGTACCTCGTACCGGCCTTCACCGGTCTTGGCGCGCCGTACTGGGACCCCTATGCCCGCGGCGCCCTGTTCGGCCTGACTCGTGGCGTGCGGGTCGATCACATCATTCGCGCAGCGCTGGAATCGATTGCCTACCAGACCCGCGACGTACTTGACGCCATGCAGCAGGATTCGGGCGAACGCCTCAAGGCCCTGCGCGTCGACGGCGGTGCGGTGGCGAACAACTTCCTGATGCAGTTCCAGGCGGATATTTTGGGCACCCAGGTCGAACGCCCGAAAATGCGCGAGACCACTGCCCTGGGCGCCGCCTACCTGGCCGGCCTGGCGTGCGGCTTCTGGGGCAGCCTGGAAGAATTGCGCGGCAAAGCGGTGATCGAGCGCGAATTCGAACCGCAACTGGACGAGCAAGCGAAGGAAAAACTCTATGCCGGCTGGCAGAAAGCAGTCAGCCGCACCCGTGACTGGGAGCCTCACGAAGACGCTGAATAAGCCACGATAGGGTTCTGAAACTGGTCGGGAGTGGATTCCTGCGGCATCATGGGCAAATTTTGTACGGCAGCCCAAAGGAAGCCCCATGAATCTGCCTCCCCGCCAGCAGCAAATTCTCGAACTGGTCCGCGAACGCGGCTATGTCAGCATCGATGAAATGGCGCAGTTGTTCATCGTCACCCCGCAAACCATCCGCCGTGATATCAATCAATTGGCGGAAGCGAACCTGCTGCGCCGCTACCATGGCGGCGCAGCCTACGATTCAAGCGTGGAAAACACCGCCTACGCCATGCGCGCCGATCAGATGCGTGATGAGAAACAACGCATCGCCGAAGCCATTGCCGCGCAGATCCCCGACCACGCCTCGCTGTTCATCAACATCGGCACCACCACCGAATCCATCGCCCGGGCGTTGCTCAATCACAACCATCTCAAGGTCATCACCAACAACCTGCACGTGGCTTCGATCCTCAGCGCCAAGGACGACTTCGAAGTCCTGATCGCCGGCGGCAATGTACGTCGCGACGGTGGTGTAGTCGGCCAGGCCAGCGTCGACTTCATCAACCAATTCAAGGTCGACTTCGCCTTGGTGGGCATCAGCGGGATCGATGAAGACGGCAGCCTGCTGGATTTTGACTATCAGGAGGTTCGGGTTTCCCAGGCCATCATCGCCAACGCCCGGCAAGTACTGCTGGCGGCCGACTCCAGCAAGTTCGGACGCAATGCCATGGTCCGCCTGGGCCCCATCAGCCTGATCGATTGCCTGGTGACCGACCAGCAACCGGTGCCGGCCCTGGCGCAATTGCTCAGCCAGCACAAGATTCGGCTGGAAGTGGTTTAACCCCCTCCCTCTGTACCGGTGAGAGGATCACCCCCTCACCACCTTCCATTCAGCATCTTCATGTTCGTAAATTTTCCTTTCAGCTTCCTTTGATCAGTATTTTCAATCGAAGTCGGCTGGCTGTTGCTGTGTTTATGGGCTAGTATTTTCGCAAATGAACATTTATGTTCGAATTCAAATATTACGAAAAGAGCCCGAGGCCAGCCGATGCCCACTTCTACCTTGCCTACGCCCCCTCTCGCCGAGATTTACGATATCGCCGTCATTGGTGGTGGAATCAATGGCGTGGGGATTGCCGCGGACGCTGCCGGTCGCGGTCTTTCGGTGTTCCTTTGCGAAAAAGACGACCTGGCCAGCCATACCTCCTCGGCCAGCAGCAAGTTGATCCACGGTGGCCTGCGCTACCTTGAACATTATGAGTTTCGCCTGGTGCGTGAAGCGCTGGCCGAACGGGAAGTGCTGCTGACCAAGGCTCCCCATATCGTCAAGCAGATGCGCTTTGTCCTGCCCCACCGTCCACATTTGCGTCCCGCCTGGATGATTCGAGCAGGCCTGTTCCTTTACGATCACCTCGGCAAACGCGAGCAACTCGCCGGCTCGAGAAGTTTGAAGTTCGGCGCCGACAGCGTACTGAAAAGCGAGATCACCCGCGGTTTCGAATACTCCGACTGCTGGGTCGATGACGCACGCTTGGTGGTGCTCAACGCCATGGCCGCCCGGGAAAAAGGCGCGCATATCCACACCCGTACACGCTGCGTCAATGCTCGGCGCAGCAAGGGCTTGTGGCATTTGCATATGGAACGTGCCGACGGCAGCCTGTTTTCGATTCGCGCCAAGGCGTTGGTGAACGCCGCCGGCCCGTGGGTCGCCAAGTTCATTCGCGACGACCTGAAGATGGAATCGCCCTATGGCATCCGCCTGATCCAGGGCAGTCACCTGATCGTGCCGAAACTCTACGAAGGCGAGCATGCGCACATTCTTCAGAACGAAGACCAGCGCATCGTGTTCACCATTCCGTACCTGAACCAGTTCACCCTGATCGGCACGACCGATCGCGAATACACTGGCGACCCGGCCAACGTGGCGATTACCGACGGCGAAACCGATTATCTGCTGAAGGTTGTCAATGCGCACTTCAAGAAGCAGGTCAGCCGCGACGACATCCTGCACAGCTATTCCGGTGTGCGCCCACTGTGCAATGACGAGTCCGACAACCCGTCGGCCGTGACCCGGGACTACACCCTTGCGCTCTCGGGCGGTGGCGAAGAAGCGCCATTGCTGTCGGTGTTCGGCGGCAAGCTGACCACCTACCGCAAACTGGCCGAATCGGCCATGGCGCAACTGGCACCTTATTTCACCCAGATGCGCCCAAGCTGGACCGCCGTAGCCACGCTTCCTGGCGGTGAGAACATGACCACCCCGCAGGCTTTGTGCTCGGCGATTCGCGACAAGTACGACTGGTTGCCGAAGGACATCGCCCGTCGCTGGTCCACCACCTACGGCAGCCGTACCTGGCGCATGCTCGAAGGCGTCCACACCCTCGGCGACATGGGCGAGCACATCGGCGCTGGCCTCTACACCCGGGAAGTCGATTACCTGTGCAGCGATGAATGGGCCCTCGACGCCCGCGACATCCTGTGGCGCCGCAGCAAGCTGGGCTTGTTCACCACCCCGGCCGAGCAGGAAAAGCTGCAGCAATACCTGGACAAGGTCGAGCACAACCGGCGCAAGATCGAAGCGGCGTGATCCGCTAGCGTGCCAAACCAAAGCCCCTGAATCTGGCGATTCAGGGGCTTTTTGCATTTTTGGCCCCGCTGAATATTCCTGTGGGAGCGGGCTTGCTCGCGAAGAGGGCAGTTCATCCAACATCGATGTCGACTGATCTACCGCTTTCGCGAGCAAGCCCGCTCCCACAGGATTGGGGACGGACTCAATTCATTCGGTTTTCCGAACGCGACCCATTGGTCAATTCGGTCAACCGGATAACCAGCGAGCCACTAAACCTGACACAGAACATTATTGTCGTTATTAAACAAAGATTTAGCCTTAAGCGCCTGGCCTGGCACGACTCATGCTCTACACTCCTGGAGACGAATACCTGCATGCCAACACAACAGGAGCTGCAGGCACTTCGAAGCACTCAGGGCCGACAAATCGGTCGAATAAAAAAAACAATGTCGAGGAAACATCGATGCGTATCGTTCCCCATCTCCTGGGCGCAGCCATTGCTGCCGCTCTGATCAGCACCCCGGTTTTCGCAGCCGAACTGACCGGCACGTTGAAAAAGATCAAAGAGTCCGGCTTTATCACGTTGGGTCATCGCGACGCTTCCATTCCGTTTTCCTACATCGCGGACGCCTCGGGCAAACCGGTTGGCTATTCCCACGACATCCAGATGAAAGTCGTCGAAGCGATCAAGAAAGACCTGGCTATGCCCGACCTGCAGGTCAAATACAACCTGGTCACCTCGCAGACCCGAATCCCGCTGGTCCAGAACGGCACCGTGGACCTGGAATGCGGCTCGACCACCAACAACGTCGAGCGTCAGCAGCAGGTTGACTTCTCCGTTGGCATCTTCGAGATCGGCACCAAGCTGCTGTCCAAGAAAGACTCCAAGTACAAGGATTTCGACGACCTCAAGGGCAAGAACGTCGTAACCACCGCCGGTACCACGTCCGAGCGCATCCTCAAGGCAATGAACGCCGACAAACAAATGGGCATGAACGTCATCTCCGCCAAGGACCACGGCGAGTCCTTCCAGATGCTGGAATCGGGCCGTGCCGTCGCGTTCATGATGGACGACGCCCTGCTGGCAGGTGAGGCAGCCAAGGCCAAGAAGGCCGATGACTGGGCCGTGACCGGTACGCCACAGTCCTATGAAATCTACGGCTGCATGATGCGCAAGGGCGATGAGCCGTTCAAAAAGGCTGTCGACGACGCCATCGTGGCAACCTACAAATCGGGCGAGATCAACACGATCTACGAAAAATGGTTCATGCAACCTATCCCGCCAAAAGGCCTGAACCTGAACTTCCCGATGAGCGACGAGCTCAAGGCCCTGATCGCCACGCCGACCGACAAAGCGGCTGACGACAAGAAATCCTGATTACTGACTAACCTTACCCTTGGAAGGGCTTGCCCCTTCCAAGGGATGGTCACTCCCTGCTGGCACTTCTGGAAACACTCGAACCGGTGGCTGTCGAGCCGATAGCGTGTGCCTGATCAACACGATCAGGATGGGAACGGAGCTTCCCCAGGCGGGCATTTGTACATCGAACGATCTGAGGGGAGACCCTAATGAATTACAACTGGGACTGGGGCGTGTTCTTCAAGTCTACCGGCGTGGGCAGCGAGACTTATCTCGACTGGTACATCGCCGGCCTGGGCTGGACCATCGCCATCGCCGTCGTGGCCTGGATCGTTGCCCTGCTGCTGGGCTCGATCCTCGGTGTAATGCGCACCGTGCCGAACCGGCTGGTGTCGGGTATCGCCACCTGCTACGTGGAGCTTTTCCGTAACGTGCCGCTGTTGGTGCAGTTGTTCATCTGGTACTTCCTGGTGCCCGACCTGCTGCCCGCCGATATGCAGGAATGGTACAAGCAGGACCTGAACCCGACCACTTCGGCCTACCTGAGCGTAGTCGTGTGCCTGGGCCTGTTCACCGCCGCGCGGGTCTGCGAACAGGTTCGCACCGGTATCCAGGCGTTGCCACGCGGCCAGGAATCGGCCGCCCGCGCCATGGGCTTCAAGCTGCCGCAGATCTACTGGAATGTGCTGCTGCCCCAGGCCTACCGGATCATCATTCCGCCGCTTACCTCGGAATTCCTCAACGTCTTCAAGAACTCTTCCGTGGCCTCGCTGATCGGCCTGATGGAACTGCTCGCGCAGACCAAGCAGACCGCCGAGTTCTCCGCCAACCTGTTCGAAGCCTTCACGCTGGCGACGCTGATCTACTTCACCCTGAACATGAGCCTGATGCTGCTGATGCGCATGGTCGAGAAGAAAGTCGCGGTGCCCGGCCTGATTTCCGTGGGGGGTAAATAATGGAATTCGACTTCACTGGCATCATCCCCGCCATTCCCGGCTTGTGGAACGGCATGGTGATGACCCTCAAGCTGATGGCCATGGGCGTGGTCGGCGGGATCGTCCTGGGAACCATCCTGGCGCTGATGCGCCTGTCCCATAACAAGCTGATTTCCAATATTGCCGGCGCCTACGTCAATTATTTCCGTTCGATTCCGCTGCTGCTGGTCATCACCTGGTTCTACCTGGCGGTGCCGTTCGTGTTGCGCTGGATCACTGGCGAAGACACGCCTATCGGTGCGTTCGGCTCCTGCGTCGTGGCGTTCATGATGTTCGAAGCCGCGTACTTCTGCGAAATCGTGCGGGCCGGCGTGCAGTCGATTGCCAAGGGCCAGATGGGTGCCGCCCAGGCACTGGGCATGAATTATGGCCAGACCATGCGCCTGATCATCCTGCCCCAGGCGTTTCGCAAGATGACCCCGCTGTTGCTGCAACAAAGCATCATCCTGTTTCAGGACACCTCGCTGGTCTACACCGTCGGCCTGGTGGACTTCCTCAATGCTTCGCGGGCCAATGGCGACATCATCGGCCGCTCCAATGAGTTCCTGATCATCGCAGGTCTCGTGTACTTCACAATCAGCTTTGCCGCCTCGCTGCTGGTCAAGCGTCTGCAAAAAAGGTTCGCCGTATGATCTCTATCAAGAATATCAACAAGTGGTATGGGGACTTCCAGGTACTGACCAATTGCAGCACCGAGGTCAGCAAGGGTGAAGTCGTGGTGGTGTGCGGCCCTTCGGGCTCGGGCAAGTCCACGCTGATCAAGTGCGTGAACGCGCTGGAACCGTTCCAGAAAGGCGACATCGTGGTCGACGGCACCTCCATCGCCGACCCGAAGACCAACCTGCCGAAACTGCGCTCCCGAGTGGGCATGGTATTCCAGCATTTCGAGCTGTTCCCGCACCTGACCATCACCGAAAACCTGACCATCGCGCAGATCAAGGTGCTGGGCCGCAGCAAGGAAGAAGCCACCCAGAAAGGCCTGCAATTGCTTGAGCGAGTCGGTCTGTCGGCCCACGCCCACAAGCATCCGGGCCAGCTCTCCGGCGGCCAGCAGCAGCGCGTGGCGATTGCCCGCGCCCTGGCGATGGACCCGGTGGTGATGCTGTTCGACGAACCGACTTCGGCCCTTGACCCGGAAATGGTCAACGAAGTGCTCGACGTCATGGTGCAACTGGCCCACGAAGGCATGACCATGATGTGCGTGACCCACGAAATGGGCTTCGCCCGCAAAGTGGCGAACCGGGTGATCTTCATGGACCAGGGGCAGATCATCGAAGACTGCAAGAAGGAAGAGTTCTTCGGCGACATCAGCGCCCGCTCCGAACGAGCGCAGCATTTCCTCGAGAAAATCCTGCAGCACTAAGCGCCACTTCCTTTGGACCGGCTCCTGTGGCGAGGGAGCTTGCTCCCGCTGGGTCGCGCAGCGACCCCAAAACCGGCGAATGCGGTGTATCTGGCACACCGCATCAACCCTATTGCGACTGCTTCGCAGCCGAGCGGGAGCAAGCTCCCTCGCCACAGGACCGCGTTCGAAGGACGACCGCCGCCACACTGGTTGACCCAAGGCTTCTGTGATGAAATGCGACCCCACCCTTTATCGCGCCGCGCCGCCATCACTTGCCGTGAAGCCCCGTCTGATTCGCCATCTGTTCCTGCCGCCGTTGGTCATCGCGTTGATGATCGGCCTGGGCTACCTCGGCTTTTGGATCAGCGAGCACTACGGCGTGCGCGGCCTTGCCGAGAACGGCGAGCGCCAGCTGGAGCTGCATGCCCGCGCGGTCGAAAGCGAGATCAGCAAGTACACCTACTTGCCCAGCCTGCTGGAGTTGGAGTCGAGCGTCTCCGTACTGCTCGACGACCCGACACCCGAACACCGCAAGACCGTCAACGAATACCTCGAAGGCCTGAACCGGCGCAGCCGCAGCCGGGCCATTTATGTCATGGACACCACCGGCCGGGTCTTGGCCACCAGCAACTGGCGCGACGTCGATAGCTATCTGGGGGAAGACCTGTCCTTCCGCGCCTATTTCCAGAACGCCGTGCGCGGTCAGCCGGGGCGCTTCTATGGGATCGGCAGCACCAACGGCGAACCGGGCTATTACCTGGCCCATGGCCTGGAACAACAGGGCAAGATTATCGGCGTCGCCGTGGTCAAGGTACGCCTCGAAGCCATGGAGGAACGTTGGCAGCGGGCGCGCCTGGAGGCTTTCGTCAGTGATGAGAACGGCATCATCATTCTCTCCAGCGACCCGGCGCGACGGCTCAAGTCGGTGCGCCCGCTGAGCGACGACACCAAGGAACGCCTGGCCCGCAGCCTGCAATATTACTGGTTCCCGCTGAACGAACTGGTGCCCCTGGCCCGGGAAAAACTCGCCGAAGGCATGGAAAAGCTGACCTTCCCGGCCAATACCGAACTGGTGTCCGACGAGCAGGCCATCAGTTACCTGTCGCAGACCCGTCCGCTAAGCGACACACCGTGGAATTTCACCTTGCTGACCCCGCTTGAAGACCTGCGGCGCCAGGCGATCAACCAAGGCATCCTGGTGGCCGTCGCCTTCGCCCTGGTGGCGTTCCTGTTGATCGCCTGGAATGAGCGACGCAAGGTCATCGCCACCCGCCTCGCGGCCCGGGAAGCCTTGCAGGAAGCCAACAACCAGCTCGAGCGTCGGATTACCGAACGCACCACCGACCTGCGTGCCAGCAACGAACGACTCAAGGGCCAGATCCGCGAGCGACGCCAGGCTGAAGAGACATTACGCAGGGCCCAGGACGAACTGGTCCAGGCCGGCAAGCTGGCGGCCATCGGTCAGATGTCCACCAGCATCGCCCACGAACTCAACCAGCCGCTGGCGGCGTTGCGCACCTTGTCCGGCAATACCGTGCGCTTTCTGGAGCGCGGTCAGTTAGACGTCGCCAGTACCAACCTCAAGACCATCAACGAACTGATCGACCGCATGGGCCGCATCACCGCCAGCCTGCGCGCGTTTGCCCGCCGAGGCGACGACCAGGGCCGGGCGAGCCTGGGCAAGGCCGTCGCGGCCGCCCTGCAACTGCTGGGCGGGCGCCTTGAACACCTGGATATCGAAATCCACAACGGTTTCGACGACGTCCAGCTGCAAATCGACCAGACGCGCCTGGAGCAGATCCTGGTGAACCTGATCGGCAATGCCCTGGACGCCATGCAGGCCCAACCCGAGCCGCGGCTGTGGCTCGAAGGCGAAATCAGCGACGGCAAATATCGCCTGCGGGTGCGCGACAACGGCCACGGCATCGATCCGCAGGCACGCAAGCACCTGTTCGAACCGTTCTTCACCACCAAGCCCGGCGAACAGGGGCTGGGCCTCGGCCTGACGCTTTCGGCGAGCCTGGCCGCAGCCGCCGGCGGACACCTGGGTGTCGAGTATCCGGTTGAGCGTGGCACCATTTTTGTCCTCAGTTTACCGTTGGTAAGCCTTTCTCCTGCCGAGCCGCTATGAACAACGACCTGAGCGTATTGATCGTCGAAGATGATCCCCATGTCCTGCTGGGCTGCCAGCAAGCCCTGAGCCTGGAAGACATTCCTTGCATCGGCGTGGGCAGCGCCGAAGAGGCCCTGGAGCGAGTCGACGATAACTTCGCCGGCATCGTCATCAGCGACATCCGCCTGCCGGGCATCGATGGCCTGGAGCTGCTGACACGCCTCAAGGCCCGGGATCGCAGCCTGCCGGTGGTGCTGATCACCGGCCACGGCGACATCTCCATGGCCGTCGGCGCCATGCAAAAAGGCGCTTATGACTTCATGGAGAAACCCTTCTCCCCGGAGCGCCTGGTGGACGTCGCCCGTCGCGCCCTGGAACAGCGCAGCCTGGCCCGCGAGGTTTCATCGCTGCGCCGGCAATTGGCCGAACGCGACTCCCTGGAAGGCCGGATCATCGGGCGCTCGCCAGCCATGCAACACCTGCGAGCGCTGATTGCCAACGTCGCCGACACCTCGGCCAACGTGCTGATCGAAGGCGAGACCGGCACCGGCAAGGAACTGGTTGCCCGTTGCCTGCACGACTTCAGTCGACGCCACGATAAGCAATTCGTCGCGCTGAACTGCGGCGGCCTGCCGGAAAACCTCTTCGAAAGCGAGATTTTCGGCCACGAGGCCAACGCCTTCACCGGTGCCGGCAAACGCCGGATCGGCAAGATCGAGCACGCCGATGGCGGCACGCTGTTTCTCGATGAAGTGGAAAGCATGCCCCTGCCCTTGCAGATCAAGTTGCTGCGGGTGTTGCAGGAACGCACCCTTGAACGCCTGGGCTCGAACCAGAGCGTGGCCGTCGATTGCCGGGTGATTGCCGCGACCAAATCCGACCTGGACGAAATGAGCCGCGCCGGGCAGTTTCGCAGCGACTTGTATTACCGCCTCAACGTGGTGACCCTGGAACTGCCGCCCCTGCGCGAGCGCCGCGAGGACATCCTGCAATTGTTCGAGCACTTCCTCCAGCAGTCGTCCCTGCGCTTCGACCGCACGGTGCCACAGCTGGACAACCAGACCCTGTCGAACCTGATGAGCCACGACTGGCCAGGCAACGTGCGCGAACTGCGCAACGTCGCCGAACGTTATGCCCTCGGCCTCCCCGCCTTCAAAAGAGCCGGCGCCAGCAGCGGCAACCAGAGCCTGGCCTTCGCCGAAGCCGTGGAAGCGTTCGAACGCAACCTGCTGGTGGACGCGTTGCAACGCAGCGGCGGCAACCTGACCCAGGCCAGCCAGGAACTGGGCATGGCCAAGACCACGCTGTTCGACAAAGTCAAAAAATATGGCCTGAGCCATTAACCGGACGGTGGATTTGTGGATCTGATTTTCAAAGCAGCGCTGGGTGCAGCCGTGGTGGTCATCCTGGCGATGCTGGCCAAGACCAGGAATTATTACATCGCAGGGCTGGTGCCGCTGTTCCCGACCTTTGCCCTGATCGCCCACTACATCGTCGGCAAGGGCCGTTCGGTCGACGAACTGAAGACCACCATCGTGTTCGGTATGTGGTCGATCATTCCTTATTTCGTGTACCTGGCGACACTCTATGTGATGGTCGATCGCATGCGCCTGGAGACGTCACTGGCCGTAGCGGCGGTGGCGTGGCTGATGGCGGCGACCGTGCTGGTCAGCGTCTGGGTGAGGGTTCACGGCTGAATCGGGAAGAATGTGGGAGCGAGCGTGCTCGCGAAAGCGCCGGGTCAGCTTGCATCGATGCAGGATAAGACGGCCCCTTCGCGAGCAAGCCCGCTCCCACACGGACTCGCGACGTGGTGGATCAGTAGCCGACGGTGTAGCGCGCGCGCGAAAACTGCGGTGTTTCCACTTCATCGATCAGCGCAATGGCGTAGTCGGCAAAGCTGATCCAGCTGCGTCCCGCGTCATCGAACAGCAGGTGATCCTTGCCGACACGGAACTGGCCGGTGCGCTCGGTTTCGACGAACTCCGCCGAAGGCGAGAGGAAGGTCCAGTCCAGGTCCTGCTCCTTGCGCAGCACGTCCAGGAACAACGCACCGGCCGTGGCTTCGGCCAGGTATTCCTCCGGGAAACCATCACTGTCGATCACTCGGCTGTTATCCGGTAGCAGCAACGAACCGGCCCCACCAACCACCAGCAAGCGCTTGACCCCGGCGGCTTTCACCGGGGCGACGAGTTTGTCGGCCGGCACGGTGGCGAAGTGAGCCGCGCTGATGACCACGTCGTGGCCGGCGACCGCAGCGGTCAGGGCCTCGCTGTCCAATATATCCACTTGCTTGCTGACAACCCCTGTCCTTTCGCCGATTTTCGTAGTGTTACGGGCAATGGCCGTCACGCTGTGGCCCCGACGCAGAGCTTCTTCCAGCAGTTGGCTGCCGGCACGACCGGTGGCGCCGATGATTGCGATTTTGCTCATGATTTACTCCAGTGATGACCTATGGATGCCATTGAAGGTGTGCTCGAAACGGGCACGACAAATCTTTTGCGGTGGTACATCGTTGTGGCGAGGGAGCTTGCTCCCGCTCGGCTGCGAAGCAGTCGCTAAACGGTTCACGCGGTGTGTCA
Source organism: Pseudomonas fluorescens Q2-87 (assembly GCF_000281895.1). NCBI lineage: Bacteria > Pseudomonadati > Pseudomonadota > Gammaproteobacteria > Pseudomonadales > Pseudomonadaceae > Pseudomonas > Pseudomonas fluorescens. The sequence goes on along the minus strand of NZ_CM001558.1, from coordinate 1,273,774 downwards.
GGTACGCTCCATTTGCTGAAATTGGGCCGCTTCGCAGCCCTGCGGGAGCAAGCTCCCTCGCCACATGAAATCAATGAGTCACCACTTCATCTCGCCTTTAGCCACCTTGGCACTGAGCTCCAGCGAACTGTCTTCGCCCAGGTTCGGGTAGCGTTTTTTCATGGCGGCGATCAGCGCAGCGGAGTCCTTGGCGCGGGCGGTCTCCTCATCGAAGGCCTTGATGTAATTGGCGGTAAATCTGACCGGGGCCAATGAGCGGTCGCTTTCGCCCAGGTAATGACCCGGAATCACCGTGACCGGTTGCAGTTTCTCGATGCCTGCCAGCGTCGCCAGCCAGTCCTTGTGGGATTGCGGCGTCTGGGTGTCAGCCATCCAGACATGAATGTTCTGCGCCACCACCACACCGCCAACGACCGACTTGATCGATGGAATCCACACGAAGCTGCGGTCCGGCTGCGGGCCGTCGAGGCCGATGATCTGCAAACGCTGGCCCTCCAGGGTCAGGCTGTCGCCCTTGAGTACCTGGGGCAGGATGGCCTTGGCCGGTGCATCGGCCTTCAGGATCGGTCCCCAATATTTCAGCTTGCCGTCCATGGTTTGCTTGATGTGCTCGACCGTCGGCGCGGACGCCAGCACCTTGGCCTCAGGGAACGCGGCGGTCAGGGTTTCCAAGCCAAAATAGTAGTCTGGATCGCCATGGCTGATGTAGATCGTGGTCAAGCGCTTGCCGCTGGCGCGGATTTTTTCCACGACTTGCGCGGCTTGGGTCTTGCCGAACTGGGCGTCCACCAGAATCGCTTCTTTTTCACCGCTGACCAGGACCGAGGTCACCGGAAAAACCGCCGCTGCGCCTGGGTTGTAGACATCCAGTGTCAGGTCGGCCGCCCAGCTATGCGCCGCGAACGCCAGGGTTGCGGTTGCCAGCAGCAGTCGCTTGAGTGAAATGAAACCGGTCATGGTGTGCTCCGTTGTCCAAAAGCCCCAAGGGAATGAAAGGGAGCTTAGTGGCGCGGCTCGTTTCAAAAAATGCGATGCTTGGACATAGTTTGTTTCTGAAACCGGGCAAATCATGGATCGTCTACAAGCAATGCAGGTGTTCGTCACAGTGGTGGATCTGGGCAGCCAGTCGGCAGCAGCCGAACACCTGGAACTCTCCCGGCCGGTGGTATCGCGGTACCTGGCGGAGCTGGAAGACTGGGTCGGCGCCCGCCTGATGCACCGCACCACCCGCAAGCTGAGCCTGACGGCCGCCGGCACGGAAATCCTGCCGCGCTGCCGACAGATGCTGGAGCTGTCCGGTGACATGCAAGCGGCTGTCGGCACACCGGACGACGCCCCCCGGGGCATGCTGCGTATCAGCGCCAGCACCTCGTTCGGCCAGGCTCAACTGGCAACCGCCATGGCTGAATACGTCACGCGCTACCCAGGCGTGAGCGTCGACCTGCAGATGCTCGACCGCACGGTGAACCTGGTGGACGAGCGCATCGACCTGGCGATCCGCATGAGCAACGACCTGGACCCGAACCTTATTGCCCGCCGTCTCACGGTCTGCCGCTCGGTGATCTGCGCGTCGCCCGGTTACCTGCGTGGACACTCGACACCACAACGGGTCGAGGACTTGAGCCAGCACAACTGCCTGACCCATTCCTACTTCGGCAAGAGCCTGTGGCATTTCGAACAGGACGGCGAACAGGTTTCGGTGCCGGTGCAGGGCAATATCAGCGCCAACGAAGCCAGCACGCTGCTGCGCGCCACCATGGCCGGCGCCGGGGTGGCGATGCTGCCCAGCTACCAGGCCGGCGCCCACATCAAGAACGGTGAACTGATCCGCCTGCTGGCCCATGCCGAGCCCCGCCAGATGAGCATGTACGCGGTGTATGCATCCCGCAGGCACATGCCGTCGGCGCTGCGCAGCATGCTGGATTTCCTGGTGCTCAAGTTTCCCGAGACGCCTGAATGGGACGTGGGGTTGTAGGCAATATCGACTGCACCGCGCCCCCTTGTGGGAGCGGGCTTGCTCGCGAAAGCGGTGTATCAGTCGATATCTGCTTTGCTGACACTACGCTTTCGCGAGCAAGCCCGCTCCCACAGAGAAGTTCGGCATATTTCTCGAGAGCTGCACCAGTTTCACCAACACCCCGGCCCAAGGCATACTTGCCACCCTTCGCACTCCAGAAGCCAAAACCGCCCCATGCGTATCCACGTCAGCTTCATCGACCGCGTCGGCATCACCCAGGAAGTCCTGGCCTTGCTCGGTGGGCGCAATCTCAACCTGGATGCGGTGGAAATGGTGCCACCCAACGTCTATATCGACGCGCCGACCCTCAGCCCGCAAGTACTGGATGAGTTGCGCGAGGCGCTGTTCAGCGTGCGTGGCGTGCAGGCGGTGACGGTGGTGGACATCCTGCCGGGCCAGCGCCGGCACTTGCAGCTCGACGCGTTGCTGGCGGCCATGACCGACCCGGTGCTGGCCCTGGACAGCGCCGGCAAGGTGTTGCTGGCCAACCCGGCGCTGATCGCCTTGTACGGTCGGGAACCCGCCGGGCAAAGCGTCGCCGAGCTGTTCGGTGACGAAGCCCTGTTGGGTGCGCTGCTGGAAAATGGTTTTCGCCTGCCGCTGCGGGAAATCACCCTCAACGGCCAGACCTTGCTGCTGGACGCCACGCCCATCACCGACGCTGGCGCCCTGCTGACGCTCTACCAGCCCAACCGCATCGGCGAACGTTTGTCGGCCCTGCACCACGATCACGCCGAAGGCTTTGATGCATTGCTGGGCGAATCCCCGGCGATTCGTACACTCAAGGCTCGGGCCCAACGGGTCGCAGCGCTGGATGCACCGCTGCTGATCCAGGGCGAAACCGGCACCGGCAAGGAGCTGGTGGCCCGTGCCTGCCACGCCATCAGCGCCCGTCATGGCGCACCGTTCCTCGCCCTGAACTGCGCCGCGCTGCCGGAAAACCTGGCCGAAAGTGAACTGTTCGGCTACGCCCCCGGCGCCTTCACTGGCGCGCAACGGGGCGGCAAGCCAGGGCTGATGGAACTGGCGAACCAGGGCACGGTGTTTCTCGATGAGATCGGCGAGATGTCGCCGTATCTGCAAGCCAAGCTGCTGCGCTTCCTGAACGATGGCAGCTTTCGCCGAGTGGGCGGTGACCGGGAAATCAAGGTCAACGTGCGCATCCTCAGCGCCACCCACCGCAACCTGGAGAAAATGGTCAGTGAAGGCTCGTTTCGCGAAGACTTGTTCTATCGCCTGAACGTGCTCAACGTCGAAGTGCCGCCGCTGCGCGAGCGCGGCCAGGACATCCTGTTGCTGGCGCGTTATTTCATGCAGCAGGCCTGTGCGCAGATCCAGCGTCCGGTCTGCCGCCTGGCCCCCGGCACCTATCCGGCGCTGTTGGGTAACCGCTGGCCGGGCAACGTGCGGCAATTGCAGAACGTGATCTTCCGCGCAGCGGCCATCTGCGAAAGCAGCCTGGTGGACATCGGCGACCTCGACATCGCCGGCACCTCCGTGGCGCGCCAAGGCGACGTGGAGGTCGAAAGCCTGGAACAGGCCGTGGAGACCTTCGAGAAAGACCTGCTCGAAACGCTTTATGCCAACTATCCCTCCACCCGCCAGCTCGCCGCCCGCCTGCAGACTTCCCACACTGCGATCGCCCATCGGTTGCGCAAGTACGGGATTTCCGGAAAGCCATAGCTTTACTCGGTCCATGTGGGAGCGGGCTTGCTCGCGAAAGCGGAGTGTCAGTCGACATCAACTTAGCTGGCACACCGTCTTCGCGAGCAAGCCCGCTCCCACAAGGGATCTGTGTCTGCCCCAAAGCCGATCAAAAACGACCTCCACCTGTACTGAAAGCGCTACAGCGGAACGATATCGATACACTCATCGCTAAGCAGCGCTGCGCAAGGCTTTGATCCCACAACGATTTTTTCCAGCCTCCCAGCTGTAGCGATTTCGCTACAGCGAAGTCGATCCAAGCTTCGACAAAACCATTCAACCGATTGATATATAAGCAATTATGAAGATTGGCCGCATTCTTGCTATGGGTATAACCATTCGGCCGGGCCAAGCCCCGTGCCTTTCATCGCGTCCACCAGACGAGTCTGGCCCCAGGAGTTTCCATGAGCGAGTTGCGTTTCACTGAAGATCACGAATGGCTGCGTGCCGAAGCCGACGGCAGCGTAACCGTGGGCATCACCGCTTTCGCCCAGAATGCACTGGGTGATGTGGTCTTCGTGCAACTGCCTGAGCTGCAGGCCTACGCCAAAGGCGCCGAAGCCTCTACCGTAGAGTCGGTCAAGGCCGCCAGCGGTGTGTACATGCCTTTGGACGGTGAAGTCCTGGAAGTGAATGACAAACTCGACGCCAGCCCGGAACTGGTCAACGAAGACCCGATGGGCGAAGGCTGGTTCTTCCGCTTTAAACCGACCGATGCCGACGCAGTGACTAAGCTGTTGGATCAAGACGCCTACGACCGCTTGATCAAAGCCAACGCCGAAGCCTGAGGAGCGCACCATGACCGTTAATCTCGGCACCGCCAACGAATTCATCGCCCGCCACATCGGCCCGCGCGCCAGCGACGAGCAAGCCATGCTCGAACGCCTGGGCTACGACTCCCTGGAAGCCCTGAGCGCCAGTGTCATCCCGGAAAGCATCAAGGGCACCAGCGTCCTGGACATGGGCGACGGCCAGAGCGAAGCCGATGCACTGGCCTCGATCAAGGCCATCGCCGCCAAGAACCAACTGTTCAAGACCTACATCGGCCAGGGCTACTACAACTGCCATACCCCGGCGCCGATCCTGCGCAACCTGCTGGAAAACCCGGCCTGGTACACCGCCTACACCCCCTACCAGCCAGAAATTTCCCAAGGCCGTCTCGAAGCACTGCTGAATTTCCAGACCCTGATCAGCGACCTCACCGGCCTGCCGATCGCCAACGCCTCGCTGCTGGACGAAGCCACGGCCGCCGCCGAAGCCATGACCTTCTGCAAGCGCCTGAGCAAGAACAAAGGCAGCAACGCTTTCTTCGCCTCGGTACATAGCCACCCGCAAACCCTCGATGTATTGCGCACCCGCGCCGAGCCCCTGGGCATCGACGTGGTGGTCGGCGACGAACGCGAACTGAGCGACGTCAGCGGCTTTTTCGGCGCGCTGCTGCAATACCCGGCCAGCAACGGTGACCTGTTCGACTATCGTGAACTGACCGAACGCTTCCACGCCGTCAACGCCCTGGTGGCGGTCGCGGCTGATTTGCTGGCCTTGACCCTGCTGACCCCGCCAGGTGAGTTCGGCGCCGACGTCGCCATTGGCAGCGCCCAACGCTTCGGCGTACCGCTGGGCTTCGGCGGTCCGCACGCGGCGTACTTCTCCACCAAGGACGCCTTCAAGCGCGACATGCCCGGCCGCCTGGTCGGTGTTTCCGTAGACCGTTTCGGCAAGCCGGCCCTGCGCCTGGCGATGCAGACCCGCGAACAACACATCCGTCGCGAAAAAGCCACGAGCAACATCTGCACCGCCCAAGTGCTGCTGGCCAATATCGCCAGCATGTACGCCGTGTATCACGGCCCCAAGGGCCTGGTGCAAATCGCCAACCGCATCCATCACCTGACCGCGATTCTCGCCAAGGGCCTGGGCGCGCTGGGCCTGAGTGTCGAGCAAGAAAGCTTCTTCGATACCCTGACCCTGCACACCGGCGCACAAACCGCCGCCCTGCACGACAAGGCCCGTGCCCAGCGCATCAACCTGCGTGTGGTGGACACTGAACGCCTGGGCTTGTCCCTGGATGAAACCACCAGCCAGGCTGACGTCGAGGCCTTGTGGAACCTGTTTGCCGAGGGCAAGGCCGTGCCTGACTTCGCCGCCCTGGCCGCCAGCGTGCAAAGCCGTATCCCGGCCGAGCTGGTGCGCCAATCGGCGATCCTCAGCCATCCGGTGTTCAACCGCTACCATTCCGAAACCGAGCTGATGCGCTACCTGCGCAAGCTCGCCGACAAGGACCTGGCCCTGGATCGCACCATGATCCCGCTGGGTTCCTGCACCATGAAGCTCAACGCCGCCAGCGAAATGATCCCGGTGACCTGGGCCGAGTTCGGCGCCCTGCACCCGTTCGCCCCGGCCGAGCAAAGCGCCGGTTATCAGCAACTGACCGACGAATTGGAGGCCATGCTCTGCGCCGCCACCGGTTATGACGCGGTGTCGCTGCAACCCAACGCCGGTTCTCAGGGCGAATACGCCGGCCTGCTGGCAATCCGCGCCTATCACCAGAGCCGTGGCGAAGACCGCCGCGACATCTGCCTGATCCCGTCCTCGGCCCACGGCACCAACCCGGCTACCGCCAACATGGCCGGGATGCGCGTGGTGGTCACCGCCTGCGATGCTCGCGGCAACGTCGACATCGAAGACCTGCGAGCCAAGGCCATCGAGCACCGCGAGCACCTCGCGGCGCTGATGATCACCTACCCGTCCACCCACGGTGTGTTCGAAGAAGGCATCCGCGAAATCTGCGGCATCATTCATGACAACGGCGGCCAGGTGTACATCGACGGCGCCAACATGAATGCCATGGTCGGCCTCTGCGCACCGGGCAAGTTCGGCGGCGACGTCTCCCACTTGAACCTGCACAAGACCTTCTGCATTCCTCACGGCGGTGGCGGCCCGGGCGTCGGCCCGATTGGCGTCAAGTCGCACCTGGCGCCGTTCCTGCCTGGCCATGCCAACATGGAACGCAAGGAAGGCGCGGTCTGCGCGGCGCCATTCGGCAGCGCCAGCATCCTGCCGATCACTTGGATGTACATCCGCATGATGGGCGGCGCCGGCCTCAAGCGCGCTTCGCAACTGGCGATCCTCAACGCCAACTACATCGCCCGTCGCCTGGAAGAGCATTACCCAGTGCTTTACTCCGGCAGCAACGGCCTGGTGGCGCACGAGTGCATTCTCGACCTGCGTCCTCTCAAGGACAGCAGCGGCATCAGCGTCGATGACGTGGCCAAGCGCCTGATCGATTTCGGCTTCCACGCCCCGACCATGTCGTTCCCGGTGGCCGGCACGTTGATGATCGAGCCGACCGAAAGCGAATCCAAGGAAGAACTGGACCGCTTCTGCGACGCCATGATCTGCATCCGCGAAGAAATCCGCGCAGTGGAAAACGGCAGCCTCGATAAAGACGACAACCCGCTGAAAAACGCCCCGCACACCGCGGCGGAACTCGTCGGCGAATGGACCCACCCCTACAGCCGCGAACAGGCGGTGTACCCGGTGGCGTCGTTGATCGAAGGTAAATACTGGCCGCCAGTGGGCCGGGTCGACAACGTGTTCGGCGACCGCAACCTGGTCTGCGCCTGCCCATCGATCGAAAGCTACGCTTGACCTGTGGAGGGGGCGGGTTTGCACGCCCTCTCAACAACACCGCATATCCCCTTGTGGGAGCGGGCTTGCTCGCGAAGGCGGTGTGTCAGCCAAGTAATATCGACTGGCACACCGCCTTCGCGAGCAAGCCCGCTCCCACATTGGATCTACGCCAAGCTCATATTCGTCGATCCTTATAAAAAGAAACCGGAGAAACACCATGTCGTTAAGCGTGTTCGACCTGTTCAAGATCGGCATCGGCCCGTCCAGCTCCCATACGGTCGGCCCGATGCGTGCCGCTGCTCGTTTCGCCGAAGGGCTGCGTCGGGACGATTTGCTCGAAACCATCACCAGCGTCAAGGTTGAGCTCTACGGCTCGCTCGGCGCCACCGGCAAAGGCCACGGCAGCGACAAGGCCGTGCTGCTGGGCCTGGAAGGTGAACACCCGGACACCGTGGACACCGAGACAGTCAACGCCCGCCTGCAGGATATTCGCAGCAACGGTCGCCTTAACCTGCTCGGCCAGCACCCCATCGAATTCAATGAAAAACTGCACCTGGCGATGATCCGCAAACCGCTGCCCTTCCACCCCAACGGTATGATTTTCCGCGCCTTCGATGCGGCGGGGCTGCAAGTGCGCAGCCGCGAGTATTACTCGGTGGGTGGCGGTTTTGTCGTGGACGAAGGCGCGGCCGGCGCCGACCGGATCGTCGAAGATGCCACGCCCCTGACCTTCCCGTTCAAAAGTGCCAAGGATTTGCTGGGCCACTGCACCACTTATGGCCTGTCCATCAGCCAAGTGATGCTGACCAACGAAAGCGCCTGGCGCCCCGAAGCCGAAACCCGCGCCGGCCTGCTGAAGATCTGGCAGGTGATGCAAGATTGCGTCGCGGCCGGATGCCGCAACGAAGGGATCCTGCCGGGCGGGCTGAAGGTCAAGCGCCGGGCCGCGGCGCTGCACCGCCAATTGTGCAAGAACCCTGAAGCCGCCCTGCGCGATCCGCTGTCGGTGCTGGACTGGGTCAACCTGTACGCCTTGGCGGTCAACGAAGAAAATGCTTATGGCGGACGCGTAGTCACCGCCCCCACCAACGGCGCGGCGGGGATCATCCCGGCCGTGCTGCATTACTACATGCGCTTCATCCCCGGTGCCAACGAGGATGGCGTGGTGCGGTTCCTGCTGACCGCCGCCGCAATCGGCATCCTGTACAAGGAAAACGCCTCCATCTCGGGTGCCGAAGTCGGTTGCCAGGGCGAAGTCGGCGTGGCCTGTTCGATGGCGGCCGGCGCCCTCTGCGAAGTGTTGGGCGGTACCGTCCAGCAAGTGGAGAACGCCGCCGAAATCGGCATGGAACACAACCTTGGCCTGACCTGCGACCCCATCGGCGGCCTGGTACAGGTGCCATGCATCGAGCGCAACGCCATGGGTTCGGTGAAAGCCATCAACGCGGTGCGCATGGCCATGCGCGGCGACGGGCATCACTTCGTCTCTCTCGACAAAGTCATCCGCACCATGCGCCAGACCGGCGCCGACATGAAAAGCAAATACAAGGAGACCGCCCGCGGCGGTCTGGCCGTCAACATCATCGAATGCTGATGCGCCCGCTTTCTTCAACATTTTCCAGGAGCTGATATGTCCACCGAACAACTGCTGAAAACCCCGCTGCATGCGCTGCACCTTGAACTCGGCGCCCGCATGGTGCCGTTCGCCGGCTATGACATGCCGGTGCAATACCCACTGGGCGTGATGAAAGAACACCAGCACACCCGCGCTCAGGCCGGACTGTTCGACGTATCCCACATGGGCCAGATCCGGTTGACCGGTGCTGAAGCTGCCAAGGCCCTGGAAACGTTGGTGCCGGTGGACATCATCGATTTGCCGGTGGGCATGCAGCGCTACGCCATGTTCACCAACGCGAACGGCGGCATCCTCGACGACCTGATGGTTGCCAACCTGGGCAACGACGAGTTGTTCCTGGTGGTCAACGCGGCTTGCAAGGATCAGGACCTGGCGCATCTGCGTGCCCACATTGGCGAGCAGTGCAGCATCGAGCCGCTGTTCGAAACCCGTGCCCTGCTGGCCCTGCAAGGCCCGGCGGCGGTCACCGTGCTGGCACGCCTGGCGCCGGACGTGGCGAAGATGACCTTCATGCAGTTCCAGCGCGTCACGCTGTTGGGCGTGGACTGCTTTGTCAGCCGTTCGGGCTACACCGGTGAAGATGGCTTTGAAATCTCCGTACCTGCCGCTGATGCGGAAAAACTCGCCCGCGCCCTGCTGGCCGAGCCGGAAGTCGCGGCCATCGGCCTCGGTGCTCGTGACTCCCTGCGCCTGGAGGCCGGCCTGTGCCTTTATGGCCACGACATGAACACCGAGACAACGCCGATCGAAGCCAGCCTGCTGTGGGCCATCTCCAAGGTGCGACGTGCCGACGGTGCTCGCGCCGGTGGTTTCCCCGGGGCTGAAACCGTATTCGCCCAACAACAGGGCGGCGTGAGCCGCAAGCGCGTCGGCCTGCTGCCCCAGGAACGTACCCCGGTGCGCGAAGGCGCCGAGATCGTCAACGAAGCGGGCGACATTATCGGAACGGTGTGCAGCGGTGGTTTCGGCCCGACTTTGGGCGGTCCGTTGGCGATGGGCTATCTGGACAGCGCCTATGTCGCGCTGGATACGCCTGTCTGGGCTGTTGTGCGTGGGAAAAAGGTGCCTTTACTTGTAAGCAAAATGCCATTCGTTCCACAACGCTACTACCGTGGTTGATTGACTGTTTCTATACGTAACGCAGTTGCGTTATACGTGCACTAATGTGTAACGCAACCGCCATAAAAAGGTGCATCTTAGACATTCATGGATGCTTATAACGATCACAACTTATTGAACTAGCCTATCGAATAAGCCCCGCCCGACAACCCCTGTAAATGGTGGCAGGCTGAGCAAATACGGGCTTCTGCGTGGGGGTTGTTTTTTCGTTGGTAGTTGGCGTAGAGTTTGATCACTGTGTTTGCATGGGTCGCTTGGAATCGTGACCTGGGCAGTAGCTAATGAAGTTCGCTACATCCCGTTCGACGTCTCTTACTTTCCTGCAACCCAGCCCCAGTACTCTTTCATGTGAAAGAGGCTGTCATCAATTTTAGCGTCAAAGGAAATAAGAAAATGTCTCAACGTCAGAGCGGTACCGTCAAGTGGTTCAACGACGAGAAGGGTTTTGGTTTTATCACTCCTGAAAGCGGTCCGGACCTGTTCGTGCATTTCCGAGCTATCCAGGGCAACGGCTTCAAGAGCCTGAAAGAAGGCCAGAAAGTCACTTTCGTTGCTGTGCAAGGCCAGAAAGGCATGCAGGCTGACGAGGTTCAAGCCGAGGCCTAAGGCTTTCGCGAACTAAAAAGCCCCTGATTGATATCAGGGGCTTTTTTATGGGCGTAAATCCGTAAAATGGCTTCTTTTTCATCCGAGGCCGTCATGCCCAAACACCTGCTCACTCCCCAAGGCGACTTTCCCCCCGTCGGCCTGGGCCGTCGCCTGGCAGCGATGTTCTATGACTTTTTACTCTGCACGGCCCTGCTGATTGTCACCAGCGGCGCCTACAAGATGATCCAGATGGCGATCATCGGTGAAGAAAAAATGCGCTCGCTCACCGAAGCCGGCGCGTTGGATGGCGACCCGCTGCTGTCCAGTGTGCTGCTGTTCGTGCTCTTCGGCTTCTTCGCCAAGTTCTGGACTCATAATGGCCAGACCCTCGGCATGCAGGTGTGGGGTGTCCGCGTACAGAACGCCGATGGCACCGCCATCAGCCTGTGGCAGGCGCTGCTGCGATTCGTCGTGTCGATTGCGTCGTTGCTGCTGCTGGGGCTGGGCTTTATCTGGGCGCTGTTCGATAAGCGCAAGCGCAGCTGGCATGACATCTATTCGGATACGCAGCTGGTGCGGATTCCGAAGAAGACCAAGTAAGAACGCACCACAAGCCCCGTGGCGAGGGAGCTTGCTCCCGCTCGACTGCGCAGCAGTCGTGGATGGCTTGTGTGGTTTATTTTAAGGTATCGGGCGCTGACAAGAGGGGCTGCTTCGCAGCCCAGCGGGAGCAAGCTCCCTCGCCACGGAAAGCCCCGCAAGTCTCAAGACCTCGACAATCAGGCATTTCCCGCCAGCTTCATCCGCGCCGCCTGGGTGAAGTCCAGCATGCGCTTGAGCGGGCGAATCGCCTGGGGGACCAGCGCCGGGTCGACAAAGATTTCGTTGGTGCCCGCCTGAAGACTCTTGAGCATCCGCTCCAGGGTATTCATCGCCATCCATGGGCAGTGTGCGCAACTGCGGCAGGCCGCGCCGTTGCCGGCGGTGGGGGCTTCGATGAAGACTTTGTCCGGGCACAGCTGCTGCATCTTGTAGAAAATGCCGCGGTCAGTGGCGACGATCAGTGTCTTGTTCGGCAGGCTCTGGGCCGCGGCGATCAACTGGCTGGTGGAGCCCACGGCATCCGCCAGCTCGATCACCGAGGTCGGCGACTCAGGATGCACCAGGATCGCGGCGTCCGGGTACAGGGCTTTCATGTCCTCCAACTGCTTGGACTTGAACTCTTCATGGACGATGCAGGCACCGTCCCAGAGCAGCATGTCGGCACCGGTCTGGCGCTGGATGTAGGTGCCCAAGTGCTTGTCCGGGCCCCAGATGATCGTCTCGCCGTTGTCCATCAGGCTCTCGACGATTTCCAGCGCACAGCTGGACGTCACCACCCAGTCGGCCCGGGCTTTGACCGCTGCCGAGGTGTTGGCGTACACCACCACGGTGCGCTCCGGATGCTGGTCGCAGAACGCCGAGAACTCGTCCACCGGGCAACCCAGGTCCAGGGAGCAAGTGGCTTCCAGGGTGGGCATCAGCACGCGTTTTTCAGGGTTGAGGATCTTGGCGGTCTCACCCATGAACTTGACCCCGGCCACCACCACCGTCTTGGCCGGATGGGCATTGCCGAAGCGAGCCATCTCCAGGGAGTCGGATACGCAGCCACCGGTCTCTTCGGCCAGGGCCTGGATGATCGGGTCGCAATAGAAATGCGCGACCAGCACCGCGTCCTGAGCCTTGAGCTCAGCGGCGATGGCGGCGCGATACCAGGCCTCCTGTTCGGCAGTCAGCGGCTTGGGCTGCTTGGCGTCGAGGTGGGCTTGAACCAGAAGACGTTCGGAAATTTGCGTCATGTTCGCAAGACCTGCAAGCGCGTATTGCGCGAAAGTCGAGTATACACCCGGCTCCGGACCACTCGGGTACCGCCGGGAAAGTGGGTATCAATCAGGCACGGACTGCGTGAAGCCGGCAAGGCTACAGGTTATCCCACCGTTGCAAAAGATCATTCTGACCTGCGCCCGCCCAAGCACCGGACGCGTTCCCCCGTGGCGAGGGAGCTTGCTCCCGCTGGGCTGCGAAGCAGCCCCAAAATGGCCGGTTCAACATCGATCACCCCACTTGCGCGCCCCTTCAAGCTGACTGAAATGTAATCACTCGCCCCGCTCGCCTGTGTCATCTTTTCGTTCAAACCTGCCCAGGGAATTTGCCCTGGGCACGTAGCGAATCGACTGACGGACTTCCATCGCATGCAAACAAAGACTTCCCGGCGAACCTTCGTCAAAGGCCTGACCGCCGCCGGTATCCTGGGCGGCCTGGGACTGTGGCGCGCGCCTGTCTGGGCGGTCGCCGGCCCCGGCCAGCCCAACGTGCTGACAGGCACTGAATTCGACCTGTTCATCGGCGAAAGCCCGGTCAATTTCACCGGCAACCCGCGCACCGCACAGACCATCAATGGCGGCGTCCCCGGCCCGCTGCTGCGCTGGCGTGAAGGCGACACCGTGACCTTGCGGGTGCGCAATCGCCTGAAGGACACCACGTCCATCCATTGGCACGGTATTTTGCTGCCAGCCAACATGGACGGCGTTCCGGGGCTGAGCTTCAAGGGCATCGAGCCCGATGGCATGTACGTCTACCAATTCAAGGTCCGGCAGAACGGCACTTACTGGTACCACAGCCATTCCGGTTTCCAGGAGCAATCCGGGGTCTACGGCCCGTTGGTGATCGACGCCAGGGAACCCGAGCCTTTCCAGTACGAACGGGACTACGTGGTGATGCTCACCGATTGGACCGACGAGGACCCCGGCGACGTCATTCGCAAGCTCAAGAAACAGTCGGACTACTACAACTACAACAAACGCACCGTCGGCGATTTCATTGACGATGTGAGCAAGAACGGCTGGGCCGCCACCGTGGCCGATCGCAAGATGTGGGCGCAAATGAAGATGAATCCCACGGACCTGGCCGATGTCAGCGGTGCCACCTACACCTATCTCATGAACGGCCAGGCGCCGGACATGAATTGGACCGGCTTGTTCAAGCCAGGTGAACGCATCCGCCTGCGCTTCATCAATGGCTCCTCCATGAGCTATTTCGACGTCCGCATCCCTGGCCTGAAAATGACGGTCGTGGCCTCCGATGGCCAATACGTCAAGCCGGTGAGCGTCGATGAATTTCGAATTGCCGTGGCTGAAACCTACGATGTCATCGTCGAGCCCACCGCAGAGGCCTATACCCTGTTCGCCCAATCCATGGACCGCACCGGGTATGCCCGCGGCACGCTCGCAACCAGGGCCGGGTTGTCGGCACCAGTGCCGCCCCTCGACCCTCGGCCACTGGTGACCATGGAAGACATGGGCATGGGCGGCATGGATCACGGCGGAATGAGCGGCATGGGCGACATGAAAGGCATGGACCACGGGTGGATGGCGGGCATGGCGGGAATGGATCAGGGCCAGATGCAAGGCATGGACGATGGCGACATGCAGGGCATGGATGACATGGCCGGCATGGACCATGGCGCCATGTCAGGTATGGGCGGAATGCAGGCCCATCCCGAATCGGAGAAAGACAACCCGCTGGTGGACATGCAGGCCATGAGCGTCAAGCCCAAGCTGGACGACCCCGGTATCGGCCTGCGGAATAACGGTCGCAGGGTGCTGACCTATTCGGACCTGCGTAGCACCTTTGCCGACCCGGACGGACGGGAACCGGGCCGCACCATCGAACTGCATCTGACCGGGCACATGGAGAAATTCGTCTGGTCGTTCAACGGCGTGAAGTTCTCCGATGCCGCACCGCTGCTGCTCAAGTATGGCGAACGCCTGCGCATCGTACTGATCAACGACACCATGATGACCCACCCCATCCACCTGCACGGCATGTGGAGTGATCTGGAGGACGAAAACGGTCAGTTCATGGTGCGCAAACACACCATCGACGTGCCACCGGGCTCGCGACGCAGTTACCGAGTCACCGCGGACGCCCTCGGGCGCTGGGCGTATCACTGCCATCTGCTGTACCACATGGAAATGGGCATGTTCCGTGAAGTCCGGGTGCAGGAATGAGGAGCCGACCATGACCACTGTTTTTCAATACCCCATGGCACTCATTGCCAGCCTTGCCCTCGGCGTCACCGCCCCGGCCTGGGCGGCAAGCAACGATATACAAGGCATGGATCACAGCCAGATGCCGGGAATGGATCACAGCCAGATGCAAGGCATGGACTCGATGCAGGGCATGGAACCCATGCAATCGGCGCCCACCATCAGCCGCACGCCGATTCCCGCGCTGACCGCCGCCGACCGCGCCGCCGTCTATGACGATCACGGCGGGCATGCGGTGCACGACAGCGCCGTCAATTCATTCTTCCTGATGGACCAACTGGAGTGGCAAGACGCCGACGACGGCAGCGCCCTGAGCTGGGATGCGTCGGGCTGGATCGGCGGCGATATCGACCGTTTATGGCTGCGCTCCGAAGGCGAACGCCTCAATGGCAAGACTGAAAAGGCCGAACTCCAGGCCCTGTGGGGCCACGCCATCAGCCCTTGGTGGGATGTGGTGGCCGGGGTTCGCCAGGACTTCAAGCCGGGCGATTCGCAAACCTGGGCCGCCTTCGGCCTGCAGGGCCTGGCGTTGTACAACTTCGAAGCCGAGGCCACCGCCTTCATCGGCGAAGACGGACAGAGCGCGGCGCGCCTGGAAGGGGATTACGACATCTTGTTGACCAACCGCTTGATTCTGCAGCCCACCGCCGAAGCCAATTTCTATGGCAAGAACGATCCGGGCCGCGGCGTCGGTTCGGGGCTGTCGGACACCGAAGTGGGCCTGCGGTTGCGTTATGAAATACGCCGTGAGTTCGCACCGTACATCGGCGTCACCTGGAACCGTGTCTACGGCAACACTGCCGACTACGTCCGGGACGAAGGCGAGGACCGCAGCGAAGCACGCCTGGTCCTGGGCCTGCGCCTGTGGTTCTGACCCGCTGATCTGTTTCACTAAAACTAAAAACCAAGCTGTAGGAGTCCTTGCATGTCATACATCAAAACCGCTGTCGCCTTGTCCGTCGGCCTGTTGTTCAGTGGCCTGGCCCAGGCCCATCCAAAACTGCTGTCCTCCACTCCTGCCGAAGGTGCGGAGGGCGCGGCGCCGGCAAAAATCGAGCTGCACTTTTCCGAGAACCTGATGACCAAATTCTCCGGCGCCAAGCTGCTGATGACCGAGATGCCCGGCATGTCGGCGCATTCGCCGATGCCCATGCCAGCAAAGGTTTCCGGTAGCGATGATCCGAAAACCATGGTCATTAGCCCGAACGCCCCCCTCGCTGCCGGCACCTATCAAGTCCAGTGGCGCGCGGTGTCATCCGACACCCACCCGATCACCGGCAACGTCACGTTCAAGGTGAAATGAGTTGATGAGCGACTCGATCAACATCGCGCTGCGTTTTGCGCTGTACCTGGATTTGATGTTGTTGTTCGGCCTGGCTGCGTTCGGTCTCTATAGCCTGCGAGGCCAAGAGCGGGTGTCAGGCGCGCAGTTGCCTTTCGTACCGCTGTTGGGGACTACGGCGATGCTTGGCGGGTTGTTCTCCCTGGCTGCCATGGCCTGCATGGCCTGGGCCATGAGCGGTGTCTCGGACTGGGCCGAGTTGTGGCCGCACATTGAAATGATGGTATTCGAGACGGATGTCGGCCTGAGTTGGACGCTGCGCATAGCGGTGCTGTTCCTGGCCGGGGTCGCCGTGACGCTCAATCGACGCTGGCCGACCGCCAGCCTCGGCCTGGTCATGCTGGGCGGGGCCGTGGCCTTGGCGACGCTGGCCTGGGCAGGACACGGCGCCATGGACGAAGGCACCCCTCGTAGCTGGCACTTCATCACCGACTTCCTGCATCTGTGGGCAGCGGGCGCTTGGGTCGGGGCCCTGGCCGCGTTTGCCCTGCTGCTTCGCCAGGCCAAGCCCCAACTGCCGGTACTGGCTCGGACGCTGACCGGATTTGAAACCGCCGGGGCGGTGATTGTGGCAGTCATTAGCGTGACAGGGGTGGTGAATTATCTGTTCATCGTCGGCCCAAGCGTCGAAGGGCTGCTCGACAGCCGCTACGGTCAGTTGCTGGCGCTCAAACTCGTCCTGTTCGCGGCCATGCTGGTGTTCGCCGCGCTGAACCGCTTTCATCTGAGCCCACTCCTGGAGAAAGCCCGACAGACCGGTGAACACAACGTCGCGGTGAATGCGCTGAGGCGCAGCATGGTGCTGGAGTTCTCCGTGGCGGTGATCGTCCTGGGGTTGGTGGCTTGGTTGGGGACGCTGAGCCCGGAGATGGAATAGGAAGCTGCGGGCTGCTTGTGGCGAGGGAGCTTGCTCCCTCTTCACACAAGTTCCTGAACCTTGATTGATTGAGTACGGTATTTAATTTTTCAATATTCCCCGCCAGTTTTCAGTTTGCCCATGACAAGCCGCACCCGCCTAAATGACGCTTTGTCAAGCCAAGGCCCTGTCATGGAAAACGTTAAAACTTCAAGCACCCATGCCGTCTGGCTGATGGTGAGCATCGTGCTGGTGGCGCTCAACTTGCGCCCCTCAATGGCGGCGGTGGGGCCGTTGTTGTCAGCCATTCGCGGCGAGGTGCCCCTCAGCTTCAGCACCGCCTCGCTGCTGACCATGCTGCCGGTCATGGCGATGGGCCTGGCGATGTTCCTGGGCATGCGCATCGCCCTGCGCATCGGCGAACACCGCACCATCGTACTGTCGCTGTTGATCATCGGCATCGCCACCGCGTCGCGCCTGTACCTGGACAGTGCCGCCGAGCTGATCATCAGTGCGGTGTTGGCCGGGATCGGCATCGCCCTGATCCAGGCGGTGATGCCGGCGCTGATCAAATCGCGCTTCTCCAATAACGTTTCATTGCTCATGGGGTTGTACGTCACGTCGATCATGGGAGGCGCTGCCATTGCCGCGTCCTTCTCACCCTTCGTCCTGGCACAGACCGGCAGCTGGCGCATCGGCCTGGCGATCTGGGCGCTGCTGGCGCTGGTCGCACTGGGTTGCTGGTACGCTCAGCGTTCGGCCGTCACGCCCTTGCCCGACGCACCGACACGGCAGCAGGAATCGTTCTTCGCCAACGGCCGGGCCCGGTTGCTGGCGATCTTTTTCGGCCTGGGTACCGCCTCCTACACCTGCGTGTTGGCCTGGTTGGCACCGTACTACGTGGAGAAAGGCTGGAGCGAACAGCACGCCGGCTTAATCCTGGGGTTTCTCACAGCGATGGAAGTATTATCCGGCCTGCTCACCCCGGCGATTGCCAACCGCAGCCAGGACAAGCGCCTGGTGCTGGCTGTGTTGCTGGCCCTGATCATCGGCGGCTTTTGCGGCCTGATCCTCAGCCCGGAACGCTTCAGCCTGCTATGGCCCTGCCTGCTGGGGCTGGGCATCGGTGGCCTGTTCCCAATGAGCCTGATCGTGTCCCTCGATCACTTGGACAACCCCCGCCGGGCCGGCAGCCTCACCGCGTACGTGCAGGGTATCGGCTACCTTATTGCCGGGCTCTCGCCGTTGATTGCCGGGATGATCCGCGATCAATTGGGGAGTTTCGAGTGGGCTTGGTGGTCGCTCACGGCGGTCATGGGGCTGATGATGGTGATGGTGTTGCGCTTGGACCCAAAACATTACGAACAGCACATCCGCTAAACCTATGGATCGAATATTTGGCGGCTGCGACTTGGCGTTACTATACCTGCCGGGAATTTTACCTCGTAAGGGAGCTACGCCTTGTCCGCTACACCTGACAGAACCTTCAACGAAGTGTTCAAGCACACCGCCAAACGCATTCTTTCCTATTGGACCCAGATCACAGTGAGCTTAGGCCTGTTCGCAACAGGGTTAGGGTTCACCACACTGTATCTTTATACCCGTACGATTGGACGAATCGACCTATTCCTGCCATCCATTGATGTGAAGTCCGCATTGTTGGTCTGGGTAGTCCTGGTCCTGTTGCTAATGCTTTCGTATCTATTCATCCTGGGCGCAACAACGTGGATGTTCGGTTGCTCGGTTTCGCTGTTTTCAAACATGAAGGACAACCAACCGAAAATTGTCTTCTATTTGATGCTCCCCACTGTTGTCGGCTTTAGTTCATTCATCTGGGCGACCTTCTTTTGGTCAAAATTGAATGCCTGGGTAACATTTTCAGGATTATTCCTGATCGTCTTCGTTGCGTGCTTTCTCATGTACGCACTCACGCCCTTCAAAAGAATCATCAAGAAAAGCATAGTTGTCCAAGCCAGGTTAAATCGAACTCGCTTGAAGCGTTTGGCGACCCATCAACCAGCAAAGCGAAAAAGACGACAAACGCATAAGACTGCCCGCCCCCCAAGTGCTCGCCAGCAAAAATGGCGCACCCGTTGGCAGGCAATCAAAAACAAGATAACTCCAGCGTGGCGCAGGGTAAAAGGAGCATGGCAGCGGCGACTGTCGTGGATACTCGCTCGTCAGGAATTCTGGCTCGTCACCTTGCTCTCGATCTCCATCTTTGTCACCGTTATCTTCGCAGCCTTCCCAATACTGTTGACGATACGTTCATATATGGAGAAGGAAACCTCGGACACCGTCCCCTACGTGGCGGGTATGTCCTGGCTGACACTCATTTTTACCCTACTACCGGTCGTCATATTTTATTGCTTCAAGGGGGATATCTACAGCCGTACCTCCAAGGGCCTGGTGGCGATGATATTCGCCTTTGGCGCCTTCACATTGATTTCGCCAGGCAGTTTGAGCCAGATAACCTACATTGCAGCGGGAGGTTTATCAGTTCGCCAAAAAACGACTGAGCGATACGCCTTGCCAGAAGATATAAAGCTGCAGGACCTGAGCGCAACCATGTGGAAAACGCGCCAAGTCACTTCGCAAAAAATAGACGTCGAGGCGTTCCAGTTGTATTCCTTTGGCGACGTACTGTTACTGTGCCCAAACGATATGCTGTCCCTTGAACTCAAAGAACTTAAGAACTACTCGAAGTTCTGTATCAGCACGCTCAATAGCAAAGTTGTACGAAAGCCCCGGCTGCTCGCATTTGCCTCGCGACCACAGAGCGAATGGATCTGTCGGGTGCCTTCATGGCGGATCCTTGCAGGACGCTGGCTAGGGTGGGAAGCGCTGGGTCCGGGAATTTACCGCTCCGCTTCGGGCGAGAAAAAAGGCTGATAGCCCATCAAGCCATGAGCGTATGCCCCTTCGACTCCATTCCCCGCCCCTTGGGCGGGACCGGTTTATTCCAGACAAAAAAAAACCCGGAAATCCTCACTTACGTGGGCCTTCCGGATTTTCTAAACTGCTAAAAATGGTGGGTCGTGTGGGATTCGAACCTACGACCAATTGGTTAAAAGCCAACTGCTCTACCAACTGAGCTAACGACCCGCTGTGTGGTGGCGCGTATAATACTGATTTCTAAGGACTATTCAACACTTAATTTGAAATAAATCAAAAATAAGGGGTTGGATCGCTCACGCCCGCCGCTGCGAAGCCTTCCGCACGCAATCGGCAGCTGTCGCATTTGCCGCAAGCACGGCCCTGATCGTCGGCCTGATAGCAGGAAACAGTGAGCCCGTAGTCGACGCCGAGCTTCACACCGGCCCTGACGATGTCTGCCTTGCTGAGATTTTGCAGCGGCGCCTGGATGCGGAAGCCTTGTCCTTCTACGCCGGCTTTTGTCGCCAGGTTGGCCATGCGCTCGAACGCTTCGACGAACTCCGGACGGCAGTCCGGATAGCCGGAGTAATCCACCGCATTGACGCCGATGAAGATGTCGCGAGCGCCCAGTACTTCGGCCCAACCCAATGCCAGGGACAGGAATACGGTGTTACGGGCCGGCACGTACGTCACCGGAATGCCTTCGCTTGGCGCTTCGGGCACGTCGATGGAGCTGTCGGTCAGGGCCGAGCCGCCAATGCCGTTGAGGTTCAGGCCGATCACCTTGTGCTCCACCACGCCCAAATCCCTGGCAACCCGCTCGGCAGCATGCAGTTCAGCACGATGACGCTGGCCGTAGTCGAAACTCATGGTGTAGCACCGGTAGCCTTCGGCACGGGCCATGGCCACCACCGTCGCCGAATCCAGGCCGCCGGACAGCAGGATGACCGCACGTTTCTCGGTATTCGATTGTTCAGTCATGTCAGCGCCCCGGCTCGTCGTTCCAAAGATATTTATGCAGCTGCAATTGCAGGCGTACCGGCAGGTTGTCCGCTACCACCCAGTCCGCCAGATCACGGGCGTTCAGGTCGTGATGGCTTGGCGAAAACAATACCTCGCCGGCCCGCTGGTCGAGCCCGTACTGGATCAACTTGGACGCCGCCCAGTCGTAATCGTCCCGCGAACAGATGACAAACTTGACCTGATCATGGGGCGTCAGCAGCTCGATGTTCTCGTAGCGGTTGCGATGCGCTTCCTTGGAGCCTGGGGTTTTCAGGTCCACGACGCGGCTGACACGCGGGTCGACGGCCGAGATATCCAGCGCGCCGCTGGTTTCCAGCGAGACCTCATAACCGGCATCGCACAACTGCTTGAGCAAAGGGATGGCGTTGGGTTGCGCCAACGGCTCGCCGCCTGTGACGCAGACATAACGCGGACGATAGCCGGCAACTTGCTCGAGGATATCGTCGAGCGTGCGCAAAGTGCCGCCGTTGAAGGCGTAGGCACTGTCACAGTATTGGCAACGCAGCGGGCAGCCGGTCAACCGCACAAATACGGTGGGCAGCCCGGCCGTTCGCGTTTCACCCTGCAACGAGTAAAAAACTTCGGTAATTCTCAATGTGTCTTGCATAGTCGCCACGGGCGTAACAGCTAAACAGGCTGTCCGCCTCCGTCAGGCACTTCAAGGAACCTCGCCAACGCGCAGATCCCAAAAAGCGTGTTTCATAAAAAGGGCGTGAATTCTAACGAAAAAACCCGCGGCAGGCGCGGGTTTCTTCAATTCAACGTCAAGCCGGCTTACATGCGTTGCAAATCACGCTGGGCCAACTGGGCGGCGGATGTACCCGGATACTGGGCCACCACCTGCTGCAGGATGCCCTTGACCTTGTCGGTGTGACCCAGGCGGCGCTCTACGTCAGCCAGTTTGTATAGCGAATCCGGTACCTTGGCGTGCTTGGGATACAGCTGGGAAACCTTGGCAAACGCCTGGCCGGCACCTTGTAGGTCGCCCTTGGCCAGGTTCACTTCGCCCAGCCAGTATTGGGCGTTGCCCGCGTACTGGCTGTTGGGGTATTTGCGCAGGAAAGCGGCAAAGGCCTGGCTGGCCTTGTCGAAATCCTTGGCCTTGATCAGGTCGAAGGCAGCGTCGTAATAGAGCTTTTCCTTCGCCGGATCAGCCGGCTCGCCACTGGCGGCAGGTGCTGCCGGAGCAGCGGCCCCCGCGCCAGCGCCTGCGGCTGCACCGGGGGCGTTCAAATCGCCACCGGCATTAGAATTCTCAGGAGTCGCGGCAGGTGCAGCACCACTTCCTATGCGCCGATCAAGATCCTGGTATCGCTCCAGGTTTTCCTGTTTCATGCGCGAAATATCATTCTGCAGAACTTCGATCACGCCTTGCTGGCGCGACAGTTGATCCTGCATTTGCTGGAGCTGGTTGAACAGCTCGCCCTGTGCCGAGACAGGGGCCGAAACCCCTCCCCCGGCATAGGCGCCGTTCGTACCGTAACCTGCAGGCGGATAGCTGCTCCCGCTATTGTTATAGCCGGCATCGTTATCGACCACAGGAACCGCAGCCCACGCCGCAAGCGGCGCGAGGCTGAGAGCCAGAACAGTTACAGCACGACGGCACGTTCGCATGACGAATTACTTACGCAGTTCGACGCGACGGTTTTGAGCCCAGGACTGCTCGTCGTTGCCGGTAGCAACTGGACGCTCTTCGCCGTAGGAAACCAGTTCCAGCTGAGCTGGGGAAACACCTTGCAGTACCAGGTAGCGTTGAACGGCTTTCGCACGACGCTCGCCCAGTGCCATGTTGTACTCACGAGTACCACGTTCGTCGGTGTTGCCTTCCAGAACAACGCGAGCGCCGTTTGCTTTCAGGTCTTTGGCGTGAACGTCCAGAGCGCGCATGGCTTCTGGCTTCAGGTCCGAGCTGTCGTATTCGAAGTAGAAGGTGGTGATTGCGCGCAGAGCAGCTTCTTCGCTCAGGGAGCCATCAACAGCACCAGTGTTAGCGCCGTAACCAGCGTTTGGATCGACAGCGCCTTCACCGGCATTGTCGCCGCCTTTGGACGAGCAACCTACAGCTACAGCCATGGCCAGAGCCAGCGCAGCAAATTTACCAAACTTCAGCATTTCCATCGTGAAACTCCTAATGAACCCCAGTGTGTTAAGTAAAACGTATTGCGCCGCGTCAGTTCAGGTAAGGGGACCAGGACGGTTCTCTGACTTCGCCTTGTGCGGTAGGAAGCGGGAGCCTCACGCGTCCATTAATGGACACGAGCATCAAGACTCCCCGGCCCTGCTGGCGGGTGGCGTAGATTACCATGGTGCCGTTGGGCGCAACAGTAGGTGACTCGTCCAGAGTGCTATCAGTGAGGATTTTTACGCTACCGCGCTGCAAATCCTGGGCCGCCACCTTGAAATTGGTGAAACCATCCTGGCGATGGATCATCACCAGGGTTTTTTCGTCCGCCGACAATTTAGGGTTGGCGTTGTAGTTACCGACGAAAGTCACGCGCTCGGCACCACCGCCACCGGCGCTGGTCTTGTAGATCTGAGGCTTGCCGCCACGGTCGGAGGTGAAGTAGATGGTCGAGCCATCCTTGCCCCAGAACGGTTCGGTGTTGATGCCCGGGCCATTGGTGACGCGAGAGATCGAACGCGAGGCCAGGTTCATCACGTAGATGTCCGGGTTGCCGTCCTTGGACAGCACGAACGCCAGGCGCGAACCGTCCGGCGACCAGGCTGGCGCGCCATTCAGGCCTTCGAAGTTGGTGATCTGCTCACGACGACCGGTGTCGATGTGCTGCACGAAGATGCGCGGACGCTTCTGCTCGAACGACACATAGGCGATGCGCTTGCCATCGGGGGCAAAACGCGGCGACAGGATCGGCTCGCGCGATTGCAGCAGGGTCACCGCACGGGCGCCATCATAGTCGGAACGCTGCAGGGTGTAGCGGGTATTGTTCTCGGAGAAACGTTCCGCCGTCACGTAGAGCATGCGAGTGGAGAACGCGCCCTTGATGCCGGTGAGTTTCTCGAACGACTGGTCGGCGATGTAGTGCGACATATCGCGCAACTGATCGACACTGCCCGATACGCTGCCGGTCAGCACTTGCTGCTCGGTGGCGACGTTGAACAGGGCGTATTGCACCTGCAGGCGACCGCCGGCCGGGACAATGCTGCCGACCATGATGTACTGGGCGCCCAGGGCCTTCCAGTCACGGTAGATGACTTCACTGGCCTGGGTCGGCAGGCTGATCATGTTCTGTTTCGGAATCGGCGAGTAATAGCCCGAGTTGCGCAGGTCGTTGCCGATGATCTCCGCCATGTCGTCCGGCAGGACACTACCGCCCTGCCAACCGAATGGTACGACGGCGATCGGGGTAGCCCGATCGCTGCCGCTGGTGACCAGGATGTTCTTTTCCTCTGCTACCGCTATCCCTGCCAGGCAGCAGATAACGACAAGCATTCCTCGAAGAAGGTTTCTCACAAGGCTAGATCCTCAGGTGTGAATGTCATCTTGAATGAACGATAGGGAGCGAAGTCGCTCGGTTTCATTCCTTGCATTTCCGTCAATCGTCCAATGTTCTTGACCGCTGCGACCGCCGAGGCGTCGAACGGACCGTCACCGCTGGACTTGTTAACCGTGACCGAGGTAACCGTACCGTCGGGCAGCATGCCAATTTGCAACTCTACGCTCATGCCTTTGCGCGCCGAAGGTGGACGAGCCCAGCCTTCCGCCGCTCGGGCGCGAATCAAATCATCGTAACTGCCGGCGACTTCATCGCCCTGTTCATCGGCCAATGCCTGCTGGCGCTCTGGCGTGTCGGAAAGCAAATCTGCCAGGGCCTGGGCCTTTTTGTCTTCGGCGGATTTACGCGCTGCGTCCTGGGCCTTTTTCTTGGCGGCGTCGGCGGCGGCTTTCTTCTTCGCGTCTTCGGCGACTTTCTTTTTCGCCTCGTCAGCTTCAGCTTTCTTCTTGGCGTCTTCGGCCGCTTTTTTCTTCGCGTCCTCGACGATTTTCTTCTTCGCTTCTTCCGCGGCCGCTTTCTTGGCCTCTTCTTCAGCGGCTTTCTTGGCTTCTTCTTCGGCCTTCTTCTTGGCTATATCAGCCAATTGTTTCTCTTCTGCCTTTTTCGCTTCGGCGGTTTTCTTCGCTTCGTCGGCCTTCTTGGCTTCGTCAGCCTTTTTTGCCTCATCGGCCTTCTTGGCTTCTTCGGCCTTTTGAGCGGCTTCCTCTTTCTTTTGTTCCGCAGCCTTTATTGCTTCCTGCTCAACCTTCTTCTGTTCCATCTGCTCGACTTCGGTCTGGCGCGCGGCGGATTTTTTCGCCTCACCGGCAAGCTTCTGGTTCGTCTGGGTCGTAGCCTGGCTTTTGGACTTGAGCTGATACAACGTCGCCTGCACGATCGGCTTGGCCGGCGGCAATTCAGGCGTCATGGCAAAACTGACGAACAGCATGCCGAACACCAGCACATGCAAGCCGATGGCAAGGACACTGGGCCAGAAGTAGCTTTCCGAGGCGGACGGCTCTCGCTGTTGCTGCATCAGGGCGCCTCGGTAATCAAGCCAACATTACCGACCCCGGCTTTCTGCAGGCCACCCATGGCGCCCATCACGGCGCCGTAGTCGACGGTCTTGTCGCCACGAATGAAGACTTGCGTGCGCTTGCCGGCGTCATTGCCGACACGAATGATCTTGGTCACCGCGTCGGTCATCTGCGGCAGGGTCATGGCCCGGTCCTGCTGCTTCTCGGTATCGACTTCGCTGCCAAGGTTCCAGTAGTAGGTCTTGTCAGCCTTGATCGAAATGGTCAGGACCTGGGTGTTATTGTCCTGCGGCAAGGCTTCGCTGGAAACCTTGGGCAGATCGACCTTTACGCCCTGATTGAGCATGGGCGCGGTCACCATGAAGATGACCAGCAGCACCAGCATCACGTCGATGTAGGGCACCACGTTCATCTCGGCAACCGGCTTGCGCTTTTTTCGGGCTCGAGCGATTAAAGCCATTGGGAAATACCTGCTTATTCTTCGCTGGTGTGCACTTTGCGGTGCAGGATCGCCTGGAACTCATCGGCGAAGGTGTAGTAACGGCCAGTCAGCGTTTCGCTGCGGGCAGCGAAGCGGTTGTAGGCGATAACGGCTGGAATCGCCGCGAACAGGCCGATAGCGGTGGCGACCAATGCCTCGGCGATGCCCGGGGCCACGGTGGCCAGGGTCGCTTGCTGGGCGGAAGCCAGGCCACGGAAGGAGTTCATGATCCCCCACACGGTGCCGAACAGACCGATGTACGGGCTGACCGAACCGACGGTGGCCAGGAACGACAGCCCCTGCTCGAGTTTTTCTTCCTCGCGGGAGATGGCGACGCGCATGGCACGGGCCACACCTTCCATGACCGCTTCCGGATCGACGCCGGGTTGCTGGCGCAGGCGGGAAAACTCCTTGAAGCCGGCACGGAAGATCTGCTCCACGCCCGAATCCGGGTCCGGGTTGCTGCCGGCCTGGCGGTAGAGTTTGGACAGGTCGATGCCGGACCAGAAGCGCTCTTCGAAGCTCTCCAGGGCACGGCGACCGGCGCGCAGCATGTTGCTGCGCTGAAAGATCATGATCCATGAGGTCACCGATGCGGCTACCAGGATCAGCATTACCAACTGCACCACGACGCTGGCATTGCTGACCAGGCTCCACATGGAGGAATGGTCGACGACGTTAGCTTCCACGCTTTATCTCCTGCTCTGAGTGTGTACCCGCGCCGCTCACGTCGGCAAAGGCCGCACGTAGAGCTTCGGGAATGGCCCGGGGTTTCAAACTATAGGTGCGCACACAGGCCACCAAAAACTGCCCTTCGCAGAGCAGCACGTTATCCGTAGCCCGCCTGACCTGCTGCTTGAAGCGCAGGCTGACACGGTTCAACTCGATGACATCGGCACTTACCAGAAGCTCATCGTCCAGTCGCGCCGGCGCGTGATACCGCGCTTCGCTGGAATGCACGACGAATAACAGGTCCTCCCCTGCCAGCGCGGATTGGGCAAAACCCAGTTCCCGCAGCCGTTCGGTTCGAGCCCGTTCCATAAACTTGAGGTAATTGACGTAGTAAACGATGCCGCCGGCATCGGTGTCCTCGTAATAAACGCGACAGCGATGTGCGAACGACTCCAGCCCGTTTTGCGCGCGCATACTCTAGTGCTTACTCCTCAGGTTGCCAATCGGCCAGGCAACTGTTTTTTCATTCTCGAACGCATTGACGCTCCGGGCCTCGTCTGGGACAGCACGAACCAGGAAAAAGTCGGCGTATAGAGGCTCGTTCAATCGTCCACGGCATCGAGGAATTCGTCTACCACCGGCATCTCGCCCATTCGTGTCGGGATGTTTAAGCCAAAATGCAAATAAGCATGGCGGGTCACTACGCGTCCGCGTGGGGTGCGCATGATATAGCCCTGCTGGATCAAGTACGGTTCCAGCACATCTTCAATGGTATGGCGCTCTTCGCTGATGGCCGCTGCCAGACTGTCCACACCCACCGGGCCACCGTCGAACTTCTCGATCATGGTCAGCAACAGGCGCCGGTCCTGGTGATCGAAACCACGCTCATCGATGTCCAGCAGGTTCAACGCCAGGTCGGCAATCGGTTTGGTGATGTGCCCCTTGGCCCGGACTTCGGCGAAATCGCGCACCCTGCGCAACAGCCGGTTGGCGATCCGCGGCGTTCCCCGGGCCCGACGAGCGATTTCATAGGCGCCGTCCGGGTCCAGCGGCAGCCCGAGGATACCCGCCGAGCGGCTGACGATCGTCGCCAGGTCTGCGTTGTTGTAGAACTCCAGGCGCTGGACGATACCGAAACGGTCGCGCAGCGGGTTGGTGAGCATGCCGGCGCGGGTGGTGGCGCCCACCAAGGTGAAGGGCGGCAAGTCGAGTTTGATGGAACGCGCCGCCGGCCCTTCGCCGATCATGATGTCGAGCTGGAAATCTTCCATGGCCGGATACAGCACTTCTTCGACGATCGGCGACAGCCGATGAATTTCGTCGATGAACAACACGTCATGGGGTTCCAGATTGGTCAGCAGCGCCGCCAAATCGCCCGGTCGTTCGAGGACCGGCCCCGACGTGCTCTTGATCGACACGCCCATTTCCTGGGCAATGATGTTGGCAAGCGTGGTCTTGCCCAGGCCCGGCGGGCCGAAGATCAGCGTATGGTCCAACGACTCGCTGCGCCCGCGGGCTGCCTGGATGAACAGCTCCATTTGCTCGCGCACGGTCGGTTGGCCGATGTAGTCGGCCAGGCTGACTGGGCGAATCGCGCGGTCCTGGATTTCTTCGCGGTCACGGGGCGCGCCCGTGGCGGCGATCAGGCGGTCAGCTTCAATCACTTAAATCATTCCCTTCAGGGCACGACGAATCATGTCTTCAGTGCTCAGGCCTTTTTCCTTGATAGCGGAAATCGCCTTGCTGGCTTCCTGCGGCTTGTAGCCCAGGGAGATGAGCGCGGTGACTGCATCGTTCTCGGCGCTGACCGCTGGCGCAGGCGCATCCGGCTGGTTCGGCACCAGAGCGAACATCGCCGGCACCGCTTCCCAGGTCTTGAAGCGATCCTTGAGCTCGACCAGCAGGCGCTCGGCGGTTTTCTTGCCGACACCCGGCACCTTGGTCAGGGCCGAGGTGTCCTGGGATTGCACGCAGCGCACCAGCTCATCGACTTCCAGGCTCGACATCAAGGCCAGGGCCAATTTCGGACCGACACCATTGAGACGGATCAACTCGCGGAAAAAGTCTCGCTCGCGCTTGCCGACGAAACCATAGAGTAACTGCGCATCTTCGCGTACGACCAAATGGGTATGCAGTGTCAGCGGCTCGCCGACCGACGGCAGGCGATACAGGGTGGTCATGGGCACTTCCAGCTCATAGCCGAGCCCGTTCACATCCAGAATCAGGTGCGGCGGCTGTTTTTCAGCCAGGGTGCCGCGCAAGCGTCCAATCACGTTTCAGATCCTTGGGCATAGGCCAGCCGCTGGCTGGCGAGTAACAACCGGAGCAGGAACGCCGACAACACAGGCGTAAAAAGGCTCGGGCTCACGAGAGATTGCGCTGATGCTATCAGAGACGCAGGCGCCCGCCACGACTGCGTGCGGTTCCCAAGCCATGGGGCAACAGACTGGAACGGGTATGGGCGTGGCAAATGGCGATAGCCAGGGCGTCGGAGGCGTCGATCTGCGGTTTGCTGACCAGCTTCAACAGGTGCATCACCATCATCTGTACCTGTTCCTTGTTTGCCGCCCCGGTTCCGACGACCGCCTGCTTGACCTGGGTCGCGCTGTACTCGGCGATCTCCAGGTTTTCCTCGGCGCCGGCAACGATCGCCGCGCCCCGGGCCTGCCCCAGTTTCAGGGCAGAATCGGCATTGCGCGCCATGAAGACCTTTTCGATGCCCATAGTGACCGGACCGTAGGTCTGGATGACCTCACGCACGCCGCGATAAACAATCTGCAGGCGCTCATGCAGCTCGCCGGCACCGGTGCGGATGCAGCCTGACGCAACGTACACGCAGCCGCGCCCGGTATCACGAACCACGCCGTAGCCGGTGATGCGCGAACCGGGGTCGATGCCAAGGATTAGAGTCATAGCGCCTGCGGTTTGAAGAGGGGGTTACCTGGACATGTGGGAGCGGGCTTGCTCGCGAAGAGGGCGTCACATCCGACATGAATATCGACTGATGCACCGCATTCGCGAGCAAGCCCGCTCCCACCCTGGCAATCATGCATTTGGGTAGAACGCGTTGCACACAAGAATATCAGCCTAGCTGCTCAGCCACCGACTCCGGGATATCGGCATTGGAATAAACGTTTTGCACGTCGTCCAGGTCTTCGAGCATGTCGATCAGCTTGAGCACCTTCTCGGCGCCTTCCAGGTCCAGTTCGGCGCTGGTGGTCGGCTGCATGACGATTTCCGCATCGGCGGGCTTGAAACCGGCCGCCTCCAGGGCGTTGCGCACGGCGTAGAAGCTGGCGAACGAGGTGAACACCTCGAACGAGCCGTCGTCATGACCGATCACATCGTCGGCGTCGGCTTCCAGGGCCGCCTCCGTCAGGGCGTCCTCATCGAGGCCCGGCGCGAAGCTGATCTGCCCCTTGCGCTCGAACAAATAGGCCACCGAACCGTCGGTGCCCAAGTTGCCGCCGCACTTGCTGAAGGCGTGACGCACGGCTGCCGCGGTGCGGTTGCGGTTGTCGGTCATGCACTCGACCATCACTGCCACACCGCCCGGACCGTAACCTTCGTAGGTCAGCTCTTCGACGTTATCGGCCTCGGTCGCACCCGCGCCACGGGCGACGGCCCGGTCGATGATGTCGCGGCTCATGTTGGCACTCAACGCCTTGTCCAGGGCCAGGCGCAAGCGCGGGTTGGAACCCGGATCACCGCCACCCTGACGTGCCGCGACCGTCAGCTCACGGATCCACTTGGTGAAGATCTTGCCTCTCTTGGCATCCTGACGTTCTTTGCGGTGCTTGATGTTCGCCCACTTGGAATGACCTGCCATAACTCGCTCCGGTTTCTCTTTGGAACATTGCCCGCCCCGCGCATGCGCAGCCGGCAACCAGAAATATCGACCCCAACGAAAAGGCGCATCCGAAGATGCGCCCTTCTCAGGTGCCGGCCTTACTCAGCCTTGGGCTGTTCACGCAGACGGATGTGCAGCTCACGCAGGGCTTTGGCATCCACGACACCCGGAGCCTGGGTCATGACATCGGCCGCGCTCTGGGTTTTCGGGAACGCGATCACTTCCCGGATCGATTGGGCACCAGTCATCAGCATGACCAGTCGATCCAGGCCGAAGGCCAAGCCACCGTGGGGCGGCGCACCGTATTTCAGGGCATCGAGCAGGAAGCCGAACTTCTCTTCCTGCTCGGCTTCGTTGATGCCCAGCAGGCGGAACACTGCCTGTTGCATTTCCTTGCGGTGGATACGGATCGAACCGCCACCCAGCTCGGTGCCGTTAAGAACCATGTCATAGGCACGGGACAGGGCGGTGGCCGGGTTGGCCTCCAGCTCTTGCGGCGAGCACTTCGGCGCGGTGAACGGGTGGTGCAACGCGGAGAAGCTGCCGTCGTCGTTTTCTTCGAACATCGGGAAGTCCACGACCCACATCGGTGCCCATTCGCACGTCAACAGCTTCAGGTCATGACCCAGCTTGATGCGCAGCGCGCCCAAGGCTTCGCTGACGATCTTGGCCTTGTCGGCGCCGAAAAACACGATATCGCCATCAACCGCGCCAACGCGGTCGAGGATTACGTTGAGGTTGGCCTCCGGGATGTTTTTCACGATCGGCGATTGCAGGCCGTCAATGCCCGCGGCGCGCTCGTTGACCTTGATGTACGCCAGGCCCTTGGCACCGTAGATGCCGACAAACTTGGTGTAATCGTCGATCTGCTTGCGCGGCATGCTGGCGCCGCCTGGAACACGCAGGGCCGCAATGCGGCATTTCGGGTCGTTGGCCGGGCCGCTGAATACCTTGAATTCAACTTCTGTAAGCTGGTCGGCCACGTCGACCAGTTCC
The DNA here is from genome assembly GCF_000281895.1 of Pseudomonas fluorescens Q2-87. Classification (NCBI taxonomy): domain Bacteria; kingdom Pseudomonadati; phylum Pseudomonadota; class Gammaproteobacteria; order Pseudomonadales; family Pseudomonadaceae; genus Pseudomonas; species Pseudomonas fluorescens. Next base: position 1,242,364 of record NZ_CM001558.1, on the reverse strand, counting down.
AGCGGGTTACGCAGGTCTGGCTTATCGGAACCGTAGCGGCGCATCGCCTCTTCGAAAGTCATGTGGGGGAATTCGCCGAATTCCAGGCCCAGCACTTCCTTGAACAGGTTGCGGATCATGCCTTCGGTCAGGCCCATGATGTCTTTTTCGTCGAGGAAGCTGGTCTCGATGTCGATCTGAGTGAACTCAGGCTGACGGTCGGCACGCAGGTCTTCGTCGCGGAAGCATTTGGCGATCTGGTAGTAACGGTCGAACCCGGCCACCATCAGCAGTTGTTTGAACAGCTGAGGCGATTGCGGCAAGGCGAAGAAGCTGCCGGGGTGGGTACGGCTCGGCACCAGGTAGTCGCGGGCGCCTTCCGGGGTGGCGCGGGTCAGGATCGGCGTCTCGACGTCGAGGAAGCCGTTCTCGTCCAGGTAACGACGGATACTGGTGGTCATGCGCGAACGCAGACGCAGCTTCTCGGCCATTTCCGGGCGACGCAGATCGATGAAGCGATAGCGCAGGCGGGTTTCTTCGCCGACATCGGAGTATTCGTTGAGCGGGAACGGCGGGGTTTCCGATTCGTTCAGAACCTCCAGCTCGTAACCCAGCACCTCGATCATGCCGGAGGCCATGTTGGCGTTGCCGGCACCGGCTGGACGCAGGCGCACCTTGCCAGTGATCTTGACCACGTATTCGCTGCGCACGCGGTCGGCGGTGGCGAAAGTTTCCGCGCGGTCCGGATCGAACACCACTTGGGCCAGGCCTTCCCGATCACGGATATCGAGGAAAATCACCCCGCCATGGTCACGGCGACGATGGACCCATCCGCAAAGAGTAATTTCCTGACCTTCCAGGCTTTCGTTCAGTTGGCCGCAATAATGGCTGCGCATCATGGTAGTGGTTTCACTTCTCGTAATTCGAAATTCGGTTGGAGGCCCTGCCCGTGCAAGAACTCGCGCGTGTTCAACTCAGTCAGCTTTGTCGCCACCGGCCAGGTTTTTCTTGGCACCGGTCTTGAAGTCGGTTTCATACCAGCCCGTGCCGCCGAGGCGGAAACCAGGCATGGACAGCATCTTTTTCAGTTCCGGCGCCTGGCAGGCAGGGCAATCGACCAGCGGTGCCGCGCTGATCTTTTGAATGGCTTCCATCTGATGACCACAGGAAGCACATTGATAGTCGTACATCGGCATGGGGTTGTCTCGGCGATCAGGTTACACGCGCAAAGGCTGGGCTTTGCGGCAAAGAGCGGGATTATATCCATTAAATGCAGCCTGTGCAGCCGTTAGACAGCACAGGCCGCTGCCATCATCGACAGGGCTCAGGGACTCGCCCTGCCGAGGAAGGCTCTACAGCCGCGACCCCGGTTTCCTTCAAGCTGTGCACCACACAGACCACTCGCACCAGGCCGCTGAAATTGCGTACGCCGCCATGACGCAGGTGCACCTCCCGGTCCACATGGGACAGTAAGGTGCTGATGGAGCAGCTGTTGAGCAGGGCCATGTCCCTGAGAATATCCCAATAGACCTGCTCCAGCCGCAGACAAGTAGCGAACCCGTTCAGGCGGATGGAACGAGCCAGGGGCCGGGCCAGCTGCATGTCGAACCCCCTGACGAACGGATCGACGTGTATGAGCGGCAAGCGCCCACGCACCGCTTCGCCGGATTCTTTTCCTTGGATCATACCGTTGACACTCCTTTGCCATACGAGCCTCTCAATTGGAACAACCAATCTGTGGCTCTATGGAAGCTCAACGGCATCGCCAGATCCAGCCGACTTTATGACCATGGACGTAGGACAAGCCAACAGCAGGCAGGCGACGAATTACGCCGTCCTACCCACGAGGCGCAGGCAATATCGCACCTCGCCACCCCATACAAAGCGCGCCTTACTGGTTTTCCAGGAGCGAGCGCAGCATCCAGGCGGTCTTTTCGTGAACCTGCATACGCTGGGTCAGCAAATCGGCTGTGGGCTCATCGCTGACCTTGTCCAATAAAGGAAAGATGCCGCGAGCGGTACGTGTCACCGCCTCCTGGCCTTCGACCAGCTGCCGGATCATGTCTTCCGCGCCCGGCACGCCCTCCTCCTCCTTAATAGAAGAAAGGCGCGCGTACACCGAATAGGCACCGGGAGCCGGGAAGCCGAGGGCGCGAATCCGCTCGGCAATTGAATCGACCGCCAGCGCCAGCTCGTTGTACTGCTCCTCGAACATCAAGTGCAGCGTCCGGAACATCGGGCCGGTAACGTTCCAGTGGAAGTTATGGGTCTTGAGGTACAGCACATAGGTGTCCGAGAGCAGGCGCGAAAGCCCGTCAACAATGGATTTGCGATCCTCTTCACTGATTCCGATATCAATAGCCATGTGGGTTGAACTCCTGACGGTGATGAATTCGACAGCGGCCACCGCAACTCTAGTGGTTTTTGCCGCCTTCGGCCTGCGACAGATCGCCGGCCCCTCCTGAACCGACAAGCCGGAACACCGGACGGTTCCGACCATCAGGGGAATTCAACACCCAATGCCTGCGCCCCTCAAGCACCAGCTGGGCGTCTTGGCCGACGAACAGCGTGGTGGGCGCCCGTAACGCGTTTGAGAAGGCCGAGGCTTTGCTGTTAAATAGGCAGTGTGTCGCTACGCCTATTTTCCCGGGCATGGCGCATAGGCTGATTCGGGTACGTGTCCAACGCCTCTCATTGTTTCGAAGCGAACCGCCCCGACCAGCTCTTCCTTGTGATCTGTCTTAACCGTGAGCCAATCAAAATGTTGAAAATCGTCCACTTGCTAATGGGCGCAGCTGCCCTGCTGCTGTCCTTCATCCCTAGCCTGGGTTCCGAAGCCACACCTTACCTGCAACACCCCGATGCGCTGTACCTGGCCTTTTTCGGCCTGCTCAACCTGACCCTCGCCCCTGTTATCCCTTACTGGAACAAAGGTCCTCGTCATCAACTGCAAAACCTCGTCAGCGTCTTGCTGGTACTGGCCGTTGCCCTGCAAACTTTGGCGCTGCTGGCACCCATGCCGGAAATCGGCGGCCAACCGGCCATTCTGTTCAGCCTGGGCGCGGCACTGCTGGCCGTCGCTCTGCACCTGGCCGTGAGCTTCTACAAGAAGTCGTCGCCAGCCGCTGCGACGCAGAACTACGACATGTCCAACCGCGATACCGGCACGGTGAAGTGGTTCAACACGTCCAAGGGGTTCGGTTTCATCTCCCGCGATTCCGGCGATGACATTTTCGTGCACTTCCGGGCGATTCGTGGCGAAGGCCACCGCGTCCTGGTGGAAGGCCAGCGCGTGGAATTCTCCGTCATGAACCGCGACAAAGGTTTGCAAGCCGAAGACGTGATCGCCGCGCTGCCGCGTCGCTGATCCGAGCGTAAAAAAACCGCGATGCAGCCTGGCTGCTCGCGGTTTTTTATTGCCTGCCCGTCGGAGCCATCAATAATGAGGGGGCGGTGCCTCTTCTTCAAAAGCCTCGAATTGCCCCGCCATGTCCTCCTGACGCTTGAGCAACGCCGCCATCTGCAGCTGCAAACGCTCGACGACCCGCTGCTGCTCCACCAGTACGTCATTCAATGCCTGGATGGTGTCATCCTGAAATGCCAGGCGGCTTTCCAGATCGGTTACTCGCTGTTCAAGGTTCATGGTTCAGCCCTCCAGAAACTTGAAATCATCGGCCAGGACCCTGCGCAACCGTTCGCGAATGGCTGCGACCTGTTCTTCATTATAAGGCCGGGCCGGATGTTTGCCCCAGACCGGCGCCGGCCAGGCGGCATCGTCATGCTTGCGAACGATGACATGCATGTGTAACTGACTGACAACGTTACCCAAGGTTGCAACGTTCAGTTTATCGGCATCGAACGAATCCTTGAGGGTCTCGGCCAACGTCGTGGTTTCCCGCCACAGCTGCAATTGACCAGCGTCATCCAACTGAAACAATTCGCTGATATCTTCCCGCCGCGGCACGAGGATGAACCACGGGTAATTGGAATCATTGGACAGCAGCAGCCGGCACAGTGGGAAATCGCCGATAGGCAATGTGTCTTGTTGCAGTCGTGGATCTAAGGCAAACACCGCGCGTACTCCTCGTTATTGATTCTGCCCGGCCCGACAGCCCGCAGGCCTGTCTCGGGCGCAGGCTTGCAGCATACCCGCGAATGCCGGTCTGATCACTGCGTACCGTCCAGGCCGAAACGGGTGATTACACGATTTTCCGAGAGCGTGGCATCAACAGGTGCAGCCTCACGCACCAACACAGCGCAAAAGACCTCGCCCAAGGCAGGAACGATCGCCTGGCGCTCAGGCTCGGCACCCGAACTGTTGGATTTTCGTACAGCTTGTAAATTTTTTGCACCAAAACAGCACAGTGAGTCTACGCTCAGTGCACAAAGCATCCGGGATTTACCCAACAGGTAGGGTGAACCGGTAACGTTTTTGGTTGTCGGGTGATGCTTTCCGGCTTCAAACACGGGAGCCGTACTCAGTCAACCCTATTTAAAACAAGGCCTTTGGAGCCCGGTTTCATGAGCTTTCACCGAGTCCACCCGTAAAATGTGAAAAAAATGTAAAAGAAATTCGGGTTTGTGCATGCTTGTTGCATTCATCCCCGCATCATCTAAAGGCCCCGCCGGAAGCGGACCCCGCAGATACTTAGAATTAAAGTGGCAAGGCTGCCCTCAGGAGCTTCAAGCGCGGTAATGACGGACTCTTTGCACCGATGCCGGAGAAAAAAACAACATCCAAGTTGTGAATCCGATTGCGTCGGCTCAGCCAAAATGCGACACGGATCGAGCCATTGGCGACATGGTCGTAAAGAAGCTGAAAGGTTGTATGGGCAAGTATCGCCAATAGGGTCGGCGTGATATAAGTTTGCGCCGACACAAAAAGAAAGAGCCGCCCAGATAATAAAACAGGTGGGACGGCAGTACTCTTCTAAAACCAAAGGAGCAAATCACGATGCGCGTGATGAAGTGGAGCATGATCGCACTGGCCGTTGCTGCAGCAGCCAGTACTCAAATGGCTACGGCCGCACCTTTCGTAAGTGACCAGGCTGAAGCCAAAGGTTTCGTTGAAGATGCCAGCGCTAAACTGCTGCTGCGCAACTACTACTTCAACCGTGACCGCAAAGACGGCGCTACCGATCAGAAAGACTGGACCCAGGGTATCTGGGGCAACTTCAACTCCGGTTACACCCAAGGTACCGTAGGCGTCGGCGTCGATGCATTCGGTTACCTGGCAGTCAAGCTGGATGGCGGTGACGGTACTGGCGGCACTGGCAACATGAGCCGCGATGCCGATGGCGACGTCAACGACAGCCAAGGCAAGGCCGGTGCGGCAATCAAGTTCCGCGTATCCAAGACCGAGCTGAAAATCGGCGACCAACAGCCAAGCACTGCTCCAGTGTTCGCTGTAGGTGGTTCCCGCGTCCTGCCTCAATCTGCCAGCGGTTTCCAACTGCAGAGCAGCGAAGTCAAAGACCTTGACCTCGAAGCCGGCCACTTCTACTCGGCAACCAGCCAGGACCGCAACGCTCGCAATGGCGGCCTGTTTGCAACCTACGCTGGTGTAGAAGCCAACACCATCGACTACGCTGGCGGCAAATATGCATTCAGCGACAACCTGAGCGCATCGATCTATGGCGCCCAGTTGGAAGACATCTGGAACCAGTACTACGGCAACCTGAACTACACCATCCCAATGGGTGGCGATCAGTCGTTGAACCTGGACGGTAACATCTACCGCACCACTGACACCGGCAGCTCCAAGGCCGGCGACATCAGCAACACCGCGTTCTCCCTGGCAGCTGCTTTCTCGTTCCTGAAAGCGCACACCATCACCGTAGCCTTCCAGAAAATCAACGGCGACACGCCGTTCGACTACATCGGCGTGGGCACGAACAACCGTGGTGGCGACTCGATCTTCCTCGCCAACTCCATCCAGTACTCTGACTTCAACGCCCCTGGCGAGAAGTCTGCCCAGATCCGTTACGATCTGAAAATGGCTGAGTATGGCGTTCCTGGTCTGAGCTTCATGACCCGTTACGTCAAAGGTTGGGACATCGACGGCACCAACACTCCAGCAGGCAGCCCTTACGCTGGTCTGTACGGTGAAGATGGCAAGCACAACGAAACCAACTTCGAAGCCAAATATGTTGTTCAGTCTGGCCCGGCAAAAGATCTTTCCTTCCGTGTTCGTCAAGCCTGGCACTACGCTAACGCTGATGAAGGCGAAGGCGATATCAAAGAGTTCCGCCTGATCGTCGACTACCCGATTTCGGTTCTGTAATTGCCGAAGCTTAGTTCGCGGTAATCAAAAAAAGGCCCATCTTCGGATGGGCCTTTTTTGTTGAATCAACTTTTTACGCAACGCCTGACTTTAAAGTCAAACAACAGCCGATCGAGCGTTAAGCCAACGTAGATTCCTGAACCACCCGAATCACTCGCTGTGGAAACGGGATATCGATGCCCGCATCCTTCAAACGATCCCGCGCCTGTTCATTCAGCATGAACATGACACTCCAGTAGTCCGCCGTCTTGACCCAAATACGCAGCGACACCGTGATGGAACTGTCGCCCAAGGTGGAAATCACCGCCTCAGGTGCCGGATCGGCCAGCACGCGCTCATCCTTGGCCAGCGCCAACAGTACTTCCCGGGCCTTTTGCAGGTCGGCCTGATAATCCACGCCCACATCGAACACGACCTTGCGAGTCGGTTGGCGATTGGTGTTGGTGATGATGCCGTTCGACAGGTTGCCGTTGGGCACGATGACGGTCTTGTTGTCACCGGTACGCAACACCGTGTGAAAGATCTGGATGCTATCGACCGTACCGGCTACGCCTTGGGCTTCGATCCAGTCACCGATGCGAAACGGGCGGAACAGCAGGATCAGCACGCCGCCAGCGAAGTTCGCCAGACTGCCCTGCAATGCCAGGCCAATTGCCAGGCCTGCTGCACCGATGGCGGCAACGAACGAGGTGGTTTCCACACCGATCATCGACGCGACGCTGACGATCAGCAGTATTTTCAGAATGATGTTCGCCAGAGTACTGATAAACCCCTGCAACGCGAGGTCAGCATTGCGCAGGGCCAGCAAAGCGCCCAGTTTCTGCGTCACCTTGTTGATCAACCACCAGCCGACGGCCAGGGTGATGATCGCCAGCAGCACCCGGCTGCCGTATTCCATAATCATCGGGATCCAGGCTTGGGAAACCTTGACCAGGTTGTCCACTTCAGCATTCAAGTCCATCGTTATCTCCTATTCCTGTCACCACTAAAAGACCTGCAGAGGCACATTGTGGCGAGGGAGCTTGCTCCCGCTGGCTGCGTAGCAGTCCCATATAGGTGGGCGCTTCGCACCCAAGCGGGAGCAAGCTCCCTCGCCACAGGCCTCCATACAACTGAAGGATCAGTCGCGGAAGTTATTGAACTGCAGCGGCATGCCGAATTCCTTGCCCCGCAGCGCCGCGATGGCTTCCTGCAGGTCGTCACGCTTCTTGCCAGTGACTCGCACCTGTTCGCCCTGGATGGCAGCCTGCACCTTGAGCTTGGCGTCCTTGATGTGAGCGACGATTTTCTTAGCCAGTTCCTTATCGATGCCTTCCTTGAGCACAGCTTCCTGCTTCATCAGCTTGCCCGAGGCATAAGCGTCCTTGACCTCGAGGCACTGCACGTCGATCTTGCGCTTGACCAGCGCCAACTTGAGGATCTCGATCATCGCCTCGAGCTGGAACTCGGCCTCGGCGGTCAGGTTGACGGTCAGTTCCTTGAACTCGAAACTGCCCTTGCCCTTGAGGTCATAACGACGGTCGAGTTCCTTGACGGCATTTTCAACCGCGTTGGTGACTTCGTGCTTGTCCAGTTCGGATACCACGTCGAATGACGGCATGTAGTGTTCTCCAAATAAAAAGGCGCGCCAGTACAAAGGCGCGCGCTTGGCTTGTGGTTAAAATCGGGCTCATTATAACGGGTCTTTTCCCGCCGATACTGCGAGCCCTGAGATGCCTGCGCCAATCCGAGCAAAAAACTGATGTCTACGACCTGGCATGTCCTGGGGGCCGGCAGCCTCGGCACGTTGTGGGCCGCACGCCTGGCCCGGGCCGGTTTACCGGTGCGCCTGGTGCTGCGCAACGAGGAGCGCCTACAGGCCTATCGAGCCGCCGGCGGATTGACCCTGGTGGAACAGGGCCAGGCGCAATGCTACCCGGTACCTGGCGAAACGGCCCACAGCCCGGAACCGATCAAGCGCCTGCTACTGGCGTGCAAAGCCTACGACGCGGTGGCGGCGGTCAGTTCGGTGGCCCATCGACTGAGCGCCGATTCGGAGCTGATCCTGTTGCAGAACGGTCTCGGCAGCCAGGACGCCGTGGCCCAGTGCGCGCCCCTGGCCCGCTGCATCAGCGCCTCGAGCACTGAAGGTGCGTTCCGCGACGGTGATTGGCGCGTGGTGTTCGCCGGCCATGGCTTTACCTGGCTCGGCGACCCCGCCCATCCGGTGGCGCCGTTCTGGCTGGACGACCTGGCCATCGCCGGCATCCCTCATGAATGGAGCGCCGATATCCTCACCCGTCTCTGGCGAAAGCTGGCGCTCAACTGTGCGATCAATCCCCTGACCGTACTGCACCATTGCAACAACGGCGGCTTGCAGGCACATCGCTGCGAAGTGGCTACTTTGTGCGCAGAACTCACCGACCTGCTCGAACGCTGCGGTCAACCCTCGGCGGCCGAAGATCTACAACCCGAAGTGGAGCGGGTGATCCAGGCCACCGCCGCCAATTACTCCTCGATGTACCAGGATGTCAGCCATCGGCGCCGTACCGAGATCAGCTACCTGCTCGGCCATGCCTGCAAGGCCGCGAGACGACATGAGCTGGCGGTGCCACACTTGGAACAAGTGCGACAGCGACTGATCGCCCACCTGGAAAACCTTGGATTGCCCAGCGACTGACCAGCGGCTACGCTGGCCCTCGTGTTCCTTTTTTAGCGACGAGTCTGATGCCATTGCGCCAGCGCCTTGAAAACCTCCCGGTCGGCCAGAAACTTTTAGCCGCCCTGTTGGTGTTATTGACCACTGTCCTGCTGGTGGCCAACCTGACCTTTATCAGCGCCGCCTACTACATCTCCCAGGAAAGCATGGCGCCCCAAGCCCTGCAAACCATCGGCCGGTTGGTGGCCAACCCGAGCCTGATTTCCGATGCCCTGCAATCGCCGCAGAGCGCCAAACGCCTGCTCGACGAACTCAACAGCTACGCACCGCTGCGGGCGGCGGCGCTGTATGACGGCCAGGGCGAACGTCTCGCGCAATTGCAGCATGCCGAAAAACTCAAGCTGCCGGACCATTTCCGGCACTTGCAGGCCTGGCAGGCCAGCGAGTTCCGCAGCAACCAGGTCATTACCCTGCCCCGCCCCGGTACCGAGCCCGGCCATCTCTTGCTGGTGGCCAGCAGCGAACTGCCGACAGCGTTCTATACCGGCACCCTGACCGCCAGCCTTGGCATCCTGATTTTCAGCGTGCTGCTGTGGCTGGTCATCGCACAGCAGATCAAGCGGCTGATCACCCAGCCGATTCACCAGCTCGAAGAACTCTCACGCCAGGTCACCCGTGAGGAGAACTACGCCCTGCGCGCTGCTCGCGGCAATCACGATGAAATCGGCAGCCTGGCCGAAGCATTCAATACCATGCTGTCGCGGATCGAAGCCCGGGAGCAGCAACTCAAACGTGCGCGGGACGACTCCCAGGCGGCCTATGACCAGGCCCAGGGATTGGCGGAAGAAACCCGCCACACCAACCGCAAGCTGGAACTGGAAGTCCAGGTGCGCAGCAAGATCGAGAAAAAGCTCACCGGGTTCCAGAACTACCTCAACAGCATCATCGACTCCATGCCCTCGGCGCTGATCGCTCTCGACGAACAGCTCTACGTCACCCAGTGGAACCAGGAAGCCAGCGCCCTCTCCGGCACGCGCCTGGACGAGGCCCTGAACCAGCCGATCTTCCTTGCCTTCGAACCACTCAAGCCGTACCTGCCACAGCTCAAGCAGACCGTCGAGCAGCATACCGTCGCCAAGATCGAACGCGTCACCTGGACCAAGGACGACGAGGCCCGGCACTACGCCCTGACGTTTTACCCCTTGATGGGCGGCGCCGGGCGTGGCGTGGTGATCCGCATCGATGACATCACCCAGCGTCTTTCATTGGAAGAAATGATGGTGCAATCGGAGAAAATGCTCTCGGTCGGCGGCCTCGCGGCAGGCATGGCCCATGAGATCAACAATCCGCTGGGCGCCATCCTGCACAACGTGCAGAACATCCGTCGACGCCTGTCCCCGGAACTGCCCCGCAATCTCGAACAAGCCGAGCAATTGGGCATCGCCCTGGAAGAGGTCAATCGTTACCTTCAGGGCCGGGAAATTCCACAGCTGCTCGATGGCATCCAGCAAGCCGGTGCCCGGGCGGCGAAGATCGTCACCCACATGCTCAGCTTCAGCCGCCGCAGCACCCGGCAAATGGCGCCTTGCGATTTGCCGGCGCTGATCGACCAGGCCGTGGAAATCGCCGGCAATGACTTTGATCTGGCGATCGGTTTCGACTTCAAAGGCCAGGCGATCATCCGCCAGTTCGACCCGAACCTGGGCCCGGTGCCCGGCACGGCGAACGAGCTGGAGCAAGTGCTGCTCAACCTGCTGAAGAACGCCGCCCAGGCGATCCACCAGCGCCAGGACGATGGCGAACCCGGGCGCATTATCCTGCGCACGCGGTTGAATCCGCCGTGGGCGGAAATCCAGGTCGAAGACAACGGTATCGGCATGAGCGAGAACGTACGCAAGCGGACCTTCGAGCCGTTCTTCACCACCAAGGAAATCGGCCAAGGCACCGGCCTGGGATTGTCGGTTTCGTATTTCATCATCACCAACAACCACAAGGGCCAGATGGAAGTCCAGTCGGCGCCGGGCCAAGGCACCTGCTTCACCTTGCGCCTGCCCTTGGCGGGCACTTCAATCGTGCCGCAGGAAAACAAGCAATTGGAGCGTTGAACATGGGCTTTCGCCTGTCGAAGATTTACACCCGCACCGGCGACAAAGGTGAAACCGGGCTGGGCGATGGTCGCCGCGTGGCGAAGGACCATCCACGGGTCGAGGCCATTGGTGAGGTGGATACGTTGAACAGCCAGCTGGGTTTGCTGCTGGCTGGCCTCGCCGCTGAAACAACTCAATACCCGGCATTGCAGGAGATCAGCGAGGTGTTGGCACCGTGTCAGCATCGGCTGTTCGACCTGGGCGGCGAACTGGCGATGCCGGCCTACCAGGCGCTAAACATGGCGGAAGTCGAGCGGCTGGAAGCGGCAATCGACGTGTGGAACGAGGAGCTGGGGCCGCTGGAGAATTTCATCTTGCCCGGTGGCTCGTCCCTGATCGCCCAGGCTCATGTCTGCCGCAGCCTGGCCCGCAGCGCCGAGCGGCGTTGCCAACAGTTGAATGCGGTGGAACCACTGGAAGGACCGGGGCTGGCCTACATCAATCGGTTATCGGATCTGCTGTTCGTAGCGGCGCGGGTCATTGCCCGGCGACAAGGAATAGCCGAGGTGCTTTGGGAGGCGGCTGCCAAGCCTGAGGTTTGAACCGGGAACTGTATTGCCTGACAGACCGTATTCGCGAGCAAGCCCGCTCCCACAGGGGATCTATTTCGTACACAAAGTCTGTGTCCGCTGATGACTCATGTGGGAGCGGGCTTGCTCGCGAAGGGGTCAGCAGCCACACCCCAGAATCAAACCCCAGGCCAAAACGCCCGAATCCCCGCCACGCCTTGCGCCCCCGCTTCCCAAGCCTGCTGCCGCTCACCAGGCCCCACCCCACCTAACAGATAAACCGGCCGATTGAAGCCCTCGATCAAGCGCGCAGCCTCGGCCCAGCCCAACGGCTGGGCGTCGGGATGGGTCTCGGTCGGTTGGACCGGTGACAGGGTCACGAAGTCCACGTCCATCTGTTGCGCCAGGGACAGCTCCTCGGCGCTGTGGCAAGACGCGGCCAACCAGCGGTCCTTGCCAAATGGTCGACCGGCCGCCGCATGCTTGCGCAATTGCGCGGCGGTGATGTGCCAGCCGGCGGAAGGGAAATCCCCCAGCCATTCGAACGGCCCCTTGAGCATCAATTGGGCCTTGCCGGCACACAACCCCACCGCGTCCACCGCCAGGTCGCGGTATTGCGGGTCGTAGCCGTTGGGGGCACGCAGCTGGAGCAACTTGATCCCGCCAGCGATGGCCTTCTGCATGCCGCGCAACAAAGCAGGGGTTTCGAGGCCTTCCGGCGTAATCAGGTATTCGCCCGGCAGACGAGCCGCCGCGACAATCGGCTGGTTGGCCGCCGGAAATTCATAGCTCGTCAGGTCGCGGGCCGTGACCCAGGCCAGCGGTTGCCCTTCGGCACCATGGGGCTCGCCGGTGAATGTCGAGACCTCCCAGACATCCAGCAACACCTGTTTGTCCGGGTAATCGTGGCGCACCTTGATCAGCGGCCGGGCGACGCCGACGACAATGCCCAACTCTTCATGAAGCTCACGGGCCAGGGCGGTCTCGACGGACTCATCGGCCTCGACCTTGCCGCCGGGAAACTCCCACAAGCCGCCCTGGTGCTGGGTATCGGCCCGTCGGGCGATCAGGATTTTGCCGGCGGCGTCACGAATGACCGCCGCCGCTACGTGTATTCGTTTCACCGTGCAATTCCTCCAGGCCGGTGGTGGCTGTCCTGGCCCCATCGCGAGCAAGCTCGCTCCCACAGGTGATCATCATTGTGGGGGCGAGCTTGCTCGCGATGGACACCACTCGATCCCGAACCGTTAAGTCCGATACTCGGCGTTGATCTTCACGTACTCGTGGGACAGGTCGGTGGTCCAGATGGTTTCGCTGCAATCACCCCGTCCAAGTTCGATGCGGATAGTGATTTCTTCCTGTTGCATCACCGCCGCCCCCTGGGCCTCGGTGTAGGTCGCGGCGCGGGCGCCTTCACTGGCGATGCAGACTTCACCGAGGAAGACATCGATCTTGCTCACGTCCAGCTCAGGCACGCCGGCCCGGCCCACGGCAGCGAGAATCCGGCCCCAGTTCGGATCGGAGGCGAACAGTGCGGTCTTGATCAGCGGCGAGTGCGCCACGGTGTAGCCGACGTCCAGGCATTCCTGATGATTGCCACCGCCGTTGACCTGCACAGTCACGAACTTGGTCGCGCCTTCGCCGTCACGGACGATGGCCTGGGCCACTTCCATGCACACCTCGAAAACCGCCTGCTTCAGCGCTGCGAACAGCGGGCCGCTGGCTTCGGTGATCTCTGGCAGGTTGGCCTTGCCGGTGGCGATCAGCATGCAGCAGTCGTTGGTGGAGGTATCGCCGTCGATGGTGATGCGGTTGAACGACTTGTTGGCACCGTCAAGCATCAGGTCCTGCAACACCTGGCGGGAAACCTTGGCGTCGGTGGCGATGTAGCCCAGCATGGTCGCCATGTTCGGGCGGATCATCCCGGCGCCTTTGCTGATACCGGTCACAGTCACGGTTACGCCGTCGTGCTGGAACTGGCGGCTCGCGCCCTTGGGCAGGGTGTCGGTGGTCATGATGCCGGTGGCGGCCGCGGCCCAGTTGTTTTCCGCCAGGTCGTCGAGGGCGGCTTGCAGCGCGCCTTCGATTTTCTCGACGGGCAGCGGCTCGCCGATCACGCCGGTGGAGTACGGCAGCACTTGGCTGGCGTCGACACCGGTCAGCTCGGCCAGCTTGGCGCAGGTGCGCTCGGCGGCGGCCAGGCCAGGTGCGCCGGTGCCAGCGTTGGCGTTACCGGTGTTGGTCAGCAGGTAGCGCACCGGCCCTTGCACACGCTGCTTGGCAAGGATCACCGGCGCGGCGCAGAAAGCGTTGAGGGTGAACACGCCCGCCACCGTCGAGCCTTCGGCGCAACGCATGACCACGACATCCTTGCGCCCGGGGCGCTTGATGCCCGCCGAAGCGATACCAAGTTCAAAACCGGCAACCGGGTGCAACGTTGGCAACGGACCAAGACCAACAGCCATGAATGCGCTCCTTAAATAGATGTATATCGGCACCGTTTTTATCGGAACGGTGGATCAAAATGGCAAAACGCCGCGAGGGTTGGTCGCGGCGCGGGTCGTTCTGCGTTGAAACGGGGTTACTGGATCTGCCCGTGGCAATGCTTGTATTTCTTGCCCGAACCGCAATAGCACAGTTCGTTACGGCCCAGCTTCTGTTCGTTACGCACCGGCGCGGTAGCCAAGGCCACATCCACGTCTACGCCCTCTTCGGCGACCACTTCCAGGCCTGGCGCTTCGGCATGTTCGAACTGCATCCGCGCGGCCAAGGCTTCGGCCTCCTGGCGCAGGCGAGCTTCTTCTTCGGCCGGGTCTTCGCGGCGAACCTGAACGTGGGACAGCACACGGATCGAGTCGCGCTTGATCGAATCCAGCAGCTCGGAGAACAGCGTGTAGGACTCGCGCTTGTACTCCTGCTTCGGGTTCTTCTGGGCGTAGCCGCGCAAGTGGATACCGTGACGCAGGTGATCCATGGTCGACAGGTGGTCTTTCCACAGGTCGTCCAGGACTCGCAGCACAATCTGCTTCTCGAAGGAGCGCAGCGCTTCGGCGCCGGCCTGGTCTTCTTTCTCGTTGTAAGCGGCGATCAGTTCGGCCAGCAATTTCTCGCGCAGGGTTTCTTCGTACAGGTGGTCGTCTTCGTCGAGCCATTTCTGGATCGGCAATGCCACGCCGAAGTCGCTCTGCAACGCGGCTTCCAGGCCGGCCACATCCCACTGTTCGGGCAGCGACTGCGGCGGAATGTGCGCACTGACGGTGGCGTTGAGCACATCCTGGCGGAAATCGGCGATGGTTTCGCCGATGTTGTCGGCGGCCAACAAACTGTTACGCATGTGATAGATCACTTTGCGCTGTTCGTTGTTGACGTCGTCGAATTCCAGCAATTGCTTGCGGATATCGAAGTTGCGGCCTTCGACCTTGCGCTGGGCTTTTTCGATGGCGTTGGTCACCATGCGGTGCTCGATCGCCTCGCCTGGCTGCATGCCCAGGGCCTTCATGAAGTTCTTCACCCGGTCAGAGGCGAAGATGCGCATCAGGCTGTCTTCCAGGGACAGGTAGAAACGGCTGGAACCGGCATCGCCCTGGCGACCGGCACGGCCACGCAACTGGTTGTCGATACGACGCGATTCGTGGCGCTCGGATGCGATCACCTGCAAGCCGCCCGACTCGAGCACTTGCTGGTGGCGCTTCTGCCAGTCGGCCTTGATCTGTGCGATCTGCTCGGGGGTCGGGTTTTCCAGGCTGGCGACTTCCACTTCCCAGTTGCCGCCCAGCAGGATGTCGGTACCCCGACCGGCCATGTTGGTGGCGATGGTCAGCGCACCCGGGCGACCGGCCTGGGCGATGATCTCGGCTTCTTTTTCGTGGAACTTGGCGTTGAGGACCTTGTGCTCGATGCCTTCCTTGTTCAACAAGGCGGACATGTGCTCGGAGGTCTCGATGGTGGCGGTACCCACCAGGATCGGCCGGCCCTGGGCCATGCCTTCCTTGATGTCATTGATGATCGCCGCGTATTTCTCTTCGGCGGTCAGGAACACCAGGTCGTTGTAGTCCTTGCGAGCCAGCGGCTTGTTCGGCGGAATCACCACCACTTGCAGGCCGTAGATCTGGTGGAACTCGAACGCTTCGGTGTCGGCGGTACCGGTCATGCCGGACAGTTTGTTGTACAGGCGGAAGTAGTTCTGGAACGTGGTCGAGGCCAGGGTCTGGCTCTCGGCCTGGATGTTCAGGCCTTCCTTGGCTTCGATGGCCTGGTGCAAGCCTTCGGACAGGCGACGGCCCGGCATGGTACGGCCGGTGTGCTCGTCCACCAGCACGACCTGGCCATCCTGCACGATGTATTCGACGTTGCGATGGAACAGCTTGTGGGCACGCAGGCCGGCATAGACGTGGGTCAACAGGCCCAGGTTATGGGCCGAGTACAGGCTCTCGCCCTCGGCCAGCAGGCCGACGCGGGTGAGCACTTCCTCGATGAACTGGTGACCGGCTTCGTTGAGTTCGACCTGGCGGGTCTTCTCGTCGATGGTGTAGTGACCGGCCTGGGTCACTTCGCCTTCGACTTCCTCGACGTGCAACTTGAGCTGCGGGATCAGTTTGTTGATCTCGATGTACAGCTTGGAGCTGTCCTCGGCCTGACCGGAAATGATCAGCGGGGTACGGGCTTCGTCGATGAGGATGGAGTCGACTTCGTCGATCACGGCAAAGTTGAGTTCGCGCTGGAATTTTTCTTCCATGCTGAACGCCATGTTGTCGCGCAGGTAGTCGAACCCGAATTCGTTGTTGGTGCCGTAGGTGATGTCGGCGGCGTAGGCGGCGCGCTTCTCTTCCGGCGGCTGGAACGGCGTGACGACGCCGACGGTCAGGCCGAGGAATTCATAGAGCGGACGCATCCAGTTGGCGTCGCGACGGGCCAGGTAGTCGTTGACCGTTACTACGTGCACACCCTTGCCGGACAGTGCGTTGAGGTACACGCCCAGGGTCGCCACGAGGGTCTTGCCCTCACCGGTACGCATCTCGGCGATCTTGCCTTCGTGCAAGGTCATGCCACCGATCAACTGAACGTCGAAGTGGCGCATGCCCATGATCCGCTTGCCGGCTTCACGGGCAACCGCAAAGGCTTCGGGCAGGAGCTGGTCAAGGGTTTCACCCTTGGCGATGCGGTCCTTGAATTCGGCAGTCTTGGCGCGTAACTGATCGTCCGAAAGGGCCACCATTTGCTCTTCGAAGGCATTGACAGTCTGTACCGTCTTGAGCATGCGCTTGACTTCACGCTCGTTCTTGCTTCCAAAAAGTTTCTTTAACAAAGGCGCAAACATATCGGCAGGATCTTCCACACTAAAGGGATGGAGGGCGGCCCCGTGAGTCGCCCGTGCAGCCCTCATGGCCGCATGCGAACGAGCATTCTACCCGGAAACGATGGAGAGGAAAGTGGCGTTATTCCACGATGCTGGCACAGCGCTGTGGCGGGGCTTGCATAAAATAAGGGCTTTTGCGCGAACTTCAACCCACCAGGCGCAGAAGTTACTTATCGATTGGGCAGGTAAAACGCCGCTGGGCGAGAGGGTCGAGGCGCATCCGGCGCTTTCTGCTACCATGGCGCCTCTGTCATTTGCGGTATTAGTTCATGGCCTTCCGCCCTCTTCCAGCCAAGGCACCCGCCGTTCTGCTGCGCGAAGCCAAGCCGCTCAAAGCCATCTTCGGCCACGCCAAGCGCCTGGGCCACCTGCAACGGCTGCTGGACAGCCAACTGCAACCCGCCGCCCGTGAGCATTGCCACGTTGCGTCCTGGCGCGAAGGCAGTTTGTTGCTGATCGTCACCGATGGCCATTGGGCCACGCGTTTGCGCTATCAGCAAAAGCGTCTGTTGCGTCAATTGCAGGCCTTTGAGGAGTTTGCCAGCCTGACGCGGATTTTGTTCAAGGTGCAGCCGCCTACGGTGCAGGTGGGCGTCAAGGGACACACGCTGGACCTGTCTACCGATGCGGCCGCGACCATCCAGGCTACGGCGGATGGTATTAGCGATCCTAATCTGCGGGCGGCGTTGGAGCGGTTGGCTGCGCATGCTCGGCCCAAGGATTGACCTGGGTTTCTTGGTTGGGTGTAGGACCGCTATGGGTGGGGGGTTGTAGTTTGTGTGTATATCCGTTTTTTTGGTAACGGCTGCTGGCGGTTCCGCTCTTACAGCGGCTCACTTTTGAGAAGCCTGCGCGGCCCGGCGAAAAGTAAGCAAAACGCTCTTGCCCCACCACTTGGTGCCTCGCCTAGGCTCGGCATGCCCTCACTCCGGCATTGCTCCGTGGGCCCGCTGCGAAGGGCCATCCATGGCCCAGCGCAGCTATCCCGGCATCCATGCCGGGATGCCCACTCCACAAGGCCTGCGTTCGGCCAGCGTGGTTAATGGGGCGCCGAGATCAACGTCCGCCGCGAGGCGGCCTGATAGCCGACCTGATTCAGGGTGATCGCGTTTCTCCTGTGGGAGCGGGCTTGCTCGCGAAAGCGGAGGATCAGTTTGTGATGATGTTGGATGTGCCGACGCCTTCGCGGGCAAGCCCGCTCCCACAGGTTTTTGTGTCGCTTGCAAATGCTGTGAACACCCGCAACTCCATGTGCGAGCTTGCTCGCGATAGCGGTGGTTCAGCCACATAGATGCTGGAAGTGCCTTGCTCTTGCTCTTGCTCTTGCTCTTGCTCTTGCTCTTGCTCTTGCTCTTGCTCTTGCTCTTGCTCTTGCTCTTGCTCTGCTTTTGATCTTGATCTGGGCGCCCCGTTAAACCACGCTGGCCGAACGCAGGCATTGCGCAGTGGGCACCTCGGCATGGATGCCGAGGTAGCCGCGCTGGACCATGGATGGTCCTCGGTGCAGGTGGGCGTCAAGGGGCACACGCTGGACCTGTCTACCGATGCGGCCGCGACCATCCAGGCTACGGCGGATGGTATTAGCGATCCTAATCTGCGGGCGGCGTTGGAGCGGTTGGCGGCGCATGCTCGGCCTAAGGATTGACCTGGGTTTCTTGGTTGGGTGTAGGACCGCTATGGGTGGGGGGTTGTAGTTTGTGTGTATATCCGTTTTTTTGTAACGGCTACTGGCGGTTCCGCTCTTACAGCGGCTCACTTTTGAGAAGCCTGCGCGGCCCGGCGAAAAGTAAGCAAAACGCTCTTGCCCCACCACTTGGTGCCTCGCCTGGGCTCGGCATGCCCTCACTCCGGCATTGCTCCGTGGGCCCGCTGCGAAGGGCCATCCATGGCCCAGCGCAGCTATCCCGGCATCCATGCCGGGATGCCCACTCCACAATGCCTGCGTTCGGCCAGCGTGGTTAATGGGGCGCCGAGATCAACGTCCATCGCGAGGCGGCCTGATAGCCGACCTAGTTCAGGTGGGACCGCGTTCCTCCTGTGGGAGCGGGCTTGCTCGCGAAAGCGGAGGATCAGTTTGTGATGATGTTGGATGTGCCGACGCCTTCGCGGGCAAGCCCGCTCCCACAGGTTTTTGTGTCGCTTGCAAATGCTGTGAACACCCGCAACTCCATGTGCGAGCTTGCTCGCGATAGCGGTGGTTCAGCCACATAGATGCTGGAAGTGCCTTGCTCTTGCTCTTGCTCTTGCTCTTGCTCTTGCTCTTGCTCTGCTTTTGATCTTGATCTGGCCGCCCCGTTAAACCACGCTGGCCGAACGCAGACATTGCGCAGTGGGCACCTCGGCATGGATGCCGAGGTAGCCGCGCTGGACCATGGATGGTCCTTCGCGGCGGCCCACGGAGCAATGCCGGAGTGAGGGCATGCCGAGCCCTAGCGAGGCTCTGAGTGGTGGGGCAAAGCGCTTTTGGTTACTTTTGGCTGGTCCGGCTCCCGGCTCTTCCAAAAGTGACCCGCTGTAAGAGCGGAACCGCCAGCAGCCGCCACAAAAAAAACGTATATACACACAAACTCCCGCCTCCCTTGTGAAAGCAACCCGGCCTTGCCTACCGACGCTTGCTCCCCCCCAACAACGACCCCATCAACCCCCGCACCAATTGCCGCCCCAACTGATTGGCCGCCTGGCGCATCGCCGATTTCAACGCCTGGCCAGCCGCCGTGCCAAGGAACTCCCCAGCCTTTTCGGTAAAACTCGGCTCTTCGCCCGCCGGTTTGCCCGGAACCACTTCGGCCTGAGGCTCCAACCCCTTACGCCCCATCAACACTTCATAGGCCGACTCGCGATCAATCGGTTTGTCATAGCGCCCCTGCAACGGCGAACTGGCGATCAGCCCGGCGCGCTCGGCCTCGCTCAGCGGCCCGATGCGCGACTGCGGTGGCGCCACCAACACGCGCTGAACCATCTCCGGCGTACCTTTTTCCTGCAAGGTGCCCACCAGGGCCTCACCGATACCCAGTTCGGTGAGCACCGCCAGGGCATCGAACTGCGGATTAGGCCGAAAACCATCCGCCACCGCCCGCAACGACTTCTGCTCCTTGGCAGTAAACGCCCGCAGGCCATGCTGGATGCGCAACCCCAACTGAGCCAGAACATCATCCGGCAAGTCGCCGGGCGACTGGGTGACGAAATACACCCCCACGCCCTTGGAGCGGATCAGCCGCACCACCTGTTCCAAACGCTCCTGCAAGGCCTTGGGCGTGCCGGCAAACAGCAGGTGCGCCTCATCGAAGAACAGCGCCAGCAGCGGTTTGTCCGCATCGCCGCGCTCGGGCAATTGCTCGAACAGTTCGGCCAGCAGCCACAGCAGGAACGTCGCGTAGACCTTCGGTGCTTCATGCACCAGGCGGCTGGCATCCAGCAAGTGAATGCGGCCACGGCCATCGCTGGCCGGTTGCAGGATGTCTTCGAGCTGCAAGGCCGGTTCGCCGAACAACGCTTCCGCGCCCTGCTGTTCCAAAGTGGACAGGCGCCGCAACAAAGCCTGGCTGGAGCCGGTGGTCATCAACGCCGCGTCATCGCCCAGCAACTCGGGGTTGTCCCTGAGGTGATTGAGCAGCGCCTTCAGGTCCTTGAGATCCAGCAGCAACAAGCCTTCGCGGTCGGCCACCTTGAAGGCGGCATACAACGCCGATTGCTGGCTGTCCGTCAGTTCAAGCAGGCTGCCGATCAGCAAGGGGCCCATTTCGCTCAATGTGGTGCGCAATGGATGACCCGATTGACCGTGGATGTCCCACAACGTCACGGGATAAGCCTGAGGCTTGTGGTTTAGCCAAGGCATGCCGGCGATCCGCTCGGCGATCTTGCCCTGGGGGTTGCCGGCGGCGCCGAGGCCGCACAGGTCGCCCTTGATGTCTGCGGCAAACACTGCCACGCCGGCATCGCTGAACATCTCGGCCAGGCGCTGCAAGGTGACGGTCTTGCCGGTACCGGTGGCACCCGCCACCAGACCATGACGGTTCGCCAGGCGCATGGCCTGGGCGACAGGCTGGCCGGCAAGGTCGGCCCCGATTATGAGTTGCGATGAGTCAGGCATTTGGTCACCTGTGAGAGTTGCGATATGACGCCATTTTGCACGCTTATATAAAAGCACGCCTGGCGCATCAAGGCCCCGGGCGCTGGAAATAAAAATGTGGCGAGGGAGCTCGCTCCCTCGCCACCTCATTTGCAGAGCCGCTACGTCACCACAACCCCAACCGAACATCTATTCTTCATAAAGGTCAACACAGGAGAACACTGACCGGAGGGATGTTCATCGTGCATATAGCGGACATAACCATGTTCTACGCCCCCGCCAGCGGAGGCGTGCGCACTTATCTGGATGCCAAGCATCGGCGCCTGGGTGATCGGCCCGGTATTCGCCATAGCCTGCTGATTCCCGGCGCACATTTGAGCGAGCACGACGGGATCTACAAGGTTCCGGCCCCTGCACTGCCGTTTGGCAAAGGCTATCGCTTCCCGCTTCGCCTGGCGCCCTGGCGTAATGTCCTGCGTGATCTACAGCCGGATCTGATCGAAGTCGGCGATCCCTACCTCACCGCATGGGCGGCGCTGGATGCCCGCCGTCAGCTCGACGTGCCCGTCATCGGTTTCTATCACTCCGACCTGCCATTGCTGGTCAGCAACCGCATGGGCAACTGGTTCACCCCCAATATCGAAGCCTATGTCAGCAAGTTGTATGGCAATTTCGACCGGGTCCTGGCGCCCAGCCAGGTCATGGCCGACAAACTGACCGGCCTGGGGGTTCGCAACGTCTATGTGCAGCCTCTGGGCGTCGACTTGCAAACCTTCAACCCCGCCGCCCGCGACCCGGAGTTGCGCGCGGAGCTGGGCATCGCCGAAGACACGCGCCTGCTGATATTTGCCGGTCGCGGCTCCAAGGAGAAAAACCTGCCGGTGCTGCTCAAGTGCATGAAGCGCCTGGGCGAGCGCTACCACTTGCTCTTGGTGGGCTCGTCGATGCCCGCCGTGGTGCCGGACAACGTCACGGTGGTCGATGAATTCTGCCCGGCGCCGCAGGTCGCCCGGCTCATGGCCAGCGCCGACGCCCTGCTGCATGCCGGCGACCAGGAAACCTTCGGCCTGGTGATTCTCGAAGCCATGGCCAGCGGCATTCCGGTGGTGGCGGTGGCGGCCGGGGCGTTCACCGAAATCGTCCATGAAGACTGCGGCTTGCTGTGCACGCCCAACAACCCCCAGGCCATGGCCAACGCCGTGCGCCAGCTCTTTTCCGAAGGCTGCCAGCGCCGCGGCATCCTGGCGCGCCGTCATGTGGAACGGCATTACGCCTGGGACTGCGTGGTCGACAGCCTGCTGGGGCATTATCACGCCGTGCTCGGCGAACAGATGCCGTTGCTGGCCAACGGTTGAGGCGAGGTCCGTGTCGATGAATCATTCGCCCACCGTATTATTGGTGTTGCACGATGTCGCGCCGCAAACCTGGCCCGATTACCAGCCTTTCGTTGAAGCCGTTGACGCCCTCGGCCATGTGCCCATGACCTGGCTGGTGGTGCCCGACTTTCACCGCACCAACGCGCTGCAAGCCCATCCCGGCTTTCGGCACCTGCTCGACAGCAGGGTCGAGCGCGGCGACGAACTGGCGCTGCATGGCTACTACCATTGCGACGATGGCCCTGCGGTCCGTCACCCCAAGGACTGGTTCATGCGCCGGGTCTATACCCATGAAGGCGAGTTCTACGGTTTGTCCGAACAAGCCGCCCTCGCCCGCCTGCGCGCTGGCATCGAAACCTTTGAGCGCTACCAATGGCCGCTGGAAGGTTTCGTCGCCCCGGCCTGGCTGATGAGCGAAGGCACGCGCCAAGCCCTGCGCCAACTGCCACTGAGCTACACCAGCGATCCCCAGCATCTTTATCGTCTGCCCGACTTCACCACCATCGATGCTCCGGGACTGGTCTGGAGCGCCCGCAGTGCCTGGCGTCGAGGCCTGTCGAAAGTCATCAGCGACCAACGTGAACAGCGCTGGCGCCAGGCGCCGGTGATTCGCCTGGGCCTGCACCCGGTGGACATGCGCCACCCGTTCTCCCGGGATTATTGGCTGCGAACCCTCGAACGCCTCCTGGAGGACGGGCGCGTGCCGATGACCAAGATCGGCTGGCTGGCGAACCAGGGCCTGCGGGTCAGCAGCGCCGCATGAAACGGCTGATCTGGCTGGGCGCCGCGCTGCTTACGGCGTTGCTGATTCCATTGTTAGTGGGCGGCGGGGAAATGTGGTCGCGGGTGCAGCGCTTTCCCTTGTCGCTGCTGCTGGCCATGCTCAGCATGATTGTCCTGTGCTGGGCCCTTAACTCGGTGCGCCTGCGCTTGTTGTTGGGCGAGCACCGTGGGCGCATCGGCGGTCTGAAAAGCCTGGGCGTGGTGATGTCCACGGAGTTCGCCATGTGCGCGACGCCCGGTGGCAGTGGCGGCCCGCTGACCTTGATGGCCCTGCTGGCGCGCAACGGCGTGCGCCCAGCCCATGGCAGCGCGGTGTTTGCCATGGACCAGTTGAGTGACCTGCTGTTTTTCCTTTGCGCCTTGGTGGGCATTCTGTTTTACGCGTTGTTCCAGAACCTCAGCCAGCGCATGGAATGGATGCTCGCCTTGAGCGCGATTTCAATGTTTGGCGGGCTGTTCGGCTGCGTGCTGGTGGCCCGCTATCACCGCCGGCTGATCCTGCTCGGGGCGCGACTGTTGCGGCATTTGCGGGTGAAGAGCACCACCCGGCGACGCTGGGGGCGCAAGATCCTGCATTTCCTGGCGGCGTTCACCGACACCTTGAAATTGCCGCGCCAGACCCTGTTCCAGGTGTTCGGCCTGACCTGCCTGCATTGGGCCTTGCGCTATAGCGTGTTGTATCTCGCACTGAAGGGACTGGGGGCGGATTTGCAGTGGGCCTGGAGTTTCCTGATCCAGATGCTGTCCTTGAGTGCGGGACAATTCAGCCTGCTGCCGGGCGGTGCCGGGGCGGCGGAGTTGACATCGGCGGCTCTGCTGGCGCCCATGGTGGGCAAATCCACAGCCGCAGCGGCCATCCTGATCTGGCGGGCGGTGACCTATTATTTTTATCTGGTGGCCGGCGGGCCGGTGTTCTTCTTGATGGTCGGACGACCGTTGATCAAGAAGCTGATCAAATTCAGGCAGGCCTGATCGATCAGCGCTTCTGTTCGGGCTCATCCTGGGGATGTAACTGTTCCCACAATTGCGCCGCATCGGGAAACTCGGTGCCGTCGTCCGGACTCAACGCGTCGGGGTCGTAGCGGCTCAGGCAGCCCTCGCCCAGGGTTGCCGGCGCTTTTGAGGTGGCTTTATCCAACGGATCGGTCATGGCTGGCCTCATGAAAAAGGGCCTGGCGATTGCTCGTCCAGGCCCCTTGAGTGTACTCAGAACACCACGGTCTTGTTGCCGTGCACCAACACCCGATCTTCCAGGTGATAGCGCAAGCCCCGCGCCAGGACCATCTTCTCCACGTCACGGCCGAAACGCACCATGTCTTCAATGCTGTCGCTATGGCTGACGCGCACCACGTCCTGCTCGATGATCGGCCCGGCGTCCAGCTCCTCGGTCACGTAATGGCAGGTGGCGCCAATCAGCTTCACGCCGCGCATCGAGGCCTGGTGGTACGGCTTGGCCCCGACGAACGAGGGCAGGAAGCTGTGGTGAATATTGATGACCTTGTGGGCGTATTCGCTGCACAAGGCTGGCGGCAGGATCTGCATGTAGCGGGCCAGGACCACCACCTCGGCGTCGTGCTGCTTGACCAGCCGCGAGACTTCGGCGAACGCCGGCTGCTTGTCCTGCGGATTGACCGGTACGTGGTAATACGGAATGCCGTGCCACTCCACCATGCTGCGCAAGTCGTCATGGTTGGAAATGACACAAGCGATGTCGCAATCGAGCTCATCGCTGTGCCAGCGGTGCAACAAGTCCGCCAGGCAGTGAGACTCGCGGCTGGCCATCAGTACCACGCGCTTTTTCTGCGCGGTGTCGGTGATGCGCCAGTCCATCGAGAATTCTTCGGCAATCGGTGCGAAGGCCTCACGAAAAGCTTCGATGCCAAAGGGCAGCGAGTCGGCACGAATCTCGTGACGCATGAAAAACCAGCCGCTCTGATTGTCCGAGTGATGGCTCGCTTCAGTGATCCAGCCGTTGTGGGACGCCAGGAAGTTACTGACTTTAGCAACGATACCGACGCGGTCCGGGCAAGCAATCACCA
Source organism: Pseudomonas fluorescens Q2-87 (assembly GCF_000281895.1). Taxonomy (NCBI): domain Bacteria; kingdom Pseudomonadati; phylum Pseudomonadota; class Gammaproteobacteria; order Pseudomonadales; family Pseudomonadaceae; genus Pseudomonas; species Pseudomonas fluorescens. The sequence continues at coordinate 1,217,185 of NZ_CM001558.1, read as the reverse complement.
ACCGAAAAGTGCGCATTAGGGAACTCCAGAACTTCGCAAAGGCGTCCATTCTAGCCATTGCGCAGCAAAACTGCAGTATTCGATGACACGCCGTGCCGTCCGAGGCGAAGCCAGCAGCGCTGGTCGGCCCGATGAGAGCCGCTATATGGCGGAACAAAGGCTCATCGATATTTAAACTGCAATAGCTTTTTTGTGGCACAGCGCTAGTTAATTAAATAAAACGCCGGTTAAATGTTTACTTGATGAAACTGTCTGATTACTATTACCGCACTGTCTCCTTGTCACCCGCGTCCTACATAAGGTAGTCCAAATGTCCTTGATCAACGAATACAACGCCACAAAACAAGCCATTGAAGATCTGCAACAACGTCTGGCCGACCTGTCCAAAGACGACAAACTGCAAAAAGAGCTGGAATTCGAAGGCAAACTGCGCACGCTGATGGGTGAATACTCCAAGTCCCTGCGTGACATCATTGCCCTGCTGGATCCAGAAGCCAAGTCGAGCAAAGCACCGCGTGGCGCCGTGAAAACTACCGGCACCAAACGCGCTCGCAAAGTTAAGCAATACAAAAACCCGCACAACGGCGAAGTCATCGAAACCAAAGGTGGCAACCACAAGACTCTGAAAGAGTGGAAAGCCAAGTGGGGCGGTGATGTGGTTGAAGGCTGGGCAACCCTGCTGGGCTAAGCCTCATCGGTTCGCGCTGTTCTTTGCGAACAAAAAACGCCAGCATTTGCTGGCGTTTTTTATGCCTGTGATTTTGTCTTCATTGTGTCTCGAGGCTAAAACGTTTGCGCAATTGCTGGCTGTAATCCTGCCATTGCAGCAGTACTTCTCGCTGCGCGGGCGTAGCAAGCACCGTCCACTCGGCCATCGCCTCGTCAAAACTTTGCAAGGTATTAGGTGCCCCCCATTGCGGAGCGGTCAGACGTTGTTGGCAGAAAACTCTCCAGCGCGCCTGCTCTTCAGGACTCAACGTATCTGCAAAGTTGCGTGCGCGATAACGGAACAATAGTTCCGGCAAACGCTCATCGTCGAACGGCCAACGCTCCCGGGCCAATTGCGCTGGGTCCGCCAGGCGCACTTGTTCACATAAACGCCGATCACGATCCCCCATGAAGCCTGCGTATAACTGCTGTTCGGGATCCTCACTGGCGGTGAAATCTTCATGACCATAAATAGCTTCAAGTTTGTCTTGCCAAACTTTCTGTGCGTCAGTTAGCCGCAACGCCCGCTCCCGGTACCCCTCCATATCCAGTTGCAGCCGCTCCTGATCTTCGGCGCGCAGCACCGTCAACGGCGCAATCACCGGGCATTTGTTGATATGAATGAGTTTGAGCGGCACCGGCAATTCGCCTTCGAGCAACGCGTCACGGCGAGTATATAAACGTTGACGCAGGTGATCGGCATCGTGGTCCAGCAGGCCCTGGGGATCGAGGTGCAGATCGCAGACAATCAGGGCATTGCGGTTTTTCGGATGCCAGGCCAGCGGCAGGACGACGCCGATGTAGTTTCGCTCGGCCGAGAAACGTCCGGAAATATGCACCATCGGTTGCAGCAGGCGCACCTGATCCATCACCTTTTGCTTGCTGCGCAACTGGAACAGCCAGTCGTAGAGCCGTGGCTGTTTTTGGCGGATCAGTCGAGCCAGGGCGATGGTTGCGCGCACGTCCGACAAGGCATCATGGGCCTGTCCATGATCGATGCCATTGGCGGCGGTCAAGCGCTCGAGCTTGAGCGTGACGCGGCCCTCCTCCTGCGGCCAGACAATCCCTTGCGGACGCAGCGCATAGGCGGCGCGCACCAGGTCGATCAGGTCCCAGCGGCTGTTACCGCCCTGCCATTCCCGGGCGTAGGGGTCGAAAAAATTTCGATACAGGCTGTAGCGGGTCATCTCGTCGTCGAAGCGCAGGGTGTTGTACCCAGCGCCGCAAGTGCCGGGGGCGGCCAGGTGGCCATGGACACGGGTCATGAAGTCAGCTTCGCTCAGGCCTTTTTCGGCCAGGCACGCCGGGGTAATCCCAGTGATCGCGCAGGCTGCCGGATGGGGCAGGATGTCATCGCTGGGCCGGCAATACAGGTTCACCGGTTCGTCGATTTCATTGAGTTCGAAATCGGTACGAATACCCGCCACTTGCAGGGGCCGGTCGCAACGCGGGTTGATGCCGGTGGTTTCGTAGTCGTACCAGAAGATGGAAGTCACGGGCTGTTCCTGAGCTGAAGACTGGCGAAGTCTAGGCGCTGGAACCCGCCTGAGACCAGCAATCCTGTAACTTTTGAATTCCGTATGGGAGCGGGCTTGCTCGCGATGGCGGTGGGCAATTTGCAGCAGTGTTGGCTGTGCAGCCGCCTTCGCAAGCAAGCTCGCCCCCACAGTTAATCCTTGGTGCCGGCAGATTCCCGTATCGTTTGCCCGCACAAAGGCTGCTAGCATCGACGCCAAACTTGAACATTCGAACCGGCCCATCATTCAGGTAGCCCATGCTCGAGACACCAGCACTGCAAAGGAACGCGACGCTGCCTGCGCCCCTGGACACGCGCTATCAGGTCGAAACACCCGAAGGTATCGACCTGCCCTTGCGTCCGGCGGGGTTGATGTCCCGCGCAATCGCCTTCGCCATCGACCTGGCTATCCGCGGCCTGGTGCTGGGTGTGCTCTTTCTCGTGCTGGCGTTTTTCGGTGAACTGGGGGTCGGCCTTGGTTCCATCCTGCTGTTTGTCGTCAGCTGGTGGTACATGGTGCTGTTCGAAGTGCTGAACCAAGGGCGATCCCCCGGCAAACAGTTCATGAAGCTGCGGGTGGTGCAGGACGATGGCCGACCCATCGGCTGGTCGGCTTCGCTGATCCGCAACCTGTTGCGCTTTGTCGACATGCTGCCCTTCGGCTACACCTTCGGTGCGATCAGTTGCCTGCAACATCCAGCCTTCAAGCGCCTGGGCGACATCGCGGCGGGCACGCTGGTGGTGTATCTGGAACAGCCGATCAAACGTCCGGCATTGCCCATGGCCCAACCGCTCAGGGCGCCTTTCGCCCTGAGCCTGAACGAGCAACGCGCCGTACTGGGCTTTGCCGAACGGCGGGCAGACCTTTCCCCCGCGCGGGTCAACGAACTGGCAGCCATCCTGGCCGCGCCGCTGAACGTGCCGACGCCAAACGCTGCGGCCGAACTCGATGGCATCGCCCGCGGCCTGCTGGGGTCCGCATGAAACAAAGCCAATTCGAAAGCCGTTATCAAGGGGAATGGGAGCAGTTGTCGGGCCTGCTCGATCAACTGGAGCGCAGCCGCAACGTGGCCCAGAGCAGCGACTTTCCCGGCGCCTATCGGCGGCTGTGCCATCACTTGGCGTTGGCCCAGGCCCGGGGCTACAGCAGTTTGCTGGTGGATACCCTGCAACAATTGGCGCTGCGCGGTCATCAGCAACTCTACCGGGACCGCAGCCGGCCATCGGCCAGCGTCTCGACGTTCATCCTGGCCGGTTTTCCCCGGTTGGTCCGCGAACAGTGGCCGTTCGTATTGGCTGCCAGCCTGATCTTCCTGGGCAGCCTGCTCGGCATCGGGCTGCTGGTCTATCTGTTTCCAGAGCTGATCTACAGCGTCGTGAGCACCGATGAAGTCAACCAGATACGCAGCATGTACGACCCCACTTCCGGGCACCTGGGACGTTCGGTCGAGCGGGCTTCCAGCGAAGACTGGGTGATGTTCGGCTACTACATCATGCACAACATCGGCATTGCCTTTCAGACCTTCGCCAGCGGCCTGATGTTCGGGTTTGGAACCGTGTTCTTCCTGCTCTTCAACGGGCTGACCATCGGCGCGATAGCCGGGCACCTGACCCAGATCGGTTCCGGTGGGACATTCTGGTCGTTCGTGATCGGCCATGGCGCCTTCGAACTCACCGCCATCGCCCTGGCCGGTGCCGCCGGCCTGCAACTGGGCTGGGCCCTGATCGCTCCGGGACGCCTCAGCCGGGGTGAAGCCTTGCGGCTCGCCGCCGGCAAGAGCGTGCTGATGATCGCCGGCGTGATGCTGTTTTTGCTCACCGCCGCGTTCATCGAAGCGTACTGGTCCTCCAGTGCCGTGACGCCGGCGACCAAATACACAGTCGGCGCCCTGTTGTGGCTGCTGGTCATCAGCTATCTGTCGCTTGCCGGACGGGCCCGCCATGCGCCTGAGTGATGCCACGGTTGTCATTCGCCCGCGCACGAGCTGGGAAGCCATGGACCTCGGCGTGCTGATGAGCCAGCAGCATCGGCGCCTGCTGATGACCAGTTGGGCGATTGTCACGCTGCCGGTCTACGCATTGTTGGCCGTGTTGCTGTGGGATTCACCGTCCCTGGTCGTGATGCTGTTCTGGTGGTTGAAACCGGCCTTCGACCGCCTGCCGCTGTACATTTTGTCCAAGGCCCTGTTTGGCGAGACGCCCACGTTGTGGCAGGCCTTGCGCCAGTGGCCGGCGCTGCTCAAGCCCCAGTTACTGGCCAGCTTGACTTGGCGCCGGCTGAGCCTGAGCCGCAGCTTCCTGATGCCCGTGGTGCAACTCGAAGGGCTCGCCGGTGAGGCGCGGGAGCAGCGCTTGCGCGTGTTGCTGCAACGCAACGGCGGTGCCGCGCAATGGTTGACCATCATCGGCGCGCACCTGGAAACCGCCCTGTGGTTCGGCCTCATGGTGCTGTTCTATCTGTTCGTGCCGCAACAGGTCGAATTGGAATGGGATTGGCAGATGCTCGTTGCCGCAGCCGAGCACGACTGGCTGTGGTTCGAACACCTGATGAATTTCCTCTACCCACTGTTGCTGATCGTCTGGGAGCCGATCTACGTCGCCTGCGGCTTCAGCCTCTATCTGAACCGACGCACCATTCTCGAAGCCTGGGACATCGAGTTGGTGTTTCGGCGCCTGCGCCAGCGCCTGAGCGCTGTAGCACCCGTATTGTTGCTGCTGGCGCTGATACTGCTGCCGCCATCGCCAGCGGCGTGGGCCGGCGAAGATCCCATTGCACCCGACAGCCCGCGGCTACTCAACCAGCCGCTTACCAGCGAAGCCTCCCGGGACAGTATCAAGGCGATCCTCGACGCCCCGCCCTTCAAGAATCCGCAGACGGTCACCCGCTATCGCTTCGGCGAGGAAACCCCCAAAGAAACCGCCGAAGCGCCCGAGACCGACGCGAAACCGGGCTGGCTCAGGGGCTTGCTCAAATGGCTCGGCAGCCAACGCTTCGACTTGGCCGCCGCGCTGATCCAAGTGATGCTCTGGGCCTGCCTGGCCGGCGCCATCGCCTGGCTGGTCTGGCGTTATCGCGACCGGCTCAAGCAATTGGCGAATCGCCGGCCGACACAACGGTCAAGCGTGGAACGAGCGGCGCCCGCCCGGATGTTCGGCCTGGATATTCGCGAAGAGAGCCTGCCGGCCGACGTGGCGGCCAGCGTCGAGCAACTGTGGGCCAGCCAACCTCGCGAGGCGCTGGGCCTGCTGTACCGGGCGCTGCTCAGTCGCTTGCACCATGACTACAACATCGCGTTGAAACCGGCCGACACCGAAAGCCAGGTCCTGCAACGTGTCGAGCAGCTTCAACATGAGGACCTGCTGGCGTTCGGCAAAAGCCTGACCCTGCATTGGCAGAACATTGCCTATGGACACCGCGCACCACCGCCCCATCTGCAACACGAATTGTGCGACGGCTGGCGCGGCCTGTTCGGCCCGGGAGCGTCTCGATGAGCCGGCGCGCAGGGATGCTGACCGGAGCATTGCTGGCCGCGCTGGTGTGCGCCCTGGCTATCTTTCTCTACGCCAAGGCGGTGCCGTACCAGGAGATCGTCGAGCACGGCCCATCCCCCGAAGCCCAGGCCAATCCATACCTGGCCGCCGAGCATTTCCTGCGCCAGCAAGGCATCAACGTCGAGCATGCAAACAACCTGAGCGTGCTGCCCAACCTCGAGCCTCGCCAGCGCAGCCTGCTGCTGTTGGGTGAACGCACCCAAATGACGCCACGGGAAGTCGACCAGTTGATGAACTGGACCCGGGCCGGTGGGCGACTGCTCTTCGTGGCCGAGGCCTTGTGGGACGACAACACCGGCAGCAGCGGCGATTTGCTGCTCGACCGGGTGCACCTGCATCAACTCTTGAGCAAGGATCTCAAGGCGCAGGCACCCGAACTCATCAAGGACCGTTATCCGGAACTGACCAAGTTGTACCTGGAAGACGAAGAGGCACCGGCGTATGTCGGTTTCGACACGGCCTTCCATCTCGAAGACCCGCAGAACCTGGCCCAGGTCTGGGCGAACAGCGCATTGGCGACCCATATGATGCAACTGACCCTGGGCCTGGGCTCGATCACCGTGATCACCGACGCCGAGCTGTGGAAGAACGAGCACATCGACCAGTACGACAATGCCTGGCTGCTCTGGTACCTGAGCGCCGATACCGACGTCACGCTGCTGTTCAATACCGATCACGACAACCTGCTGACCTTGCTGCTGCGCTATTTTCCCCAGGCGCTGGTCGCGCTGCTGGCCTTGGCAGGCCTGTGGCTATGGCGCTCGGCGGTGCGGCATGGCCCGCTGCAGCAACCGGCGCCCAAGGCGCGGCGTCAACTGGAAGAACACTTGCAGGCCAGCGCCGCTTTCCATCGGCGGCACAACGGCCAGGAGCACCTGTTGCACGCCTTGCAACAAGACGTGCTGCGCCGCGCACGCCATCTGCACCCAGGCTTCGAACAACTGGTCGTCGCCGAACAATGGCAGGTGCTCGCCCGCCTGACCCGGCAACCCACCCGGGCCATCAGCCAGGCCTTGAGTCCCCGGCCGAAACAGCGCCTGTCCAGCGCCGAGTTCTGTCGCCAGGTCGCCCATTTGCAAACGATCAGGAATGCCTTATGAGTTTTCCGCAAAAAAATCCGCAAAAACGCTGCACATCATCTATCGTACGGTATCGCCATACCTAGCATTTACGGGAATTAAAGACCATTTAACTTTCCGAAAAAATTTCCGCAGATTTACCTAAAAAGTAGCCGTTTGTGTTCGCTGGAAACAAACCGATGATCACCTCGAAAACGTACCTTGACCCTGTACTGCCAGAGAATCTGCCCGACTCGATCATCCAGGCGGCGGACCAATTGCCGCGAAAGGCAGAGTTTCTTGCCGGACGGCTCGCTGATGAAACATCCAGGCAACTAGCGAGCCTGTTGCGCATCACCAATACCTACTACTCGAACCTGATCGAAGGGCATCGAACCGAGATCGCTGACCTCCAGGCTGCTCGCACGACGCCAAAACGGGAACGAAAAGAGCTCAAAGCGCTTGCGGTGCACCACATGACACAGCAGGAGGTGATGGAGCGGCTGCTTCGCATGCGTCCTGTGAACAGCTTCTCTGCCATGTTCGATCCCAAGTTGATCGCTAACCTGCATCGTCGGCTGTTCAAGGACGCTTCGACGCAAGAACTGACCCTGGGCGATGGTCGCTTGATGGAACCCGGCCGATTGCGGGCCGAAGAGAACGAACAGGTCCAGGTCGGCGCTCATATCGCCCCAGCGGCTGCGGCTGTATTGCCCATGCTTGAGCACTTGCAGTTGCACTATGGCCGAATCAAGGATCCGCGGCGCCAATTGATCGCAGCCCTGGCCGGCCACCATCGAGTGGCGCTCGTTCACCCGTTCCTGGATGGCAATGGCCGAGTGATTCGGATGCTCACCCACCTGCAACTTGTTCAACTGGGGCTAAAACCTTTCCTCTGGTCACTGTCGCGCGGCCTGGCTCGCAGGCAAGATGACTATTACCGCTTCCTGGCCTTGGCTGATCGCCCTCGTGAAGGTGACCATGACGGTCGCGGCCAACTCTCGCAGCGGCACTACTTCAACTTCATCGAGTTCATGCTCGATGTCTGCCATGACCAGATCGACTACATGACGACCGCGCTGAACCCGGCCAAGCTGCGCGAGCAGGTTGTCCATGTGTTTTCAACGGATCCTGGCCTTCGCGATGCTGGCATCCGGCCCACCAGCGCAGCGGCCGTGCTGGCGCTTCTCACCCAGGGGGCGATGCCGCGTGCGGAGTTCAAAGTGTTTACCGGCTTGAAGGATCGGCTTGCAACAGAGGAACTGAGCCGCTTGATCGACGCGGGGATCGTGGTCAGCAGCACCCCCAGGTCCCGCACGGTGGAAGCGGGTTTGCCCGCACGCTTCGCCGGATTGATCTTTGCGAACCTGCATTTTCAAATGGGCTAAGGTGTGCCAGGGACTCAGTTGTCACCACCCGGCACTCCAAGCATGAAAGAGTTGGATCATGTAACCGCAGCATGTCGCTAGTCATAGGATTGAACCGTTAGGAGAACGCCAGAATTGACGACTGAACAGAACGAACCTGCCGACGGCCAGACCCACGCCGCCCAACAGCGCCAGCGCGCCAGCCAACTGGCCCAGGCCATCCGCACCGAACTGCATAAGGCGGTGGTCGGCCAGGGCGCGGTGATCGACGACGTGCTGACGGCGCTGATCGCCGGCGGCCACGTCCTGCTCGAAGGCGTCCCGGGGCTGGGCAAGACCTTGCTGGTGCGGGCCCTGGCCCGTTGTTTCGCCGGGGAGTTCGCGCGCATCCAGTTCACCCCCGACCTGATGCCCAGCGATGTCACCGGTCACGCGGTATACGACTTGCAGACCGAGCAATTCAAGCTGCGCAAAGGGCCGGTGTTCACCAACCTGCTGCTGGCCGACGAGATCAACCGCGCCCCGGCCAAGACCCAGGCCGCGCTGCTCGAAGCCATGCAGGAGCGCCAGGTCACCCTGGAAGGCCGTGCCCTGCCCATCGCCCAGCCGTTCATGGTGCTCGCCACCCAGAACCCCATCGAACAGGAAGGCACCTACCCCCTGCCGGAAGCCGAGCTCGACCGTTTCATGCTCAAGGTGCGCATGGACTACCCCGACGCGGACCAGGAATTGAACATGGTGCGTCAGGTCAGCCGCTCGACCCGCGCCGACATGCTCGATGTGCAACCGTTGCGCACAGTGTTGCAGGCCAAGGATGTGCAGGCGCTGCAGCGCATTGCCAGCGATTTGCCGATGGACGACCAAGTGCTCGACTACGCCGTGCGCCTGGCCCGCACCACCCGCACCTGGCCGGGGCTGACCCTCGGCGCCGGGCCTCGCGCCTCGATTGCGCTGGTGCGCTGTGCCCGGGCAAGGGCGTTGTTGCGCGGCGGTGAATTCGTGGTGCCGGACGACATCAAGGGCTGTGCCCTGGCGGTGCTGCGCCATCGGGTAAGGCTGGCGCCGGAGCTGGACATCGAAGGGCTGTCGGTGGACCAGGTGCTCGGGCAGTTGCTCGACCAAGTGCCGGCGCCGCGGTTGTGAATGCCCACATCATGAGCCCGAGGGGGCCGGCCGTGGCAATTAAGCCGCATCAAGCAACACATTCCCCCGTGGCGAGGGAGCTTGCTCCCGCTGGGCTGCGAAGCGGCCCCCTGGTTTTGCCTGACACACCGCAAGGGGACGCTGCGCGTCCAGCGGGAGCAAGCTCCCTCGCCACGGGGAATCTCACAGCCGCAGATGCCCTTGCCGAGGCAGACGGCCTCTGCGAAGGAATTCAGCCATGAAACCCTCACGCCTGTTGCTGACCTGGCTCGCGGTCTTGCTGGCGGTGAGCATCGTGCTGGGCGCGCTGCGGGCACTGGGCGTGGCGCTGCCATCGGCGCTGCTGTCGATCAATTGGGGCCTGCTGCTGGCCTTGCTGGCCCTGGCGCTGCTCGACGCGGTGCGCCTCAAGCGCTTGCCCTCGCCGCGGGTGCAACGGCAAATGCCCGGGAGCCTGGCGCTCGGGCGTTGGAGCGAAGTGCGCCTGCACATCCAGCATGAATGCGCGCAACCCCTGGCCATCGAGATTTTCGACCATATCCCCCAAGGCCTGGACTTCGAAAACCTGCCCTTGTCGGTGGAGCTGCAACCCGGCCAACACAGCCAGGTCGGCTATCGCCTGCGCCCGCTCAAGCGCGGCCATTTCACCTTCGCTCACTGCGAAACCAGCCTGCCGAGCCCATTCGGTCTGTGGGCGGACAAACGCCTGCTGGATGTGGTCGACCACACCCGCGTCTACCCGGATTTCGCCCGGCTCTACGACGGCCAGCTATTGGCTGTGGATAACTGGCTCAGCCAGCTCGGCATCCGCCAACGTCAACGGCGCGGCCAGGGTCAGGAATTCCATCAACTGCGCGAATTTCGCGAAGGCGACAGCCTGCGCCAGATCGACTGGAAGGCCACCGCTCGCCACCGCACCCCGATCGCCCGGGAGTACGAAGACGAGCGCGACCAGCAGATCATTTTCATGCTCGACTGCGGCCGGCGCATGCGCAGCCAGGACGGCGAGCTGTCGCATTTCGACCACGCCCTCAATGCTTGCCTGTTGCTCAGCTACACCGCGCTGCGCCAGGGCGATGCCGTGGGCCTGAGCACCTTCGCCAGCGAGCAAACCCGCTACCTTGCGCCAGTCAAGGGCAGCGACCAGCTCAAGGTCTTGCTCAACGCCGTCTACGACCTGGACAGCAGCCAACGCCCCGCCGATTACCAGGCGGCCGTGACCCAACTGCTGGCCCGGCAAAAACGCCGGGCCCTGGTGGTGCTGGTGACCAACCTGCGCGACGAAGACGACGAGGAACTGCTGGCGGCCGTCAAACGACTCGGCCAGCAACATCGCGTGTTGATCGCCAGCCTGCGGGAGGAGGCACTCGACCGCTTGCGCCAGACGCCGGTGCAAACCTTGCCTGAAGCCTTGGCCTATTGCGGGACGGTGGACTACTTGAACGCCCGGGCCGAGCTGCACAAGCAATTGAGCGCCCACGCCATCCCGGCCCTGGATTCACGCCCGAGTGAATTGGGGGCGCAATTGGTGACGCAATATCTTGCATGGAAAAAGGCGGGGACCGCATAGGTCCTACGGCGAGCAAGCCAAACTCCGGCTGACTACAACGCCTTGCGTAACGGACTACAGATCCGCCAGAATCCGCCGGCTTGTGCGCCTTGGCCCTGCCCCGTAACTTGATTCGCATCGCTGATATCCAGCGATCGGGTTTAGTCGCCCGGTGGTAAGAACGGTATGCACAAGCGTCATCCAGTCGGGTTCCCCTATCCCCGCACTTGATGGTGGCTGTGCGCAGGGCGCCCTCGGGCGCGCCGGTCTTCGTTTTTCCACCGGTCGACTAACCTGCGTCCAGCCGCCACCCCTCGTTTAGTCGCGAACAGGGTGGCAGCGCCAATCATGGAAAAACGAATATGATCAAACCAACCCCCAATCCACCCCATACCGACCCGCTCTCCCCCCACGAAACCCTCGACCCCGAAAAGCTCGACCAAGCCGCCCAAAGAGCCCTGGATTATTACCTCAAGCCCAACAACGGCCAGCCCGAGCAGAAAACCGCCAAGCAAGTGGATTACTTCATCGTCGCCCCCGACGCCGATCCCGAAGGCATGCTCGCCCACACCTACGAAACCTTCTGCTCGGTGAGTACGTTGATCTTGGATTTATCGGAAGACCTGGAAGGCGCCCCGCGCAACCTGGCCCTGGCGATTCATCAGATGGGCGAGATGGGCGTGTTGTTGCTGGAGAAGATGCTGGATAACGAGGCGAAGGTTCAGCGCTGAAGATCGAACGCCCCATAGAAGTACAGGATGCATGGAGAACCTGTGGGAGCGGGCTTGCTCGCGAAAGCGGCGGTACATTCAGCGTCGATGCAAGCTGAACCTCCGCCTTCGCGAGCAAGCCCGCTCCCACAGTTGAAGTGAGGTATACCCACGAGAGTCAGGCCAGCTATCAGGCCGATTCCGGCAACGGATGAAAACTGAAATATTGCTGCAACGCGCTGATCAACTGCCCGTACTCAGGCGGTGCCCACTGCAGGCTGAAACCGGCGTCGAAATGCTGTGGCGTTACGTCTTCGCGGCACCACAGGCAATTGGCCCTGAGCACGATGTTCTGCTGCGGCCCTTCGTCGGCCGGGATTTTAAGTTGCAGATCAAAATCTGCCCCCACCATCAAGGGCAAATGGCTGATCAGCATCAAGCCATCTTCGGAAACGTTGCCCAGGAAACCGATAGGCCTACCGTTCACACCATTGAATACCTTGAGGAAATACGGCAACTGCTGCCGCTCGATTTTCCGTTTTTTGTACATGTCTTGCATCGCTTTTTGAACGAGCCCGAACAAGGGCAACCGAACACTTCGGAACGAGCACACATCAGCCCGCTCTCCCCGATCCCGGTGCCAGACGCTCATACGCGTCTCAGCCCTGTTGCCGCCGGTCACAGGTGCCTCTTAAATTTAGAGGTTAAGCTCTAATACGACTTGTACAATATAGCTCAAGGTTGGTGGGGAGCCAGTGCCGACACGAACCTTTCATCCAGCCCATGGAACAGGCGCAGCGGTACCCAGCCGCAATCTTAAAACCAGGTCAGGAAGCTGTCGGGCGGACCGCCGAGGCGCTGCGGGTCGGATAATGGCCCAGGCTCTGCAAGGTTTCGAGACGGGCGCGGGCGCGGAAGGCGTATTCGCTGTTAGGGTACTGCATGATGATGAACTGGTAGGTCTGCGCAGCATCGACAAACAGCTTCTGCCGCTCCAGGCATTGGCCACGCAGCATCGAGACTTCCGGCTGCATGTAGCGGCGGGCACGGCTGGCGCGGTCGACCTGGGACAGTTCGAGCATGACCTGCTCGCAATTGCCGCGGTCATAGGCCTTGTAGGCCAGGTTCATGTGGTGGTTCATCGACCAACGGGTGCAGCCCGTGATGCTCAGGGCCAGGGCAACAAAAAGCACGAATCGCATGGGGAGGTTCTCCTGTCTTGAGCCCTGTATCGGCCTGGGTGGGAAAATCTTCAGCCTGAAGCTGCAAGCGCCAATCCCGTGGCGAGGGAGCTTGCTCCCGCTGGGGCGCGCAGCGGCCCTGAAACCGGCCCCTCGGTGTATCAGGCAGCCCGCGTCCGACGTGTTTGGGGTCGCTTCGCAACCCAGCGGGAGCAAGCTCCCTCGCCACAACTACCTTTGGCAAGCTTTAAAGAGGCGTGAAAATTTTCAAGAATGTTCATTTCGAAAAACAAACGAAAAAGTAGTGCATATGAACAATGACTACACCCAAAGAGCATAGTAGCCTTCGCTGGCGCTTGAACTTGAGGAGTCTTGCATGTCCGTCCGTCGTACCAAAATCGTCGCTACCCTTGGCCCGGCCAGTAATTCGCCGGAAGTTCTCGAACAGCTGATTCTGGCTGGCCTGGACGTTGCCCGCCTGAACTTTTCCCACGGCACCCCCGAAGAGCACAAGGCTCGTGCCAAGCTGGTGCGCGACCTCGCCGCCAAGCACGGCCGCTTCGTTGCCCTGCTGGGTGACCTGCAAGGCCCCAAGATTCGTATCGCCAAATTCGCCAACAAGCGCATCGAGCTGAAGATCGGTGACAAATTCACCTTCTCCACCAGCCATCCGCTGACCGAAGGCAACCAGCAGGTGGTGGGTATCGACTACCCGGACCTGGTCAAGGATTGCGGCGTGGGTGACGAGCTGCTGCTCGACGACGGCCGCGTGGTGATGCGCGTCGACACCGCCACTGCCACCGAACTGAACTGCACCGTGACCATCGGCGGCCCACTGTCGGACCACAAAGGCATCAACCGTCGCGGCGGTGGCCTGACGGCACCGGCCCTGACTGAAAAAGACAAGGCCGACATCAAGCTAGCCGCGGAAATGGAAGTCGACTACCTGGCCGTGTCCTTCCCGCGCGACGCCGCTGACATGGAATACGCTCGTCAGCTGCGCGACGAAGCCGGCGGTACCGCTTGGCTGGTGGCCAAGATCGAACGCGCCGAAGCCGTGGCCGATGACGAAACTCTCGACGGCCTGATCAAGGCTTCCGACGCCGTGATGGTTGCCCGTGGCGACCTGGGCGTGGAAATCGGCGACGCCGAGCTGGTGGGCATCCAGAAGAAGATCATCCTGCACGCACGCCGCCACAACAAAGCGGTGATCGTGGCGACCCAGATGATGGAGTCGATGATCCAGAACCCGATGCCGACCCGCGCCGAAGTGTCCGACGTAGCCAACGCCGTGCTCGACTACACCGACGCCGTGATGCTCTCGGCCGAAAGCGCCGCCGGCCTCTACCCGCTCGAAGCGGTGCAGGCCATGGCGCGAATCTGCCTGGGCGCCGAGAAGCACCCCACCGGCAAGACCTCCAGCCACCGCATCGGCAAGACCTTCGAGCGCTGCGACGAGAGCATCGCGCTGGCGACCATGTACACCGCCAACCACTTCCCGGGCGTGAAGGCGATCATCGCCCTGACCGAAAGTGGCTACACGCCGCTGATCATGTCGCGCATCCGTTCCTCGGTGCCGATCTACGCGTTCTCCCCGCACCGCGAAACCCAGGCCCGTGCCGCCATGTTCCGTGGCGTCTACACCGTGCCGTTCGACCCGGCCGCCCTGCAACCGGGCGAAGTCAGCCAGGCGGCAGTGGACGAACTGGTCAAGCGCGGCGTGGTGCAAACCGGCGACTGGGTCATCCTGACCAAGGGCGACAGCTACCACACCATCGGCGGCACCAACGGGATGAAGATCCTGCACGTTGGCGACCCGATGGTCTGAGTGAGCGCTTGCTGAAAACAAAAGCCCCGCCATGTGAATGGCGGGGCTTTTTGGTTTTTGCCTTCTGAAGAATGTGCTGCCTGATCTACCGCCTTCGCGAGCAAGCTCGCTCCCACAGGGGATCTGCGTCGTTAACAAAAAGCGGTTCAACGCAAAACCAATGTGGGAGCGAGCTTGCCCGCGAAGGGGCCTGGCCAGGCGCTACAAATTCAATGCCTGTTGATAAACCCCGACAACGCCGCCAGCGCCTCGGGCGAGCGCAGGCGTTGGGTGAACAGCGTGCCCTCTTCTTCGATTACCTTGCGCAGGTGTTCCCGGTCCGGCGCTTTCATCAGTTGCTTGCTGATGCGCACCGCTTCAGGTGGCAATGACTCGAAACGCAGCGCAGCGTCCCGTGCCCGGGCGAATGCGGCATCGCCGCTGTCCAGCGCTTCGGTGGCGATGCCCCAAGCTGCCGCCTGCTCACCGCTGAAACCCTCGCCCAGCAGCAACAATTGCGCAGCCCTGGCCTGGCCGAGCAGGCGTGGCAGGATCAGGCTGGAGCCGAACTCCGGGCATAACCCCAGGTTGACGAACGGCACGCGCAGTCGCGCATCGCGGCTGACGTAGACCAAGTCGCAGTGCAGCAACAACGTGGTGCCGATGCCCACCGCCGGCCCGGCCACGGCGGCGATCACCGGTTTGCTGCAATCGAGCAACGCAAGCATGAAGTGGAACACCGGGTTGTCGAGGTCGTTGGGCGGCTGTTCGAGGAAGTCGACGATGTCGTTGCCGGCGGTGAAGCAATCGCTGGAACCGGTGAGCAGCACCGCGCGAATCTGCGGGTCCGCATCGGCCATCGCCAGGGCCTGCGCCAATTGACTGTACATGTCCCGAGTCAGGGCGTTTTTCTTGTGCGCGCGGTTCAAGCGCAGGGTCAGCAGGCCGCGTTCGCGTTCGAGCAACAGGGTTTCAGTCATGGTCGGTCTCGCGTCTGGAAATCAGCGCTCAACCACGGGGCAGGAAGACGTCGGCCAGCAGTTGATTGCGCGGCAAGCCGGCCAGGTACAAACGTTTGGCAAAGGCCTCGACCCGGTCGGGATGGCCGCAGAGTAAGGCTTGGGTTTGTCGGGAAACAAGCCGCAGTTGCGCCAACGCAGGCGGCGCCTCGGCCGTGGTCAGCAGCTCGACGGTGAGATTTTCATGCTTGGCCGCCAGCGCCTCCAGGGGTTTGGCCAGGTAATGCCCCGGCGCATCATGGGCCACATGAATAAGACGTATCGCGCCTTGGTGATGTTGACGCAGGGCTTCGCGCAGCAGACCGAACAGCGGCGCCAGGCCGGTGCCGGCGGCGAGCAGCCACAGCGGCTTCTCGCGCCAGTCAGGGTCGTAATGCAGGGCACCGCCGCGCAGTTCGCCAAGGCGGATCGGATCGCCAATCTTCAGCTGTCGAGCCACGTTGACGAATTGGCCGGGCTCGCGGCAATCGAGGTGAAATTCCAGGAAACGATCCTCCTCGGGCAGGCTCGCCAGGGAGTACGGCCGGGCGACACCGTCAGCCCACAACACCAAGTGTTGGCCGGCCCGATAACGCAGCGACCGCTGCGGGACGACGCGCAGGCGCAGCACCTCGGCGCCCAACCAATCCACAGCCGTCACCTCGGCGGCCTGGCCGTCGCGTTGCGGGTCGAAGGTGTGGATCTGCACATCCTCGACCACCTGGCATTGGCAAGCGAGCCGCCAGCCCTGGTCGCGCTGCGTCGGGCTCAAGGCGTCGGGCCGGCTGTCGCGCACGTCGCCGCCCACGCATTGCACCAGGCACGCATGGCAGCTACCCGCGCGGCAACTGTAGGGCACCGGCACACCGGACTGATTCAACGCGTCCAGCAGGTTACTGCCCGCCGCCACCGTCCATTGCCGACCGGCGACCGTGAGTTCAGGCATCGACATTCTCCCAGGCGGCGGCACAACGATTGCGCCCGTCTCGCTTGGCCCGGTACAGCGCCTGGTCGGCACGCTGCAAGGCGTTGTCGAGGTCGTCGCCCATCTCCAACATGGTCAACCCCGCTGACAGACTGAGGGGGCCGACCTGCAAGCCGATCAGTTCGACTTCGGTAAAGGCCAGCCGCAACCGCTCGCAGCAGGCCGTCAGGCGCGAAGGGTCACAGGCGGGCAGCAGCATGACGAACTCTTCGCCGCCATAACGCGCCAGTACGTCGCCTTCGCGCAGGCACGCCGTGGCGACGGCGGCAAACGCCTGGAGCACCTGGTCGCCGGCAGCGTGGCCGTACAGGTCGTTGATGCGCTTGAAATGGTCGAGGTCGATCAAGGCCAGGCCATGGGCGACGCCAGGCCTGAGGGTGTTGAGTTCGCGGGAAGCCAGGCGCAGGAAGTGTCGGCGATTGAACAGCCCGGTCAGCTCATCCGTGGCCACCAGGTCTTCGAGCTGGCGCATCATGCCGCGCAGGGTGTCCTGGTGTGCCTGCAAGGCAAACCGCCGCTGGCGCATGCGCTGGCGGGAGGTCTGGACGTAGCGGGCATAGAACACCAGCCATACCAGCACCATGAACAACACGCACACTTGCAACCCGGCCAGGGTGGGATCGGGAAGCCGGAAAAAGTAACCGTCCCAGAGCGTTATGCCGGTAAAGCTGAAAAACACCAGGGCCGCGCAACGCACGAAGGCCCGGCGCGAAAGATGAAACAGACCGAACAGCAGGATCAGCACATAGAACACCAGGAACACGCCCCGGGCCTGATCCAGGTGGGCCATCATCCAGGTCTGCCAGCCCAGGCCGATCAACACCTGGATTTCGGTGAGGCTGGGGTCGGCGAACCGCAGGTTGCGGTCAGTGATAAACAACGCGAACAGCCCCGCCTGGCACAACACCACCAACACGCTGCCGACGATCGCGCCGCGCAACGAATCCAGGTAATGACCACTGAAAAATGCCAGCCACAACAACACCAGTGCCAGCGCGTAAGTCGCGGCCGCCAAAGCGAAGCGTTTCAGCAAAAGACGTTGAATGGCGTTATGGGTCAATCGTTGACTCACCATGGGAAAAATAAACTGACAGGAGGCGTCCTACGCTACAGGCCAGACGCCACTTTAGTGGCGTGTAGGACAAATGACCATTCAATTCTGGAGCAGAAAAATGGCGTCAAAGCAATGGCCCGATTGACGCAGCGGCTGGCGCGCCTGATGCCCCTGTGGCGAGGGAGCTTGCTCCCGCTCGGTTGCGCAGCGACCGCAAAATCCTGGGGCCGCTTCGCAGCCCAGCGGGAGCAAGCTCCCTCGCCACAGGTTTCACTTCCCACCTCATCGATCCGTCGCTATCGCGAGCAAGCTCGCTCCCACAGGGTGCCAGCCTGCGATATACTGCCGCGCCTTTTTAGCGTCGCGCCAGCATGCCCGGCGTGCCTTATAGAGGTGCCGCCCGTCGACCGATGCACCCAAGCGGCCGGCACCTTATTGAATGTTCCCGTCTTTAGAGAGGAGCGCGACTCATGACCGTGATCAAGCAAGATGACCTGATTCAGAGCGTTGCCGACGCCCTGCAGTTCATTTCCTACTACCACCCCGTGGACTTCATCCAGGCGATGCACGAGGCCTACCTGCGCGAAGAATCGCCGGCAGCCCGCGATTCCATGGCGCAGATCCTGATCAATTCGCGCATGTGCGCCACCGGCCATCGGCCGATCTGCCAGGACACCGGCATCGTCACCGTGTTCGTGCGTGTGGGCATGGACGTGCGTTGGGATGGCGCGACCATGGGCCTGGACGACATGATCAACGAGGGCGTGCGTCGCGCCTACAACCTGCCGGAAAACGTCCTGCGCGCCTCGATCCTGGCCGACCCGGCCGGTGCGCGTAAAAACACCAAGGACAACACCCCGGCGGTCATCCACTACTCCATCGTCCCGGGCAACACCGTGGAAGTGGACGTGGCGGCCAAGGGCGGCGGTTCCGAGAACAAGTCGAAGATGGCCATGCTCAACCCGTCCGACTCCATCGTCGACTGGGTACTGAAAACCGTTCCGACCATGGGCGCCGGCTGGTGCCCACCGGGCATGCTCGGCATTGGCATCGGCGGCACCGCTGAGAAAGCCGCAGTGATGGCCAAGGAAGTGTTGATGGAGTCCATCGACATCCACGAACTCAAGGCTCGCGGCCCGCAGAACCGTATCGAAGAGATGCGCCTGGAGCTGTTCGAGAAGGTCAACCAACTGGGCATCGGCGCCCAGGGCCTGGGTGGCCTGACCACCGTGCTCGACGTGAAGATCATGGATTACCCGACCCACGCCGCCTCCCTGCCGGTGTGCATGATCCCCAACTGCGCCGCCACCCGCCACGCCCACTTCGTGCTCGACGGCACTGGCCCGGCGTCGCTGGAAGCGCCACCCTTGGACGCCTACCCGGAAATCGTCTGGGAAGCCGGCCCGTCGGCCCGTCGCGTCAACCTCGACACCCTGACCCCGGAAGACGTGCAGAGCTGGAAACCGGGCGAAACCGTGCTGCTCAACGGCAAGATGCTCACTGGTCGCGACGCGGCGCACAAGCGCATGGTCGAGATGCTGAACAAGGGTGAAACCTTGCCGGTGGACCTCAAGGGCCGCTTCATCTACTACGTCGGCCCAGTCGACCCGGTAGGCGACGAAGTCGTCGGCCCGGCCGGCCCGACCACCGCCACGCGGATGGACAAGTTCACCCGCCAGATCCTCGAGCAGACTGGCCTGTTGGGCATGATCGGCAAATCCGAGCGCGGCCCGACCGCCATCGAAGCGATCAAGGACAACAAGGCGGTCTACCTGATGGCCGTCGGCGGCGCCGCCTACCTGGTGGCCCAGGCGATCAAGAAATCCAAAGTCCTGGCGTTCGCCGAACTGGGGATGGAAGCGATCTACGAGTTCGAAGTCAAGGACATGCCAGTGACCGTAGCGGTCGATAGCAAAGGCGAGTCGGTGCACATCACCGGCCCAGCCATCTGGCAGAAGAAAATCAGCGACAGCCTGGCGGTAGAAGTGCAGTAACAAACACTTTGATGCTGTAGAAAGGCCGGTGGGGCAACAAGCTCACCGGTTTTTTTTTGTCGTCGAGAAACCCTGCGGGATGGGCGGTGGGCGAAGATTTTTGTTCGCGTGCGATCTGGTGTGGGAACGAGCTTGCTCGCGATGAGGCCAGGTCAGATAACCAGGATTTAATGCTGGGCAGGAAAACGCTTGTGGCGAGGGAGCTTGCTCCCGCTGGGTCGCGCAGCGGCCCCAAAACCAGACGCTGCGATGTGTCAGCCAAGTTGAGTCGGCTGCCTTGGGTCTGCTGCGCAGCCCAGCGGGAGCAAGCTCCCTCGCCACATAGACAGTGGCCTGTCAGATCCGCCCGGGTAGCGTTCCGGGCAGGGGGCGATAAGTACCGACGTCATCGCGAGCAAGCTCGCTCCCACAGGGGATGGGCGGTGGGTTTGAAGTACATGATCGCTCCGGGCAAGCGCCATGCTATCGTGCCCGCCCCGACTTTTGACCTGTCCGCGCCAGCATGCTGCCAACCACCCGTACCCTGCGTCTGTCGTTGTACACCCTGCTGATCCTCACCGGTGCGGCGGTTGCCGCCAGTCTGGCCGTGCGTCACGCCGAGCGCGAGGCGCTGGAGGAAGACGCCAACCGTGCCAACCAGCAACTGGCGCTGTACGCCAATTCGTTGCACACCCTGATCGAACGCTACCGCGCCCTGCCCGCCGTGCTGGCGCTGGATCCGGAGTTGCGCTCGGCCCTCCAGGCACCGGTCAGCCCCGCGCAACAGGATGCATTGAACCGCAAGCTGGAACAAATCAACGGTGCCGCGCAGTCGTCTACCCTGGAATTGCTCGATCACAACGGCCTCGCCGTCGCCGCCAGCAACTGGCGGCTGCCCAGCAGTTATGTCGGGCACAACTACGGCTTTCGGCCCTATTTCCTCCAGACTCGCACCCAGGGCACCGGGCGTTTTTATGCGGTGGGCGTGACCAGCGGCATTCCCGGGTATTTCCTGTCCAGCGCCGTGACCGGGGACAACGGCGAGTTCCTCGGTGCGATGGTAGTGAAGCTGGAATTTCCAGAGCTTGAGCGCGAATGGCGCCAGGGCAGCGACACGCTGCTGGTCAGCGATGCCAAAGGAATTATCTTCATCGCCAA
The DNA here is from genome assembly GCF_000281895.1 of Pseudomonas fluorescens Q2-87. NCBI lineage: Bacteria > Pseudomonadati > Pseudomonadota > Gammaproteobacteria > Pseudomonadales > Pseudomonadaceae > Pseudomonas > Pseudomonas fluorescens. The sequence goes on along the minus strand of NZ_CM001558.1, from coordinate 1,196,426 downwards.
CCGACCCGGCTGGCGTTATCGCCACCTGCTACCCCTGACCGACAGCGACCGCGCCGAACTCAAGACGACCCGCCAATACGACAAGCAGCCGCTGCAACCGCTGCTCTTTGAGCCTCTGCGTAACTTTGACGAGAACAGTCGCCTGGCCCGGGTCGAGGCTTTCGACGGTCCGGCGCAATATCTCTGGGAATCCCTGCCGCTGACCGCCGAAGGCTGGACACTGCACTTGCTGCGCCGTCCGCAGATCGCCTTCGAAGACCTTCGCAACGCCGGGCTTGCCGCCGCCGGCTTGTGGTTGGCGCTGGTATTCCTGCTGCTATTCCTCAACCAGCGCTGGCGCCTGGCGAGACTGCGGCAGCGCAGCCGCGAAGAGCTTGAGCGATTGGTGGAAGAACGTACCCGGGATTTGCGCACGGCCCAGGACGGCCTGGTGCAGTCAGCCAAGCTGGCGGCGCTGGGGCAGATGTCGGCGGCCCTGGCCCATGAAATCAACCAGCCGTTGACGGCCCAGCGCATGCAACTGGCGACCTTGCGCCTGCTGCTCGATCACGGTCGGGTCGACGACGCCTATAAGGCCCTCAAGCCGGTGGACGATATGCTGACCCGCATGGCGGCCCTTACCGGTCACCTGAAGACCTTCGCCCGCAAAAGCCCCAGCGGCCTGCGCGAGCGCCTGGACTTGGCCGCGGTGGTGGACCAGGCGCTGCAATTGCTGGACGCGCGCCTGCGGGACGAACAAGTCAGCACCGTGTTGCACCTGACCCGTCCGGCGTGGCTGCGCGGCGATGCGATCCGCCTCGAACAGGTGCTGATCAACCTGCTGCGCAATGCGCTCGACGCCATGGCCGAGCAGCCCCTCAAGCGCCTGGAAGTACGCTTGGAGGCGGATGATCAATTGTGGCGCCTGACGGTCAGTGACAGCGGCACCGGAATCGCCGAGGAACACTTGGCCCAGGTGTTCGATCCCTTCTTCACGACCAAGGCTGTGGGCGATGGCCTGGGCCTGGGCCTGGCGGTTTCGTTTGCGATTGTCCATGAATCCGGCGGGCGACTGACGGCGGACAATCACGCGAACGGCGCGGTGTTCTGCATGACCTTGCCTATCGATCAGGAGGCGCAGCGTGCTTGATTCAGTGATGGTGGTGGACGACGAAGGCAGCATTCGCAGTGCCGTCGAGCAATGGTTGAGCCTGTCAGGGTTCCAGGTACAGCTGTTCAGTCGCGCCGAGGAATGCCTGGCGAAACTGCCGGAGCACTTTCCCGGGGTGATCCTGAGCGACGTGCGCATGCCGGGTCTCAGTGGCCTGGAACTGCTGGCCGAAGTACGGCGCCGGGATCCGGACCTGCCGGTGATTCTGTTGACCGGCCACGGCGACGTACCGATGGCCGTGGAGGCCATGCGCGACGGCGCCTACGACTTCCTCGAAAAACCCTTCAGCCCCGAAGCCCTGCTCGGCAGCCTGCGCCGCGCCCTGGACAAGCGCACGCTGGTACTGGAGAACCGCCGCTTGCATGAACAGGCCGACGCCAGGGCCCGGCTCGATGGAACGCTTTTGGGCGTGTCCCGTGCGCTGCAAAACCTGCGGCGCCAAGTGCTGGACCTGGCGACCCTGCCGGTCAACGTGTTGATCCGCGGCGAAACCGGCAGTGGCAAAGAACTGGTCGCCCGTTGCCTGCACGATTTCGGCCCCCGGGCGAACAAGCCCTTCGTCGCGTTGAACTGCGCGGCGATTCCCGAACCGCTGTTCGAGGCCGAACTGTTCGGCCATGAAAGCGGCGCGTTCACGGGCGCCCAGGGCAAGCGCATCGGCAAGCTCGAATACGCCGACGGCGGCACACTGTTTCTCGATGAAATCGAAAGCATGCCCTTGGCCCAACAGGTCAAGCTGCTGCGGGTCTTGCAGGAACAGAAACTCGAACGCCTGGGTTCCAACCAGAGCATCCCGGTGGACCTGCGTATCATCGCCGCCACCAAACCCGACCTATTGGACGAGGCCCGCGCCGGGCGTTTTCGCGAAGACCTGGCCTACCGCTTGAACGTCGCCGAACTGCGCTTGCCGCCGCTGCGTGAGCGGCGCGAAGACATCCCGTTGCTGTTCGAACATTTCACCCACAGCGCCGCCGAACGCCTCGCTCGTCCCGCCGCGCCCCTGAGCGGCCCGCAACTGAGCCATCTGCTCAGCCACGACTGGCCGGGCAACGTTCGCGAGCTGGCCAACGTCGCCGAACGCCAGGTGCTGGGGCTGGATCAACCGCACACCCTGGAGGCCGAGCCCGGCCAGTCCCTCGCCGCCCAGCAGGAAGCTTTCGAAGCCCAATGCCTGCGCGCCGCCCTGACGCGACACAAAGGCGATGTGAAAGCGGTGCTCGAAGAACTGCAACTGCCGCGCCGCACCTTCAATGAAAAAATGCAGCGGCATGGGTTGAATCGGGAGATGTTTTTGTCGGGGGGCTGAATTTTCTGCGCCTGTTCCGGCCTCTTCGCGAGCAAGCTCGCTCCCACAGGGTTATGTGTACACAGGATAAAGTGTGGGAGCGAGCCTGCTCGCGATGAGGCCGGTACAAACAACACTGCCCCCCAAGTAAGCGGATTCCCGCTCATCCACAATCAAAAACAAGCGGATTTCCGCTCACCAAAGCACCCCACCCCCTCTAAACCGGCCCTGTGCCATGTGGCACAGCTCCTGCTATAGCCCTGGCAGGCTGCGTTCCCACGCGCTCCACAAAAACAATTAAACGAAGGATCCTTCAATGGATAACTCCAACGCCCTGCCCATTGGGTCGGCCGCCGTGCCCGCCCGTGAAAGAACCACCGCCAGCCGGATCAAATCGATTTTCAGCGGCTCGGTCGGCAACATGGTCGAGTGGTATGACTGGTACGTCTACGCCGCGTTCTCGCTGTACTTCGCCAAAGTCTTCTTCCCCAAGGGCGACACCACCGCCCAATTGCTCAACACCGCCGCGATCTTCGCCGTGGGCTTCCTGATGCGCCCGATCGGTGGCTGGCTGATGGGCCTGTACGCTGACCGCGCTGGTCGTAAACGTGCGTTGATGGCCTCGGTGTACTTGATGTGCTTCGGCTCGCTGATCATCGCCCTGAGCCCCAGCTACGAAACCATTGGCGTCGGCGCACCGATCCTGCTGGTATTCGCCCGTTTGCTCCAAGGCCTGTCGGTGGGTGGCGAGTACGGCACTTCGGCGACCTACCTGAGCGAGATGGCGACCAAGGAACGTCGCGGTTTCTTCTCCAGCTTCCAGTACGTGACCTTGATTTCCGGCCAGCTCATCGCCCTGGGCGTGCTGATCGTGTTGCAACAGTTCCTCACCACCGAACAGCTGTACGCCTGGGGCTGGCGCATCCCGTTCGCCATCGGCGCGCTGTGTGCGGTCGTGGCGCTGTACCTGCGACGCGGCATGGAAGAAACCGAGTCGTTCACCAAGAAAGAGAAGTCCAAGGAAAGCGCGATGCGCACCTTGATGCGCCATCCCAAAGAGCTGATGACCGTGGTCGGCCTGACCATGGGCGGCACCTTGGCGTTCTACACCTACACCACCTACATGCAGAAATACCTGGTGAACACAGTCGGCATGAGCATTTCCGACTCCACCACCATTTCCGCTGCCACGCTGTTCCTGTTCATGTGCCTGCAACCGGTGATCGGCGGGCTGTCGGACAAGATCGGTCGCCGGCCGATCCTGATTGCCTTCGGCATTTTGGGCACGCTGTGCACCGTGCCGATCCTCACCACCTTGCACACCATCCAGACCTGGTGGGGCGCGTTCTTCCTGATCATGGCCGCGCTGATCATCGTCAGTGGCTATACCTCGATCAACGCCGTGGTGAAAGCCGAGTTGTTTCCCACCGAAATCCGCGCCCTGGGCGTCGGCCTGCCCTACGCGCTGACCGTGTCGATCTTCGGCGGCACCGCTGAATACATCGCGCTGTGGTTCAAGAGCATCGGCATGGAAACCGGCTACTACTGGTACGTGACGGCATGCATCGCCGTCTCGTTGCTGGTGTACATCACCATGAAAGACACCCGCAAACATTCGCGGATCGTGACCGACTGACGAGGTTTCACAGTCACTGCAACGGTGACTCTCATGGCCCCATCGCGAGCAAGCTCGCTCCCACAGGGTTAGCGTAAATCCCTGGGGGAGCGAGCTTGCTCGCGATGGGAGACGACCAGGTCTCAAGTCAACTCAGCGGTGCCCTGCTTGCCATAACGGTTTTGCGCATACGCCGCGCCAGCGATCATCACAATCAAAACCCCCGCCAATACCGCCGATGAGCCGACAGTGCCGAAGTCCAGGCCGCCCTTTTCGTGAGGCTTGGTCATCAAGTCGCCCAACGTCGCGCCAAGGGGACGGGTCAGCACGAACGCTATCCAGAACAACACCACCGACGAAATCCTGGTGAAGTACTTGAGCAGTACGACCACGGCAATGGTCGAGCTGATCAGCAATGCGCCGCCAGCAAAACCCAAGCCCGAATCGTCGGCCAGGTAGTCACCGAGCGCGGTGCCCAAGGTGTTGGAAAATAGAATCGCCATCCAATAGAACATCTCGCCGCGAAAGGTCTGCACCTTGGTGACGTTGAGTGAATCACCGCTCAGGCGCCAGGCAGCGAAGATTCCCAGCAGAATCGCGATCAGGATCATCGACCCGGTGGCGTACCCCAACTCAAGGGTGCGGTCCATGAAGTCGGACATGGTGGTGCCCGCCGTGCTGGTGGACAGGATCACGATCCAGTACAGCAGCGGCTTGTAGGTCTTGGCCATCAGTTGCATGACCAGGGTCAAGACAAACACGCTGATCAGGATCAGCGAGCTGATGGCGTAACCGACGTTGAGGGTCATCGAGAGCAAATCCCCTGCGGTTTCGCCCAGGGTCGTCGCGCAGATTTTCATCACCCAGAACGCCAGGGTGATTTGGGGCAGTTTATTCATCGCTAGGTCAAGCTCCAGTGTGGGTGTCGGCCGGCTCTTGGCGGCCATGCGCCGCAGACTGGGGGCGCGACGGTGAAAAACAGGTCGGGAATATATGAAAAAACTGTCATGCATGCCCCCAACAGCGATTAATCACCGCTTAACGCTGGCACCGCACCCTGGTTGCATGTGATCGGAGACCCGCGCGACGTTCGCCCCAATGGGCAGGCGATTTAATTGGGCCCCGCTTAACATCTACTTAATCGATTAAATTCAGCATTATTTTGCGCTTTTTAATCGATTTAATTGGCGTAGCATTCAATCCATGCAAGACACATCGCCAACGAACCTGGAGTAACAAATCATGAAAACCAAACTGATTCTCGCCCTGACCCTGTCCGTACTGGCCGCCAACACCTTCGCTGCCGACGGCTTCGACAAAACCGGTACCGCCTCCTTTGGCTCCGGCGCCAGCGCTGCCATCGAACGCAGCCACGCGGGTAGCCACGCCGCCGATGGTTTCGACAAGACCGGCACCGCCGACGCCATCGCTGCCGATGGCTTCGACAAGACTGGCACCGCTGACGCCATCGCTGCCGACGGCTTTGACAAGACTGGCACCGCTGACGCTATCGCCGCCGACGGCTTCGACAAGACTGGCACCGCTGACGCCATCGCTGCCGATGGCTTTGACAAGACCGGTACTGCCGAAGCAATCAGCTGATTGATGAAGCTCATGCCAAAGGATCGCAGCCTTCGGTAGCGCTGTCGGGTGGGCTGGCCCGCTGGCCGCGACCACAGGCTGCGATGTTTTTTGCGTAATCCAATCTGGAAATAAAAGGCTGCGCCTTGCACTATTGGCCGCCTACGAAGGCTCTTCCAGGACACCCGCCAATGCCCGATGACATCCATTTCTACGAACCCGCCAACGGCCACGGCCTGCCTCACGATCCGTTCAATGCCATCGTTGGCCCGCGTCCCATCGGCTGGATTTCCTCGCAGGATGCCGAGGGTCGCCTGAACCTGGCGCCCTACAGTTTCTTCAATGCCTTCAATTACATTCCGCCGATCATTGGTTTCTCCAGTGTCGGGCGCAAAGACAGCCTGAACAACATCGAACAGACCGGCGAGTTCGCCTGGAACCTGGCCACTCGCCCGCTGGCCGAGCAGATGAACCAGAGCTGCGCGATGGTGGCGCCTGAGGTCAACGAATTTGAGCTGGCCGGCCTGACGACAGCGGCGTCACGGGTGATTCGCGTGCCGCGGGTGGCTGAAAGCCCGGTGTCTTTCGAATGCAAGGTTACCCAGATCATCCAGTTGCAACGGGCGGACAAAGGGTTGGTGCCGAGCTGGCTGATTCTCGGCGAAGTGGTCGCCGTGCACATCGCCAAGTGGCTGCTGAAGGACGGGGTGTACGACACCGCCGCCGCCGAGCCGATTCTGCGCGGCGGCGGGCCGGCGGATTATTTCCAGTTGGGGCCCGAGGCGTTGTTCAAGATGCATCGCCCGAAGTAAGCGACACGGCTCTCAAGAAGAAACAGCAACCTGTGGCGAGGGAGCTTGCTCCCTCGCCACAAAAGCCCTACCGGGTGATCGTGTCGCTACCAGACCAACCCACCATCCTCGCTGACACCCTGAAGATGGGTGAGCTGTACGGCAGCGGCGTCGTCGGCTTCGGTCGCGGTCTTGAACGCCTGGTCTTCAAGTACCTTGTTGAAACGTGGTGCGCCGGAGCCGCCGATGGCCTTGGTGGCTATGGCCGCATGGTAACCACCGCCCTCCTTGGGAACGACAGCGGAAACAGCTTCAAAGGTTTCAAAGGCTTTACGTGCCATGTCTTGTGCATCCTGGCGGTGGAAAATGACGCTCATTAAACCTTCAACCGGCCAGTTTGTGTACCTGCGCCAGGCACCCTTCGGTCGCCTGGGCGGCGGACACTTCCCTGAACGTATGGAAGTCCAAGCTGCTCACCACCAGGTCTTGCACCAACTCGGCGAAAATCGCCATGGCCGGGGAATTGAAGTAGGCGTCCATCGCCGGCTGGTTGACCCACAACCCGGATACCAGCCACAAGTCAGCGTCGCATTGCGATTGCTGCAAGGCAAAGTGCAGGCAACCGGGGGCCTGGCGAGATGGCGCGATCAGCCTGCCCAACCGTGCGCCCAATTGCTTGGAGCAACCGGCACGGGCGCGTACAAAGGCCATGTGACTGACGGGGATATGTGTAGTCATGTTCAACCCTCCCAGGTCATCCGTTGTGCAGCCGGGAACAGGCTGCGACAGGATCAAAGGTTAAGCGCCACGACGCCAGCCTCGTTAGTCGATTCCTGCCGACCCGTTGCACAATCCTGCGTGTCGACTGGAAAAAAACGGCCGGCCACCCAACGACGATCCGGGAAGTTGAAACAAAAGGTTTCAAGCAAGTTTCGTCCATATTGCAACGTCATGGCCCGACACGCGGTGCAGGATCAGGCAAGCTTTCAACAGGATGTGGCTACCGCTGCGTCTTGCACAAACATAAGCTTTGTTCATCGCTTCCTATTTGCTGAGGATCCCGGCATGTCGCCGCTCGACCACGCCCACGTCCCGCTGGACACGTACCTGGAACAACAGCGCGCCGAACTGGCGTCGATCATCGACCGCAACACCAGCGAAGACGGCAGCTACGCCACGGCCATCGGTTCGCTGAACCTGTCGCGCCACAGCAAGCCGCAAAGTTTCGCCCCGGTCCTGGCGCAACCGGCGCTGTGCGTCATGGCCCAAGGCAGCAAGCAGGTGCGCCTGGCCGACGAATTGTTCAACTACGATCCGCTTCATTACCTGGTGGTCTCCGTGTCGATGCCGTTGAGCGGCTGCATGGCCCACGCTACGACCGAACAGCCGATCCTGGCCCTGCGCCTGGACATCGACCCGGCGGAAATCACCGCGCTGATCGCCGACGCCGGCCCCCTGGGCGTACCGACCCGCCCCGCCGGGCGCGGCCTGTATGTCGAGCGCCTGGACACGCCGATGCTCGACGCCGTGCTGCGCCTGGCGCGGCTGTTGGACACGCCGAAAGACATCGCTATGCTCGCGCCCTTGGTACGCAGGGAAATTCTCTATCGCCTGCTGCGCAGTCCACAGGGCTTTCGGCTGTACGAAATCGCCATCGCCAATAGTCAGAGCCATCGCATCAGCCAGGCAATCAAATGGCTCAACGGCCATTTCGAACAGCCGCTGCGCATCGATGACCTGGCCCGGGAAGTGAACCTCAGCGTCTCGACCCTGCATCATCGCTTCAAGGCCATGACTGCCATGAGCCCGCTGCAATATCAGAAGCAACTGCGCCTACAGGAAGCCCGACGCCTGATGCTGGCCGAAGGGCTGGAGGCCTCGGCGGCGGGGTATCGGGTGGGCTATGAAAGCCCTTCGCAGTTCAGCCGCGAATACAGCCGGCTGTTCGGCGCACCGCCGCTGCGGGATCTGGCGCGGTTGCGGATGACCGTCTGAGCTGAAGTTTGTGTAGCGTTTTCTGACCTCTTCGCGAGCAAGCCCGCTCCCACAGTTGATCGGTTGTGAACAAAGAATCTGTGTTCACTGAAGATCCCCTGTGGGAGCGGGCTTGCTCGCGAACGCGCCAGTCAAGACAACTCATCTTTCGAGATGATGAACTCAGGCACCCAGCAACCGACACGCCTGCGCCGGTATGGTCACCGACACCGCATGGCCGATATCCAGGTTCATCCCCTGGCATGGCGTGCTCAACGCCGTGAACGAGACCCCGGAACACTGCACCGTGGTTTCGATGGTCGCGCCGATATCCCGCACGAACGTCACCTCACCCAGCAAGCGATTGCCCGCCGAGGCCTGGGGCGAGGACAGTTGCAGGTCTTCGGGGCGCACCAGCAGCTTGATCTTCTCCCCGGCGTTGATGCTGTTGCTGGCCGGCACGTCCAGCGCGTCCCCACCCGGCAATCCCACGCGGCCGTTGCCCAGTGTGGTGGCGGGGAAAATATTGCCTGAGCCGATGAAGTCGGCGACGAATTCGTTGGCCGGGTGCCGGTAGATCTCGATCGGCGTGCCGACTTGCTGCACGCGATGCTCCCCCAGCACCACCACGATATCGGCCATGGTCATGGCTTCGCGCTGGTCGTGGGTCACCAGAATCGTGGTGATGTTCAGCCGTTGCTGCAGTTGACGGATCTCCACCTGCATCGACTCGCGCAGCTTCGCATCCAGGGCCGACAACGGCTCGTCCAGCAGGAGGATTTTCGGCCGGGCGGCAATCGCCCGGGCAATCGCTACCCGCTGGCGCTGGCCGCCGGAGAGTTTCGCCACGGGCCGGTCGATCATCGCCTGGAGTTGGATCAGTTCCAGCAATTCCACGACCCGCGCCTGTTGCTCGGCCTTGCCCACGCCCCGCAATTTCAGCGGATAGGCAATGTTCTCGCCGACCGTCATGTGCGGGAACAATGCCAACGATTGGAACACCATGCCGAAGTTGCGCAGGTGTGCCGGGGTATGGCCGATGTCTTCGCCATCCAGGCGGATTTCACCACCGCTGAGGCTTTCCAGGCCGGCGATCATGCGCAGCAGCGTGGTCTTGCCGCACCCCGAAGGCCCGAGGAAACACACCAGCTTGCCCTCGGGCAAATGCAGGTTCACATCCTTTACCGCGCAGGCCGAGCCGTAATGTTTCTCGACGTTTTCCAGTATCAGTCCAGTCATGTCTTCACCTCGAAATCAAAAGGAAACGCCGCCCTCGCCCACCAGTTTCTCCAGCGCCCAGATCAGCACGAAGTCGATCAGCACGATGAGCACGGCAAACGAAAAAACGGTGGGGTCCAGCGACGACACGGTGCGGCTGTACATCCAGATCGGCACGGTCATGACGTCGATGGTGTAGAGGAAATAGGTCACGGTGAATTCGTTGAACGAGACAATGAACGCCAGCAGCATCCCGGCGAGAATCCCCGATTTCATCAACGGCACCACCACATCGACGATGGCCCGCCGTGGCGTCGCGCCGAGCATTCGCGCGGCTTCTTCGACTTCACTGCCGATGCCGAGCATGGCGGCGGTGCAGTTCTTCACCACGAACGGCAAGGCGAGGATGACGTGGGCAATGACCAGGCGTGAGGTGGTCATTTGGAACGGCAAGCTGTCGAACACCAACAGCAGCGCCAACCCCAGCACCACCATGGGAAACACCAGCGGCAACGACATCAATTGCAGCGCCACGGCCTTGCCGCGGAACTCGCAACGGGTCAGCGCATAGGCTGCCGGCACCGCGATCAGCGTGGCGAAGATCATGGTCAGGCAGGCCACCAGCAGGCTGGTGCCCATGGCCTGGCCCAGGCTCAGTACGTCGCTGGCATCCGGCGAGACAAAGGTGTGCCAGGCGGCCCGATACCATTGCAGGCTGTAGCTGCTCGGCGGGAAATCCAGGTTCGCCGCGCCGCTGAAGGACATGACGATCATGGTCAGGATCGGCAACACCGCCAGTAGCAGAATGAAGCCTGACAGCAACCCCACGGCCCGTCCGGTTTCGCCGGGCAATAGCGACTGGCGTTTGTGACTCGACGCGCTCATTGAGAAGCCTCCAGCATCCGCCGACGGCGGCCGGTGAAATATTCGGACAGGGTCATGATCATCAGCGTGGTGACAATCAGCACCACCCCGGCGGCGGACGCGGCCGGCCAGTTCATCAGCGGGGCGATCTGGTCATGGACCATCACCGCCAGCATCGGCACCCGTCGACCGCCGAGCAGCAACGGCACGACAAAGCTGCTGGCGTTGTAGGCAAACACCAGCGTCGCGCCAGTGATGATGCCGGGCAGGCTCATGGGCAGCACCACTTGGCGAAACACCTGGAAGCGACTGGCGCCGAGGGTCGCGGCGGCCTCTTCATAACTGCGGGCAACGCCGCGCATGGCGCTGGCGATGGGCAGCACGGCCAGCGGGAACGCGGTCTGGACCAGGCCCATCAACACGCCATTCTGGTTGTACAGCAGCATGATCGGTCGTTTGATCAGACCCAGGCCCATGAGGGCTTGATTGAGCATGCCGGCAGGGCCGAGGATCACCAGCCAGCCGTAGCTTTGCAGCAGCAGATTGACCAGCAGCGGCAACAACACCGCCGCCAGGAACACCCGCCGCAACAATGGCGAGGCCAGCCGCGACATGGTGTAGGCCACGGGAATCGCCAGCAGCACGGCGATTACCGCGCTGATCAAGGCCAGGCGCAAGGTCAGCAGCAGGGACTTGAGATAGTAGGGTTCCAGCAACTGCCCATAACTGGCGAGACTGAACCCACTCCACTCCGCGCCCTTGGTGCCGACGCTCATGCGCAGCACCAACAGACTGGCGGCGATCAGCACACCGAGAAACAACATCGACGGCGACAGGAAAACCCATGCACGGGCGGTAGGTGAAAGATCCCGCGAAGCAGGCATTGACGCCACACTGCGCGATTGAATCAACGGTTGGTGTTCCATGGCAAAGTCTCGTCAGAGGAAAACGACAGAACAAACACATTTTCAAACCAGCTCAATTCCAATATCTCCATCGACTGACCCTCCGCTATCGCGAGCAAGCCCGCTCCCACATTGGTTCTGCGGCGGCCACTAAAACCATGCATCTCCCCCAATCCCCTGTGCGAGCTTGCTCGCGAAGGCGGCAGCACAGCCAACATCTCCATCAACTGACCCACCGCTATCGCGAGCAAGCCCGCTCCCACATTGGTTCTGCGGCGGCCACTAAAACCATGCATCTCCCCTAATCCCCTGTGGGAGATTCTATGGTGCGGGGCTACCCCTTAAATGCCTTTCGGTAAGTATTCGCTCTGGTTCTTCAGCAGGGCGAATACCACTCGAGCAAGCTTGCGGGCCAGTGCAACTAATGCTTCGGTTGTGCTGAGTCCCCGGGCCCTCAGTGCCTCATAAAAACCCTTCCATGCCGCTGTACGTCTCGCCGACATCGCGGCGTTATGCATCAATCGACGTGCCTCTGGGTCACCTCGCTTAGACAGACAGCGGCGTCCCTTCTTTTTCCCTGAATCCGATATACGCAGGTCTAGGCCCAGAAAAGCGATGAAGGCATCGGCATTTCTGAAATCCCCACGCTGAAACGACGTGAGCAAACGGGCACCGCTCAATAGGCCGATACCTTCGACTTTCATGCAACGCTTGAGCTGAGCGCTCAAGCCAGCTGCTTCCAACTGCGTCTGGATTGTTTTCTCGAGCAAGATTTCCAGTCGTTGCATGGCCTTTATCTGGTGCTCAAACGCCGTTTTGAGCAACGGTTCGTTGGACCAACTTTGCTTGAGGCTGACACGCGCCTGAACCAAGGCTGCTCGGCGCCGGAAAAGGCTTATAAGCCGGCAATACAGGGGCGATGGCGGGGTCCATGGGTGCAACTGGTGGCCTTCGTTGTTCAAGTAACGAGCCAACAACCGAGCATCCAGCGCATCGGTTTTAGCGCGAACTTTGACACCTTTGCGGTAATGGCTGAGCTCGTAGCCGCCGATCATGTAGATCACACAACCTTGCGCATAAGCCAGGTCGGCGAATTCCTGGTGATAGATATTGGTGGCTTCGATGGCGACATCCACTGGCGCGGGCAACGCCTTGAGCCACTTCTTGATCGCAGCTTTGGTGTTGGGGATCGCTTCGAGTCGATCTGTTTCTGCGTGATAAATCACCAACTCATCCTTGGCGACATCAACACCCACGATCGGCTTTACGACAGAAACCGGCATTGCCATTGAAAATCCTCCGGGCTAAGGTTTGAACACTTGAAGGGTTCACCCAGAGGCGCAGGCTTGTTCCTATCGTCGGTCTAGGCCAGATGCATTCTTTATCGGCGCTTGGGTGAAAGGAGGAGGGGTGAAATCTCCCACGGTCTGTACTGCGGCTAACAGTCAGAATCGAGCCTTGTCCCTCCTCCTCCCTTCAAGTCCTACCATACAAGCGAGCTTGCTCGCGAAGGCGGCAGCACAGCCAACATCTCCATCAACTGACCCTCCGCTTTCGCGAGCAAGCCCGCTTCCACATTGGTTCTGCGGCGGCCACTAAAACCATGCATTTCCCCTAATCCCCTGTGGGAGTGAGCTTGCTCGTGAAGGCGGCAGCACAGCCAACATCTCCGTCAACTGACCCACCGCTTTCGCGAGCAAGCTCGCTCCCACATTGGTTCTGCGGCGACCACAAAAACCATGCATCTCCCCCAATCCCCTGTGGGAGCGAGCTTGCTCGCGAAGGCGGCAGCACAGCCAACATCTCCATCAACTGACCCTCCGCTTTCGCGAGCAAGCCCGCTCCCACATTGGTTCTGCGGCGGCCACTAAAACCATGCATTTCCCCCAATCCCCTGTGGGCGAGCTTGCTCGCGAAGGCGGCAGCACAGCCAACATCTCCATCAACTGACCCTCCGCTTTCGCGAGCAAGCCCGCTCCCACATTGGTTCTGCGGCGACCACAAAAACCATGCATCTCCCCCAATCCCCTGTGGGAGCGAGCTTGCTCGCGAAGGCGGCAGCACAGCCAACATCTCCATCAACTGACCCTCCGCTTTCGCGAGCAAGCCCGCTCCCACATTGGTTCTGCGGCGATCACAAAATCATCCATCTCCCACGCTGGTTCTGCGGCGACCACAGATCCCTGCATTTCCCATAGTGGAACTGGGTATCAGGAGGAGAAGATTTCCGTGTAGCGGCGAATCCACTGGTCATGCACCGTCGCCAGGAAGGCGTTGTCGTGCATGATCGCTTTGTCGGCGATTTGCTCCGGGGTGAGGATGTACGGGCTCTTGCGCGCTTCGCTGGAGATGATGGCCTTGGCGTTGACCGGGCCGTTGAAGATGTCTTCGGCCATCTTGCCCTGCACCAGCGGGTCGAGGGAGTGGTCGAGGAAGGCGTAGGCCAGGTCGGTGTCGCCGGGGCGGTTCTTGGGCATGACCGAGAGCATCAGGTCGGTGTAGAAACCTTCCTTCATGCCGAACGTCGCACCCAGGCTGTAGGCCGGATCGCGGATCTGCTTGGGGAAAAACGCGGGTGCGTACAACCCGCCCATGTCCAGGGAGCCCGTGCGGAACAGCTCGGCGATCTGGTTGGGATTTTCCCCCAGGGTCACCACCCGGTCCTTGAGCTCGGCGAGTTTCTTGAATCCGGGTTCGATGTTGTGTTCGTCACCACCGGCCAACTTGGCGGCGATGATGATCAGGTCCATGGCCTCGGTCCAGTTCGGCGGCGGCAGGAAAATGTTCGGCGCCAGGTCTGCGTCCCACAGTGCCGCATAACTGTCCGGCGCCTGTTTCAAGGTACGGGTGCTGTAGACCAGGCTGTTGCACCACAGCAGGTAGCCAATGCCGTGGCCGCCCGCGCCGGTGCGGTATTGCGGTGGTACATCGACCAGATTGGGGATGCGGTTGAGGTCGGGCTTTTCCAGCAGCCCGGCGGCGGCCAGGCCCTCGGCGCCGACGCCGGCCAGGGTGATGATGTCGTACTGCGGCCGGTCGCCGCCGGCCTTGAGCTTGGCGACCATTTCCGAGGTACTGCCGGTGCGGTCGGCAATGACCTTGGCCCCGGTCTTGGCCTCGAAGGTCGCTGCGATGTTGCGCAGCGCCGCCAGCCCGGTGTCATCGGACCAGGTCAGCAGGCGCAGGGTCTTGCCGACGAAGCGCGTATCGCTGGCCCGGGCACTGATGAACGGCACGCTCATGGCGGCCGCCGCGACCGAAACCACACTTGCAGTCTTGATGAATTGACGTCTGTTCAGATCATGCTCGCCCATGGAGGACTCCCTTTGTTTTTTTAAGTATGAGGTGGGTCAAAACCGTTGCGCCCGTACCCGTCGACGCCGACAAAAGCCCCGTAATGCAAGGGCTTCGCCGGTGTCCAGGGCCATCCTGAGGTTGTGCAAAATCCCTGACTATCGATAAAAACTCATTGAAGCCATGTTCCTGGCGCATGCCTTTTTTCGAGGCATGCATGACCTCATACCGTGCCGTCAGACGGCCCGGATGACATGCTTGATCTCCTGGAATGCCGCCAGTCCCCAAGGCCCCAACTCGCGGCCCAGACTGCTCTGCTTGTAGCCGCCCCATGCTGCCTGGGGAAAAATCACCTGGGGTGCGTTGATCCACACCAGCCCTGCCTGCAAAGCGTTGGCCACCTGTTCGGCCGCCTCGATATCACGGCTGACAACACTGGCCACCAGGCCGAAACGGCTGTCGTTGGCCAGGGCAATCGCCTGCGCCTGGGTGCTGAAACTGCGCACACACAGCACCGGCCCGAAAATCTCCTCGCACCACAACGCACTGTCCAAGGGCACATCGGCAAAAATCGTCGGCTGTAAAAAAAAGCCGCGTGGCAGATGGGCCGGTCGCTGACCGCCGCACACCAGCGTCGCCCCGGCGCTCAAGCCGCGGTCGATGTGCCCCAGCACCCGCTGGTATTGCGCCTGATTGACCAGCGCGCCCATCTCCACGTCCGGGTCGAACGGGTCGGCCACGCGGATTGCCTCGGCACGCGCCTTGAGCCGGTGAAGGAATTCGTCGACCAACTCCTCGGCAACCAGTACACGGCTGGTGGCCGAACACATCTGCCCGGCATTGAAGAAACCGCCGCCACAGGCCAGCTCCACCGCCAGGTCCGGATCAGCTTCGGCCAGCACCAGCAGGGACGATTTGCCGCCCAGTTCCAGGCTCACGCCCTTGACCGTTTCCGCCGCCCGTTGCATCACTTGCACACCGACGGCGTTGCTGCCAGTGAAGGAGACTTTCGCCACCCGTGGGTCCGCCGCCAGCGGCGCGCCAACCGCCAGGCCCGTGCCGCAGACCAGGTTGAACACCCCGTCAGGCAAGCCGCATCCGGCGATGATCGAAGCCAGTTCCAGCTCCGGCAATGGCGTGACTTCCGACGGTTTGAGCACCACGCAGCAACCGGCAGCCAAGGCCGGCGCGAGTTTCCAGGCGGTGGTGACCATCGGGAAGTTCCACGGCACGATCAAGCCGACCACACCACAGGGTTCGCGGCGCAGGCGCGCGCTGAAATCATCGCTGGGCAATGGCAGCGAACTGTCCTGGCGGGCGTCCAGGCCCTCGGCCAGTTCGGCGTAATACTCGAAAGTCGCGATCACGTCGTCGACATCGATGGCCGCTTCGAACAGCGGCTTGCCGTTGTTGCTCGATTGCAGGTGCATCAGCCGCTCGCGACCGTCTCGCACGCCGCTGGCGATCCGGCGCAAGATCGCGCCGCGTTCAGCACCGGTGGTCATCGACCATTGGCCGAAAGCCCGGGTCGCGGCGTCCAAGGCCTGGTCGACGGCGTGCTCATCGCCGCCATGCACCGTGGCCAGCAGTGCCTCGGTCGCCGGGTTGATCACCCGCAAAGGTTGATTGCCGGCGGACCACTGGCCATTGATGTACAACCCGTCCTGAGTGGTAAGCGCGCTCATTTCGACGCCTCCAGCATCCAACGGGCCTGATCGATTTCAATCAGGGTCGGGCCTTGTCGGTCGCAGGCGGCGAGCAATGCGGCGTGCAGTTGCGCCACGTCACCGATGGCTTCGGCGGCGCAACCCAGGGCCTTGGCGACCCCGAGGAAATCCGGGGTGTAGATGTCCACGCCCACCGGCTCGATGGCGCGATTGACCATGTATTTTTTTATCTCTTCGTAGCCCTGGTTATTCCACAACAGCACGATCACCGGTGTGCGCGCTTCCACGGCGCTGGCCAGTTCCGGCAGGGTGAACTGCAACCCGCCGTCCCCGATCAGGCACACCACGGGCGGGCGGTCATGGCCTTGGCCCTGGCCGCCGAGCCAGGCGCCGATGGCCGCCGGCAGCGCATAGCCGAGCGTGCCGTAGCCGGTGGACGAATTGAACCAGCGCCGTGGCTGCTCGGGGTTGAACGTCAGGTTGCCGGTGTACACCGGTTGCGTGGAGTCGCCGACAAACACCGCGTCAGGCAGTGCCTGCAACACGGTGTCGAGAAACAGGCTCTGGGCCCGCGTCGCAGCATCCCAGCTTTCTGCAAGGTCGGCACGCAAGCGAGCCGCACGGGCCGGGCCCCACTCCTTGTGGTGTTCGGCCAAGGGTTGGCGGTTCAACTGGTCGAGCAAGGCTTGCGCGGCGCTGCGGGCATCGGCCACCAGGGCCAGGTGCGGCGAGTAATTGCGCACGGTCTGGTCCGGGTCGATGTCGACGCGCAGCAACGCACCGGGAATCTCGAAACCACCGGCAAAGGTAATGTCATAGTCGGTCTCGGCCAACTCGGTGCCGATGGCCAGGACCACGTCAGCCTCGGCCACCAGCGCGCGGGTCGCCACCAAGCTCTGGGTGGAACCGATCAACAGGGGATGGCGCGAAGGCAGCATGCCCTTGGCATTGATGGTCAACGCCACCGGGGCGCCGAGACGTTCGGCCAGCTCGGTCAGTTCGGCCGCTGCGTCGATGGCACCGCCACCGGCCAGGATCAGCGGCCGCCTGGCCGCCGCCAGCTTGGCAGCCATGAGCGCCACGGCGCTCGGCGCGGCGCCGGCGCGGCTGATGTTCACTGGCGAACTGGCGAGCAACGCGTCGGCGTCTTCCACCAGCACGTCCAACGGAATTTCAATGTGCACCGGCCGTGGCCGCCCGGCCTGGAACAAGGCAAAAGCCCGCGCCAGCACGCCGGGCAACTCGGCGGCAGACATCAGCGTGTGGGAAAACGCCGCCACGCCGCCTATCAGCGCAGCCTGGTTCGGCAGCTCATGCAGCTTGCCGCGTCCGCCGCCCAACTGGCTGCGCGATTGCACACTGGAGATCACCAACATCGGGATCGAATCGGCGTAGGCCTGGCCCATGGCGGTGGTGATGTTGGTCATGCCAGGGCCGGTGATGATGAAGCACACGCCGGGCTTGCCGCTGACGCGGGCGTAGCCGTCGGCCATGAAACCTGCGCCCTGTTCATGACGAGGCGTCACGTGACGGATGCTTGAACGGGCCAGCCCGCGGTACAACTCAACGGTGTGCACGCCGGGGATGCCGAACACCTGCTCCACGCCATAGCCTTCGAGTAACTTGACCAATACTTCGCCGCACGTCGCCATTGCCACTGCCCTTCTTCTTGTCTTGGACGGGGCATCCGCAGCACGCTGCGAGGCCCTTGTTTATCCTTGGGAATGGCGTTATTGGAACGGGCAGGCCATAGCGGCAACAATGGATAAAAAGTCATACTAGCCATGTCCTCACGTCATGGCTTGGATCCAAATGAAACGACTTCCCCCGCTGCCCGCGCTGCACACGTTTCTGATCACGGCCCAATGCTGCAACTTCACCCGGGCTGCCGAACAACTGCACATCACTCAAGGCGCGGTGAGTCGGCAGATCGCCGGGCTGGAGGATCACTTGGGCTATGCGCTGTTCCAGCGTCACGCACGGGGCCTGAGCCTGACCACTGAAGGCCAGGCGTGGCTGCCGCGGGTGCAGCAGGTGTTCAGCCTGATCGGCGAAGCGGTGGAGCAAGTCGGCGAGAAGCGCCAGACCCTGCAACTCAAGGCCCCGACCTGTGTGATGCGCTGGCTGCTGCCACGCCTGTTGCTATGGCAGAAGGAACGGCCGGACGTGCCGGTGGAACTGACCACCACCGTCAGGCACGGCGTGGATTTCCAGCGCGAGACTTTCGACGCGGCGGTGGTCTACGGCCCGCCGCCGGACGGGCCGCTGGCCTGCCTGCACCTGTTCGATGAACAACTCACGCCCGTCTGCTCCCGCACGATTCTGGAAGGCCCCGTGCCGCTGCGTGAACCTGCCGACCTGCAGCAACACCTGCTGCTGCACCCGACCCGTGACGAGCGCGACTGGAACGCCTGGCTCGATGCGGCCGACGTGCACTTGAGCAATGTCAGCAAAGGCCAGCATTTCGAAACCCTCGACCTGGCCATGTCCATGGCTTCCCAGGGCACCGGCGTGGCGATTGGTGATTGGTCGCTGATCGGCGACGACCTGAGCGCCGGACGGCTGGTGATGCCGTTCGAGCTGAAGGTCAAGACCGGGTTGGGCTATCACCTGGTGCATCCACGCAAGCCCCAGGCATCGGGGCCGTTGCAGGAATTGATGGGGTGGCTGGTGGCGCAGGCTCAGGCGCGGTAGAGCCAACCATCCAGATATCGAGGATGGACGGAACCGTGGCGAGGGAGCTTGCTCCCGCTGGGTTGCGCAGCAACCCCTGGGTTCTGCCTGGGGCACCGCGGCGACAAGTAGATGATAGGGCTGCTGCGCAGCCCAGCGGGAGCAAGCTCCCTCGCCACATAAATCGCACCAGCCTCAAGTGGTCACAGCAGATTCGGCGCCTGCACCGGCTCGATCTGCGCCCAGTGTGAGGCGTCTTCGCGGTGCTGCTTCAGATACGGCAGCACCGCCCCCAGCAATGGCGCCTTGAACGCATCCTGGAACCGATGGGCAAGGCCCGGGATCAGCTTCAGCTGACTGCCCTGGATGTGCGCCGCCAGATGTACGCCATGCATTACCGGCAGCAACGGGTCGGCGGTGCCGTGGACGACCAAGGTGGGCACTCGCAGCTGATTGAGCAATGCCACCCGGCTGGGTTCGGCCATGATCGCCATGATCTGGCGCTTCACGCCCTCGGGGTTGAAGGCTCGGTCATAGGCCAGGGCGGCCTGATGCAACAGTGCCTCACGGTCGTCGACCACCATCGGGCTGCCCAGGGCGGCCAACAGATCGGCTTGCTGTTCCAAGGCCATTTCGCGATTCGGCGCACCACGCCGGGATAACAATTGCACCAGGCGTTCGCTGGGCGCGGGCAGGCCCTGGGCGCCGGAACTGGTCATGATCAGGGTCAGGCTCTCGACCCGCCCTGGCGCCATGGCCGCCATGTGCTGGGCGATCATCCCGCCCATGCTCGCCCCCAATACATGAAAGCGTTGCACGCCCAACGCATCCATCAACCCCAGCCCGTCGTCGGCCATGTCGGTCAAGGTATACGGCGCGTCTACAGCCAGGCCAAGCTTGTAGCGCAGGGCTTCGAAGGTCAGGTTGGCGCTGCCGGGCGCCTGGCGCCAGGTCGACAGACCCACGTCGCGGTTGTCGTAGCGAATCACCCGGAAACCCTGTTCACACAAGGCCACCACCACTTCGTCCGGCCAATGGATCAACTGCCCGCCCAGGCCCATCACCAGCAGCAGCGCCGGATCCGACGCACGGCCAATGCTCTGGTACGCCAGGCTCACCTGGTCCAGATCGACCCGTTGGGTCGCGACGTTGACATCACAACGAGAAGCCGCAAACGACGGCAAGCCGCAGAACAAAGCGGCCAGGAAAATGAATACACGCATGAACAAACACCAAAACGCAGGACTCCAGTAGAGCGCGAGTCTGATGAAGTTTGTTCAAGCGCGCTGCCACAGTTGCGTGACAGTTTGATGAAGATTGCCCAGTGGTTACTTTTGAAGCTATGTGGGCCCTCTGTGGCGAGGGAGCTTGCTCCCGCTGGACCGCGAAGCGGTCCCAAAACGCTTCAACCTCGAAATATGATCAAGGCATGGAATTTTGGGGCAGCTGCGCAGCCCAGCGGGAGCAAGCTCCCTCGCCACAAAAAGCTCCCTTGCCAGAAACATGGTGTTCGGCCACAACATCCGAGTCTCAAGCCAACTGACTACGCAACTGCCGGGCCGCCGCGACCATGTTCACCAGCGCCGCTTCCGTCTCCGGCCAGGCCCGGGTTTTCAAGCCGCAGTCGGGATTGACCCAGAGCCGTTCGGGGGCGATGCGCTTCGCGGCTTTGCTCAGCAATGCAACCATCTCGGCCGTGTCCGGCACCCGTGGCGAGTGGATGTCGTAGACGCCAGGGCCAATGTCGTTGGGGTAGTCGAAGGCCTCGAAGGCGTCCAACAGCTCCATGGCCGAACGCGAGGTCTCGATGGTAATGACGTCGGCGTCCATGGCGGCGATGGCCTGGATCACGTCATTGAACTCGCTGTAGCACATGTGGGTGTGGATCTGGGTTTCGTCGCTCACACCCGACGCGCTCAAGCGGAAAGCCTCCACGGCCCAGTCCAGGTATTCCTGCCATTGTCCGCGACGCAGCGGCAAGCCTTCGCGAAACGCCGCCTCGTCGATCTGGACGATCCTGATCCCGGCCTTTTCCAGGTCCACCACTTCGTCCCGCAGGGCCAAGGCCAGTTGTTGGGCCTGGACCTGGCGTGACACGTCCTCGCGGGGGAACGACCACATCAGCATGGTCACGGGGCCAGTGAGCATGCCCTTCATGACTTTGTCGGTGAGGCTTTGCGCATAGCGGATCCAGTCGACGGTCATGGCCTTGGGTCGGCTGATGTCACCGTAGATGATCGCCGGCTTCACGCAACGCGAACCGTAGCTCTGCACCCAGCCGAAACGGGTAAAGGCGTAGCCGTCCAGTTGCTCGGCGAAATATTCCACCATGTCATTGCGCTCGGCTTCACCGTGTACCAGCACATCCAGGCCCAGGCGTTCCTGGATCTGCACGGCATGGCGAATCTCGGTGTGCATGGCGTCCTGATAATCGTCGGCCGAAAGTTTGCCTTGCTTGTAGGCCTGGCGTGCCAGGCGAATCGCCGGGGTCTGCGGGAAAGAACCGATGGTGGTGGTGGGAAGCGCCGGCAACTTCAGCCGCACATGCTGCTGTTCGATGCGTTGGGCAAACGGTGAACGCCGCTGGCTGTCCTGGGGGCCGATCGCCGCCAGCCGGGCCTGGACTTCAGGTTTGTGAATGCGAGTCGAGCGGGCGCGGCTGGCCTGTACATTCTGGCTGTCGGCCAAGGCCTGCCGAACGGCGGGCGCCTGCGGATCGTTCAGCGCATCGCGCAACACGGCCACTTCCCCGCACTTCTGTACGGCGAAGGCCAGCCAACTCTTGAGTTCGGGATCGAGGCGGTCTTCACGTTCCAGGTCCACGGGGCTGTGCAGCAGCGAGCACGAAGTGCTGACCCACAGGTTATCGCCAAAACGCTCCTGGGCCGGTTGCAATTGCGCCAGCGCCTGCTCCAGCTCGCAACGCCAGACGTTGCGCCCGTTGACCAGGCCCACCGAGAGAATCTTGTAGGTCGGCAGGCGGTCCAGCACCTGGCCCAGTTGCTCCGGCGCGCGCACCGCGTCGATGTGCAAGCCGTCCACCGGCAGGCCCACCGCCAGGCCGAGGTTGTCTGCCAGGCCACTGAAATAAGTCGCGACGAGTTTTTTCAGCGGCGAGTACTGGAGGATGTGATAAGCCCGCTCGAAGGCGCTTTTCCAGGCCTGGGGCAGATCAAGGGTGAGGATCGGTTCATCGATCTGCACCCACTCCACGCCTTGGGCCTTGAGGCGATTGAGGATTTCACCGTAGACCGGCAGCAGGCGCTCCAGCAGGTCGAGCTTGTCGAACGCCGCCCCCTTGGCCTTGCCCAGCCACAGGTAGGTCAGCGGGCCGATGATCACCGGCTTGACCCGATGCCCAAGGGCGTGGGCCTCATCGACTTCGTCGAACAACTGCGTCCAGCTCAGGGCGAAAGTCTGGTCGGCGGAAAACTCCGGGACCAGGTAGTGGTAGTTGGTGTCGAACCACTTGGTCAGTTCCAGGGCGTGTTGCGTGTGTCCGTGGTCGGCGGCGCAGCAACTGGTTGTGGCACCACGGGCCATGGCGAACAAGGTGTCGAGGGTCGGTTGGCCGTCGGAATCCAAGGTGTTTTGGAAGCGCTGCGCAACGGCGCCCAACGCCAAGGTGTGACCGAGCACTTGGTCGTACCAGGCGAAATCCCCAACGGGCAGCAGGTCGATGCCGGCGTCTTTCTGCAATTGCCAATGCCGGGCCCGCAGTTCACGCCCTACGGTCTGCAATGCGGCCTGCGCGAGGTCGCCCTTCCAGTAGGCTTCAAGGGCTTTTTTCAATTCGCGGTCGGCGCCGATGCGGGGGAAACCGAGGGTGTGGGCCAGGGCCATGGTGTGAGTCCTCCTGTAAAAGATGGCGCCATTGTCGACAGCCGGGGCTACATGAGACAAACTCAACGTTTTCGTGTTGATCACAAGTTTTACTCATGGAGCCCGCGGTGCTTGAAATCCGTCACCTCAAGACGCTGCATGCCTTGCGCGAAGCCGATAGCCTGGTGGAAGCCGCCGAACGCCTGCACCTGACCCAGTCCGCCCTCTCCCATCAGTTCAAGGAGTTGGAAGAGCGCCTGGGAATGCCGTTGTTCGTGCGCAAGACCAAGCCGGTACGGTTCACCAGCGCCGGCCTGCGCCTGTTGCAACTGGCCGACGCTACCCTGCCCTTGCTGCGCGGCGCCGAACGGGACATTGCCCGATTGGCCGGCGGCACCGCCGGGCGCCTGCACATGGCGATCGAATGCCACAGTTGCTTCCAATGGTTGATGCCGACCATCGACCAGTTCCGCGACGCCTGGCCGGAAGTCGAGCTGGACCTGGCCTCGGGCTTCGCCTTCGCCCCGCTGCCGGCCCTGGCCCGGGGCGATCTGGACCTGGTGGTGACTTCCGATCCGCTGGAACTGGCGGGCATCACGTATGTGCCGCTGTTCACCTACGAAGCGATGCTCGCCGTCGCCAACCAGCATCGCCTGGCAGGCAAGCCCTACATCGTGCCCGAGGATCTGATCAGCGAAACCTTGATCACCTACCCGGTGGAACGGGACCGGTTGGACATCTTCACCCGCTTCCTGGAGCCGGCCGACATCGAACCGGCCCAGGTGCGCACTTCTGAACTGACGGTGATGATGATGCAACTGGTCGCCAGCGGCCGAGGTGTGTGCGGCATGCCGCACTGGGCGCTGCATGAATACAGCTCACGGGGCTACGTGAAGGCCAAGCGCCTCGGGGAGAAAGGTCTGTTTGCCACGCTCTACGCGGCGGTGCGCACCGATATGCTCGATGCACCGTACATGCGCGACTTTCTGCTGACAGCCAAGGACACTTCATTCTCGACACTGGATGGGGTCAGTGCCGTTCGGTGAGACCGAGTCGTTCCAATCGCGAGCGAGCCCGCTCCCACAGGGATTTGCTGGGTGGCATTGATCGTGTTCACAGCACAAATCCATTGTGGGAGCGGGCTTGCTCGCGAAAGCGGTGGGTCAGGCAGCGCTGCTTGCGACTGATACGCCGCCTTCGCGAGCAAGCCCGCTCCCACAGGGGGGATCCGCAGTGCTTTAGCCCCCTTGCCACAAAAGCTCAACGGTCATGAAAGGTTTTAGAGTTCAAGCCACATGTGGATTTTGTCGAAGTATTCGTCGCCCACGCGGATCGCCTGGGGCTCGAGGCCGTAGAGCACGAAGCCGCAGCGTTGGTAGAGCTTGACGGCCGGGTCGTTGCCGGCGGTGACGGTCAGTTGCACCAGGCGCAAAAAGGCATGGCGGCGGGCTTCATCGATCGCCGCTTGGACCAGTTGATAACCGAGCCCCCGATGACAATGGGCCTCGGTGACGTACATACCGAACAACAGCGCCTTGTGCCGGGCTTTTTCCCGAGGTTCCAGGGCCAGCCCGACAATACCCACCAGCTCTTCCTCCACGAACGCCCCCAACAACACATCGAGCCGGCTGGTCAGGCGCGATTCCCACCAATTGATGGGCAACGCGGCCCGCTCGCGGGTGCTGGAGGTGAAGGCTTGGGGATGAAGCGCGTAGGCCTGGAGCATCAGTTGGCGATACGCCTGGGCATCCACGGCCCGCAGCCGTCGAATGTTCACACCGAACGCCGCTGCTCAAGCATCAGGCGCAGCGCCAGCGCCCCCAGGACAAAGCCCATGAAGTAGCGCTGCGCAGCCAGCCAGGTGGGGTTGTGGACGAACCACGAGGCAATGCCCGCCGCGAACAAGGCAATCAGCAGGTTAACGCTGAAACTGACGCTGATCTGGGTCAGCCCCAGGATAAGGCTCTGGCTGAACAGCGAACCGTGTTCCGGGCTGATGAACTGCGGGAACACCGACAGATAGAACACCGCGATCTTCGGGTTCAGGGCGCTGGTGAGAAAGCCCATGGTGATCAGCTTGCGCGTCGAATCGGCCGGCAGTTGCTGGGCCTCGAAGGGCGAGCGTGCGCCCGGCTTCACGGCCTGCCAGGCCAGCCACAACAGGTACAGCGCACCGGCCCATTTCAATACTTCATAGGCCACGGGCACCGCCAGGAACACCGCCGTCAGCCCCGCCGCCGCCGCGAACATGTGCACGAAGAACCCCGCCACCACCCCCAGCAGGGACGTGACCCCGGCCTTGCGGCCCTGGCAGATCGAGCGGGAAATCAGGTAGATCATGTTCGGGCCGGGTGTCAGCACCATCAGCAAGGCGGCAGCGGCGAAAATCAGCAGGTCCGACAACGCAATCATGAGCATCAATCCTTGAGTCAGCAGGTCACGGGATGTGTGGCTCGATAGAACGGCAGGATCACCTGCCCTGTCAACGGCGCCAGGAAAAGACCGCCGTCACCCGCCGGGTCGATCCAGCGGACTTCCTCGATTTCGGCGGCGGGAGAAACCACAGCGTCGATGTTCAGCAAAAACACTTCAGCCTGCACGATGAAACCCGGCTCGTTGGCGGCCTGGGCGCTGAACGGCCCCAGATAGCGGGCCTGGGCCGGGTCGATCTTCAGTCCAAGCTCTTCATCCAGTTCCCGGGCCAGGGCCTGGACCGGTTGTTCATGGGCCTCGATCTTGCCGCCCGGTTGCATGAAAGCCAGGGTATCGCGCTTGCGTACCAGCAGGGTTCGACCGTCCGGCCCGATCAACAGGGCGGCGGCGATGCGGATGATGGAAGTGCTCATGGAGGGTCGAAGCCTTGGGCAGAAAAATGCCAGGAAGGTTACAGACCCTGGCGGCAGGAGCAAAGCCTGGCGCCGGATCTGGCCCCATACACATCCCCCTGTGGGAGCGGGCTTGCTCGCGAAGCGGCGTATCAGTCACCCAATGTATCGACTGACATTGTGCCTTCGCGGGCAAGCCCGCTCCCACAGGGAGGATTGCGTCGCTCGTCAAATCCGCTTCACCCCAAAATCGGCTTCGGCACCGAAGGATCTTCTTCCTCCGGCTTCTTGACGAACACGCTGTACCGGGCTCCTTCCATCGATTCGAAGGCGATGAGTTTATCCACCAGCGGACCGTTCAGGACCTTGCCGGCATTGAGCAGCAGCATGCCGTTGTCGGCGTTGAGGTTGCGTGCCAGGATCATGCCGGCCTCCAGTTCCCGGGTGCTCATGACCTGCACCATCGGGTCGGACAAGGTCACATCTTCAAGGTATTCACCGCACGCCTTGATGAAGTCCTCGATCAAGGCAGGGTCGTACAGCTTGCCGGCGTAGTTGCGGATGTAGACCAGTGCTTCATCGCTGTTCATCTGCCGCTCGAGGATCAGCCCACGTTGCAGTTCGATGAAGTCCACCGCCAGCTTCAGCAGCCGCGAACCGAACGGAATAGCCTCGCCCTTGAGGCGATCGGGGAAGCCGCTGCCGTCCCAACGCTCCTGGTGATGCAGGATGATCCGCGCCGCGTCTTTCATCGGATCCAGGGTCATCAGCAGCGACTCGCTCTGCTTCGGATAGGCCCGGTACAGATCGAGCTCACTGTGATGCAGCATGTCGGCAGGCGTGACCATCATGTTGTCGGTCCAGCTCAGTTTGCCGATGTTGTAGAGCGCCGCGGCCATGGTCAGGTCGCGGTCGGTGGATTCGTCGAGGAAATGCAGCCGGCTGTAAACCCTGATCAGCTCGATGATCTGCCGGTTGGTCTGCTTGGCCTTGGGCAGGCGCAGGTTGGCGATCAATGAGAACACTTCGGTGCTGGTCACATAGCTGCGCTTGAGCTCGTCATAGGCCAGGTCGAGCATGTCGGCGGTCTGTTGCAGCTCGGAAGTACGCGAGGCCACGCGCTTTTCCAGGGTCGCGTTCAGTGTCTTGAGTTGCTGGTTCTGCTCGCGGTTCAGCGCTTCGAGGCGCTGGCGCTCGCTTTCGGAATGCTGGTGGGCCAGGGCCTGGCGCAGGGCCTGCACCAGTTCCTCGTCATTCCACGGCTTGCTGAGGTAGCGATAGAGCTGCCCCTCGTTGATGGCCTTGGTCATCATGTCCACGTCGGCGTAACCGGTGAGAAGGATGCGCAGCGTCGAGGGATAGAGCTTGCGGATCTGTGCCAGCAGCGTCGCGCCGTCCATGTTGGGCATGCGCGCATCGGTCATCACCAGGTCAACCGGCCGTTCCTTGAGGATTTCCAAGGCCTTGGCGCCACTGTCGGCCAACAGGATTTCATACGGCTGGCTGCGCAATAACCGCCGCAGGCTATTGAGGATCGACTCTTCATCATCGACCAACAACACCGTGGGCTTATTAACCGGAACGTCCGGCGTCTGATCTTCCATTACAACCCCCTCCTGTTCACGACAACCGTTCTACCTTACCTCCAAAAGACAGGCTAGTAGATTGCGAAAATTTAGAAACAATTTGCCATCACCGACCGGCGCATCCCGATGAGACGACTATGCTGTACCCCATGAAGGGCCAAGTACAGGCCAGAATGCTCATGCCAGCGAAAGGGATATCAGATGTGCCCACGTTTCTTTAATCAGCATCTTCGCGGCGTACGGCCATGAGCCTGCCGATGGAGAAAACCAATCGGCGGATCCTGATCGTCGATGACACCCAGACGATCCATGAGGATTTTCGCAAGATCCTCAGCCCCGATTCGCACCCAGAGGACGGCCTGAGCAGTGCCGAAGCGGCCTTGTTCGGCGAGCCAATAGCGGTTTCTGCCCAGAACTTCGTGCTGGATTCAGCCTTCCAGGGCATGGAGGCCCTGAACAAGGTGGAGTCGTCGCTCGCCCAGGGGCAACCCTACGCCATGGCGTTCATCGACATGCGCATGCCCCCCGGCTGGGATGGCCTGGAGACCATCGAACGGCTGTGGCGCGCCGACCCCAAGCTGCAAGTGGCGCTGTGCACCGCTTATTCGGATTACTCCTGGGAAGACATCGCCCAGCGCCTCGACCTGGGCGATCGCCTGCTCATCCTGAAAAAACCCTTCGATGCCATCGAGATCCGTCAGATGGCCAGTGCCCTGACCGTCAAATGGCAGATGACCGAAGACGCAGCATTGAAAATGGACATGCTCGAACGGGCGGTGCAGGAGCGCACCCGTGAGCTGGCCGACGCCAATATCATCGTGCAGAACAGCCCGACCATCCTTTATCGCCTGCGGGGCGAGCCGCCGTTCGCCTTGATGTACATCTCCCATAACATCACCAAGTTCGGCCATGTCGCGGCGCAACTGATCAACGCGCCGGACTGGGCGCAGATCCTGATCCATCCCGATGACCAGGGCAAAGTCGACGAAGCCATGGTCCGCGTCCTGGACCGGGACAACGCGGGCGCCTCGATCGAGTTCCGCATGCGCACCGGCGACGACACGTTCCGCTGGGTGGAGAACCGCTACATTCCGGTGCGCAACGAGCAGGGCCTGCTGCTTGAGGTCGAAGGCATCATCCTGGACATCACCGAACGCAAGCTGGCCGAAGAGAAAATCGCCCTGCTGGCCCGCACCGACGGCCTGACCGGGCTGGCCAACCGCGCCACCGTGATCGAGCGCCTGCACCAGGCCTTCGCCGCGGCGCGCCGGGGAGCCGCGCCATTTGCGATGTTTTACCTGGACCTGGATCACTTCAAGCGAATCAACGACACGCTGGGCCATCCCATCGGTGACCTGCTGCTGCAGGAAGTCGCTGCGCGGATCAAGGCCTGTACCCGGGAAAACGACGTGGTGGCGCGCCTGGGTGGCGACGAATTCGCCATCCTGCAACTGGACGTCCATGAGGCCACGCATTGCGCCGCGCTGGCGGCGAAGATTCGCGACACGCTGGTGGCGCCCTACTCGCTGGACGGCAACGACGTGCGGATTTCCGTGAGCATCGGCATTGCCCTGTATACCCCACAGAGCCTGAGCGCCGACAGCCTGATGGCGCAGTCCGACATGGCTCTGTATCGCTCCAAGGAGAAAGGCCGCAACCAGTACCATTTCCATAACGAGGAGATCAACCAGGAAGTCACGGACCGGGTCGCCCTGGCCAGTGACCTGCGCCAAGCCATCGAAAACAACGAACTGCACCTGCATTATCTGCCCGAAGTCGACCTCGGCACCGGCAAGATCCTCGGCATGGGCGTGCAAGTGCGCTGGAACCACCCCCAACGTGGCTGGCTGGAACCGAAGTCATTCATGCCGGCCGCCGAGAAGACCGGCATCATCATCGGCCTGGGCCATTGGGTGCTGGACCAGGCCTGCCAGCAGATGCGCCAATGGCGCGACCAGGGCATGGCGCCGCCGGTGATCGCCATCGACCTGTCGCTGACCCAACTCAAGACCGGCCCGGAACTGATCTACGACGTGCTGCGCACCACCGCGCGCTGGGAGCTTGCACCCTGGGACCTGCGTTTCGACGTTACCGAGGCGACCCTGGCCCAGACCAAGTGGACCCACAACGATGTGCTGCCGCGCCTGTGTGAACTGGGCGTGCAGATTGCAATCGATGACTTCGGCACCGAGTACTCCTCGTTCGATTACCTCAAGACTTATCGGGTCAACCACCTCAAGCTTGCCCAGCGTTTTCTCGACAGCGCCAACGCCGACCCCGAGAACGCCACGACCCTGCGGGCGATCATCAACTTCGCCCGGGACGTGGGCATCGGCATCATTGCCGAAGGCGTCGAGACCCAGGAGCAACGCACCACGCTGATGTCCAGCGGCGGGGCGATGCAGGCCCAGGGGCACTATTTCAGCACCGTGGTCGACAGCGGCCAGGCCGCCGAACTGCTCAAGGCCGGCAGCATCGTCCCGGTGACGGACAACTGGACCCGGCCGCCGAGCCAGCTATCGGAGAGCATCCCATGAACCCGATGTCGGTACCTGCCAACCGGCGAATCCTGGTGGTGGATGACACACCGGCAATCCACCAGGACTTTCGCAAGATCCTCAGCCCCAGCGCCGGTGTCGACGATTCGCTGGACGACACCGAGAGCCTGCTGTTCGGCACGGCCCAGGTCAGTCGCCTGCAATTCCAGATCGACTCGGCCTATCAGGGTGAAGAGGCGCTGGAACTGGTCAAGCGCGCCCAATCCGAAGGCCAGCCTTATGCGCTGGTGTTCGCCGACATGCGCATGCCACCGGGCTGGGACGGCCTGCAAACCATCGAGCGGCTGTGGGAGGCCGACCCGCGCCTGCAGATCGCGTTGTGCACGGCGTTCTCGGACTACTCCTGGGAAACCATGTCCGAACGGATCGAGTTCGACGATCAGTTGCTGATTCTCAAGAAGCCCTTCGACACCCTGGAAATTCGCCAGATGGCCAGTGCCATGACCTGGAAATGGCAGTTGGCCCAGGATGCGGCGAGAAAAATGCGCAGCCTGGAGCGCACCATAGAAGAGCGCGTCCAGGAACTGCTCAAGGTCTCGCACCTGCTGCAATACGACGTGCTCACAGAGCTGCCCAACAGCATGTTGCTGGGCGATCGCCTGACCCAGAGCATGGCCCAGTGCCGCCGGCACGACCGGCAACTGGCGGTGATGTTCATCGGCCTGGACCGTTTCAAGCGCATCAATAACGCTTTGGGGCATCCGGTGGGCGACGAAATGCTCAAGCGGGTCGCCAGGGTGCTGGCGACCGTGGTGCGCGAATCCGATTCGGTGTTCCGCTATGGCTCCGATGAGTTCGTGGTGGTGCTGGGAGACGTCGTCGACCCGCAACAGACCAAGGGCGTGGCCGACAAGTTGCTGGCGGCCATCAGCGCGCCCCAACCCATCGACGGCCATGACCTGACCGTCACCGCGAGCCTGGGCATCAGCGTCTACCCGACCGACGGTTTCGACGCGGTGGCGCTGATCAAGAAAGCCGAAACGGCGATGCGTAACGTCAAGGAGAACGGTCCCAACGACTACCGATTCTTCACCGAAGACATGAACCGCCGGGCCCGGCAGCAACAGACCATCGAATCGGGCTTGCGCCTGGCACTGCAACGCAAGGAGTTCTTGCTGCACTACCAGCCCAAGCTCGACCTGACGAGCGGCAAAGTGGTCGGCGTCGAAGCGCTGGTGCGCTGGAATCGACCGGATACAGGCATGGTCTATCCCTCGGATTTCATTCCGGTGGCCGAGGACAGCGGGCTGATCGTGCCGCTGAGCCAATGGGTGCTCCAGGAAGCCTGCCAACAAGCCTGCCGCTGGCAGGCCGAGGGGATGCGCCCGTTGTACCTGTCGGTCAACGTTTCGGCCATCGACTTTCGCCAGCGCGGCTTCGTCGAAGGCATCGCCCGCACCCTCAAGGAAACCGGCCTGGACCCGACACAGTTAGAACTGGAGATTACCGAAAGCGTGCTGATGCAAAACGTCGATACCACCGTCGGCATCCTCAAGGCCATCAAGCAGTTGGGAGTACGACTGGCCATCGACGACTTCGGCACAGGCTATTCAAGCCTCAGCTATTTGCAGAAATTTCCGGTGGACGTATTGAAGATCGACCAGTCGTTCGTAGGCGACCTGAGCATCGACAGCAACGACGCCAAACTGGTGAGTACGATCATCAGCCTGGGCAAGAGCTTGAACCTGCACATCATCGCCGAAGGCGTGGAGACCCGTGAGCAGCTGGAGTTTCTCAAGGTCCACCAGTGCGAGGAGGCCCAAGGGTACTACTTCAGCAAAGCGGTGGAGCCCCAGGCCTTCGCCCAATGGATGACTGAGTGGGAGCTACGCCAGAACCCGTTTTCGTGAACACCCGAGTTTCCTCAACCAAAGTTTCAAGGAAAGCATCCCATGGCGTCACATGGACTGATTCTGGCTCTCGCCCTGCTCGTGGGATCAAGCGTGAGCGTTCACGCCGAGCCGCTGGACGAACCGCTCAAGCCACTGCCACCCGTTCCTGCCCTCGACCCCAAGCGCGTCCAACTGGGCCAGCGGTTGTTCAATGATCCAAGGCTATCGATCAATAACACCTTGTCCTGCGCCAGCTGCCATCGCCTGGACAAGGGCGGTGCCGACGACAAGGCGCTTTCCCTGGGCTTCGACGGCAAACCCGTGGAGGTCAACACGCCGACCGTATTCAACGCCAGCCTGAACTTCCACCAGTTCTGGGACGGTCGCGTCGACACCCTGGAAGAGCAGGTGCACACCGTAGTGATCAGCCCCACGGAGATGGGCAATACCTGGGAAACGGTGGTCAAGCGCATCGCCGACAACTCGGGCTATGCCAAGGACTTTTCCGAGGCTTACCCCGAGGGAGTGAGCGAGGCCAGCATCCGCAGCGCCCTGGCCGATTACGAACGCACCCTGCAGACGCCTCATTCACGCTTCGACCAGTACCTGCAAGGCAATACCGACATCCTGACCCCACGGGAAAAGTTCGGCTACCAGCGCTTCAAGGAATACGGCTGCATCGCGTGCCACCAGGGCGTGAACATCGGCGGCAACATGTTCCAGAAATTCGGCGTCATGGGTGACTACATCCAAGACCGGGGCAACCCCACCCGGGCCGATGAAGGACGCTTCAACGTCACGGGTGACGAAGCGGATCGCCAGGTCTTCAAGGTGCCCAGCCTGCGTAACGTGGCCATCACCGCGCCGTATTTCCATAGCGGGTCGGCACCGACCCTGGAACGCGCGGTGGAAGTGATGTTCAAGTACCAGTTGGGACGCGAACCGGCCGGCAAGGATACGGAGCTGATCGTTGAATTCCTCAAGACCCTGACCGGCGAATGGGAGGGCAAGCCTCTATGACCACTCTGAGACGCTTCGGCCTGGCGT
Source organism: Pseudomonas fluorescens Q2-87 (assembly GCF_000281895.1). NCBI lineage: Bacteria > Pseudomonadati > Pseudomonadota > Gammaproteobacteria > Pseudomonadales > Pseudomonadaceae > Pseudomonas > Pseudomonas fluorescens. The sequence continues at coordinate 1,163,739 of NZ_CM001558.1, read as the reverse complement.
TCATCGGTCTGTTACTGGCTTCGATCCTACTGTTCATGTACGTCGAGACGGGCGCCCAGCAAGCCGCTTCCTATATCGAAGCCCGGGACCTGGTCCGCCTGCTCAAGCAGCAGGATGCGATCTGGGACAATGAAGTGCTCAAGGCCCGTGTAGCCTTGAGCCACAACTACGACCCCCTGGTCTCGCCCCTGCATGAGATGAATGGCCTGTGGCAACGCCTCGACGCCATCGAGTCGGTCCCGGGCCGCCATGCCGCCACACTCTGGGAAAGCCTGCGCAATGACTACTTGCAGGCAATCAAGGAAAAAACCCGGCTGGTGGAGCAGTTCAAATCCCACAACGCGGTGCTGCGCAACTCATTGGCCTTCCTGCCCACCGCCGAAGACGACATCCAGGGCGAGTTCACACGGCTGTCGGATACGGACAGGTTGCAACTGCAGAACGTCGCCATCGAAACCTACGACCTGCTGCTCAGCAGCATGGAGTTCGCCCAGGTCACCACCCCCGAAATTGCCGCCGAAGTCCTGCTTGGCCTGAACAAGCTGGAAATCAACAAGGAGCGCTTGCCCGCGAAACTCCAGGGCTCTGTCGACATCCTGCGCCGGCACATTGCGCTGATCCTGCGCGAGCAACCGCGGGTCAACGAGCTGTTGCAGAACATCCAGGCCGTGTCCGTGGCGAGCCGCCTGGACACCATCACCAGCCTGTTGGAGAAGGATCAGGAAACAGCCGCCGCCAAGCATCAGCGTAACCACGTCTACCTGCTGGTGTTCGCCACGTTCCTGGTGCTGATCCTGATCTGGCTGGCGATCCGACTGGTGCGCAGCTTTGCCGAAATCAAGCGGGTCAACAACGCCCTGCAAACGGCCAACGACGAACTGGAGCAACGGGTCGAGGAGCGCACCCGCCAGCTCAAGGACACCCAGAGCGAACTGATGGACACCGCCCGCCAGGCCGGCATGGCGGAAATCGCCACCAACGTGCTGCATAACGTCGGCAATGTGCTCAACAGCGTGAACATCTCCGCCGACCTGGTCAGCCGCAAACTGCGCAGCAGCAAAGCCCTTGGCCTGGCCAAGGCGATGCAACTGATCAATGAACACGCCGATGACCTGGGGCACTTCCTCACCGAGGACACGAAAGGCAAGCTGCTGCCGGGTTATCTCAACCAACTGGTCGAGGCTATCGCGCTGGAGCAGCAAGGCCTGACCGAGGAACTGGCCCAGTTGAGCAAGAGCGTGGACCACATCAAGGACATCGTCTCCACGCAGCAATCCTATGCCGGCGCCAACAGCCTGCTGGAACCGCTGGTGGTGAGCGAACTGCTCGAAGACGCCCTGCGCATGAACTCCGGCGCCCTGACCCGCCATCATGTTACGGTGATCAAGGAATACGGCGAGGTGCCAAGGATCATGGGCGACAAGCACCGATTGCTGCTGATCCTGATCAACCTGATCAGCAACGCCAAATACGCCATGGCGGGGGTTTCCAACCATGCGCGGAATATTACGTTGAGGGCCTCGGTCGTCGACGGCGAGACCTTACAGATCAGCGTCAGGGACGAAGGCGAAGGCATTCCCGAGGAAAACATGACGCGCATCTTCGCCCATGGTTTCACCACACGTAAGGAAGGTCACGGCTTCGGCCTGCACAGCTGCGCATTGGCAGCGATTGAAATGAACGGCCACCTCACCGCTCACAGTGAGGGGCCAGGCACAGGAGCGACGTTCGAGTTGCAACTGCCCCTGAAACTCGCAGAAGGTGAGCCATGAATAGCCTGAGTAACCGCCGTATTTTGCTGATCGACGATACACCCGCCATTCATGACGATTTTCGCAAGATCCTCACGCCAGAGGATGAAACCAACGCCGATTTGCAGGACATGGAAAGCGCATTGTTCGGCGATGCGCCGAAGCCTGCCGCCACGGTGTTCGAGCTCGATTCGGCCTACGGCGGCCAGGAAGGCCTGAGGAAACTGCTGGAAGCCGCGGCGAAAGGACGCCCTTATGCCCTGGCCTTCGTCGACATGCGCATGCCCGAAGGCTGGGATGGGGCCAAGACCATCGAAGAGCTCTGGAAGCACGACCCGCAGCTTCAGGTCGTGGTCTGTACCGCGTATTCGGATTATTCCTGGGACGAACTGCTCGATCGCCTGAACGGCCATGATCGGTTGCTGATCCTGAAGAAACCCTTCGACAACATCGAAGTCCAGCAGATGGCCAACACCCTGACCACCAAATGGGAAATGACCTCCCGGGCCCGCCTGAAGATGAACAAGCTCGAGGACCTGGTGGAGCAGCGCACCCAGGCGTTCAAGCAGGCCAGCGAGCTGCTGCAAATGGAAATCGACGAACGCAAGATGCTCGAAAGCCAGCTGGTGCAGTCGGAAAAACTCGCCTCGCTGGGCCAGTTGGCGGCCGGCGTGGCTCACGAAATCAACAACCCGATCGGCTTCATTTCTTCGAATCTGGGGGCGTTGGATGGCTACTTCGGCAAGCTCCAGGAAATGCTCACGGCTTATGGCAGTGCCGAGCAAGACATTGCTTCGCAGGAACAGGTGATGCAGCTCAAAAAGCTGCGCGACCAGGTGGAACTGGATTTCCTGGTCGAAGACATTCCGGTGCTGATCAAGGAAACCAAGGACGGCATCGCCCGGGTCGGGCAAATCGTCAAGGACCTGAAGGACTTCTCCCGCGTCGATTCCAATCAGGAGTGGCAGCTGGCCAATCTGCAACAAGGCATCGATTCGACGCTGAACATCGTCGCCAATGAAATCAAATACAAGGCCGACGTGATCAAGCAATACAGTCCATTGCCGGAAGTCGAATGCCTGCCGTCGCAGATCAACCAGGTGATCATGAACCTGATCGTCAACGCCGCCCAGGCCATCGGCCCGGAGCGCGGCACCATCACCTTGCGTAACGGCGTGATGGACGAAAGCGTGTGGATCGAAGTCACCGACAACGGCTCGGGCATCCCGCCGGAAACCCTGCAGAAAATCTTCGACCCATTCTTCACCACCAAGCCCGTCGGCCAGGGCACGGGGCTTGGGCTGTCGCTGTCCTACGGGATCGTGAAAAAACACCACGGCGACATCACCGTGCGCAGCGAAGTCGGTGTCGGTACCACCTTTCGCGTGGAACTGCCGATGCGGCAGATGAAACAGGCGGGCTGAAGAGCCTGGAACATCGATCGTTCAGAGCCAGACACACCCGTGGCGAGGGAGCTTGCTCCCGCTGGGCTGCGCAGCAGCCCCCTCTCTCAAACGCCACGCGTTCAATCTGATCCACCGCGTCGCCGGGTTTCGGGGCCGCTGCGCGCCCCAGCGGGAGCAAGCTCCCTCGCCACGGGATTGGGTTTCATCATGTCCACCACAAGGCTCGTGTTCCTGAGTACCATACCCCCCACCAAGCGCCCAATCCCAAGGAAACCGCATGAGCCTGTCGCTGCTGAGTCGTTACGCCTTCTTTGCCGGCTGTGTGATCTTCACCCTCATCAGCCTGCCGTTCCTGCAGCATGACTGGCTCTGGCCAATCGCCCTGGTGACCGGGCTGCTGAGCCTGCTGGGGCTGTTCGACCTGTTGCAAAGCCGCCACGCGGTACGGCGCAACTATCCGATCCTGGGCAACATCCGCTACCTGGTCGAAGGCATCCGCCCGGAGATCCGCCAGTACCTGCTCGAATCCGACAGCGAGGCCCTGCCCTTTTCCCGGGCCCAACGCTCGCTGGTGTACTCCCGGGCCAAGAACGAAAGCGCCGACAAACCCTTCGGCACCTTGATCGACGTCTACCAGACTGGGTTCGAGTTCATCGGCCACTCCATGCGCCCCGCCCCACTGAGCGACCCCAGCGGTTTTCGCGTCACGGTCGGCGGCCCGCAATGCACCCAGCCGTACTCGGCGTCAGTGTTCAACATCTCCGCCATGAGCTTTGGCTCCCTGAGCGCCAACGCCATCCGCGCCTTGAACCAAGGCGCCAAGCTGGGCAACTTCGCCCACGACACCGGTGAAGGCAGCATCAGCCCTTACCACCGCGAACACGGCGGCGACCTGACTTGGGAGCTGGGCAGCGGCTACTTCGGCTGCCGTACCAGCGACGGGCACTTCGACCCCGAACGCTTCGCCGTCCAGGCACAGAACCCGCAGGTGCGGATGATCGAAATCAAGATGAGCCAGGGCGCCAAACCCGGCCACGGCGGGATCCTGCCCAAGCACAAGGTCACCCGGGAAATCGCCGAGACCCGCGGCATTCTCATGGGCGAGGACTGTGTTTCACCGGCCTGCCACAGCGCGTTCTCCACACCGATCGAGCTGATGCAGTTCGTCCAGCAATTGCGCGAACTGTCCGGCGGCAAACCGGTGGGCTTCAAGTTCTGCCTGGGCCACCCCTGGGAATTCATGGGCATCGCCAAGGCCATGCTGGAAACCGGCATCCTGCCCGATTTCATCGTGGTCGACGGCAAGGAAGGCGGCACCGGCGCCGCGCCTGTGGAGTTCACCGACCACATCGGCGTACCGCTGCGCGAGGGCTTGCTGTTCGTGCACAACACCTTGGTGGGCCTGAACCTGCGGGACAAGATCAAGCTCGGCGCCAGCGGCAAGATTGTCAGCGCCTTCGACATCGCCAGCGTCCTGGCCATCGGCGCTGACTGGGCCAACGCCGCCCGCGGCTTCATGTTCGCCATCGGCTGCATCCAGTCTCAAAGCTGCCACACCAACAAATGCCCCACCGGCGTCGCCACCCAGGACACCCTGCGCCAACGCGCCCTGGTCGTCCCGGACAAGGCCCAGCGGGTCTACAACTTCCACCGCAACACCCTCAAGGCCCTGGCCGAAATGCTCGCCGCCGCTGGGCTGGAGCACCCTTCGCAATTGCAGCCCAAGCATTTGGTGCGGCGCATGTCGGCGACCGAGATCAAATTGTTTTCCCAGTTGCATGTGTTTTTGAAGCCGGGGGAGTTGCTGACGGGTGAGGTCAACGGGGCGTTTTACTCGCGGATGTGGCAGATGGCGCGGGCGGATAGTTTTGAGCCGCGGGAGGTGGTGGCTGCGTAACTATCGCCACCATCCCCTGATGTACCCTTCGGAACCCGTTAAATCTTTCATGACAATAAAATCACCTGAATCAGTGACATAAAATGAATAGAACTTCCTGTCTACCACCCGCCTATACGTCTTGCCCTCAGCCGTCGCCGCATCAAAAGCGGCGCGCCTCTCTGAAACCACATTATTAATACCGTACTGAGGTAAAGTATTTGGGCGGAGCACCATACTGGAGCTGCTCAAAAGGTATCGCAACGCCGGCATATAACTTATGGCACCCTGCGCTTTGGGCAACCATTTTCCATCAGCAGGGGGTTCAACATAATAAAGCACAGGGGAGTTGAAAAATTCTTCTGTTGCAACAATGTCATAAGCTACAAACATTGCCACGGCCGTCTCAAGCTCTTTTTTTGCGACAAGAACTTGCCCATAGCCGTAGCCAAATGAGTACATTGCCAAAACGGGTATCACCAAAAGCATTCGCAACCTATACCCAACACGCCCCAGAACCTCATGATTCATCAGCAGCAACAAAAACAACACTACAGAAAATCCCAGATAGTCCCGAGCTTCCAAAACAGGGTCCAGCACGAATAACATCGGACCAGGGATACAAACAATCAGCACCGGCGGTACGCATAAACAGGCCCCCAGCACTAAAATTTTTTCGCCCCTACCGCCGGCCATTGCTAAAACGTTCTTGATGACCAGAACATATCCCACACCGGCTACGACCACCATTAAAATAGAAAAAATCCATTTCCGGCGTTAATCAACTCGAACACTTTTTCCATAGAGAACTTAAATTTCCTGACGACCTCCTCAAGCCAGTGCGAATCGAATTCCGCCAGCGAGCCGCGCCTGTCGCTCGTCAGTTTGAAAGCGGTAAAATAATAAAGAAACCCTCCGAAGGAGAGCTGTAAACCGCGCTGCCCAATTTCTCTCAACACTTCCCGCGCCGGCTTGCCGTTCCTGACATTCCACAAACACTCCATACAGCACAACCCAATAAAAATTGTGATGACCAGTTGATAGATGCTCAGCAGCACTGTTATTAAAATAGCCGACACGCACCCTCGCAGGCAACTATTGCGGACACGACAGGTGATAGAAAAAACAGCAGCCACAACCGCCAACATCATACCCGGCCCATCATATTGGAAACTGATGTTACCTAAAAAAAAGGATTACAGAGCAGCGGGAGCATCACGAGACACGCCGTCCACTCGGGTCGAGGAAAATACCTTAACGTCAGTCTCGTCATCGCATAGGCAAGTGCAAAAGTAGCAATCAATAATGGAAGCGGGAAAATATTAATGGTTGCGTTGTTAAACGCCATAAGCTTCGCAAGCATTTCAGCCAGCACTCTGCCGTGAATTCTCCACCAGTCATCGATCGCCAGTAATTCTCGCCAACTATCGTCTACATAGGCGTAATCGGCATGGATAATAGGGTATACGTACAAAAAAGAAGCTATCGTAAAAAACAATAGCACCTCTTTTTCGCTAAGTACTTTTGTTATTCGCATAGGTTACTCGTGCAATCGCCATCAGTACGGATAGATCTTTCATCTTGGCGCCTTGCCATTCCTCTGCTGGCGAGCTTTCAAGCTAGGCTGCGGTCCGATGCAGGTCTACTGTCAGAACTTACAGGTCAGGTACAGTCTTCGACGGACGGTCAATCACAGTTCAATAAAAAAGCCCCAGTCACTGACTGGGGCTCTCTTTTTACATCGCGGTTAATTTACGACACTGACCGCACCGAGCTTCGGGTTTCGCCGGTTGGCTGCAACTTGAAGATATAGAACAGTGCAGTCAGCAATACGAGGAACGCCGGGCCGACATACAACGCCACGCGCGTATCGGGGAAGTACGCCATCAGGCCCACCACCAGCACCAAAAATGCCAGCGCCAGGTACGAGCTGACCGGGTACAGCCACATGCGATATTTCAGCGCCGCCCGTTCCGAAGCGCTGAGGCTTTTGCGGAATTTGAGTTGGGCCAGCAGGATCATGACCCAGGTCCAGATCGCGCCGAAGGTGGCGATGGAGGTCACCCAGACGAAGACTTTCTCCGGCACCAGGTAGTTGAGCAGTACGCCCAACAGCAGGGCGGCGATGGACAGCAGCAAGGCGCGGCGCGGGACGCCGTTGGTTGAGGTCTTGGCGAAGCCGGCTGGGGCCTGGCCGTTCTGCGCCAGGCTGTAGAGCATCCGTCCGGTGCTGAAGATGCCACCGTTGCAGGATGACAGCGCAGCGGTGATCACCACGAAGTTGATGATGCCGGCGGCGGTCTTGATGCCCAGGCGCTCGAAAGTCATCACGAACGGGCTGCCTTGGGTGCCGATCTCGTTCCATGGGTAGATCGACAGGATCACGAACAGCGCGCCGACGTAGAACAGCAGGATCCGCCAGAACACCGAGCCGATGGCATTGGGGATGGTTTTCTGCGGGTTCTTCGCCTCGCCGGCGGTGAGGCCGATCATTTCCACGCCCAGGTAGGCGAACATGACCATTTGCAGGGACATCAACACGCCCTGTACGCCGTTGGGCATGAAGCCACCGTGGGTCCAGAGGTTGGAAATGCCCAGGGCCACGCCGTCGTTGCCGAACCCGAAGGCGATGATGCCGACGCCGCCGATGACCATGGCGATGATGGTCACGATCTTGATCAGGGCGAACCAGAATTCGAATTCACCGAAGGCCTTGACTGCGATCAGGTTGATCGAGCCCATGCTGACCAGTGCGGCCAGAGCCCAGATCCAGCGGGGGACGTCGGGGAACCAGATGCCCATGTACACCGCCACCGCCGTGATTTCCGCCACGCACGTTACCAGCCACAGGAACCAGTAGTTCCAGCCGGTCAGGAAGCCGGCCAGCGGGCCGAGGTAGTCCTGGGCGTAACGGCTGAACGAACCGGCCACGGGGTTGTGCACGGCCATCTCACCGAGGGCGCGCATGATCACCAGGATGGCCAGGCCGCCAATGATGTAGGACAGCATGATCGCCGGGCCGGCCATTTCGATGGCCTTGGCCGAACCGAGGAACAGCCCGACACCGATGCAGGCGCCGAGGGCCATCAGGCGGATATGCCGCTCGCCGAGTTCACGTTTGAGCGGACCACCCTGAGCGGTCTCGCCATGGCGCAGATGATTGCCGACAGGCATAGGGATACAACCTCGTCTTGTTATTGGATTGACCACCGGGTCTCCAAAGCCGCAGGCCGGTAAGCCTGCCACCTTGCCGAAACCGGACCTGTCTCGTGGACAGGCCGTCCTTTGGAACAACAGCCTAAGGATCAGCGGGACGTGCAGTATAAAAAGCCAGGGATAGAGAGATTCACTATAAAAGCGGGGAAATTCAGGGATAGCTTCAACAGGAACAGTGATTCTGGAGATGCATTACCTTGGATTCAGCCGCTTTGTATCACGGCCTCGAGTATCGCACAGCGAGGGTGCAGCGTCATGCTTGGGGAGGGATAGATGGCTCTAGCACGGGCCTCACAGACACAACTGCCCTTGTGGCGAGGGAGCTTGCTCCCGCTCGGCTGCGCAGCAGCCGCAAAAATGGCAGCCCTCGATTTCCAACGACTGGAAAAGCAGGGGCGGCTTCGCCACCCAGCGGGAGCAAGCTCCCTCGCCACGAGTACTACAGTGTTTTCGGAAAAGTCGCTCAGTCATCAGCGCATCGGATTGTCGTGGACGAAGCTACCGTAAATGGACACCCCAACCACAGGAAGCCAAGGAATGCGTCCTCTACGTCCAAACTCTCATCGGCTGCGTCGTGGACGCTCTTCGGAGCGTGGGCGAGGTTACCTCGTCACTACGATCGTTCATCAACGCGTGCCTATTTTCGAAGACCTGCGACTGGGTCGCTTGTTGATTGCAGAAATGCGTCTGGCTCATGAGCAAGGTCTGGTCAACTCGCTCGCCTGGGTTGTGATGCCCGACCATCTACATTGGCTGGTGCAACTGGAACGAGCCCAGCTCTCTCAGGTCATGCAGATCATCAAATCTCGCAGCACGCTTGCAATCAATCGAGCCATGAACAGAAACGGTGCCTTCTGGCAAAGCGGCTTCCACGATTGCGCCATCCGCGATAACCAATCCCTTCGCCCCGCTGCCGACTACATCACCGACAATCCTGTTCGCGCTGGGCTGGTGGAACATATTGGCGATTACCCCCACTGGGATACTGCATGGACCTAATCGCTATTTGAAACCACCGCCCCCGCTTTCCCACCCACAACAAACGCTTCAGCCATGCACCGGTTGCGTCTGCTGCGCAGCCGAGCGGGAGCAAGCTCCCTCGCCACAAAAGCCAGTCAGTCAGTTAATCATTCAGCCATTCAGCTAATCAGTCAGCCAGACCGGCAATGACATCCGCCCACAATTTCCCCTCCCCCACGCCAACCACCGTCTAAGCTTCAAGCAAGTCCGATCAATCTGCTTAATGGATCAGTCGACTATGGGCGCTTTGTGGCAAACCGATTCGAATAAACCTGTGGTCCCGACTGAACGTATGGAAGAAGCGCCTTCACCCAAAAAAACTCGCCGCGCACGGCATGGCTGGCGGGCGTTCTGGTTGTTGTTGCTGATCGTCGTGGTGGTGGTCGGCCTGGCGGTGGCCAAGGAAATGCGCACGTCGCGGTTCCAGGCCCGGGAGATCAGCAAGTACGCCGCGTCGCTGAACTATTCGGTGCAGCCAGGGCCCAGCGATGCCATCGTCTACCCGGGTGCCGGCCCGTTCGATCGGCGGTTGGGCTACAGCTCGCTGGGGGAGTTTTTGCCGCGTTTGCTCAAACGCGACTACGTCATCCAGGCCCAGGCCCGTTTCTCACCGGCCCTGATGGATTACGTCAAGAAAGGCCTGTTCGTGCCCTACGCCGAAAAGATCCAGGCGGGGTTGACCATCACTGACTGCCGCGCCGCACCGGTGTATCAGTTCAAGTACCCGCAGCAGCTGTACGCCAATTTCGACGCGATCCCGCCGGTGGTGGTGCAAAGCCTGTTGTTCATCGAGAACCGCTTCCTGCTCGACCCCAAGCAACCCTTGGCAAACCCCGCGGTGGACTGGCCGCGCTTCGGCATGGCGGCGTGGTCGCAGGTGGCCAAGTTGCTGAGTTTGCCGGGGCAATCCGCCGGTGGCAGTACCTTGGCGACACAACTGGAAAAATACCGTCACTCCCCCGAAGGCCTCACCGTGTCGGGCGCGGAGAAAATCCGCCAGATGATCTCCGCCAGCGTGCGCGCTTATCAGGCCGGCCCGCAGACCCTCGAGGCACGGCAACGGGTCATCCGCGACTACCTCAACAGCGTGCCGCTCTCCGCCGTGCCCGGGCATGGTGAAGTGCATGGCATGGCGGAAGGCTTGCGGGTCTGGTACGGCGCTGATTTCAACCGGGCCAACGAACAACTGTCCAGCACCGCGACTGATCCCAAGAGCCTTGCGGACAAAGGCCTGGCCCTGCGCGAGATGCTCTCGTTGATGATCGCCCAGCGCCGCCCGTCCCATTACCTGTCCAAGGGCCGCGACGAACTGGCGCGCCTGACCGACAGCCACGTCCGCCTGTTGGCGCAAAACGGCGTCATCGATGCCGCCCTGGCCGAAGCGACCCTGGCGAGTAAAGTCAGTTACCGCGACTGGGTGCAGCAACCCACCATCCAACCCATCGAAACCAACAAAGGCATCAGCGCCGCCCGCAGCCGCCTCGCCACGCTGCTCAACCGGCCGCTGTACGACCTCGATCGCCTGGACCTCTCCGCCACCAGCACCTTGCAAAGCGACTTGCAGGCCCAGGCCACCGAATACCTCAAGCGTTTGGCCGACCCGGCGTTCGCCGCCGAGATCGGCCTGATGGGCGAACGCCTGCTGACCCCCACCAGCACCACCCAGGTGCGCTACAGCTTCACCCTGCTGGAGCTGACCCCCGACGGCTCCCGCGTGCGAGTACAAACCGACAGCACCGACCAACCCTTCGATATCAATGAAGGCAGCAAACTGGAATTGGGTTCCACCGCCAAGTTGCGGGTACTGACCACGTACCTGCAGATCATCGCCGAGCTTCACGATCGTTACGGCCAGCAGACCCCGGCGCAACTGAAGAAAACCGAGATCGCCGAACAGGACCGCCTCTCTCGCTGGGCCGTCGACTACCTGATCCAGAACACCGACCGCAGCCTGCCGAAAATGCTCGAAGCCGCACTGGACCGTACCTATTCCGCCAGCCCCGGCGAGGCGTTTTTTACCGGTGGCGGGCTGCACACTTTCCACAACTTCCGCAGCGAGGACAACGGCCGCAACCCAACCCTGCGCGACTCCCTGCGCGAGTCGATCAACCTGCCGTTCATCCGCCTGATGCGCGACCTGGTGCGCTACGCCACCTACGCCGGGCCCGACGCCAGCGCCGAGTTGCTCAAGGACGACCAAGACCCGCGCCGCCAAGAGTACCTGGCCCAGTTCGCCGACCGCGAAGGCACCTCGTTCCTGCTCAAGTTCTGGAAGAAGTACCAGAAAAAGGACACCGGCCAGCGCCTCGAAACCTTCCTCGACAGCATGCACCCCACGGCAATCCGCCTGGCCGCCGTGCACCGCTACTTCTTTCCCGGCGACAGCCAGGAGAGCTTCAACCTGTTCGTGCGCTCACACCTCAAGTCGGTCAAGAGCAGCGAAAAACTCACCGACGAACGCCTGGAACGGCTCTACCAGAGCTATGGCCCAGGCGCCTATGACCTGCCCGACCAGGGCTTCATCGCCAAGGTCCACCCGCTGGATTTGTGGTTGATGGGTTACCTGCTGAACAACCCCGACGCCAAGTTCAGCCAGATCGTCAAGGCGAGTGAATTCGAGCGCCAGGAAGTCTACAGCTGGCTGTTCAAGAGCCGGCACAAGAGCGCCCGCGACAGTCGCATCCGTACCATGCTGGAAATCGAAGCGTTCCTCGATATCCATCAGCGCTGGCAGAAAGTCGGCTACCCGTTCGACCACCTGGTGCCGTCACTGGCTACCGCCATCGGCAGCTCCGGCGACCGTCCGGCGGCGCTTGCAGAATTGGTGGGCACCATTCTCAACGACGGCATCCGCCAACCGGCGCTGCGCGTCGACAGCCTGGACTTTGCCGTCGATACGCCCTACGAAACGCGACTGGTCAGCAACCCGGACAACGGCAAGCGCGTGATGCCGGTGGAAGTGGCCCAGGCCCTGCGCGGGGCGCTGTCCCAAGTGGTGGATGCCGGCACCGCGAAACGCGTGGCCGGCAGTTTCAAACTGGCCGACGGCACACCGCTGGCCATGGGCGGCAAGACCGGCACCGGCGACAACCGCATCGAAGCCATCGGCGCGGGTGGCCGCATCCTCAGCTCCAAATCGATCAACCGCACCGCCACCTTTGTGTTCTACATCGGAGACAGTCATTTCGGCACCCTGACCGCCTATGTCCCAGGGGTGTCGGCGCAGAACTTCAAATTCACCTCGGCCCTGCCGGTGCAAGTGCTCAAGGGCATGGCGCCGTTTCTGTCGCCCTACTTGCAACCGGATAGCCATACACAGTGCAAGCCGTTGGTGGCTCGGCAATGAATTACAGCAGTGAGAGGGGCAGACACATGTGGCGAGGGAGCTTGCTCCCGCTGGGGCGCGCAGCGGCCCTAAAACCTGGCGACGCGGTGGTTCAGGATGATTGAGTGGCCCTCGAGGGGGCTGCTTTGCAGCCCAGCGGGAGCAAGCTCCCTCGCCACACAAAGTCAGAGGGTTACACGGGGTACCGCATCGAAGATGACGGTGAAGTTCCCGGTGTACAGGCCAGGCGTGCGAGGGATGGGCCAATGACTCGCATGGATAAACATCTCCACCTGGGTTCCTGGGGTGGATGTGGCGTCATCCACTACTTCTTGAGGCACCTCGCTCAACAATACGTCGTTGAACAAGACACGCAGCGGTATGAGCACGCTACCGTTAGACAAAACAGAACGTCCATCAAGATAGGCATGAACCGAGCCATCGGTATTCTTCACATCAAAGGTCTGGCGTATGCTGCTCAAGTCATAGGTTACGGTGTTGTAATACATGTACTCATCTTTACCAAAATCCGGATTGCGTGGTTGCACGTGGAACTGCTTGTTCGGAATGTTCGCCGTGATATGGATGGAGGCGAGCGCATCGTCAGCCGCCCACACAAACGAAGGGCTCAGGGCTGCAACGGCCAAGGCTGTTACGGACATTATTTTTTAAACATGCTGAATTCTTCTTTTAGTAATAAAACGAAGTGGAGACTCCCCGTGGCACGGTGAGTTACAGGCTAACCCGAGGGACCGCATCGAAGACCACGGTGAAATTCCCGGTGTACAAACCGGACAGGCTGGGAGTAATCGGGAACGGCGCGAAGATATGCATCTCAGCTGTCGTACCGGGCGTGGACGTGGCGTCATCCACCACCTCCTGCGGTAACTGATGTAGCAAGACGTTGTTGAACACGACTACAACGGGAATCGAATATTTGCCATGCAGCCAGGAGTTTCCTTCAACGTAAGCATGAACCGAACCGTCAGTATTCTTCACATCGAAAATTTGGCGCACCGGGGACAACTTTTTGGTCACAGGGTTGTAATGCATAAACTCGTTCTTACCAAACTCCGGATCCCGTGGCATCACATGAAACTGCTTATTCGGAATATTCGCCGTGATATGGATGGCTGCGCGTGCATCATCAGCTGCCAACACCCACGAAGGGTTCAGGATCGCAACAACCAGAGCAGTTGCAGACACTATTTTATTAAACATGCTCGATCTTCTTATAAGTAATAAAACGAAGTGGATATTCCCCCGTGGCACTACGCGCTACAGGGCTGATACCCGTGGAACGGCATCGTAAATCACGGTGAATTGGCTGGTGTACACGCCCCCATAGCGATTGACCGGCATGGCCGTCGGGCGAATGACCATCTCGACCTGAGTGCCAGGCGTGGACGTGGCGTCGTCCACTACCTCTTGAGGCATTCCATTGAGGTAGACGCCGTTGAACAGCACAGCCAATGGAATATCAATCCGGCCATTGTTCAGATAAGCGCTGCCCTCCTGAATGTAAGCATGGACCGAGCCGTCGGTATTCTTTACATCGAAGATCTGGCGCACGTAACTCAGCGTATTGTTCACCGGATCGTAATGCATGTATTCGTCCCTGCCGAAATCCGGATTGCGAGGCTGTACATGAAACTGCTTGTTTGGAATGTTCGCCGTGATGTGGATGGATGTGCGTGCATCATCAGCCGCCAATGCCCATGAAGGACTTAGGACTGCAGCAACCAAGGCTGTAACGGGCACCACTTTTTTTAACATTGCTTGACACCTCTTCTGAGTAATAAAACGAAATTCAAACTCCCCCGTGGCGAGGGAGCTTGCTCCCGCTGGGTGGCGCAGCCGCCCCCGCTTTTCCAACCAGATGGAAACTTCTGACTTGCCATCTTTGCGGCTGCTGCGCAGCCGAGCGGGAGCAAGCTCCCTCGCCACACAAAACCATCAGCATCACCAGCCCTTGTGGAGACTCACGGCGCTAGGGCATCGAACACCATGTGCACCGTGCCGTAGTAATCACCCGACCTGTACCCGTCGTCGGGCTTGATCGCGGCGATTTCCAGGGGCACATGGCGGCCGGGCCTGGCTTCGAGGGCCGTCACGACCTGGGTCGAGTCCAGGTTCAGTTCGACGTTGTTGAACTTCACCTTCAAGTCGATCCGCTCACGGCCGTTGGATAAATAAGCCTCCTCGGCCAAGCGCGCGCCGATGGCACCGGTGGTGTTTTTCACCTCGTAGGTCGCCCGCAGCGGGCTGAGCTCGCTGGTAATGGAACTGAACGGCAAGCGTTGCTCGCGCTGGACCAGTTGCGGGTCGAGGGGCAGCACATAAAAATCCACCGTCGGGATGGTCACGTGGAGTTCGAACGTTTCCCGCTCGACCGCTGCCCAGGCCGAGACCCAGGGCAGCATCAGGGCGGTCAACGCGAGGGGGTGTAGCAATGGCTTGGACATTTTGATTACCTGTGGCGTCTGCGACGGTTCGGCGGCGGCAGCCGTCAACCCTTGATCTCGACGGCTTTGCTCTTGCCGCCCTCGATCAGCGTGAAGCGGTATTCGCGGCCCGACTCCTTGTCGAAGGAAAACGTGCGACCGGCCATGACGTGGTGCTTGGTGGTCGGGCGGCAATCGGTTTCTTTCTTCGCCTCGCAGTCCTTGAACTCATCGATCACCACGACGCTGTTGCCGTTGTTGCGCATCACGTAGCGATTGGCGCTGTCATCGATCACAGTGTCGAAACGGGTGTCCTTGGGCCGCACGAAAAACACCGTGCCGTAGCCGGCCAGGACCTTGACCCCCGCTGCCACGCGTTCTTTCTTGTACGCTTCACGCTCCTCGGCACTGACGGCAAATTCGTCTTCGGCTTCCGGCACCACCGGCACGAAACGCACTCGGAAATAACGCTCCTTGTCGCGGTTGCCCATGAACAGCAACCGGGTGCCCTGCATGCCGTTGGCCGGCACGATCAGGCGCGCCGGGCTGGCCATCAGGCCATCCTTGGAGGTGGCCCCGGCCTGGTTCTCCAGGGGCAATTCCTGGTAGCTGCCGTCCTCGTTGTAAACGATTTCGAGGATGTTGACCTTGACGAACGCCGTGGAGGTTCCGCCGTTGAATACCCGCTTCATGTAGGTGCTTTTGTCGCCGTCCAGATAGTCGTAGACCACCCCGACACCAATCTGCGGCCCGGCGAGGGCCATGCTGCCGAACAGAAGAAAACCAACCCATGCCACTAGATGCTTCATCACTTCTCTTAACCTCATGTATTAAACGCAACTCATTGAAGACTGCCCCACGGCACGCCACTTAAACTTCAGAATCCCAGATCACCGTGACGGCGCCGGTATAGGTGTCGGGCGCGCGATCGAGCATCGCCGCGACACTGCTGCTGCGGATGTGGAAATGCAGGGTGGCGGGCTTGCGATCGATATAGCGGACCGGGAGAAATCGAACGGGATTGGTGAAGGCCCCGACAGGCACCGTTTGGCGAATGACCGGTGTCCCGTTGGTATTGGTCAAGCCGTCGGGCAGCGTCACATCGACATCCACCGGATAGTAAATTTCGGAACCAGGCGCCGTTACACCGCACTCCGTGCCGGCCATGTACCGGCACTCGAGCCTCATCGTGAACGGTGAAGACGTCGAGATACGAAACTGATGGTCGCGAAACAGCACGGTCGGTTTGCTTCCGTTGCTCAACCAGGCTTGCCAGCCCTCACGAGGCTCCAATTCCACCCGGTTTCCCCCCGGTGGAATTTCCACCTTGAGGACGTGTTCGACATCCAGGGTGAAGTTGAGCGTGAGCGCCGGATCATTGGGGATCACGACGTCACCGAAATCAAAATCCTGGCCCGGCCCGATGCCCAGTGTCAGCGAGCCCCGGTACTGGCCGCCGGCCATTTGCAAAGGATTGGGCGTGCGCAGCTCGTAGGCAAAGCTCAAGTCTTGGTACTGGAATCGAGGAATCAGGTATCGAGCCGGTTTGGCGCACGCCTCTTCCGCCGGAGTCCTCCAGAAGAACCACGCGTGGGAAATGCTGGCGCCCTGCCTCACACAGGGCGCAGGGGCTTGCCACCAAGTCGAGCCGAATATCATGTTGTAGGCGGTTTCGTCGCTCACGCCACCACCGACAATGTCCGCCGGGCTAGGTGTCAGCCCGATCGCCCCGCCTAGTCCGACTACGCGCAATTCAAGCGTTTCTGTATGCCCTGTACCGGAATGGGTCACCTGTACCGGCCGCCAGTTGGCCGGTGCCTTTAGCATCGCACCTTGCCGATTATCTTCGTGATTGGCCTGGATAGGCCCCCCGGAAGCGCCCGTACCCAGTCTCAGGCTGAACATCCCTACCGACTGGCACAGCGCGGCAAATTGCTCGCAATAACCGCTGTTTCGAGTGGTATTGATGAACTTGTTCTCTTGGGGCTTTGCGCTGTCCGCTCTGAATTGCGCGGTAATCTCCAGCGTGGCGGCTTCGACAGCCGGCAAGCAGCCAAGCCAAACCGCGGCAGCCATGCCACTTGCCAGGTTTCTCGAGAGTTTCATCTATGCAACCTCATGCATCCAAGCAAATCGTGAGGGGGGCAATACATCCAGTGAACAGGCCAAGGGTTTTAAACTTCCGAATCCCAGATCACCGTAACGTTGCCGCTATAGTCCTTGGCCCCACTGTCCAGCATCGCTTCGACCTGGCTGCGACCAACTTCGAAGTGCAGCATTCCCGGCCGGCGATCGACATAGAAGCCCGGCTGGAACAGTTCGGTGCCACTGCCGTCACGCAACAGGCGGCGACGGTTGACCGGTTGTCCGGCGGCGTCAGTCAGGCCATCGGGCAGGCTGACGCTGACGTCTACTGGCACTGAATGACCGGTGCCTGTTTCGGTGATCGCGCAGGTATTGCCACTGACGTATTGGCATTCGAGCCCCATCTTGAAACGGGAGGAGGCCGAGATATGGAAGCGTTGGTCGCGGAACAGCTGGGTCGGTTTTTGGCCCTGGTTCAACCAGGCTTGCCAGCCGCCTTGGGGGACCAATTCGACGCGATTGCCGCCGGGGGGGATTTCGATTTTGAGGGTGTGTTCGACGTCAAGCTTGAAGTTGAGCGTGATAGCCGAATCGGTGGGGATCATCACATCACCCATGTCAACGTCCTGCCCCGGACCAACGCTATAGGTCAGCGACCCGGTGTATTGGCCGGACGACATCTTCAATGGGTCGGGTGTGCGCAGCTCGTAAGCGAAGTCCAGATAGCTGTAATTCATGCTGCCGAGAGGGATCAGGTAATTGGCCTTTTTGGCACATACGCCCTCCGTTGGCGTCTTCCAGAAAAAGCCATAACCCCTATCGTTAGCCAAGCCAACCCCGCTGTATCGACATGGTGAGGGCGCATACACCCAATCAAGGCCAGTCCATAACATCTGGTGGGCCCTTAAAACACTCACGCCTCCACCAACCAATTGGATCACAGTGCTATTGGGGAACGATTGTCTCGACCCAAAACCCGCCCAACGCACTTCAACGACTTCCGTTTCGCCCGTACCCGTATGGGTAACTTGTATGGGGCGCCAATTGGCAGGCACTTTAAACATCGCACCTTGCCGAGGATTTTCATGACCCGCCTCGATAGCGCTGATCGCATTGGCAGTAAGCGGCAATCGAATGCTGAACATACCGCTGATTTCGCATTCCCTTGGGAGTTGGGCGCAATACCCACTCACCGGCGTGGTATTGGTGAACTTGTTTTCCATGGGTTTCGCAGGGTCAGGCCGAAAAATCGCACTGATATCCTGCGTCAACGCATTGGCCATTGGCGAACCAACAACGAGCGACGCAAATAACAACACCGAAACCACGCTGCGCACGGCCACCGATAAGGGTTTCATCTATACAACCTCATACATCAAAGCGAATCCCTGCAAATGGGAGAAAGAACCTTCACGTGGGGCGCGCACCTTGCTCTCCACGACACATCAGGAATCAGGAGCGCTGCTGGTCCTTGCCGGCCTCGCCCAATGAGCTATCCGCCAACGTGTCCGGCGTGCAGCGCAAATCACCGATCATCAACACATCGCCTTCGCGGTTGGCGTTGTCCGGGTCGAGGCGGAACCGGCAGAACAGTTCGCTGCCGTAACGCACTTCCAGGGTGGGCGAGCTGGCGTTCATTTCCATCGAGAAGAACCCGTCCGCCTCGCTGACGCCGCGACTGGCGTGGTTGATCACGTGATGGCCCCGAAGCGGCTCGCCGTGTTCGTCCACCAGGCGTCCAAGCACGGTCACGGTTTTCATCACCTGGATCTTGCGGTAGTCCACGCCCCCCTTGTTCAGGTGATAACGGGTCCGTGCAGGCTCGATATTCGCCGCTGGCGGATGCACGCCGTCGAAGTCGAAGGTCACCATGCTGTTCTTGTAGGCAGTGATGGGGATGAAGTTGCGGCCCGGGCGCAATGCCGTGCTGCCACCGGTCAAGTCGTCGGCACGCAGGGCGACATCGTCCAGGTCGGTTTCCACGTCGACGATCAGGCCCGCGCCGCGCCCTTGGGGCTGGCCGGTGAAGGCGGTTTTCTGCCCGCCGACGGCCACGGTGCTGCTCAGGTTCAAGCCGCCGGTAAGGTTGTCGTTATAGGACGAGCGCTGAACGAAACCGTCGCCGTACAGCGAGTCGGTCATGAAACTGGCGATGCTGGACAGGCCCACGCCATAGGTGTCGGCCAGTGCCGTGGCGGAGACACTCTGCAAGACGTGGTCCTGCAGGTCCCGGCGATAGGTCACAGAGGCATTGTGGTCGCGGTCGCCGTCCCGTGATGTGCGACTGCCGATGCTGCCCGACCAGTACTCGCCCGGTCCGCCCAACGCGACACTGACGCTCAGGTCGACGCCGCGGTTGCGTCGGTCGTCGGTACTCGAAGTCCCGGGGCGGTCGAACAGCGACAGCCGCCAGTTGGCATCGCTGCCGCGCAGCTTGCCGCGCTGGGTCCAGCCCAGGTCGAGCCCGGTGCCCTGGACATTGCCTTCGCTGTAGGCCAGCCGTCCATTGATGGAAGTCTTGTTGCTCAAGCGATGGTTGATCGACAACGAGGAGTTGCTGGTTTGGCCGACGAACACGTTGCGCTGGCGAATGCGCGTGCCGTCCGGTCGGGTTTCATAGGTGTTGCGGGTGTCCAGCCAGCTACGGTTGTGGCTCGCCACGACGCTGCCATGGCCATAGCTGTAAAGGCCTTGCACGTCCATGCCGGTGCCGTACTGCTGGGTCTGATAGACGTTGGCGTACAGGCTGGTGTTGCTGGCGAGCGTCCAGTCCACCGAGGTGCCCACTTGCACTTTGTCCTGCACCTGGCGCGTGGAAGCGCCCAGGATCACCCGGGGATGCAGCAAATAATTGAGGCCCACACCCGCCGTGGTGAAACCCGAAGGCTGGTCTTCCCAGTTGCTCCAGAGCCTGGTTTCGCGCCCGGCGAACAGGTTGTAGCGCCAGCGGTCCTCCGAGTTGCTCCAGTTATTGGGTTTGTAGACCAGCTCCTGGCTGGTGGCGGTGGTCTGCCCGTCCTCGATCAACCGCACTTCCACTTCATAAATGCCACCGGGCAAGGGTCGCGTGTCCAGGCTCTGCAAGCCGGCGCTGACTGCCTGGCTGTTGATCAGCAGGCCGTTGCGATAAATCTCCACCGAAGCCTGGCGGTTGGCGGTGACATAAATGGGGTAGACGCTGGGCTTGGGATTTTCCAGCACCAGACTGTCGGAGCTGCCGTACATCACCCCGAGGGCGGTGTCCGGGTTGGCGCCGAACGAACGGATCTGACGGTTCAAGCCATCGGAGCTGGGGGTGAAATAACCCAGGCGGAAAAAACTGCCTTCCATCTCTCGTTGGGTGTAAAGCTCATGGACGGCGTGGTACAGCTTGTCGTCCGGGCCGCCAAGACGCGAAAGCTGGAGGTCCAGTGACTGGCTCCAGTTGCCGACGCTGGACATGGCGTTGAGGCCATAACGCCCGCCCGTGTCCTGTTCCTGGCCACCATTGATATTCAGTTGGTTGTTGAAGATCAGGCCGAGGCTGCCGCCTTCCGGCTGATCGTGGTAACGCTTGGTTTCGTAGGCTCGCTCCACGTCCCTGGTCAGGATCGATACCAATGAATTTTCCAGACTGTAGTGCACCGCCAGCAGCCCGGACGGGCAGCTGCTTTCGCAGGCGCCCAGCCTTTGTCCTTGCTTGAGATGCTGTTCCCATTGCTCGCGATCGACAGCTTTTATCGCGCTGTCCTGGGTGTCGGTGAATTCGAGCAGGGTAATACGATCATCCCGCGTCAAGACCACCATGGCTTCACCGAGATACTGTTGATTGAGTTCAACACGAACCGCCAAAGGCACATCGAAAAAGTGCGATTCAAACTCAGCCGGCAACCCCTTGGCCTGGGCAAGCAGGCTCCTGGGCGTGGTACCGGGGGCAGTCGGCGCAGCCAATGCACTCGCGCACAAACATAGCGCGAGGGCACCCGCGATGGGTGTCATCGGAAACATCAACGGATTCTCATAATCAACGAACGATCAGGGCGTTTCAGGTGCGGACCGCCCGGCGGGGGAGCGCCGGACGGCCTGCGGCAATGCCCAGGCAATGAGGTGAAACTCACCGGGCATCGAGCGGCATCAAGGGCGCGGCACGGCGTCGAAGATCACGGTCATGTCGGCGGTGTACAGGCCGTTCTGGGTATCCAGGGGCTTGTCCGCAACGATGGTCATGTCAGCCTGGGTACCTGGCGTGGAGGTTGCGTCATCCACCACTTCCTGAGGGGATGCAGTCAGGGTGATGCCGTTGAACTTGGTGGTCAGGGCGATGGCGTCACGGCCGTTGTACAGCGCTGCCGGGCCACCCTCGATGTAGGCATGGACCGAGCCGTTGGTGTTTTTCACGTCGAAGGTCTGGCGCAGGGAAGTCAATGTGCCCGCGACCAGGTTGTAGCTCATGACTTCATCCTTACCGAAGTTCGGGTCACGCGGCTGTACATGGAACTGCAGCGTCGGGATGTTCGCGGTGATGTGGATCGAGGACCGAGCATCGTCGACGGCGAACGCCGCCGAAGAAGCCAGGGCAGCAGCAACCAGAGCAGTACCGGATACGAGTTGTTTGAGCATGTTGTTAACACCTGTTCTTAGCATAAAGAGAAGGGTTGAAGTTGCAGCCCAACAACCACTTGGCCTGCCCCTTCAACGCCGGGGCATGATCGGCTCTCTTCAACTAAAAAAAAGCAGGCAGATTCCCACAGGCGCGTAGTAAAACCAGCACGCGAGTTGAGGAAAATTCTTCGCAATTTTATTAAAAATTAGTTTGGATGTAAGAAAAAACCCACATAGCCAGGCCCGCCGCGGCCTTGATCAAAGTCAAGAGAAAAAGGCGAAAATCCCATCATCCGCATGCATGTAACATTCAGGTAAGGTCTTACTTAATTACAAATAGTGCGACGCAACGCTCGATATATCTTAGTTGCAGATTTAATCGAGCGCCAAAGACATATCGCCAAATAAAAAGATACATCTAAGTGCTAGCTTATGCCGAACGGAGAACAGCCTATGAGAGCCCCTTACTTGCATGCCAAACACGATCAGGATGGTTTTGAACAACGCCCGGCTGGCCGTGAGCGTGGCAGCCGCGGACCACGTGTCTTCGCCTCCGGCGATTTGAAATTGCTGTTGTTGGCATTGATTGCCGAACAGCCTTGCCACGGCTATGACCTGATCCGCCGGATCGAGGGCATGTTCGACGGCGCCTACAGCCCCAGCCCCGGGGTGATTTATCCGACCCTGAGCTTTCTGGAAATGACGGCAATGATCAGCGGTAGCACGGAAAGTGGTAAAAAGTCCTACAGCGTGACCGACGCCGGACGTCTATTCCTTGAAGCACAAGCCGCCGCACTGGATGAGATGTGGGTGCGCATCGAGGCCAGCAAGCGCATGTTGCAGGGCCATGACCGTCCACCGCAGATCCACGAAGCGGTGTATAACCTGCGGCATGCGTTGCAACAGCACCCGGGTTGCTGGAGCCCGGAAGAAGTCCTGAGGGTCTGCGACCTGCTCAACGACACCGCCAAAGCCATCATCGACGGGGCCGATCGCCCTTCTGTTTCGGAGTCAAGCCAATGACTGATGTCGATCCAAATACCATTCACCGCGTCAACCACGAGATCAAGCGTCGCCGCCTGCAAGTGCTGCGGGTGCAAGACCTGACCCCGCGCATGCGCCGCATCACCGTCGGCGGGTCGGAACTGGCCGGGTTCGTCAGCCTGGGCACGGATGATCACGTGAAGCTGCTGTTCCCGCAGAGCGCCGAGGAACACGCCGCCCTGGAAAATTTCAACCCCAGCGCCGGCAAGGCCCAGGGTCCGATGCCGGAAATGCGCGACTACACCCCGCGCAGCTATGACCTGGACAGCCTGGAGCTGGTCATCGATTTCGTGCTCCACGGCGATGGCCCTGCCTCGACCTGGGCAGCCCAGGCGGCGCCCGGGCAATACCTGTATATCGCCGGGCCACGGGGCTCGATGGTCGTGCCGGACATTTTCGACAGTTACCTGCTGATCGGCGACGAAACCGCCCTGCCCGCCATCGCCCGCCGCCTCGAAGGCCTGGCGCCGAACCGGCGTGCCCTGGTGGTGGTGAAAGTGGAAAACGGCGCCGAGCAGCAGGTCCTCAAGAGCCCGGCGCAGTTGCAAGTGATCTGGGTGTTGCGCGAAGGCCGCCAGAACAACCTGCTGACCACCGTGCAACAGTTGGATATCCCCGACGGCAAGCTGTACGCCTGGGTTGCGACCGAAAGCAAGGTGTCGCGGCAGATTCGCAAGGTGTTGCTGGAGGAGAAAGGCTTGGATCAGGATTTCGTGAAGGCTGTGGGGTATTGGAAGGCGGAGGGTAGCGAGGAGGATTGACGGACGGTGTTCTGGCCCCTATTGGCTGAACACAAGCCCCGTGGCGAGGGAGCTTGCTCCCGCTGGGCTGCGCAGCAGCCCCCTCTCAAAGCCACTCAATCAACCTGATCCACCGAGTTGCCTGGATTTGGGGCCGCTTCGCGGCCCAGCGGGAGCAAGCTCCCTCGCCACGGGGGCTATCGTTGCCCTTGAGAGTTTTACCCGACACCCCACCAGAGATCCCCACCCCATGCTCTTCCTGATCGCCTACATCAGCAGCGTCGTGCTGATCAACTTCGCGTTTTCCGCCGCACCGCACCTGGACATCATCTGGTCGGCGTGGGGTGGGCTGGTGTTTATCCTGCGGGACATGGTGCAGACCCGCTTCGGCCATGGCGCCATCGCGGCGATGCTGGCGGCGCTGGTGTTGTCCTACGCCACGTCGGACCCGACCATTGCCTTGGCCAGCGCCACCGCGTTCGCCGTGTCGGAGTGCATCGACTGGCTGGTGTTCACCATCACCAAACGCCCGTTGCATGACCGGCTGTGGATCAGCTCGGCCTTGAGCATTCCCCTGGATACGTTCATTTTCTTCGGCCTGATCGACGCCCTGACGCCGGCCGTGGTGATCACCGCCCTGGCCTCGAAATTCGCCGGGGTCACGGCTGTCTGGCTGATCATGGCCTGGCGTTTACGCAAGCAAACCGTCGCCAGCTGAAGCCAAACCCCGCGGTTCATGTAAAATGCCGCGCTTTCTCCCATGGGAAGCTCGCCCGGCGCGCGCCCCTCGATGATCCGCTCCTGTTTGAGGACCTTCAGATGACCCGTATCGGAACTCCATTGTCGCCCACCGCGACCCGCGTTTTGTTGTGTGGCAGCGGTGAGCTGGGCAAGGAAGTGGTGATCGAACTGCAACGCCTGGGCGTTGAAGTGATTGCCGTGGATCGCTACGCCAACGCGCCGGCCATGCAAGTGGCCCACCGCAGCCATGTGATCAACATGCTCGACGGCGCCGCCCTGCGTGCCGTGATCGAGGCCGAGAAGCCGCACTTCATCGTGCCGGAAATCGAAGCCATCGCCACCGCGACCCTGGTGGAACTGGAGGCCGAAGGCTTCACCGTGATCCCCACCGCCCGCGCCGCGCAGCTGACCATGAACCGTGAAGGCATCCGTCGCCTGGCCGCTGAAGAGCTGGGTCTGCCGACTTCGCCATATTTCTTCGCCGACACCGTCGAAGACTACCGCACGGCCGTCGAGACCCTGGGTTTCCCGTGCGTGGTCAAGCCGGTGATGAGTTCATCGGGCAAGGGCCAGAGCCTGCTGCGCAGCGTCGATGACGTGCAGAAAGCCTGGGATTACGCCCAGGAAGGCGGCCGGGCCGGCAAGGGCCGGGTGATCATCGAAGGTTTTATCGATTTCGATTATGAAATCACCTTGCTCACCGTGCGTCATATTGGCGGCACCACCTTCTGCGCGCCGGTCGGCCACCGTCAGGAGAAAGGCGACTATCAGGAATCCTGGCAGCCCCAGGCCATGAGCCCGGTAGCCCTGGCTGAATCCGAGCGCGTCGCCAAAGCGGTGACCGAGGCCCTGGGTGGTCGTGGCCTGTTTGGCGTCGAGCTGTTCATCAAGGGTGACCAGGTGTGGTTCAGCGAAGTTTCGCCACGCCCCCACGACACTGGCCTGGTGACGCTGATTTCCCAGGACCTGTCGCAGTTCGCCCTGCACGCCCGCGCGATTCTCGGCCTGCCGATCCCGTTGATACGTCAGTTCGGGCCTTCGGCTTCGGCGGTGATCCTGGTGGAAGGCCAGTCGACCCAGACCGCTTTCGCCAACCTCGGCGCCGCCCTGAGCGAACCGGACACTGCCCTGCGCCTGTTCGGCAAACCGGAAGTCAACGGCCAGCGTCGCCTGGGCGTGGCCCTGGCCCGCGACGAATCCATCGAAACCGCCCGCGCCAAGGCAACCCGGGCTTCGCAGGCGGTGAAGATCGAGTTGTAAGGCTGGCACACCCCCCGTGGCGAGGGAGCTTGCTCCCGCTGGGGCGCGCAGCGGCCTCAAATATTCCCAGGCGACTCTGTGTGTCTGGAAAATCCAGGGGGCTGCTGCGCAGCCCAGCGGGAGCAAGCTCCCTCGCCACGAAAGCAGAGCAAGCTCCCTCGCCACGCTATGTGAAATTGAAGCCATAAAAAAGGCGACACCCGCAAAGGTGTCGCCTTTTTTATGGGTGCCGGTCGGGCTTAATCCGGCAGTTTGTAGGCGATCACATAGTCACCCTGCTTGGTGCCCAGGGAACCGTGGCCGCCGGCGACGACCAGCACATATTGCTTGCCGTCCTTGCCGGTGTAGGTCATCGGCGTGGTCTGGGCGCCGGCTGGCAGGCGGCCTTCCCACAGTTGCTTGCCGTTTTTCACATCATAGGCGCGCAGGTACTGGTCAAGCGTACCGCTGAGGAACGCCAGGCCGCCGGCCGTGGTGAACGTACCACCGAGGCTCGGCACGCCCATGCTCAGCGGGATCGGTACCGGCGAACTGTCACGCACGGTGCCGTTCTTGTGCTTCCACAGGGTCTTGTTGTTGGTCAGGTCCACCGCCGCCACGTAACCCCAGGCCGGCGCCTGGCAAGGCAGGCCCATGGGCGAGAGCAACGCTTCGAGGATCACGCCATAGGGCGCGCCCTTGTTTGGCTGCACGCCTTCGGTTTCGCTCTTGCGACCCGGGCCACCGGCCACTTCTGTCGCCGGCACGAGCTTGGACTTGAACGCCATGTAGCTCGGGTTGACGAAGGCAATCTGGCGCACGGGGTCAACCGAGATGCCACCCCAATCGAACACACCGAAGTTGCCCGGGTAGACAATCGAGCCTTGCAGCGACGGCGGCGTGAACATGCCGTCATAGCGCAGCGACTTGAAGTCGATCCGGCACAGCATCTGGTCGAACGGGGTCACGCCCCACATGTCGCGTTCCTTGAGGACCGGCGGCACGAAGTTCAGGTCGGACATCGGTTGGGTCGGCGAGGTGTGATCGCCTTCCACCGCGCCTTGCGGCACCGGGATTTCCTTGATCGGGATGATCGGCTGGCCATTGCTGCGGTCCAGCACGTAGATGCTGCCCTGCTTGGTCGATGCCAGTACTGCCGGTTTGACGCCGTCGGCGGTCTTCATGTCCATCAGGGTCGGTTGACCGCCCACGTCCATGTCCCACAGGTCGTGGTGAGTGAACTGGAAGTACCAGCGCACCTTGCCGGTGGCGATGTCCAGGGCAGTCAGGCCGGCGGAATATTTTTCCGACTCCGGAGTGCGCAGGCCGCCGAACTGGTCAGGGGTCTGGTTGCCCATCGGCAGGTAGAGCATGCCGAGTTTTTCATCGACGCTGAACATGGACCACATGTTCGGCGAGTTGCGGGTGTAGGTCTGGCCTTCGGCAATCGGCGTGGTGTCGTCCGGGTTGCCGCTGTCCCAATTCCATACCAGCTTGCCGGTGTGCACGTCGTAGGCGCGGATCACACCGCTTGGCTCGTCGGTGGAGACGTTATCGGTGACGTGGCCGCCGATGACTACCAGATTCTGGGTCACCGCCGGTGGCGAGGTGGAGTAGTAGCCACCGGCCGTGAAGCCGCCGATGTTGGCGCTCAGGTCGATCTGGCCTTTGTCGCCGAAGTCTTCGCACATCTTGCCAGTGTCGGCATTGAGGGCGATCAGGCGCGTGTCGGCGGTCGGCAGGAAGATCCGCCGAGGGCATACGGTGCTGGCCGGCGTGGTGCTGGCGGTGCCGGTCGGGCTCTGTTCGGCCGAGGCGTACACGGCGTCATCGTGATAGCTCACGCCACGGCAGGTCATGTGGGCCCAACCCTTGAAGTTTTCCGCTTTTTGCGTGGAAAGTTTCGGATCGAAACGCCAGATTTCCTTGCCGGTTTCCGGCTCCAGGGCAATTACCTGGCTGTGGGGCGTGCATACGTAAAGCATGCCGTTGACCTTCAGCGGGGTGTTTTCCGCCGTGGTCTCGCCCGGGTCGTTCGGCCCTGGCAGATCGCCGGTGCGGAACGTCCAGGCTTCTTTCAGCTTGCTGACGTTTTGCGGGGTGATCTGCGCCAGCGGCGAGTAACGGTCGCCGTGGGCGCTGCGGCCATAGGAATTCCAGTCACCGTCCTGCATGGCCGGTGCGGTGTTGGTCATGCCTGGCACGGCGTCGCGGTCCAGTTGGCCTTTGATTTCACCCGGGTTGGTGAATTGGCTGGCCAGTGCGGCGATACCGGCAATCACCACGGCGGCGCCCAGGGCACGGGTGCCCATGGGCGAGGCATCGGTGGTCAGCAGCGGACGGCGGAACCACGGCAACAACAGGACGATGCCGAGGGCAAACAACATTGCCAGGCGCGGCACCAGTTGCCACCAGTCCAGGCCCACTTCCCATAAGGCCCACACGGTGCTGGCGAACAGCACCAGCGCGTACAGGCCCAGGGCCGCGCGACGGGCCATGATCAGCAGCACGCCAGTCAGCGCCAGGCCGATACCGGCCAGCAGGTAATACCACGAACCGCCAAGCGTGCTCAGCTTGACACCCCCGGCCAGCAGGGCCAGGCCCATCAATAGAAGCAGAATGCCGAGCAAGCTCGGTAGCAGACGGCTTCGACTCAAAGCACCCTCAGCGCTCATAGTGTGTTCTCCGTGATGTTTAAAGAGTCCCCGCAGGTAGTCACTTTAGATGACGATCCTGCGCGGGCATGGTTCAGTTGAAAAAAGCAAATTCGGTTGGCAGCGTCCCTGTGGGAGCGGGCTTGCTCGCGAATGCGTCGGATCAGTCAACCAAGGGCTGAATGGAAAAACCGCTTTCGCGAGCAAGCCCGCTCCCACAGGACAGCGCTGTCTTGCCTGGAAATTGAAGTGCTGTAAAACAGCTCTAGCCCGGCCAAAGAAACGTTTCAGCAAGCGGCGCAAGGATAAAGTTCTGTTTCCAATAGAGAAAGCGTTTTTACTGACATGGATCATCTCGGATTCGGTAACAGTGCGCCCCCACAGGGCAACGGTCTGCGAGGCGACGGCGAAGGCTATGCTTCCACCACAACGGCACCTCGGCTAAGGTGCGCGGCTTTACCCCCTTTTCGCCCGAAGGCCTCCCATGACCGAACCGAACAACAACCCGCTGCACGGCGTGACGCTGGAGCAGATCCTCAACACGCTGGTGCAGCATTACGAGTGGTCGGGCCTGGCCGAACGCATCGATATTCGTTGCTTCAAGAGCGACCCGAGCATCAAGTCGAGCCTGACCTTCCTGCGCAAGACGCCGTGGGCACGGGAGAAGGTCGAGCGCCTGTACATCAAATTGATGCGCACTAAACGGCCGGTTTGAGCCATGGACACGGGCGTCGCTCGTCGCCTCACGCTGCGCCAGCGTTTCGTGTCGGTCGCGGCGCTGCTGGGTTGGGCGGGCTTGAGCATTCAGCTGTACCTGATCCTGATCGGCCGCTGGACGTTGGGTGCCAGCCTACTGGGCGGGCTGGTGAACTTTTTCAGCTTCTTCACTGTGCTGACCAATACGCTGGTGGCGGTGGTGCTGACGTGGGAGCTGACCCCACGCGAATCCAGCGCCCGCCGCTGGTTCCTGCTGCCCAGTGTTCGCAGCGGCATCGCCGTCAGCATCGCCCTGGTCAGCCTCGCCTATAACCTGCTGTTGCGACACCTGTGGCAACCCGGAGGCTGGCAGTTCGTGGCCGACGAGTTGCTGCACGACGTGGTGCCGCTGCTGTACCTCATCTATTGGTGGCTGTGGGTGCCCAAAGGCACTTTGCGCCTGGGCCACATCGGGCTTTGGGTGATCTATCCCTTGGTGTATTTCGGCTATGTGTTGCTACGGGGGGATTTACTGGCGGCTTACCCCTACCCTTTCATCGACGTGGCGAACCTGGGTTATCCACAGGTGTTCATCAATGCCGGGGGGATTTGGTTGGGGTTTGTCGGGATTGCGCTGGCGGTGGTGGGGTTGGATCGGTGGTTGGGGCGGCGGCCATCTAAAGCCGTGTGAAATATCTTTGTGGCGAGGGAGCTTGCTCCCGCTGGGCTGCGCAGCAGCCCCCCTCGGATCTGCCAGCCGCACCGAGTTGCCAGAGTGTTATTGGGGCTGCTTCGCAGCCCAGCGGGAGCAAGCTCCCTCGCCACAGGGGGTGTGTACACAAATAGATATCAAGGCCGTGCAGGCAACATCCACACCAACCCACTGGCCTTGGCCCGTTCATGACACAACGCCAAGACGCCGCGCCGCTCGTCATTGTCCATCCGGCTCCAGCGGGTGATTTCCGTCACGGTGCGCTGGCAGCCGGTGCAGATGTCGTCCTCGTCCAGCGCGCAGACATTCACGCAGGGCGAGCGAACCGGGCGTTCGGGCGTGCTCATTGTTCCTGCTCGGCCAGATCGCGCGCATAGCGTTGGGCGTTATGAACGTAGTGGGCCGCGCTGGCCTCGAGCATTTTCTTCTGGGCTTCGGTCAATTCCCGCACCACCTTGCCGGGCGAGCCCATCACCAGGGACCCGTCGGGGATCTCCTTGCCTTCGCCGATCAGCGAGTTGGCGCCAATGATGCAGTTCTTGCCGATTTTCGCGCCGTTGAGAATCACCGCGTTGATGCCGATGAGACTGTAGTCGCCCACCGTGCAGCCATGGAGCATGGCGTTGTGGCCGATGGTCACGCCGGTGCCGATGGTCAACGGGAAGCCCATGTCGGTGTGCATCACTGTGCCGTCCTGCACATTGCTGTGCTTGCCGATCAGGATCAGTTCGTTGTCGCCGCGCAGCACGGCGTTGAACCACACGCTGGCGCCCTCTTCGAGGCGGACCTTGCCCACCAGCGTGGCGTTGGGCGCGACCCAGCTTTGTGGGTGGGTTTCGACACGGGCATCGCCCAAGCGGTATTTCATGAGGATCCTCTGGGCATCAGGTATTGATGAAGCTCTTGGGCGGTTTGTGCAGGTCGATACCCGCGTCGAACAACAGGTTGACCAGCTCGACGATCATGATCGCCGTCAGGCCCCAGATCTTGTATTCACCAAAGCGGTAGCTGGGCACGTACCAACTGCAGCCCTGGTAATCGATACGGTGCGTGTGCTCGCGGGGATCCTTGCGGAAAAACTCCAGCGGCACGCTGAACACCGCGGCGATCTCGGCATCGTTGGCCTGATATTCGACGTAGTCCGGAATCACCCCGACATAAGGCGTGACCTTGATCCCATGCAGGGAGATCAACGGGCTGAGCGGGCCGATCACTTCCACCAGGCCGGGGGGCAGGCCGATTTCTTCCTCGGCTTCGCGCAGGGCGGTGAAAATCAGGTCCGGGTCTTCCGGGTCGCGGCGCCCGCCGGGGAACGCCACCTCGCCGCCATGGGTCGAGAGCCCACTGGCGCGCAGGGTCAGGACCAGCTCCGGTTCGTCACTGCGGGTGATCGGCACCAGCACGGCAGCTTCAGGGAAACGTCGGTCGGCCTGCAGGTCACGTGGGGTATGGTTGCTTACTCGATGCAGTAGCTCGTCCAGCATGAGACTTCTCGATTTATTCGCTACCTTGCATCATGCACCAATCATTCAAGCGGCCCAACCCCCGCACCGCGTTGTGTCGCGAAACGACAACTTGCCGCACCGGCCCACGCACGCCAAGATAGGCGCAGCATTCAGGAATCCAAGCATGAAATTCTGCAGCCAGTGCGGTAACCCGGTGACCCAGCGCATACCCGAAGGCGACTCGCGCCTGCGCTTTGTTTGCGACACCTGCGACACCATCCATTACCAGAACCCCAACATTGTGGCCGGTTGCGTACCCACCTGGGGCAGCAAGGTCTTGTTGTGCCGGCGCGCCATCGAGCCGCGGCGCGGTTACTGGACGCTGCCGGCGGGCTTCATGGAAAACGGCGAGACGGTCGAACAGGCCGCCGTGCGCGAAACCGCTGAAGAAGCCTGCGCGCGGGTGCGAAATTTAAGCATCTATACGCTGATTGACGTACCGCACATCAGCCAAGTGCATGTATTCTTCCGCGCCGAGCTGGTGGACGAAGATTTCGCCGCTGGGCCCGAAAGCCTGGAAGTGAAACTGTTCGAAGAAGCGGACATTCCCTGGGATGAACTGGCGTTCCGCACGGTGGGCCGCACCCTGGAATATTTCTATGCGGACCGCCAAGCCGAGGATTACCCGGTGCGATCCGAATCGATTCCGCCACTGGCCCAGCCTGCCAATACCTGACAAAACCCATATAGCCGCGACACCTTTAGGGATATCGTTTCAATGCGTTGGTTGCTTGTCCTGTTCTGCTTGTCGTTTACCGCCGTGTCCCAGGCCTCTGCCGTAGGCACTTATAACGGCAAGCCCATCGAAAAAGTGCTGGTGCTCAAGTCCGCCCATCAATTGCAATTGATCAACGACGGCAAGCCGCTCAAGACCTATCGTATTTCCCTGGGCAAAGGCGCCAAGAAAGGGCCCAAGCTGATCGAAGGCGACAAACGCACCCCCGAGGGTTTCTACTGGATCGACTGGCGCAAGACCAGCGATCGCTTTTACCTGTCGATGCACATCTCCTACCCCAACATCGCCGACGCCGCCCGCGCCCGCCGCGAAGGCGTGGAGCCGGGGGGCATGATCATGATCCACGGCACGCCGGACTCAGAAGAAAACCCTGAACAATTGTTCCACACCTTGGACTGGACCGATGGCTGTATTGCCATGCGCAACGTGGATATGCGCGAAGTCTGGAACCTGGTGCCGGATGGCACCATGATCGAGATTCGTCCGTAGCCCCTCGCCACAACACCATCCCCCGTGGCGAGGGAGCTTGCTCCCGCTGGGCTGCGCAGCAGACCCAAGGCAGTCGAACTCAATTTGGCTGACACATCGCAGCGTCTGGTTTTGGGGCCGCTTCGCGCCCCAGCGGGAGCAAGCTCCCTCGCCACAAAGGCTTTCTGGCCCGGCAGCAAATCTTCGTTGCCTGACCTGGCCTCATCGCACCCCTGCCCGGAACGCTACCCGGGCGGATCTGACAGGCCACTGCCCATGTGGCGAGGGAGCTTGCTCCCGCTGGGCTGCGCAGCAGACCCAAGGCAGTCGAACTCAATTTGGCTGACACACTGCGCTGTCAGGTTTCAGGGGCCGCTTCGCGCCCCAGCGGGAGCAAGCTCCCTCGCCACAAAGACCCATTAGTCCCCGTCTCGGGTGACCGCCGGTCGGCATCGAAAAATAATTTCAAAAAAGCGCGCCGTCAGAAATTGCCTACGGATGAATACCAGTTCATTCGACAACCATCATCACAGGCGGCACTCTTTGCCTTCGAATCGACGCCCTCTAATACCACTTCAATCCCACCCCACCGAAACCCTCCAAAAAACCGTCTAAACCCAGGCCAAGCAGCGTTGACATGGTATTCAAGTGGTATTAGCTTCCACCCCACTTACCGGGCGACAACAACTCAACAACCGCATCGGACACCCACATGAACGACATCCTGGCCCTGCGCCCCGACGACACCCAACCCACGCCGCTGTACCTGCAATTGGCGCGCAACCTGGAGACGGCGATTCATGCTGGCCAGTGGAAAGCCGAGCAGGCGATGCCGTCCGAGCGCAGTTTGAGCGAGCAACTGGGCATTTCCCGGGTTACCGCGCGCAAAGCCTTGGAGGTGTTGTTCGACCAAGGGCTGATCCGCCGCAACCAGGGTTCGGGCACGTTCATCACCCCGCGCCTGGAACAACCACTTTCGCGCCTCTCCGGCTTCAGCGAGATGCTGCGGCTCAAGGGCTTTGTGCCCGGGTCCCAATGGCTGGAGCGGGACATCACCCCGCCGACCCACGAAGAATTGATCCGCCTGGGCCTGTCGCCCACCGACAAAGTCGCGCGGCTCAAGCGCCTGCGCAAAGCCGACGACACGGTCATGGCGATCGAAATGAGCACCCTGCCCGCTTCGATCATTCCCAAGCCGCAAGCGGTCGGCGATTCGCTCTATGAATTCCTCGATGGCATCGGCAAGCCCGTGGTGCGCGGCCTGCAACACATCCAGGCGATCAACGCCTCGGACGAATTCGCCGCCCTCGTGGGCATCGCCCCCGGCACCGCGATGTTGCTGATGACCCGGGTCGGCTACCTGGAAGACAACACCCCCATCGAAGTCACCGACACCTATTGCCGCAACGACTACTACGACTTTGTCGCAGAGCTGCGGCGCTAGACGACCAGAGAATCCCCATGTCCGAAGACAACATCCTCACCGCCAATGGCTGGGTTCGCGGCCGCCTGCTACATGAGCACGGCAGGGTCGTGTCCGTCGAAGGCCAACCCTGCGATCCATCCAGCAATGACCTGCCCTACCTGCTGCCCGGCTTCATCGACCTGCATGTGCACGGCGGTGGCGGCAAGGACATCATGCAAGGCGCCGCGGCGTTTGAAACTATCGCCCGCACCCACGTGCGTTTCGGCACGACTTCGTTGCTGGCCACCACCATGACCGCGCCCAGCGAAGAGATCACCCAGGTGCTCCAATCCCTCGGCGAATTCTGTGAACAGCGCCCGAGCGGCAGCGCCCGGGTCTTGGGCGTGCACTTGGAAGGCCCCTACATCAACCCCGGCAAGCTTGGTGCACAACCGAATTTCGCCCACACCGCGCTGATGGCCGAGGTGGAAGCTTATCTGGCCCTGGCGCCGATCCGGGTGATTACCATCGCCCCGGAGATCGCCGGCCACGATGCCTTGATCCGTGCCCTCAGCGCTCGCGGCGTGCGCATGCAGATCGGCCACACCCTGGGCAGCTACGAGGAAGGCGTCGCGGCACTGGCGGCCGGTGCGACCAGTTTCACCCACCTGTATAACGCCATGAGCCCGCTACATCACCGCGAACCTGGCATCGTCGGCGCGGCGCTGGCCCATGCCCAATATGCCGAGCTGATCCCGGATTTGCTGCACGTCCACCCCGGCGCGATGCGCGTGGCCCTGCGTTCGATTCCATGCCTGTATTGCGTCACCGACTCCACCGCCGCCGCTGGCATGCCGGATGGTGAATACAAGCTGGGCAGCCACACCGTGACCAAGTGCCTGGGCGGTGTACGGCTGGCCGATGGCACCCTGGCCGGCAGCACCCTGACCATGGACCAGGCCCTGCGCAACCTGGTGAAAATCGGCCTGCCCATCGCCGAAGCGTCCCAGCGCCTGTCGCAATTCCCCGCCGACTACCTCGGCCTGCCCGAACGCGGTCGCTTGCAACCGGGTGCCTGGGCCGACTGCGTGCGCCTTGACCGTTCCCTGACCCTGACCGACGTGATGGTCGAAGGAGAAGCCATTTGACTTCCAAAATGCTTGAGGAGGCGCTGGCCTCGTTCGAAGCCGTCGAACGCCAGTTGCAGCAGTTGGACCCGGCCTTGCTGGAGATTGCCGGACGCCTGCGCCGCCAGCCGCCGCAAGTGGCGATGACCGTCGCCCGTGGCAGTTCCGACCACGCTGCCAGCTACTTCGCTTACCTGACCATGCAGCAACTCGGCTTGCCGGTGGCCTCGTTGCCGATGTCGGTGGTGACCATGCAGCAGGCGCCGCTGAAAGTCAGCGGCCAGGTGGCGTTCGGGTTTTCCCAATCGGGACAAAGCCCGGACCTGGTGAACAGCCTGCGCCTGTTGCGCAAACGCGGTGCCTTGAGCGTGGCCCTGGTCAACGCCACCGATTCGCCCTTGGAAGCGGCGTGTGAATTCAGCGTGCCACTGTGTGCCGGCGTCGAAAGCAGCGTCGCCGCCACCAAGAGTTTTATCGCCACCCTCAGCGCCAGTGCGCGGTTGGTGGCCCACTGGAAAGACGACGCCGAACTGCTGGAGGCCGGCGATGCCCTGCCCGACGGCTTGCGCGCGGCCGCCCGCCAGGATTGGCACACCGCCGTCGAAGCCCTGCGCGACTGTCAGCGATTGATGGTGATCGGCCGGGGCGCCGGGTTCGCCATCGCCCAGGAAGCAGCGCTCAAGTTCAAGGAAACCTCGGCGATCCAGGCCGAAGCCTTCAGCAGCGCCGAGGTTCGCCATGGGCCGATGGCGCTGATCGATGAAAACTACCCGCTGCTGGTCTTCGCTCCGCGCGGTGCCGAACAGGCCGGCGTGTTGAGCCTGGCCGCGGACATGCGCCAGCGCGGCGCCCGTGTGCTGTTGGCGGCGCCCGATGACATCGCCGAACGCGACCTGACCCTGACCCGCACTGAGCACCCGGCCCTGGACCCGATCCTGGCGATCCAGAGCTTTTACGGCATGGCCGCCAGCCTGGCCGTGGCCAGAGGCCTGGACCCCGACCAGCCGCGGCACTTGAGCAAGGTCACGCGTACGCACTGACCTGCTGATTTTTAGATAAGCGTTTGAAGAGAGCGAGCCCATGCCCAACAACAATAAAGAGCTGACCCTCAGCGCCCCGCTCAGCGGCCCGGTGCTCACCCTCGCCAATGTTCCGGACGCGGTGTTCGCCAGCGGTGCCATGGGCGACGGGATTGCCATCGACCCGCTGAACGACACGCTTTATGCGCCCTGCGCCGGCGAAGTGATTCACGTCGCCCGCACTGGCCACGCGGTGACCCTGCGGGCCGACAATGGCGCCGAACTGCTGCTGCACCTGGGCCTGGACACCGTCGAGTTGCAGGGCGACGGCTTTTCCATGCTGGTCAAGGAAGGCGCGCGGGTCAGCCACGGCCAGCCGCTGTTGCGCTACGACCTGGACAAGGTGGCGCAGCGCTGCAAGAGCCTGGTCAGCTTGCTAGTGATCACCAACGGCGAGCATTTCCAGGCGCGGCCCATCACGCTAAAAGCGGTGAAAGTCGGCGAGCCGCTGCTGCACATCCTCGCCAAGACGTCGAACCGGACGCAGGATCAAGAGCAGGACGTCAGCCTCGAAGTGTTCGGCCAGGTCCGCATCGCCCATCGCGGCGGCCTGCACGCCCGGCCGGCGGCGCTGATTCGCCAGACCGCCCAGGGCTTCAAGAGCCGCTCGCACCTGCATTTCGGCGGCAAGTCGGCGTCTTGCGACAGCGTGATGGGGATGATGGGCCTGGCCGTCACCGAGCACGCCGAAGTACACGTCAGCAGTCGTGGCAGCGATGCCGAGGCGGCGCTGCAAGCCTTGCTGGCAACCTTGTCCACAGCCCTGGCGGAAGAAACCCAGGCCGTGGCGCCGCCTACCAACCCGCACCGTAGAGCCGCTGAAGACGGCGTGCTGCACGGCGTGTGCGCCGCCCCTGGCCTGGCAACCGGCCCGCTGGTTCGGTTGAAGGGCATCCAACTGCCGCCTGACCCCGGCGGCCACGATATCGAAGACCAGCGCCGGCGCCTGAGCAATGCCCTGGAGCATGTCAGCCAAGAGATCCGCCTCACGCTGGACGACACCAGGGCCCGACGCCATCGCGATGAAGAAGCAATCTTCAGCGCACATCTGGCGCTGCTGGAGGATCCGCTGCTGTTGGATGCCGCCCGAGTTTTCATCGAGCAGGGCAGCGCCGCGACGCACGCCTGGAGCCGTTCCATCGATGCTCAGTGCCAAGTGTTGCAGCAACTGGGCAACACGCTGCTGGCCGAGCGCGCCAATGACTTGCGCGATCTGCGCCAACGGGTCCTGCGGGCGCTGCTGGGTGAGGCCTGGCAATTCGACGTGCCGCCGGGCGCCATTGTCGCCGCCCAGGAACTGACCCCATCGGATCTGCTGCAACTCAGTGCCCAAGGCGTGGCCGGCGTGTGCATGGCCGAGGGAGGCGCCACCTCTCACGTGGCGATCCTGGCCCGAGGCAAGGGCCTGCCGTGCCTGGTGGCCCTGGGTGACGATTTGCTTGGCCGCGAACCGGGCACCTCGGTGGTGCTGGACGCCGACGGTGGCCGCCTCGAACTGGCGCCGAGTGCCGAGCGCCTGACCCAGGTGCGTCACGAACAAGCCCAGCGCACGGCCCGACGCGCCGAACAACACGCCCTCGCCCACACACCGGCGCAAACCCGTGACGGCATCACCGTGGACGTGGCGGCCAACGTCGCGTCCAGTGTCGATGCGGCCCAGGCCTTGGCAAACGGTGCCGACGGCGTAGGCTTGTTGCGCACTGAGTTTCTATTCGTCGACCGTCACACCGCGCCGGACCAAGCGGAACAACGCCAGGCCTATCAAGCCGTGCTCGATGCCATGGGCGACAAGCCGGTGATCATCCGCACCATCGATGTGGGTGGCGACAAGCAACTGGCCTACCTGCCACTGCCGACCGAGGCCAATCCGGTGCTGGGCTTGCGGGGCATTCGCCTGGCGCAGGTGCAGCCGCAACTTTTGGATCAGCAACTGCGGGCCTTGCTGCAAACCCGCCCGCTGAACCGGTGCCGGATCCTGTTGCCGATGGTGACCGAAGTCGATGAACTGCTACACATCCGCCAGCGCCTCGAAGCCCTCGCCACCGAAATGGGCGTGAACGAACGTCCGCAACTGGGGGTGATGATCGAGGTGCCGGCCGCTGCGTTGCTGGCCGAACAACTGGCTGAGCAGGCGGACTTCCTGTCCATCGGCACCAACGACCTTTCCCAATACACCCTGGCCATGGACCGCGACCACGCCGGCCTCGCCGCCCGGGTCGATGCCCTGCACCCGGCGTTGCTGCGGCTGATCGCCCAGACCTGCGCCGGCGCGGCGAAACACGGCCGCTGGGTTGGGGTGTGCGGCGCCTTGGCTTCCGATCCCCTGGCGACGCCGGTGCTGATCGGGCTGGGTGTGCGGGAACTGTCGGTCAGCCCGCCGCAGATCGGTGAGATCAAGGATCGCGTGCGCCATCTAGACGCCGTCCAGTGCGCTCGCCTCAGCGCCGAATTGCTGAACCTGGGCAGTGCCGATGCCGTGAGGCGCGCCTGCCATCAACATTGGCCCTTGGGCTAAGCCTCGTCGAAGAACAATAAAGGGAGAGACGCCATGTACCAGCACTTCATCGAAGGACTGCAACGCCTAGGCCGGGCGCTGATGTTGCCCATCGCGATCCTGCCGATTGCCGGCCTGCTGCTGCGCCTGGGCGACACCGATCTGTTGAACATCGCCATCATCCATGATGCCGGGCAGGCGATCTTCGCCAACCTGGCGATGATCTTCGCCATCGGCATCGCCGTGGGCTTCGCCCGGGACAACAACGGTACGGCGGGGCTGGCCGGGGCCATCGGTTACCTGGTGATGATCGCCACCCTGAAGGTGCTCGATGCGAGCATCAACATGGGCATGCTTGCCGGGATCATCAGCGGTCTGATGGCTGGTGCACTGTACAACCGCTTCAAGGACATCAAATTGCCGGAATACCTGGCGTTCTTCGGCGGGCGGCGCTTCGTGCCGATTGTCACCGGTTTCAGTGCCGTGGGCCTGGGCGTGGTGTTCGGCCTGATCTGGCCGCCGATCCAACAGGGCATCAACGACTTCGGCGCCCTGCTGATGGAAAGCGGCAGTTTCGGTGCCTTCGTGTTCGGGGTGTTCAACCGCCTGTTGATCGTCACGGGCCTGCACCACATCCTCAACAATATGGCGTGGTTCATCTTCGGCAGCTTCACCGACCCGCACACCGGCGCGGTGGTTACCGGCGACCTGACCCGCTACTTCGCCGGCGACCCCAACGGCGGCCAGTTCATGACGGGCATGTTTCCGGTGATGCTTTTCGGCCTGCCCGCCGCGTGCCTGGCGATGTACCGCAATGCGCTGCCCCAGCGGCGCAAGGTCATGGGCGGGATCTTGCTGTCCATGGCGCTGACGTCGTTCCTCACCGGCGTTACCGAACCGATCGAATTCGCCTTCATGTTCCTCGCGCCGCTGCTGTTCCTGTTGCATGCCTTGCTCACCGGGCTGTCGATGGCGATTACCGACCTGCTGAACATCCGCCTGGGCTTTACCTTCTCCGGCGGTTTTATCGACATGGTGCTCGGTTGGGGCAAGTCGAATAACGGCTGGCTGGTGGTGCCGGTGGGGCTGGTCTATGCCGTGATCTATTACACGGTGTTCGATTTCTGCATCCGCCGCTTCGACCTGAAAACCCCCGGCCGCGAAGATATTCCGGCCGGGGACAAACCGGCCATCGCGCAGAACCAGCGGGCCGGGGCCTACATCGAAGCACTTGGCGGTGCCGACAATCTGATCACGGTTGGTGCCTGTACGACCCGTCTGCGCCTGGACATGGTGGATCGCAACAAGGTGTCCGACGCACAACTCAAGGCCCTGGGCGCCATGGCCGTGGTGCGCCCCGGCAATGGCGGGAGCTTGCAGGTGGTGGTGGGACCGATGGCCGATAGCATCGCCGATGAAATTCGCCTGGCACTGCCTTCCTCCGACCACCCTGCCGCTGGGCCTGCGGCCGCTGTGGTTGAACCGACCACAGCAACCGCCGTGTCCGGGACCGAAGCGCAACAATGGCTGGATGCCTTGGGCGGCGGTAGCAATGTGTTGCAAGTCGAATGCGTGGCAATGAGCCGTTTGCGGGTGCGACTGGCCGATGGCAAAGGGTTGTCCGAAGGCCAGTTAAAGGCCTTGGGCTGCCAAGGGGTGAGCCCGCTGGACGGTGGCGTCTGGCACCTGCTGCTGGGGGAGAAAGCACCGGGGTTGTGGCAGGCGTTGGAAGAGGCAGTGCTGAGCCATAGGACGGATGTAAAAGCCTAGACCCCAATCTCTGTGGCGAGGGAGCTTGCTCCCGCTGGGGCGCGAAGCGCCCCCCTGGATCTGCCAGACACACCGAGTTGCCAGAGTGTGATTGGGGCTGCTGCGCAGCCCAGCGGGAGCAAGCTCCCTCGCCACGGGGTTCTGTGTACACCGGTGAATCGCTATCGCGAGCAAGCTCCCACAGACGATTTGTGTTGTTCAACCTGTGATCCACACCACTCTCTGGAAGAACACAGCCCCCCGGTGGCGAGGGAGCTTGCTCCCGCTGGGGCGCGAAGCGCCCCCCCTGGATCTGCCAGACACACCGAGTTGCCAGAGTGATTGGGGCTGCTGCGCAGCCCAGCAGGAGCAAGCTCCCTCGCCACGGGGTTTCGTGTGCATCGGTGGATTGGCTTCAAATCGCGCCCAATAAAAAACCCGCTATCAGCGGGTTTTTCATTTCAGCGGGCCGGGAATCAGAAGTCCTCGAGCCGCCAGATTTCATACGCCGGTGTCTCGTAGGGATGGCTCTGTTTCAGCGCTTGCACCGCCCCACGAATCAGCTCATCGGCGACGACAAGCTCCACTTTCCACTCCTCGACCTGTTCGACCTGCCCCGCCTCGCCAATGAATGGCTGGCTGCCGTCCAATGGGCGAAACTGGCCAAGGCCGAGCACTTGCCAGGCGCAGTGGTCGTAGTCGCCGATTCGCCCGCCACCAGCAGCGAATACGGCGTTTTTGACCACGTCCAGGTGGCTGGCCGGGACGAAGAAGCAGAGCTTGTACACCGTCTTAGTTCACCCAGACGCGCGCGTTGCGGAACATGCGCATCCATGGCGCGTCCTCGTTCCAGTCGTCCGAACGCCACGAGTTCTGCACCGCGCGGAACACTCGCTCCGGGTGCGGCATCATGATCGTGACGCGGCCGTCGCGGCTGGTCAGGCCAGTGATCCCGCGCGGCGAGCCGTTCGGGTTGGCCGGGTAGTTTTCAGTGACCTTGCCGTGGTTGTCGACGAAACGCAGCGACACGCAACCGGACAGGTCGGCTTCGAGCAAGGCTTCCTCGCTTTCGAATTCCGCATGGCCTTCGCCGTGGGCGATGGCGATCGGCATGCGCGAACCGGCCATGCCCTGCAGGAAGATCGAATTCGACTCCTGGACCTGGACCATTGCCACGCGGGCTTCGAACTGCTCGGAACGGT
This sequence comes from Pseudomonas fluorescens Q2-87, assembly GCF_000281895.1. NCBI lineage: Bacteria > Pseudomonadati > Pseudomonadota > Gammaproteobacteria > Pseudomonadales > Pseudomonadaceae > Pseudomonas > Pseudomonas fluorescens. The sequence goes on along the minus strand of NZ_CM001558.1, from coordinate 1,122,444 downwards.
TACGCACGAAGTGCGGCCAGAACTCGCTGCCCGGGATCAGCTCGTGCAGGTTGGACATCATCTGGCAACCGTTGCACACACCGAGGGTGAAGCTGTCGGTACGTTCGAAGAAACCCTGGAACGCATCGCGAGCGCGGCTGTTGAACAGGGCCGACTTGGCCCAGCCTTCACCGGCACCCAATACGTCGCCGTAGGAGAAGCCGCCACAGGCGACCATGCCCTTGAAGTCGTTCAGGTCGACACGGCCAGCCAGGATGTCGCTCATGTGCACGTCGATCGCGTTGAAGCCGGCGCGGTCGAACGCTGCCGCCATTTCCACTTGGCCGTTGACGCCCTGCTCGCGCAGGACCGCCACTTGTGGGCGAATGCCTTTCTTGATGTACGGCGCGGCCACGTCGTGGTTGACGTCGTAGCTGAGCTTGGCGCTCAGGCCCGGGTTGTCTTCTTCCAGCAGCGCGTCGAACTCTTGCTCGGCGCAGTCGGCGTTGTCACGCAGGCGCTGGATCTGGTAGCTGGTTTCGGCCCACTGGCGCTGCAACAGGCGGCGCTGGCCTTCGAAGACGGTGTCGCCGTTGAAGGTGATGTTGATGTGGGCGTTGTTGATCGGCTGGCCGATCACCGAGACGCAATCGGCCAGGCCGGCCGCGCTGAACTGGGCGAGGATGTCCGGGGTGGCGTCCTGGCGCACCTGGATCACCGCACCCAGTTCTTCGTTGAACAGGATGGCCGGGATCTCGGCGGCGGATTCGGCGACGCTGTCCAGGGTCAGGTTCAAGCCGCAGTGGCCGGCAAAGGCCATTTCCACCACGGTGGTCAGCAAGCCGCCATCGGAACGGTCATGGTAGGCCAGCAAATGACCGTCGGCGTTGAGGCCCTGGATCACAGCGAAGAAGGCTTTCAGGTCTTCGGCATCATCGACATCCGGCGCTTGCGAGCCAAGCTTGCCGTGCACCTGGGCCAGGATCGAGGCGCCCATGCGGTTCTGGCCACGGCCCAGGTCGATCAGGATCAGGTCGGTGGTGCCCTTGTCCATGCGCAATTGCGGGGTCAGGGTCTGGCGGATATCGGTAACCGGTGCGAAACCGGTCACGATCAGCGACAGCGGCGAGGTCACGCTCTTGTCCACGCCTTCGTCGTTCCAGCGCGTGGCCATGGACATGGAGTCCTTGCCCACCGGAATGGTGATGCTCAGCTCCGGGCACAGCTCCATGCCGACGGCCTTGACGGTGTCGTACAAGCGGGCGTCTTCACCCGGGTGGCCGGCGGCGGACATCCAGTTGGCCGACAGCTTGATGTCGGAAATCTTGCCGATGCGCGAGGCCGCGATGTTGGTCAGGGTCTCGCCAATCGCCATGCGGCCCGACGCCGGGGCGTCCAGCAGCGCCAGCGGCGTGCGTTCGCCCATGGCCATGGCTTCGCCGGTGTAGACGTCGAAGCTGGTAGCGGTCACGGCCACGTCAGCCACCGGCACCTGCCACGGGCCAACCATCTGGTCACGGGCCACGAGGCCGGTGATGGTGCGGTCGCCGATGGTGATCAGGAAACTTTTGCTGGCCACGGCCGGGTGGTGCAGGACGCGCTCGATGGATTCGGCAACGTCGAGGGTGGACGGATCGAAATCGTCGCCCAGCTCGGCTTCGCGAACGGCCGAACGGTGCATGCGTGGGGCCTTGCCCAGCAGCACTTCCAGCGGCATGTCCACCGGGCTGTTGCCGAAGTGACTGTCGGTGACAGTCAGTTGCGGCTCGGCGGTGGCTTCGCCGACCACGGCGAACGGGCAGCGCTCACGTTCACAGATGGCCTTGAAACGATCGAAATCGGCCGGGCCGACCGCCAGGACGTAACGCTCCTGGGATTCGTTGCTCCAGATTTCGTGCGGGGCCATGCCCGGCTCGTCGTTCGGAATGTTGCGCAGTTCGAAGCGGCCACCACGGCCACCGTCGTTGACCAGTTCCGGGAAGGCGTTGGACAGGCCGCCCGCGCCGACGTCGTGGATAAAGCTGATGGGGTTGTGCTCGCCCAACTGCCAGCAACGATCGATGACTTCCTGGCAACGGCGTTCCATTTCCGGGTTTTCCCGCTGGACCGAAGCGAAGTCCAGGTCCGCCGAGCTGGTGCCGGTGGCCATGGAGGAAGCGGCGCCGCCGCCCAGGCCGATCAGCATGGCCGGGCCACCGAGGACGATCAGCTTGGAACCAACCAGGATCTCGCCTTTCTGCACGTGGTCGGCGCGGATGTTGCCCATGCCGCCGGCGAGCATGATCGGCTTGTGGTAACCGCGAACTTCTTCGCCACGAGGCGTGGTGATGGACTGTTCGAAGGTACGGAAGTAACCGGTCAGGGCCGGACGGCCGAATTCGTTGTTGAACGCCGCGCCACCCAGGGGGCCTTCGATCATGATGTCCAGGGCGTTGACGATGCGCTCAGGCTTGCCGTAGGGCTTTTCCCACGGCTGTTCGAAGCCCGGGATCTGCAGGTTCGACACAGTGAAACCGGTCAGGCCAGCCTTGGGCTTGGCACCGCGCCCGGTGGCGCCTTCGTCGCGGATCTCGCCACCGGAACCGGTGGACGCGCCGGGAAACGGGGCAATCGCGGTCGGGTGGTTGTGGGTCTCGACCTTCATGAGAATGTGCACCGGCTCCTGGACCGCACCGTACTGGCGGGTCTCAGGGTTCGGGTAGAAACGACCAGCGACGTTGCCGACGATGACCGCGGCGTTGTCCTTGTAGGCCGAGAGCACACCTTCGTTGTGCATCTGGTAGGTGTTCTTGATCATGCCGAACAGGCTTTTTTCCTGGCTCTGGCCGTCAATGTCCCAACTGGCGTTGAAGATCTTGTGGCGGCAGTGCTCGGAGTTGGCCTGGGCGAACATCATCAGTTCGATGTCGTGCGGGTTGCGCTTCAAGCCCTGGAAGGCGCTGACCAGGTAATCGATCTCGTCTTCGGCCAGGGCCAGGCCCAGTTCGGCGTTGGCTTTTTCCAGCGCGGCGCGACCACCGCCGAGCACGTCGATGGCGGTCAGCGGCTTGGGTTCGGCATGGCTGAACAGGCCGGACGCCTGCTCCAGGTTACTCAGTACGACCTGGGTCATGCGGTCATGCAGGCCGTCGGCGATCAGCTGGGCTTGGGCCTCGCTGAATTCACCCGCCACATAAAAGGCAATGCCGCGCTCCAGGCGCTGGATCTTCGCCAGACCGCAGTTGCGGGCGATGTCGCTGGCCTTGCTCGACCATGGCGAAATGGTGCCGAACCGTGGCAGCACCAGGAACAGACGACCGGTCGGTTCCTGGACGGGAACACTGGGACCGTACTTCAGAAGGCGCGCGAGCACCTGCTGTTCGTCGCCGGTCAACCCGCCGGTGACTTCGGCGAAGTGAGCGAATTCAGCATACAAGCCGCTGACAGCCGGAACCTTCTGGCTCAGTTGCTCAAGGAGTTTGCTGTGGCGAAAGGCAGAAAGGGCAGGAGCGCCGCGCAGGATCAACATCTTCGGGACAGCCTCGGGAAGGGGGTGTGCTTTGAGGCCGTGCATTCTAGCCTAAACCGTTGGCAACGGCACCCGAAACGGCACGCGGGGTACTGGCCGAATGTCGGTCTTTGCCCGAACGGCTTTATCGGAGCGCCATTTCGAGGCTCGCCCAGAGATATTTTTCAGCGAGCCGAGGGCCGGTGCCCCCCGGCCGGCCTGAGTTGCGGACATGTTTTGCAACCGCTAGCAGACTGGCCTTTTGCTGTCGAGATATGGCGGCAGGGGCCGTTTGCGTATACTGCGCAGATGTTTTCCCCAACGGCTTTGCGTCCGCGATATGCCAAGTGGCTGATCGCTACCGGACTCTTCCTGGTGCTCAGTGGTTGTGTTGAGAAACCCAACACACTGGAGCGCGTAAAGGAGGATGGCGTGCTGCGGGTGGTTACCCGAAACAGCCCTGCCACCTACTTTGAGGATCGCAACGGTGAAACCGGCTTCGAATACGAGCTGGTGAAGCGTTTCGCCGATGATTTGGGGGTGGAGCTGAAGATCGAGACCGCCGACAACCTCGACGATCTGTTCAACCAGGTCGGCAAGCCCAACGGCCCGGTACTGGCGGCCGCCGGCCTGGTCAGCAGCGAACAGCGCAAGAAACAGGTGCGGTTTTCCCACCCATACCTGGAAGTCACCCCCCAGATCATCTACCGCAACGGCCAGTCACGCCCCACCGACGCGGCGGCCCTGGCCGGCAAGAAGATCATGGTGCTCAAGGGCAGTTCCCACGCCGAGCAGCTGGCACAGCTGAAACAGCAATATCCGGGGATCGAATACGAAGAATCCGACGCCGTTGAAGTGGTCGACCTGCTGCGCATGGTCGATGAAGGCCAGATCGACCTGACCCTGGTGGATTCCAACGAAGTGGCGATGAACCAGGTGTACTTCCCCAACGTTCGCGTCGCCTTCGACCTGGGTGACGCCCGCAGCCAGAGCTGGGCGGTGGCTCCTGGCGAAGACAACAGCCTGCTCAACGAAATCAACAGCTACCTGGACAAGGTGCAGAAGAACGGCACGCTGCAACGTCTCAAGGATCGTTATTACGGGCATGTCGATGTCCTCGGCTACATGGGCGCTACCACCTTCGCCCAGCATCTGCAGCAACGGCTGCCCAAATACGAGCAACACTTCAAGGCCTACGCCAAGCAAGAGAAAGTCGATTGGCGCCTGCTGGCGGCCATTGGTTACCAGGAATCGCTGTGGCAACCGGCGGTCACTTCCAAGACCGGCGTGCGCGGCCTGATGATGCTGACCCAGAACACGGCCCAGGCGATGGGCGTGTCCAACCGCCTGGATCCGAAGCAGAGCATCATGGGTGGTGCCAAGTACCTGGCCTACATGAAGGACCAACTGGACGAGAGCATCGAGGAGCCGGACCGCACCTGGTTCGCCCTCGCCGCCTATAACGTGGGCAGCGGCCACTTGGATGACGCACGCAAGCTGGCGGCCAAGGAAGGGTTGAACCCGAACAAATGGCTGGATGTTAAAAAGATCCTGCCGCGCCTGTCCCAGAAACAGTGGTACAGCAAGACCCGCTACGGCTACGCCCGGGGCGGCGAGCCGGTGCATTTCGTGGCGAACATCCGCCGCTACTACGACATCCTGACCTGGGTCACACAGCCACAGCTCGAAGGCAACCAAGTGGCCGAGGGCAACCTGCATGTGCCGGGTGTGGACAAGAGCAAGCCGAACCAGGAAAGCCCGCAGCTCTGATGGCCGTGCACCATCCTGATGCTGTGATGATCCCGTGGCGAGGGAGCTTGCTCCCGCTGGGGCGCGAAGCGGCCCTAATAACTCCCTGACAACCCGGTGTGTCTGACAGATCCACGGGGCTGCTGCGCAGCCCAGCGGGAGCAAGCTCCCTCGCCACAATGAATCAGGCAAGCCTTAATTGAGCAGCCACATTGGGTCTTGTGGCTGCGGTCAGGACTTCGCGGCAGCCAGGATCAGCGCTTTCATTTCCGACACAGCCGACTTGAACCCGACAAACAACGCATGGGCCACCAGCGCGTGGCCGATGTTCAGTTCGTTGATGCCTTTGATCGCCGCGACGGCTTCGACGTTGTGGTAGTGCAGGCCATGGCCGGCGTTGACGATCAGACCTTGGGCCAGGCCGAAGCTGACTCCATCAGCGACTCGTTGCAGCTCGTCGGCCACATCGGTGGGCGTGTCGGCATCGGCATAACGACCGGTATGCAATTCGATGGCCGGGGCGCCGACGCGCTTGGCCGCTTCGATCTGCCGCTCATCGGCATCGATGAACAGCGACACTTCAGCGCCGAGCTTCGCCAGCCGTTCCACCGCCAAGCTGATCCGCGACTCTTGCCCCGCCACATCCAGGCCGCCTTCGGTGGTCAGCTCCTGGCGCGTCTCCGGCACCAGGCAGATGTGCGCCGGACGGATGCGCTCGGCGAACGCCATCATTTCTTCGGTTACGCCCATTTCAAAGTTCATGCGGGTTTGCAGCACGTCCTTGAGCAGCAGCACGTCGCGCTCCTGGATATGGCGGCGGTCTTCACGCAGGTGCACGGTGATGCCGTCGGCGCCCGCCTCTTCGGCGTCCAGTGCGGCCTTGACCGGGTCCGGGTAGCGCGTACCGCGGGCCTGGCGCAGCGTGGCGACATGGTCGATGTTCACGCCGAGAAGAATGCGATTGCTGGTGCTCACGAAAAGGCTCCTGAATAAGCAAATAGTCGGCCCACAGCATACGGGTTGATCAGGGCTTGCGAAACAGCTCGCGACTGACCAGCGGCTTGCCGCCCAGGTGAACCGCCAGGGCTTGGCGCATCAGGCGCTTGGCCGCCGACAGCGCGCCCGGCGCAGTCCAGTCTGCCTCGGCCATGGCCAGCAGCTCTGCGCCGTTGAACAGCCCGGGTTGCAACAGGTAGACCTGCTCCAGGCCGGCATCCACTTGCAAGCGGTACAGGCCGTCGACGGCGATGGGCTCGCCGTGCAGGTCCGTGTCGAGGGCGAAGCCATAACCCAAGTCATCCAGCAGCCGCCATTCGAACGAGCGCAGCAGCGGCTCCAGTGGACGGCCTTCGGCCAGGGCCAGCAATGTGGCGGCGTAATGATCGAAGACCGCAGGATGGGGGTCCTCGGCGGGCAGCAGGCGGATCAGCAGTTCATTGAGGTATAAACCACTGAAAAGTGCCTCGCCATTGAGCCACGCTGCAACGCCGTTGCTTTCCATGCGACCGACGTTCTTCAGCTCACCCCGCCCGCGAAACTCCACTTCCAGCGGCACGAACGGCCGCGCCAGCGTCCCGGCCTTGCCCCGCGCCGCCCGCAACACCGCCCGCAGCCGCCCTTGGGGCGTGAGGAAATCCACCAAGGCACTGCTTTCGCGGTAGGCGCGGCTGTGGAGGACGTAGGCGGATTGGGCGAGGGGTTGGGTTGGGGGCATGGGAATGAAGTCTCGCTGACGGAGCACAATTTGATAAACGACCCAAAACCAATGTGGGAGCGGGCTTGCTCGCGAATGCGGTGTGTCAGTTAACAATGATGCCAACTGACAGGACGCATTCGCGAGCAAGCCCGCTCCCACAAGGTCCGTGGTGTACCGCCGGACGGATTACAGGTCGCCGTAACCCAGCGAACGCAGCGCCCGCTCATCATCGGACCAGCCGCCCTTCACCTTGACCCACAGGTTGAGCATGATCTTGGAGTCGAACAGCAGCTCCATGTCCTTGCGCGCCTCGGTGCCGATGCGCTTGATGCGCTCGCCCTTGTCGCCAATGATGATTTTCTTCTGGCCGTCACGCTCGACGAGAATCAACGCATGGATATGCAGGGTCTTGCCCTGTTGCTTGAACTCTTCGATCTCGACGGTGATCTGGTACGGCAGCTCGGCGCCCATCTGGCGCATTATTTTCTCGCGCACCAGTTCAGCGGCGAGGAAACGGCTGCTGCGGTCGGTGATCTGGTCTTCGGGGAAGAAGTGATCATTTTCCGGCAAGTGTTCGGCAATCACCCGCTCCAGCGCGTCGAGGTTATGACCGTGCTGGGCAGAAATCGGGATGATCTGGGCGTTCGGCAACTGCTCCTGCAACCAACTCAGGTGCGGCATCAGCTCAGCCTTGTCTTCGATACGATCGGTCTTGTTCAGCGCCACGATCAACGGGCCCGTCACGTACTGGACGCGCTCGAGGACCATCTGGTCTTCGTCGGTCCACTTGGTGCGATCGACCACGAAGATCACTACGTCGACGTCTTTCAACGCCGCCGAAGCAGTCTTGTTCATGTAGCGGTTCAGGGCCTTTTCGCCACCCTTGTGCATGCCCGGGGTGTCGACGTAGATCGCCTGGACATCGCCTTCGGTCTTGATACCGAGCATGTTGTGTCGAGTGGTCTGGGGCTTGCGCGAGGTAATCGCCAGCTTCTGCCCGAGGATGTGGTTCAGCAATGTGGACTTGCCCACGTTCGGCCGGCCAACGATGGCGACGTAGCCGCAACGGGTCACAGTTGTATCAGTCATTGCCATTCTCCACGCCCAGGGCAATCAGTGCTGCGGCGGCCGCTACCTGTTCGGCAATACGACGACTCACACCCTGACCCCGGCTTTTTTCATTCAGTAAGACAACTTCGCATTCGACGAAGAAGGTTCGGCAATGCGGCTCACCCTGGATATCCACGACTTCGTAGCGCGGTAGTTCGCAACTGCGCGATTGCAGGAACTCCTGCAAACGGGTCTTCGGATCCTTGTTGGTGTCCACCAGCGTCAGGCTGTCGATCTCGGAGGTCAGCCAGGCCAGCACGCGTTCGCGCGCCATTTCCATGCCGGCGTCCAGGTAGATCGCACCAATCAACGCTTCCAGGGCATCGGCCAGGATCGACTCGCGACGGAAACCGCCACTTTTCAACTCGCCGGAGCCCAGGCGCAGGTAATCGCCCAGGTCAAAACCACGGGCCAGTACGGCCAGGGTCTCACCTTTCACCAATCGTGCGCGCAAACGCGACAACTGGCCTTCGCGAGCCAACGGGAAGCGCTCGAACAGCGCCTCGCCGGCCACAAAGTTGAGGATGGCATCACCGAGGAATTCCAGGCGCTCGTTGTTGCGCCCGGCAAAACTGCGGTGAGTGAGGGCCAGGAGCATCAGTTCCTGATCCTTGAAGGTGTAGCCGAGCTGACGCTCGAGACGGCTAAGAGAAACGCTCACGGTTTACCCACGCTGAGTTCGTGGCTGGATTCCACCGCCACGGCGCCGAGGCACCGTTGGCTTGGGACAATTAACGCTGTGTTCAAAAATAACGTCCTGACTATCGTTGGCTTCATGCCTTCGGGCGCCTTGTGCAGGCTCCAGAAATGCATTCGGCGCTGTGTTCAACAGCGCCGTGTGTGATTACTTGATCAGGCCAACCCGCGAGAAATTCGGCAGGTGACTGAGTTTGGGTTCCGGCCAGCTCATCCAGACTGCAAAGGCCTTGCCGACGATGTTCCGGTCGGGGACCATGCCCAGCAGGTTCTTGGGAATGTTCGGATCATCCCAGTAACGGCTGTCGTTGGAGTTGTCGCGGTTGTCGCCCATCATGAAATAGTGCCCCGCCGGCACGGTCCACGTATGGTCCGGAGTAGCGCGGTAACGGCTCATTTCCTTGCGGATCAGGTGTTCGGCCTCGCCGAGTTTTTCCCGGTAGAGCTCGGCACTGCCCAGCGTGCCCGGCTCGGAGCCGAGCAATTGCTCGGCCACCGATTCGCCATTGACAAACAGGCGCTTGTCGGCGGTGTAGCGGATTGTGTCGCCCGGCAGGCCGACCACGCGCTTGATGTAGTTGACGTTCGGGTCGCTCGGGAAGCGGAACACCATCACATCGCCGCGTTGCGGGTCACCCACCTCGATGACCTTCTTGTCGATCACTGGCAGGCGAATGCCGTAGGAGAACTTGTTCACCAGGATGAAATCGCCCACGTCCAGGGTCGGCTTCATCGAGCCGGACGGGATCTGGAACGGTTCCACCAGGAACGAGCGCAGCACCAGCACGATGAACAGCACCGGAAAGAACGACTTGCCGTATTCGACCAGCAGCGGTTCCTTGCTGAGCTTTTCGACCACCACGCCATCAGGCTGGCTGACGCTGCCCTGATAAGAGGCGATGGCCGCCCGACGCCGGGGCGCCAGGAACAACAGATCAAGCAACGCCAACAGACCGCAGACAAACACGGCGATAACCAGCAACAGCGGGAAATTTAGCGACATAGGACCTAACTATCCAACCTGAGCACCGCAAGGAAGGCTTCCTGTGGAATTTCCACGTTGCCGACCTGCTTCATGCGTTTTTTACCGGCCTTCTGCTTTTCCAACAGCTTGCGCTTACGGCTGACGTCGCCACCGTAGCATTTGGCCAATACGTTCTTTCTGAGCGCCTTGACGGTTGTACGCGCCACAATCTGCCCACCAATGGCGGCCTGGATTGCCACGTCGAACATCTGCCGCGGAATCAGTTCTTTCATCTTCTCGGTCAACGCACGACCTTTGTAGTGCGCGTTGTCCCGGTGCACGATCAATGCCAGGGCATCGACTTTCTCGCCGTTGATCAGCACATCCAGTTTCACCAGATTAGCCGATTGGTAGCGATCGAAATGATAGTCCAGCGAAGCATAGCCGCGACTGGTGGATTTCAGGCGGTCGAAGAAGTCCAGCACCACTTCGTTCATCGGCAGGTCGTAGGTCACCTGGACCTGCGAGCCGAGGAACAACATGTCGTGCTGCACGCCGCGCTTTTCAATGCACAGGGTAATGACGTTGCCCAGGTGCTCCTGAGGCACAAGGATGTTCGCCCGCACGATCGGCTCGCGCATGTCTTCGATGGCCGACAGGTCCGGCAGCTTGGACGGGTTGTCGACGTAGATGGTTTCGCCGTTCTTGAGCAGCAGCTCGAAGATTACGGTTGGCGCCGTGGTGATCAGGTCCAGGTCGTACTCGCGCTCCAGGCGCTCCTGGATGATTTCCATGTGCAGCATGCCCAGGAACCCGCAACGGAAGCCGAAGCCCAGGGCGTCGGAGCTTTCCGGGGTGTACTGCAGGGACGAGTCGTTCAGGGTCAGCTTTTGCAGGGCTTCGCGGAAATCCTCGAAGTCGTCGGAGCTGACCGGGAACAGGCCGGCATAGACCTGTGGCTGGATACGTTTGAAACCGGGTAGCACATCGACGTCGGGGGTGGTGCTCAAGGTCAGGGTATCGCCGACCGGCGCCCCGTGGATGTCCTTGATACCGGCGATGATGAAGCCCACTTCACCGGCCTTCAGGTCAACGGTGGCGGTGTGCTTGGGGTTGAATACACCGACGCTGTCCACCAGGTGGATCTTGCCGGTGGACTTGACCAGGATCTTGTCGCCCTTCTTCACGCGGCCATGGCGCACGCGAACCAGGGAAACCACGCCCAGGTAGTTGTCGAACCAGGAATCGATGATCAACGCTTGCAGCGGATCTTCGATATTGCCGGTTGGCGCGGGGATGGTGGTCACCAGGCGCTCGAGCACTTCATCCACGCCCAGGCCGGTCTTGGCGCTGCACGTGACCGCGTCGGTGGCGTCGATGCCGATGATTTTCTCGATTTCTTCCTTCACCCGGTCCGGATCGGCCTGGGGCAGGTCGATCTTGTTCAGCACCGGCATGACTTCCAGGCCCTGCTCGATGGCCGTGTAGCAGTTGGCAACCGATTGGGCTTCGACACCCTGGCCGGCATCGACCACCAGCAACGCACCTTCACAGGCCGCCAGCGACCGGCTGACTTCATAGGTGAAGTCGACGTGGCCCGGGGTATCGATGAAGTTCAGCTGATAGGTAACGCCGTCGCGAGCCTTGTAATAGAGGGTAACGCTGTGGGCCTTGATGGTGATCCCGCGCTCACGCTCGAGGTCCATGGAATCCAGGACCTGGGCTTCCATTTCACGCTCGGCCAGGCCGCCGCACATCTGGATGAAGCGATCGGCCAGCGTCGACTTGCCATGGTCAATGTGGGCGATGATGGAGAAATTGCGGATATGACTCAAATCACTCACGGATCAACACTCAAAAAGGCTGCAGGCATGGCCCGCCGAAAAATAGCCGGGAATTGTACCTGATAGACCGCGCAAGCGTCACGTTCGCCTGTCGATGAGCTCTTGTGGCGAGGGAGCTTGCTCCCGCTGGGCTGCGAAGCGGCCCTCGATTTATCCGCCACGGCTATAGGTCAGGCAGGGTGTAGGGGACTGCTGCGCAGTCCAGCGGGAGCAAGCTCCCTCGCCACAAGAGCCCGCTCACCACAAGAAATCCGGGTCAACCCGCCCGACGCAGCAGCCAGAGCCCGGCCAACGCGCAGATACCGGCAGGGACCAGCACTGCAAACAGCGGCGAGAAACCGAACACCAGGCTCGAAGGACCCAGCAGGTCCTGGGCAATACGGAACGTGAAGCCCACCAGCACGCCAGTAAACACCCGTTGCCCCAGGGTCACCGAGCGCAGCGGGCCGAAGATGAAGGAAATCGCCATCAATACCAGGGCGGCGGTGACCAGCGGTTGCAACACCTTGACCCAAAAAGCCAGCCAGTAGCGGCCATTGTTCAGGCCCTGGTCCGCCAGGTAATGGATATAGCCCCACAAACCGGTAATCGACAGGGATTCCGGCGCCATCACCACGGTGCTGAGCAATTGCGGGCTGATCGACACGTCCCAGCGCTCTTGCGGGGCAGCGACCACCTCGGTGCGCTTGTCATGGAAGAGCGTGGTGGTGACATCGGTCAATTGCCAGTGATCCTCGGCAAAATTGGCGCGTTTGGCAAAGCTCGACGAGAGCATGTGCCGCTGGTCGTCGAAACGATACCGGGTCACGCCATAAAGCACGCCGTTGGGCTGGACCGAGTTGATGTGGATGAACTCGTCACCCTGGCGGTGCCACAGGCCATGCTTGGCGCTTTGCGCATCGCCACCGCCCTGGGCCAGGGATCGGTTGGCCTGCGCGGTGTTCTCGGTCGCCGGGGCGATGTATTCGCCGATCAGCAGGCCCACCAGCATCAGCACCAGCATCGGCTTCATCACCGCCCAGACGATCCGACCGATGGACACGCCAGCGGCGCGCATGATGGTCAGCTCACTGTTGCTGGCCAGGCTGCCCAGGCCGATCAGGCAACCGATCAGTGCCGCCATCGGCAACATGTCGTAGAGACGGCGCGGCGCGGTCAACAGCACGTAGCTCGCGACATCCATCAAGGTGTAAGTGTCGCTGACGTCGCTCATTTCATCGATGAACGCGAACAGGGTCGCCAGGCCAAGAATGATCCCCAGTACCGCGAGGATCGCGATGAACACGCTGCTGCCGATGTAGCGATCGAGCTTAACCACGGGCCACCTCCAGCGCGCTGCGGCGACTGGCCAGTTTCAGGCGCAGCGGTTCCCAATAGAGCAACCCCAGACCGATGGCGAGGAAAATGCCATGCACCCACCACAGGCCCAGCGTCGGCGGGATCTTGCCTTTTTCCAGGGCACTGCGGGCGGAAATCAGGATGGTCAGGTAAGCCATATAAAGAAGAATTGCCGGCAGCAGCTTGAGGAAACGGCCCTGGCGGGGGTTGACCCGCGACAGGGGGACCGCCATGAGGGTCACGATGAACACCAGCAGCGGCAGCGACAGGCGCCATTGCAGCTCGGTGCGCGCACGGATGTCATTGCTGCCCAACAGGCTGGCGGTGGGCATCGCATCGCGGTCGGTCACTTCTTCACTGACTTCTGGCTTGGGCAACAGCACGCCATAGGTGTCGTACTGGATCGCCCGGTAATCGGCCTGCCCCGGCTTGCCGTCGTAGCGGTAGCCATTTTTCAGGATCAGGTAGCGGTTGCCGTCGGGGCTGATTTCCTGCTTGCCCTTCTCGGCCACCAGCACGGAAATGCCGCGATCCTTCTTGGGGTCCGAGGACAAGTTCTTTTGCGTAATGAAGACACCGCCCAGGTTGACGCGGTCTTCCGACAGCTGCTCGGTGTAGGTCACGCGGGTACCGTCGCGCAAGGCCTGGAAGCGCCCTGGCACCAAGGTATCGAATTCGGTCATGGCGTCCTGCTGGTTGATCAGCAGTTGGAACTGGTTCGCACCCTGGGGCGAAAGGCTCAGGCTCAGCCAGGCCACCATCAGCGCGACCAGCGTGGCCGGGAACAGCGTGATACGGAACAGGCGCTGCTGGCTCATGCCAGTGGCCGACAGCACGGTCATTTCGCTGTCCAGGTACAAACGGCCGTAAGCCAGCAGGATACCGAGGAACAACCCCAGCGGCAGGATCAGTTGCAGGAAGCCCGGCAGGCGGAACCCCATGATCAGGAACAGGGAGCCAGGATCCAGGGCACCGGACGCCGCCTGGGCGAGGTACTTGATGAAGCGTCCGCTCATGATGATGACCAGCAGCACGGCGCTGACGGCGCTCAGGGTCAGCAGGACTTCGCGGGATAGATAACGAAAGACGATCAAACCAGACACTCCAGGATTGTCAGGCTAAGGCGGCCAAACAAGCATACATATCGAGCCGGGCCGCCAAGGCGAACCGCCGAAAAAAGAGGCGCATTATCCTGTGATTGGAGGCGCCTGTCACTTCGCACGCTCTAAGCCGGTGATTAAAGCCACAAGTTAGCGCTACGGGTGGCTTGTCAGGCTTGGTCGGCGAGGTTCAAACTGCGGCCTTTGTCGCCGGCGCGACCGTGACCGTTTCACTCAGGACTTGTGGCGAGGGAGCTTGCTCCCGCTCGGTTGCGCAGCAACCGCAAAGAAGCGGGGTTTGCTGCGCAGCCCAGCGGGAGCAAGCTCCCTCGCCACAAGTCGGCGCCTGGCATCTTGACCATTCACTCAGGGATCCGGACATGGAACTGGTTGTAAAAAGCGTCAGCCCAGAAACGTTGAAAACCGCCACACTGGTCGTTGCCGTCGGTGAAAACCGCAAGCTCGGCGTCGTCGCCACCCAACTCGATGCCCTGAGCGGCGGCGCCATCAGTGCCGTGCTCAAGCGTGGCGACCTGGCCGGCAAAGTGGGCCAGAGCCTGCTGCTGCATAACCTGTCCAACCTCAAGGCCGAACGTGTTTTGCTGGTGGGCGTGGGCAAGGACGCTGAATTGGGCGACCGCCCGTTCCGCAAGATCATTGCCGGCGTGCTGGGTACGCTGAAGGGCCTGGGCGGTGGCGATGCCGTCCTGGCACTGGACGAATTGATCGTCAAGGGTCGCGACAGCTACGGCAAGAACCGCCTGCTGGCCGAAACCCTGCTGGACGGCGAATACCAGTTCGATCGCTTCAAGAGCCAGAAAGCCGAACCCCGCGCACTGAAAAAAGTCACTTTGCTGACCATCAAGGCCGCCCAGGCTGAAGTCCAGCGCGCCGTGACCCACGCCGCCGCGATTGCCAGCGGCATGGCATTCACCCGTGACCTGGGCAACCTGCCGCCGAACATCTGCCACCCGACGTTCCTGGGTGAACAGGCCAAGGCCTTGGGCAAAGCATTCAAGGGCCTGAAAGTCGAAGTCTTCGACGAGAAGAAGATCAAGGACCTGGGCATGGGTTCGTTCTACGCCGTCGGCCAGGGCAGCGCCCAACCGCCGCGCCTGATCGTCATGCAATACAACGGCGGCAAAAAGTCCGAGAAGCCATACGCGCTGGTTGGCAAGGGCATCACCTTCGACACCGGCGGCATCAGCCTCAAGCCGGGCGCCGGCATGGATGAAATGAAGTACGACATGGGTGGCGCCGCCAGCGTGTTCGGCACCCTGCGGGCCGTGCTCGAACTGCAATTGCCGATCAACCTGGTGTGCATCCTGGCCTGTGCCGAGAACATGCCAAGTGGTACCGCCTCGCGTCCAGGTGACATCGTCACCACCATGAGCGGCCAGACGGTGGAAATCCTCAACACCGACGCCGAAGGTCGCCTGGTACTGTGCGACGCCCTCACCTACTCCGAGCGCTTCAAGCCGCAAGCGGTGATCGACATCGCGACCCTGACCGGCGCCTGCGTCGTCGCCCTCGGCGCTCACACCTCGGGCCTGCTGGGCAACAACGACGAGCTGATCGGCCAATTGCTCAGCGCCGGCCAGCAAGCCGACGACCGCGCCTGGCAGTTGCCGTTGTTCGATGAGTACCAGGAACAACTGGACAGCCCGTTCGCCGACATCGCCAACATCGGCGGCCCGAAAGCCGGGACCATCACGGCGGCGTGCTTCCTGTCGCGCTTCACCAAGAACCTGAACTGGGCGCACCTGGACATCGCCGGCACGGCCTGGACCAGCGGCGGCAAGGACAAGGGTGCCACCGGCCGTCCGGTCCCCCTGCTGACCCAGTACCTGCTGGACCGCGCCAAGGCCTGACCCCAATGACCGTCGCTGGCGTCGCCCATGGGCGGCATCAGCGATGGCTCAGGAACCGCAATGACCAAAGTCGATTTCTACATCCTGCCCAGCGCCGATCCTTCGGCGCGGCTGGATTTCGCCTGCAAGCTCACGGAAAAGGCCTGGCGCATGGGCCACCGCATCTACCTGCATTGCAGCGATGCCGCCCAGCGCGAGGACCTGGACGCCCGCCTGTGGGCCTTCAAGGGCGAGAGCTTCGTGCCCCATGGCCCGGCCGAAAACGAACCCGAGGGGCTGATTGTGCTGGGGCTGGGGGATGACTGCGGTCAACACCAGGACCTGCTGGTCAACCTCGACCTGAAAGTGCCGGCTTTTGCCCAACGCTTCGCCCGTGTGGCGGAAGTAGTGGTCGAAGACCCGGCCATCCGGCAAGCCGCGCGGGAGAGTTTCCGTTTCTACCGCGAACAGGGCTATCCTCTGCAAGACCACCGTTTACAGCGACTCTGAGCCTACGATGGACACTCCAAAACCGCCGCAAAAACCCGCTCATCTGCTGGATGACCTCGAGTCGATCCGCCAACTGCTCGGCGACGACAACCTGCAACCGCCGCTGTTGACCGACACGGTTGTGCACGAGCCGGTGCACGATGAACAGATCCCCCTGCTGTTCGACCCGATCAACGGCCAGCCCGAGCCCAAGCCTGCCGCCAAGGCCGAGACCAAGGGTCCGGACGCGTTGCTGCACCTGGAAACCGAACTGCGTGCCGCCGCACAGCTGATCCTGCAGGACGTCATCGACGACTTCGCCCCGCACATCGAGACCGAGATCAAGCGCCGGCTGGATGCGCGGATGGAGCGGTTGCTCAGTCAGTACGAGTAATCATCAACCGGGTTATGCCTGCTTCTGTGGCGAGGGAGCTTGCTCCCGCTCGGCTGCGAAGCAGCCGTAACACTGGCGAGCAGCCCCCATCTCACTCACCTTGATACTTTGGGGGCCGCTTCGCGCCCCAGCGGGAGCAAGCTCCCTCGCCACGGGGATTTGTTGCGCCTGTTATTAACCACTCGCTGCGTACTGGCTCGCCCTGCGTCCTTCGCCCCGCTATACTTCCCGGCTTTTCCTGAATAAATGCCAATAGGGTCCCGCCGCGCATGGATAAGACCTACCAGCCGCACGCCATTGAAACTTCCTGGTACAACACCTGGGAGTCCGAGAATTATTTCGCTCCGCAAGGCGCGGGCGATTCCTACACCATCATGATCCCGCCGCCGAACGTCACCGGCAGCCTGCACATGGGCCACGGCTTCAATAACGCGATCATGGACGCCCTGATCCGTTTCCGTCGCATGCAAGGTCGCAACACCTTGTGGCAGCCGGGCACCGACCACGCCGGTATCGCCACGCAAATGCTGGTGGAGCGGCGCCTCGAAGCCCAGGGCCAGAGCCGCCATGACCTGGGGCGCGAGAAATTCCTCGAGAAAGTCTGGGAATGGAAAGACGAGTCCGGTGGCAACATCAGCCGCCAGATCCGTCGCCTCGGCTCGTCGGTAGACTGGAGCCGCGAACGCTTCACCATGGACGACGGCCTGTCGGAAGCGGTGAAAGAAGCCTTCGTGCGCCTGCATGAAGACGGGCTGATCTATCGCGGCAAGCGCCTGGTCAACTGGGACACCAAGTTGCACACGGCGATTTCCGACCTCGAAGTGGAAAACCACGACGAGAAAGGTTTCCTGTGGAACCTCAAATACCCGTTGGCCGACGGCGCCAAGACCGCCGAAGGCAACGATTACCTGATCGTCGCCACCACGCGTCCGGAAACCATGCTCGGCGACGCTGCCGTCGCCGTAAACCCGAACGACGAGCGCTACAAGGCGCTGATCGGCCAGTTCGTGGAACTGCCGTTGGTGGGCCGGCGCATCCCGATCATCGGCGATGATTACTGCGACCCAGAATTCGGCACCGGCTGCGTGAAAATCACCCCGGCCCACGACTTCAACGACTATGAAGTCGGCAAGCGCCACAACCTGCCGCTGCTGAACATCTTCGACAAGAACGCCAACGTGTTGCCGGCGGCTCAGGTGTTCAACCTCGACGGCACGCTGAACGAAAGCGTCGACGGCAAGCTCCCGGCCGAATATGCCGGCCTCGATCGCTTCGAAGCGCGCAAGCAGATCGTCGCGGCATTCGACGCCGCCGGCCTGTTGGTCAGCGTCGATGATCACGCCCTGAAAGTCCCCAAAGGCGACCGCTCCGGCACCATCATCGAGCCGTGGCTGACCGACCAGTGGTACGTGTCCACCAAGCCGCTGGCCGAGCCAGCGATTGCCGCGGTGGAAGACGGCCGCATCCAGTTCGTGCCCAAGCAATACGAAAACATGTACTTCTCGTGGATGCGCGACATCCAGGATTGGTGCATCAGCCGTCAGCTGTGGTGGGGCCATCGCATCCCGGCCTGGTACGACGAGTCGGGCAAGGTCTATGTCGGCCGCGATGAAGCCGAAGTCCGCGCCAAGCACAACCTGGGTCCGGACGTTGCGCTGCAACAGGACAACGACGTACTCGACACGTGGTTCAGCTCGGGCCTGTGGACCTTCTCTACACTGGGCTGGCCGCAACAGACCGAGTTCTTGAAAAAATTTCACTCCACTGACGTGTTGGTCACCGGCTTCGACATCATTTTCTTCTGGGTCGCCCGGATGATCATGATGACCATGCACTTGATGAAAAACGAGGACGGCACCCCGCAAGTGCCGTTCAAGACCGTCTATGTCCACGGCCTGGTGCGCGACGGCCAAGGCCAGAAGATGTCCAAGTCCAAGGGCAACGTCCTGGACCCGCTGGACATCATCGACGGCATCGACCTGGAGAGCCTGGTGCAGAAGCGCACCTCCGGCCTCATGCAGCCAAAACTGGCGAAGAAGATCGAGAAAGCCACCCGCGAAGAATTCGCCGAGGGCATCGCCAGCTACGGCACCGACGCCCTGCGCTTCACTTTCTGCTCGCTGGCATCCACCGGTCGCGACATCAAGTTCGACATGGGCCGCGTCGAAGGCTACCGCAACTTCTGCAACAAGATCTGGAACGCCGCGCGCTACGTGCTGGATAAAGGCGAGGACTGCGGCCAGAACGGCGAAGCCTATGAATTGACCCTGGCCGATCGCTGGATCATTTCGCAGTTGCAACGCACCGAGGCCGAAGTGACGCGCCAGCTGGACCAGTTCCGTTTCGACCTGGCCGCACAAGCCTTGTACGAGTTCATCTGGAACCAGTATTGCGACTGGTACTTGGAGCTGTCCAAGCCTGTGCTGTGGGATGAAAACGCACCGGTCGAACGCCAGCGCGGCACCCGTCGCACCCTGGTGCGCGTGCTGGAAGTGGCCCTGCGCCTGGCGCATCCATTCATGCCGTTCATCACCGAGGAAATCTGGCAGCGCATCGCACCGCTGGCGGGCATCCAAGGCAAGACGATCATGTTGCAACCTTGGCCTGTGGCCAACGAAACCCGCATCGATCCGGCGGCCGAAGATGACATCGAGTGGCTCAAGACCTTCATGCTAGGCCTGCGCAACATCCGCGCCGAAATGAACATCGGCCCGGGCAAGCCGTTGACCCTGTTCCTGAAGAACGCCAACGCCGAAGACCTGCGCCGTCTCAACGAGAACGAGGCCCTGCTCAAGAAACTGGCGAAGCTGGAATCGGTGACCGTCCTGGCGGCCGGCGAAGAAGCGCCACTGTCGGCCACTGCCCTGGTCGGCGAGATGGAAGTGCTGGTGCCGATGGCCGGCCTGATCGACAAGGCGGCGGAACTGGCGCGCCTGGACAAGGAAATCCTGCGCCTCAAAGGCGAAGTGCAGCGCGTCGGCGGCAAGCTGTCCAACGCCGGCTTCGTCGACAAGGCTCCGGCCGAAGTCATTGAGAAGGAACGGGCCAAACTGGCCGAGGCGGAACAGGCCTTGGGCAAGCTGGCCGAGCAGCACGCGCGGATTGCCAGTCTGTAACGGCGGTTTGCATTGAAAAAAGGAGGCCCTGGTGGCCTCCTTTTTTTTGCCTGGCACTTTCTTACTACCGCTGCACACTCCTCTGTGGGAACGGGCTTGCTCGCGAAAGCGGTGGATCAGATAGCCTATTTGTTAACTGACACACCGCCTTCGCGAGCAAGCCCGCTCCCACATTTAATCGGTGCAGGCCTCAAGACCAGGCTGGATGTGGGACAATGCCCGCCATTCTTGAGCCACCCCCCGAATCGACCCGCCCATGACCACCCCCCGCACACCCAAGCCTGCCCGCCAAAAACCCAAGTCTGCCCCGCAGGACAAACCCTTGGCACCACGCGAGAAAGCCAGCCTGCACCCGCGCAATCGCCACCAGGGCCGCTATGACTTCCCAGCGCTGATCAAATCCACGCCTGAGTTGGCCAGGTTTGTGATCATCAACCCCTATGGCAAGGAAAGCATCGACTTCGCCAGTCCCGAAGCCGTGCGGGTGTTCAACCGGGCGCTGCTCAAGTCTTTCTATGGCATTGCCCATTGGGATATCCCCGCCGATTACCTGTGCCCACCAGTACCTGGCCGGGCGGACTACGTGCATTTCCTGGCGGATCTGCTCGCTGAGCATAACGAAGGCGAAATCCCACGCGGGGCGGCGGTGAAGGTGCTGGATGTCGGCACTGGCGCGAACTGCGTCTATCCGCTGATCGGCCACAGCGATTACCGCTGGCACTTCCTGGGCTCGGAGATCGACCCGACGGCCATCGCCTCGGCCAAGGCCATCGTGCAATCCAACGGGTTGAACAAGGCCATCCAGTTGCGCCAACAGGCCAACCGCAAGCAGATCCTCCTCGGCCTGCTGGAGGACGCCGAGCGGTTCGACCTGACGATGTGCAATCCACCGTTCCACGCCTCCCTGGAAGAAGCGACCCGGGGCAGCCAACGCAAATGGCGCGCATTGGGCAAGGCCGACCCGAAACGCAAATTGCCGGTGCTGAACTTCGGCGGCCAGGCCGCGGAGCTGTGGTGCGAGGGTGGGGAAGCACGCTTCGTCACGCAACTGATTGGCGAAAGCGCGCAACTGGCCGGGCAAGTGCTGTGGTTCAGCACGCTGGTGTCGAAGGCTTCGAACCTGCCGGCGATTCAGGCCGCGTTGAAGAAGGCCGGCGCCGTGCACAGCCAAGTGGTGGAAATGTCCCAGGGTCAGAAGCAAAGTCGTTTCGTCGCTTGGACCTTCCAGACCGAGGCCCAGCAGCAGGCCTGGCGCCAGGCGCGCTGGATTCGCAAGGATTGAAGGCGACCTCCTGTGGCGAGGGAGCAAGCTCCCTCGCCACAAAAGCCGCGCCATGAGGGATTTATCCCCTCACCACAGGCCCCTTTATCCAAGGCAATAAAAAACCGTGCCCGGATCGCTCCGCAGCACGGTTTTTTACAGCGGTCTTACTTGTTGACCGCGTCGGTCAGGCCTTTGGCCACAACCAGCTTGATCACTTTCTTGGCAGCGATTTCGATGGCAGCGCCAGTCGAAGGGTTGCGGCCGGTACGGGCAGGACGCTCGGTGACTTTCAGCTTGCCAACGCCTGGCAGAGTGAGTTCGCCGCCGTTTTCCAGCTGATCGGCAACGATTTGGCCCAGTTGGTCCAGCAGTGCACGCACGGTGGTTTTCGGCGCGTCTACAGCTTCAGCCAAATCAGCGATCAGTTGGTCTTTAGTAAGAGCCATGTAGTGTTCCTTCCCTATCAAATTCATATGGATTGCAGAGTGCAGTGTCAGCCATCGAGCCCGATCTCTCTTGATCAGGCACCCTCGGCAATCACCGCGACGGATCGGGGTAATAGATGCCGAAAACCGGGTTTGGTTCGACCTGACAAATGCTGAATGCACGCTTAACGCAGTGAGTTCGCGTAAGACCGGGCAAAACTAGCACAACGCCTGTGAAATATCCGCCTCTAGCTACCCATTTGGTCAGGTTTCTTGCGCTAAAACGGTAAAAAAGTGCATATGGGTTGTCGGAAGGGTCTGAAAGGGGCTTTGCCGGGTTCCAAAACCAGTGATTGCGGTACACTGGGCCCTTTTTCGGGGAGCACGCCCTCCTCTCTTTCATCAGCCGAGAAACCCATGCCGATCCGTCATTGCATCGTCCACCTGATCGACAAGAAACCCGACGGCACCCCTGCCGTGCTCCATGCCCGCGACTCCGAACTGGCGGAGTCCACGGCCATCGAGAACATGCTCGCCGACCTCAACGAGAGCTACAACGCCAAGCAAGGCAAGGCCTGGGGCTTTTTCCATGGCGAGTCCGGCGCACATCCGTTCAGCGGCTGGCTGAAGGAATACCTCGACGGCGGCAAGGACTTCACCGCTTTCAGTCGCGTGGCGGTGGAGCACCTGCAAAAACTGATGGAAGAATCCAACCTGTCGGTGGGCGGCCACGTATTGTTCGCCCATTATCAGCAGGGCATGACCGACTATCTGGCCATCGCCCTGCTGCACCACAGCGAAGGTGTGGCGGTGACCGATGAGCTGGACGTGACCCCGTCCCGCCACCTGGACCTGGGCCAACTGCATCTTGCGGCGCGGATCAACGTGTCGGAATGGCAGAACAACAAACAATCAAAGCAGTACATCTCCTTCATCAAGGGCAAGAACGGCAAGAAGGTCTCGGAATATTTCCGTGACTTCATCGGTTGCCAGGAAGGCGTCGACGGCCCCGGCGAGACCCGCACCCTGCTCAAGGCGTTCAGTGATTTCGTCGAGAGCGAAGACCTGCCCGAAGATGACGCCCGAGAGAAAACCAAGACCCTGGTGGATTACGCCAGCAGCCAGGCCAAGCTCGGCGAGCCGATGGGCCTGGAAGAACTCTCCGAATTGATCGATGAGGATCGCCCGAAAGCCTTCTACGACCATATCCGTAACAAGGACTACGGGTTGTCGCCGGAAATTCCTGCGGATAAACGCACCCTCAACCAGTTCCGCCGCTTCACGGGCCGTGCCGAAGGGTTGTCCATCAGCTTCGAAGCGCACTTGCTGGGTTCCAAGATTGAATATGACGAAGAAGCCGGCACGTTGATCATCAAGGGTTTGCCGACATCGCTGACTGACCAGCTCAAGCGGCGTAATTGATGCTCGGTGGGGTCCTGAAGAAATTCCTGCTGATTCTGCTGGTGGTTGTGGCGTATCAGAGCTGGGGGAAGATCGAGCGAGTGTTCAACCCGTCACAAATGGTTTCCGAGCAGGTCCGGGGCAACGCCAGGGTCGTGTTGTACGCCACCGACTGGTGCGGCTACTGCAAGGCGACCCGGCGGTTCCTGGATGAAAAAGGCGTGCCGTTTCGAGAATTCGATATCGAAAAAGACGCCGAGGCGCGCAAGGCCTACGAGGCGCTGGGCGGCCGGGGAATCCCGATCCTTGACGTGAATGGCACGTTGATTCGCGGGTATGAGCCGGAAAACATTCTCAAGGCACTGACCGCCACCCGTTAACCGCCACCCCCCCCTGTGGGAGCGATCTTGCTCGCTCCCACAGGTCATTCGTTGCTCAGCGAGCCTCAATCCGGAACCCGAACCGCGGGAAGTGCACATGCACCGACCCGCCACGCCCGTCTTCGCGGCGCAGGCTCAGTTCTTCGCGACCGGCAAACAGCAACTCCCCGGCCACCGGATCGACGCCATAGTCAGTCGCGGCGATCGATACTTGCTGCCCCTTCGCAAACCCGTTCGGCTCTTCGAACGACTCATCCGGCAGCGCCGCGGGTGCAGCGTTGCGGGCCACTTCCAGGGCTTCTTCGGAACTCATCGCACTCGACGCACCATGGCCGAACCCCAACACCCGCGCCAACCATGCCGAGACAGCCGGATACGCATCCACCAGGGGTGAAGTCACCGGCGTGCCCTTGAGGAACCACAGCGGATGGGCCATGGCGAAATCGGCAATCGAAGGGTCACCCAGCAGGAAGTCACCTTCCTCGCGCTGCAGCTGTTGCTCGAGGCGCGCCATGATCGTTGGCCACTGGTGCTTGGCTTGTTCGGCAGACAAGCGAGTGGTGGTGCCGCCACTGAACAGCCCCGCGCGGTCACTGATGAACGCCTTGATCGCTTCGGGTGGCAGCTTGGCAAAACGCACGGCGACCGATTCCGGCTGGAACACCAGGCTCACCGCATGCTGGAACACCACCGAATCGGCCCACGCTGCGAAGGACGCCGCGATCATTTCCCGGCCTTCAGGGAACAGCGCCGGCGAGGCTTTTTCCTGTTCCAGTCGACGGGCGATCAGGGATGTATCGCAATAGATATCCGCACCGACCTGCAATACCGGGGTCTTGCGGTAGCCGCCCGTCAGCGCTGTCAGGTCGGGCTTGGGCATCATTGGCGGGATATGCACCGAGCGCCAGGACAGCCCTTTGAAACCCAGCAACAGACGGGCCTTTTCCGCGAAAGGAGACGTCGGGTAATGATGAAGGATCAGCTCTGACATGAGATTCGCCACTGCAGGAAGTAAGCCCGCAGCTTAGCGCGCCATGGTCGGGCGGCCTACCCTCCTGATAAGCGCCTATCAGCCTGGCTGATGAACCTGCGCGGCACTCGCGACCAGGCATTCCTTGGCGCTTTTCCTGAGTTTTTTGATCAGCCGTTCCTGGCGCAGGGCTTCGCCCTTGTCGCGACAGGCTTCGGTATACACCAGCGCCACCGCCGGGCTGGAAAGAAAGAATCGTGCGCCCTTGCCGCTTTGATGCTTGGCGAAACGCCGCACCGGATCATCGCTGATGCCGCAGTACAGCGAGCCGTTGGCGGCCCGCACCAAATAGACGAACCAAGGCTTGTCCGGTGCGACCGGGCCTTGCACAGGCAAGTCGGAAGATTCGATGGCAGTCGTCACAGATGTTCAACGGGTATGTGGGAACCAGCGGCGATCTTATCAGCGACTGGCCTGGAACGCCCGCAGCCCCTTGAGCGCCTGGGCCCTGACCGCGTTGCGCACCAACGGTGTCCAGCCCAGCAGCAGGCCCTTGGTGCCCAGCGCCTGACGCGACCAGCGCCACAGGTCAAAGCTGTCGTGGTGCTCGCAGATCTTGCCGTCGCGAAAGACGAACCGCGCCTGGATGTCATTGATCACCACATTGCCGGTCTGGCTGAACAGGTAGGTCGCCACCCAGTGAGCGCCGCCGGTACGTTCATCGCTGCGCACGTTATCGAAGGTCAGGGAAAAGTCCTTGGCCCGGGTGGTGAGCATGCGCCACATGTCGCCGGCATCACGCCCACGCAGCTCGCCGAACGCCGGATCGCTGAACACCACGTCGTCGGTGTAGCACGCGCTCATGGCCTCGGCGTCCAGGCGCTGGAAGGCCTGGTAGAAACGGGTGATCAAAGCGTTGTGGGCATCACTCATGGGCAAACTCCGAAAAATGTTTCAGTAAACCTGCACGTTAATCTGCCGCTGCCGGAAACACTATCGTCATTCGCCATGAAAATGATATCAGCGAAGATCCGTAGCCCTTTCGCTGGTGACGCCCACGTACAACGCCCGACCGGCCCCGACACCCGCAATGATCGCGCCCAGCCCTATCAGCCCGAAGATCCAGCCCAAGGCATTCCAACCCCCGGTCAGGTCGTGGACCACGCCCACCGCGAACGGCCCGAGCGATGCCAGCGTATAACCGAAACCCTGGGCCATGCTGGACAGGTTGGCGGCGACGTGGGCATCGCGCGAACGCAGCACGATCAGTGTGAGCGCCAGGCTGAACGTCGCGCCTTGTCCCAAGCCCAGCAGGATGGCCCAGCCCCACAAACCTTCAAGGGGTGCATAAAGGCAACCGAACAGCCCGCCCAAGGCCATGACCATGACGATCACAATCGCCAGGCGCTGGTCCTTGCCGCGCGTTGCCAACCAGGGCGCCGCCAGGGAACTGATCAACTGCACGATAACCGAGCCGGACAGCACCAGCCCGGCCTGGGTCGGCGTCAGGCCTCGCCCAATGAGAATCGAGGGCAGCCAGCCGAACACGATGTAGGCCAGGGAAGATTGCAACCCCATGTACAACGTCACCTGCCAGGCCAGGGGATCACGCAGCAAGCCACGCACCCGATACGCCGCCTGGTGGGCGCCGTGCCTGGAACCCACTTGCGGCAACCAGAACACCGCGGCCAGCAGCGCCGGAACCACCCAGAAACCCAGGCCAAGTGACCAGCTGTCGCCCAAGTGCTCGCTCAAGGGCACCGTCGCGCCCGCAGCCATCGCCGCACCCAGGCACAGCGCCATGGTGTAGACACCGGTCATGGCGCCGGCCTGCTTGGCAAAGTCGCGCTTGACGATACCCGGCAACAGGACGCCGATCACGCCAATGCTCGCGCCTGCCAGGATACTGCCGGCGAACAGCCCGACCTGGCCGAAAGAACTGCGCAAAATGATTCCGCCAGCCAGCGTCAGCAAAATCCCCAACACCACGCGCTCGGCACCAAAGCGCCGCGCCAACACCGGCGCCAGCGGCGCGAACAGGCCCAGGCACAGCACCGGCAGCGTTGTCAGTAAACCGGCCTGGGCAGCCGACAGACCGAGGCTTTTGGAAACCTCGCTGAGCAATGGCGCCATGCTCGACAACGCAGGACGCAAGTTCAGCGCCACCAGAATCAGCCCAAGCAGCAATAGCCAGGGCCTGCGCACCAGCGGATGGCTTTGTTGGACCTGCGCGTCGTCGGCTTCGGCGTCGATCAGCATTTCTTCGAGTTCGGCGGCGCGCTTGGGCGCCGTCGAAGGGGTACGGTCAAACAGATTGCGGGACATGGAACGCTCGGATTCAGGGTTCATTGATCAACTGTCGGCACAGGGCCTTGGCCCGTTGCGGATCCTGTCGTTCGACGGCGTCGAGGATTTCGCCGTGCAGGTCGAACACATGTTGATGACGAGGAACGATGTTGAGGCTCTGGCGCAGTTGCGCGCCGATGACACTGGAAAAATAGCGATACAACTCGCTGAGGGCCGGGTTGTGCGCGGCATCCACAAGGAGACGGTGGAACACCAGGTCGCAGGCGATGTAGTGCTCCAGATCGCCGTGATAATGCTCGCCACTGGTTCTCAGCGCCTGGCGCAAGGCACGCAAATCATCATCGGTGCGCCGCAACGCAGCCAGGCCGATGGCCTCGACTTCGAGGATATGCCGGGTTTCACGGGCCTGATCCAATGAACAGCGAGACAGCACCTTGAGAGTGTCCAGCGGATCCACCGTCGCCCGGACATAACTGCCGTCGCCCTGGCGGATTTCGATCAAGCCGGAAAACGCCAGCACGCGCATGGCTTCGCGCACGGTGTTGCGGCTGATACCCAGCTCGGCCACCAACTCGGGCTCGGTGGGCAACCGTTGCCCCACGACCCACACGCCATCGCTGATGCGCTGGCGCAGTTGGTCCAGGGCTTGATCGACCAAGGATCGCTTAATTAATGGAGAAATGTCTGACATGGAACCCATCCTTTCATCCAATCATAGGATGAATTTTCTGACATGTTAGTCAGCTTCGCGTAGGACGGCAACCGCCTAGGGTCAACGGGAGGTAAAGAAACGAGATTTTCGATTAGTCAAAATTACCCTTTGAGGGTAATTTTAAGGACAAGGCACGCCGTTCTATGGAAAAGAACACACCCCACTACGCCTTGGCGGCAATACAGGCAGATGTCAGGCGGCTTAAAGGGAAAGCTTTCACCAGCACTGCGAAGAACACTGCTCGGACGCTCGGTTTAAACGTCTCGGACATGCAGCAGGTCATCCATGGGCTTGAGCGAAAACAGTTCTACAAATCGATGACCACCTATGACGATCATCGAGTCTGGCATGACGTCTACCACGCCGATTCACACGGTCTGCAGATTTACCTGAAGGTGACGTACCGCCCCAGCGGAGGCCCACCGGTAATTTCCTTCAAGGAGAAAAACTCATGAAACACCAGCAATGCTTCAGCTGTGGTGCCCCGGAAGGCATGTTGCATTTCGAAGGTCGCGGCGAAACCATGAGCGTCAAGGGACTGGAACGCCGGGTCGATGACTTGTCTGGCTGGGAATGTCAGATGTGCGGCGAAGTCGAGCTCGATTCAAGCTGCTCGGATCGCTACGACCACGCAGGTGATGAGCTGGTCAACGCGGCCAGGCGAATGATCGGCGAAGAGATCAAACGTGTCCGGCGCAAACTGCATTTATCGCAAAAGGAAGCGGTACTGCTGCTATCGGGCGGTGGACACAATGCGTTTTCCCGCTACGAGCGCGGCGAGGTAGTGCCACCCAAGGCATTGATCTTGCTGATGCGCCTGCTTGATCGCTATCCGCATTTGCTTGCCGATGTCCATGCCTTCGCTGAAGACGCAGACTTGCGACAATTCAAAACGACGGTGCACAAGGAACACGAGACCCTCACGGCTTGCTGAGCGGCCCATTAAAAACAAACCCGGACGAGTCCGGGTTTATTTCACTGCCTAAGACCGGATCAGTGCAGGATCTGGCTCAGGAACAGCTTGGTGCGGTCGTTCTGCGGGTTGTCGAAGAAGTCGTTCGGCGCGGCCTGTTCGACGATTTCACCTTTGTCCATGAAGATCACGCGATTGGCCACGGTGCGGGCAAAGCCCATTTCGTGGGTCACGCAGAGCATGGTCATGCCGTCTTCAGCCAGGCCGATCATGGTGTCGAGTACTTCCTTCACCATTTCCGGATCGAGCGCAGAAGTCGGCTCATCGAACAGCATGATCTTTGGCTTCATGCACAGGGCACGGGCGATGGCCACACGCTGTTGCTGACCGCCGGAGAGCTGGCCCGGGTATTTGTGCGCCTGCTCTGGAATGCGTACGCGTTCCAGGTAGTGCATGGCGATTTCCTCGGCCTTGCGCTTGGGCATCTTGCGCACCCACATCGGCGCCAGGGTGCAGTTCTGCAGGATGGTCAGGTGCGGGAACAGGTTGAAGTGCTGGAACACCATGCCGACTTCACGGCGGATCGCTTCGATCTGCTTGAGGTCGTTGGTCAGTTCCACGCCGTCGACCACGATGCGCCCTTGCTGGTGCTCTTCGAGGCGGTTGAGGCAGCGGATGGTGGTGGACTTGCCGGAACCCGACGGGCCGCACAGCACGATACGCTCGCCCTGCTTGACGTTCAGGTTGATGTCCTTCAACACGTGGAACTGGCCATACCACTTGTTCACGCCCTGCATCTGAATAATGCCTTCAGGGCTCACAGGCTGTTTGATCGCTTCACTCATGAGTCAACTCCTAACGCTTGTGGCCAGTGTCCAGCTTGCGTTCCAAATGCATGGAATAGCGGGACATACCAAAACAGAAAATCCAGAACACCAGGGCGGCGAACACATAGCCTTCGGTGGCCATGCCCAGCCATTTCGGGTCGGCGGCAGCTTGTTTCACGCTGTTGAGCAGATCGAACAGGCCGATGATGATCACCAGGCTCGTGTCCTTGAACAACGCAATGAAGGTGTTGACGATACCCGGGATCACCAGCTTCAGGGCTTGCGGCAGAATCACCAGGCCCATGCTGCGCCAGTAACCCAGGCCCATCGCTGCGGCCGCTTCGTACTGGCCCTTGGGGATGGCTTGCAGGCCGCCGCGCACCACTTCGGCCACGTAGGCCGACTGGAACAGGATCACCCCGATCAACGCCCGCAGCAGCTTGTCGAAGTTCATGCCTTCGGGCAGGAACAGCGGCAGCATCACCGAGGACATGAACAACACCGTGATCAACGGCACGCCGCGCCAGAACTCGATGAAGGTCACGCAGACCACACGAATCGCCGGCATATTCGAGCGGCGCCCCAGGGCCAGGACGATGCCCAGCGGCAGCGCGCCGACAATACCGACCGTGGCGATTACCAGGGTCAGCATCAGGCCGCCCCATTGGCTGGTCGCTACGGTGTCCAGGCCGAACACGCCACCGTGCAGCAGGCACCAGGAAATGATCGGGTACAGCACCAGGAAGCTCAGGCCGTAGATCGCCTTGCGCGGGAAGCGCGAGATGAACAGCGGCGCTACGCCGATCACTGCCAGCCACACGGTCAGGTCTACGCGCCAGCGCAGGTCCGTCGGGTAGTAACCGTACATGAACTGACCAAAACGCTGCTGGATGAACACCCAGCAGGCGCCCTCCTTGGTGCAATCGGCGCGGGTGGTACCGACCCAGTTGGCATCGAGGATGGCCCACTGCAGCAGCGGCGGGACGATCAGGTAAATCAGGTAGAACGCGAACAGCGTCAGCAGCGTGTTGATCCAGCTGGAGAACATGTTGGCGCGCATCCACGCCACCACGCCGATGCTGCTGCCCGGCGGGGGCATGTCAGGTTTGAAAGTATGAGTCGTCATGCGCGTTTCCTCACCGCTCGATCAGCGCAATGCGCTTGTTGTACCAGTTCATCAGCAAGGAAATGCTGATACTGATCGCCAGGTACACACTCATGGTGATCGCAATCACCTCGATGGCCTGGCCGGTCTGGTTCAACACTGTGCCGGCAAACAGCGAAACCATTTCCGGGTAGCCGATACCGGCCGCCAGGGAGGAGTTTTTCGCCAGGTTCAGGTATTGGCTGGTCAGTGGCGGAATGATCACACGCAAGGCTTGCGGGATGATCACCTTGCGCAAGGTCGGACCGTTGCGCAGCCCCAGGGAACGGGCCGCTTCGGTCTGGCCGTGGCTCACCGACTTGATGCCCGAGCGCACGATTTCGGCGATGAACGCCGCCGTGTACACCGTCAGCGCCAGGGTCAGGGCCAGCAGTTCCGGGATCAGCACCCAGCCACCGACGAAGTTGAAGCCCTTGAGTTCAGGCATTTCCCAATGCACCGGCGCACCAAAAAGCAGCGCGCTCAATGCCGGAATCACCAGGAACAGCGCCAGGCCGACCCAGAACTTATGGAACGGCTCGCCGGTCGCCTCGA
The DNA here is from genome assembly GCF_000281895.1 of Pseudomonas fluorescens Q2-87. Lineage (NCBI taxonomy): Bacteria > Pseudomonadati > Pseudomonadota > Gammaproteobacteria > Pseudomonadales > Pseudomonadaceae > Pseudomonas > Pseudomonas fluorescens. The sequence goes on along the minus strand of NZ_CM001558.1, from coordinate 1,091,734 downwards.
AACGCTTGTTGGCCCAGCGCGTCATCAGCACGATGGCGACAATCGCCAGCACAACGCTGATCACGAACGGCCAGAACCCTTCGGCCACCAGCGCGGCCGGCATGTTCAGGCCCCGGCTGCTGACAAAGAAGGTATCGCCGAAGTTATGGGCAGCGCGCGGGCCGGGCATGCTGAGGAATACGGCAAAGTACCAGAACAGGATTTGCAGCAGCGGCGGGATATTACGGAAAACCTCTACATAAACGGTCGCCAACTTGGAAATGATCCAGTTCTGCGACAGGCGCGCCACGCCAATGATGAACCCGAGGATGGTCGCCAGGATCACGCCGATGACGGTCACCAGCAGCGTGTTGAGCAACCCGATGACAAAGACGCGGGCATAGCTGTCCGCTTCGGTGTAGTCGATCAGGTGTTGGGCAATGCCGAAACCGGCACTGCGCTCCAGGAAGCCGAAACCGGAAGTGATGCCCCGGTGTTGAAGATTGGTCTGTGTGTTATCGAACAGAAACCAGCCCAGCGCGATAACCGCCACGACAGTGACGACTTGAAATACCCACGCACGCACTCGTGGATCGCTGAGGCTGAGCCTCTGCTTAGGTGCGCCGATTGAATTTTGCATGAAGTGCCCCGCAAAGAATGGAACAGAACATCACCCGGTGGTTGGCCCACCGGGTGATAGAACCATCAGCGCACTGGTGGTGCGTATTGAATGCCGCCAGCGTTCCACAGCGCGTTCAGGCCGCGATCGATTTCCAGCGGAGTGCCCTTGCCGAGGTTGCGCTCGAACATTTCGCCGTAGTTGCCGACTTGCTTGACGATCTGTACGACCCAGTCTTTCGGCAGTTTCAGGTCTTTGCCGTATTCACCGTCAGCACCCAACATACGAGCGACGTCAGGGTTCTTGGTGGACTTGGCTTCAGCTTCAACGTTTTTCGAGGTCACACCGGCTTCTTCGGCGTTGAGCAAGGCGTAGCCTGTCCAGCGCACGATGGCCAGCCACTCGTCGTCGCCATTGCGCACGACTGGGCCCAGTGGTTCCTTGGAAATGGTTTCCGGCAGAACGACGTAGTCTTTCGGCGAAGCCAGCTTGCTGCGCTGGGCGAACAGCTGGGACTTGTCGGAGGTCAGTACGTCGCAACGACCGGATTCCAGCGACTTGGCGCTTTCATCGGAGGTGTCGAAAGTGATTGGGGTGTACTTCAGGCCGTTGGCGCGGAAGTAGTCGGAAACGTTCAGTTCAGTGGTGGTACCGGCCTGGATGCAGATGGTTGCACCGTCCAGTTCCTTGGCGCTCTTGACGCCCAGCTTGTTGTTGGCCAGGAAACCGATGCCGTCGTAGTAGGTGATGAAGCCTGGAAACTTCAGGCCCATGCCCGCGTCACGGGAGCTGGTCATGGTGGAGTTGCGCGAGAGCATGTCGATTTCGCCCGATTGCAGCGCGGTGAAGCGCTCCTTGGCGTTCAACTGGCTGAACTTGACCTTGGTCGCATCGCCAAATACCGCAGCGGCCACGGCACGGCAGAAGTCAGCGTCGATGCCGACGATCTTGCCGGTCGAATCAGGCACCGAGAAACCCGGCAGGCCATCGCTTACGCCGCATTGCACAAAGCCTTTCTTCTGCACGGCATCCAGGGTTGCACCCGCCTGAGCGAACCCGCTGACACCGAGCACTGCTGCAGCAGTCACGACGGCCAGGGTGGATTTCAGTAACTTCATTCAAACCTCCAGTTTTGCTCTTGTTGTGTCGGAGCTCGAGCCCTGTCGCACCCTTTTGGGGCATTGCCGACCCTTGTTGGCTTTTTTTAGGGTCAACCGACGTCTGGACCTTCGCTATGAGTCTAATAATGAGGATGTCCGTAAACAGTGGTCATGCCCATCTCTCACCAAACGGCCGAACGGGCTGTAGCCCTTCACGTTCGCGAAGCCCGTAGCGGCTATTGGCGAACATTCATCACCGGATTTCTGATATCCCATGCGGCGCGGCTAACTGATAGTGTTACCGCGCAGCGTAAGAATCATCACTCAGCATCCCCATAGCAAAGCCCGTACCAGACCGCTGCGCTTAGGCCATGCAAAACACGTCAAGACAAAAACTTTCAACTTTGCGACATCTAATTAACTGAGGCACCGGGAACGCACTGTAATCACGCACTGATTGGGCGCACCCGCACAAATTTGGAGCACAACCATGACCGACCCCCTGATTCTCGAGCCCAGCGGCACTGCCGACGCGTGTGTTATCTGGCTCCACGGCTTGGGCGCCGATCGTTATGACTTCATGCCGGTCGCTGAAATGTTGCAGCAAAGCCTGCTCACGACACGTTTCGTTCTACCCCAGGCGCCGACCCAACCCGTAACGATCAACGGCGGCTACGCCATGCCCAGTTGGTACGATATCCGCGCCTTGAGCCCGGCCCGGGCCATCGATGAACAGCAGCTGGAAGCTTCGGCACAACGGGTCATCGATCTGATCGAAACCCAGCGAGCCAGCGGAATAGACGCCTCGCGGATTTTCCTGGCGGGATTTTCCCAAGGCGGCGCGGTGGTCTATCACACGGCTTTCGTGAAATGGCAGGGCCCGTTGGGGGGCGTGATCGCACTCTCCACTTATGCACCGACTTTCAGCGAAGAACTGCAGCTGTCGGCCAGCCAGCAACGTATTCCGGTGCTGGCGCTGCACGGACAGTACGATGAAGTGGTACTTAACCCCATGGGGCGGACGGCGAAAGAGTATTTGAAGCAGCATGGTGTCACCGTGATATGGCAGGAATACCCAATGGGCCACGAAGTGTTACCCGAGGAGATTCGCGACATCGGCAACTGGCTGGCCGAGCGGTTGCGCTGAGGCCAATCGCCACGCCAGCCCTTTGATGATCACACTACGCCGCGCCCGTTTCTTGCATTACACTGGCCGGCGTACATTCCTTAACCAATCGATGAGATGACCGTGCTCAAAGCACTCAAGAAGATGTTCGGTAAAAGCGAGGCCGAGCAGCTCGCGCCTGGCGCAAGCGCCCCTGTCCACGCCCCGAGCCGTACCGATGCGCCACAACCGCGCCGGGCTGCCCCCGTTGCACAGGCAAACAAAGAGCCCGCCGCCCAGCCTCTTATCGCTCCAGAACCCGAAAAACCACGCAACGACGCCCCCAAGCCACGCCGCGAACGCGCGCCAAAACCGCCGGTCGTCGCCTGGAAGCTCGAGGACTTCGTCGTAGAACCCCAGGAAGGCAAGACCCGCTTCCACGATTTCAAGCTCGCCCCAGAATTGATGCACGCCATCCAGGACCTGGGTTTCCCGTATTGCACGCCCATCCAGGCGCAAGTGCTGGGCTATACCCTCGCCGGCAAGGACGCCATCGGTCGCGCCCAGACCGGCACCGGCAAGACCGCCGCATTCCTGATTTCCATCATCACCCAACTGCTCCAGACCCCGCCGCCCAAGGAACGCTACATGGGCGAGCCGCGAGCGCTGATCATCGCGCCGACCCGCGAGCTGGTGGTGCAGATCGCCAAGGACGCCGCCGACCTGACCAAGTACACCGGCCTGAACGTCATGACGTTCGTGGGCGGCATGGACTTCGACAAGCAGCTCAAGCACCTCGAAGCCCGCCATTGCGACATCCTGGTCGCCACACCGGGCCGCCTGCTGGATTTCAACCAGCGCGGCGACGTGCACCTGGACATGGTCGAAGTGATGGTGCTGGACGAAGCCGACCGCATGCTCGACATGGGCTTCATCCCGCAGGTGCGCCAGATCATTCGCCAGACCCCACCGAAAAGCGAACGCCAGACCCTGCTGTTTTCCGCGACCTTCACCGAAGACGTGATGAACCTGGCCAAGCAGTGGACCACCGACCCGTCCATCGTCGAGATCGAAGCCGAGAACGTCGCCAGCGAAAACGTCGAGCAGCACATCTATGCGGTGGCCGGTGCCGACAAGTACAAGCTGCTCTACAACCTGGTCAACGACAACGGCTGGGAGCGGGTGATGGTGTTCGCCAACCGCAAGGACGAAGTGCGGCGTATCGAGGAACGCCTGGTGCGCGACGGCGTCAATGCCGCCCAACTGTCGGGCGACGTGCCCCAACACAAGCGCATCAAGACCCTGGAAGGTTTCCGCGAAGGCAAGATCCGCGTGCTGGTCGCCACCGACGTGGCCGGTCGCGGCATTCACATCGACGGCATCAGCCACGTGATCAACTTCACCCTGCCGGAAGTGCCGGATGACTACGTGCACCGCATCGGCCGTACCGGTCGTGCGGGCGCCGCGGGTGTATCGATCAGCTTCGCCGGTGAGGATGACTCCTATCAGTTGCCGTCCATCGAGGCGCTGCTGGGGAAAAAGATCAACTGCGAAACCCCGCCGACGCATCTATTGCGGGCGGTTGAGCGCAAGCGGCCTTAATCGCTATCGCCGATCCTGAAAACGCAGCCGAAATGGCTGCGTTTTTTTTCGCCTGGGATATTGCCCGATTAAACTAAAAGTCCATAATGGACAAATTAGTTTATAAAAAGCACCCGGAGCCCCCATGACCACCACGCCCTATGTGATGACCCAAGCCCAGGCCCGAGAACTGCTCGGACACGTCGATGTGCCGCAAACCCTGCGCAAGCTGTTTCGCGACCTCGCCGCCGGGAAAGCGGTGCAACCGTCCCAGCAACTCGTGGAATTTCCCCAGGGCGCCGGGGACTTCATCAATTATCTGGGCGTGCTGGCCGAAGACCAGGTCTACGGGATCAAGACCTCGCCCTACATCGTGCGCGAACAAGGTGCGCTGGTTACCGCCTGGACGTTGCTGATGTCGATGCAGACTGGCCAGCCGCTGCTGCTGTGTGATGCCAGCGAACTGACGACCGCTCGCACCGCCGCCACCACCGCCGTTGCCGTGGATGCCCTCGCCCCGCTCCAAGCCCGACGCCTGGCGGTCATCGGCAGCGGTGCGGTAGCGCGGGCGCACGTGCAATACGTCAAGGGCCTGAGGGATTGGCAAGGTATCAGCCTCTATTCGCCCAGCCTGAAAGGCAAAACGGCACAGGAACTGGCGTTGCTCACCGGCCTGGACCCACGCCTGCAAATCGCCGACAGCCTGCAAGCCGCTTTGAAGGACGCCGATGTGGTGATGCTCTGCACGTCGTCCGCCAAAGCGGTGCTCGACCCGAGCACGCTCGGCAAGCCAACCCTGATCACCTCCATCAGCACCAATGCGCCGCGAGCGCACGAAGTACCGCCCCAAAGCCTCAGCGACATGGACGTGTTCTGCGGCTATCGCCAGACCACGCCAGGCTCTGCCGGGGAAATGCTGATCGCCGGCGAACAGTTCGGCTGGCAGGCGTCGAGCGTTGTCGGCGACTTGCCCGACCTGCTCAGCGAACGAGTCGCGCGACCGAACTATGACCGCCACGTGTTCTTCCGCTCCATCGGCCTGGGGCTGGAAGACGTTGCGCTGGCGAATGCGCTTTACCGGATGCACCAGCAAATCTGACCCAAACTGTTCCCCTGTGGGAGCGGGCTTGCTCGCGAAGACGGCAGCACATTCACCATTGATGTGGCTGTTACACCGCTTTCGCGAGCAAGCCCGCTCCCACAGGGTTTGGCGAACGCCCGGCACCGTGCTCGACAGGAGAGCTTCATGGCTTCAGCAGACTTCATCATCATCGGCGGCGGTATCGCCGGTGCTTCCACCGGTTACTGGCTGGCCCCCCACGGGCGGGTCATGGTGCTCGAACGCGAATCCCATCCGGCCTACCATTCCACCGGACGTTCGGCGGCGCTGTACACCGCGGCCTATGGCACGCCACAGGTGCGGGCGCTGACCCAGGCCAGCCGGGACTTTTTCGATGCCCCGCCAAGTGGCTTCTGCGAACATCCCTTGCTCACCGCGCGGGGCGAAATGACCGTGGACTTCACCGGCGACCCGGCCGAGTTGAACAATCAGTACCTCAGCGCCAAGGCGACGGTGCCGCAGATGCAACTGCTCAGCGCCGAAGAAGCCTGCGTGCGGCTGCCGATCCTGCGGCGGGACAAGGTCCACGGCGCGATCTACGACCCCACGGCTTGTGACATCGATACCGACGCGCTCCACCAAGGCTACCTGCGCGGTATTCGCCGCAATGGCGGTGAAGTGCATACCGACAGTGAAGTGCTGGGCTTGAGTCGCGACGACCAGGGATTGTGGCACGTGGAGACCGCCAGCCAGACCTTCAGCGCACCTGTGTTGATCAATGCAGCCGGTGCCTGGGCCGACCAGGTCGCCGACATGGCCGGCGCCCGGAAGCTGGGGCTGCAACCCAAGCGGCGCGCGGCCTTTATCTTCGCCGGCCCAGAGGGTGTGGATATTCATGACTGGCCGATGCTGGTCAGCCTCGACGAATCCTTCTATATGAAGCCCGACGCCGGCATGTTTCTCGGCTCACCGGCCAACGCCGACCCGGTGGAACCTCACGACGTGCAGCCTGAAGAACTGGACATCGCCATGGGGATCTACCAAATCGAAGAAGCCACCACCCTGACCATCCGCCGACCGACCCGCACCTGGGCCGGTTTGCGCAGTTTCGTGGCCGACGGTGACCTGGTAGCCGGTTTCGACTCACAAGTGCCCGGACTGTTCTGGGTCGCGGCCCAAGGCGGCTACGGCATCCAGACCTCTCCAGCCATGGGCCAGGCCAGCGCGGCGCTGGTGCGTGGCGAACCGTTGCCCGAGGCCTTGACCCGTTTCGGCCTGAGCAACGCCATGCTGTCGCCGATACGCCTGGGTTGATCCCACCCAGGTGACGCATCGCCTCGATTGCGGCACACTCCCCGCGCCCCTGTTCCACGGGGCGCTGACGCTGCCAGGAGCCCTGTCATGAACGCCCCGCTACCCGATCCGGCACTGGATAATTTCCACACCATCGCCGACGCCATCGCCACGCTCTTCTATCCACACGCCGAAGTGGTGCTGCACGACCTGCGCACGCAGAAAGTCGATTACATCGCCAATAACCTGTCCAAGCGTGAGATCGGCGACGATTCGTCCCTGGAAGACATGCTCAGCGAGGATGTCAGCGAGCGAAATATCGGGCCGTACGAAAAGCTGAATTGGGATGGGCAGAAAATTCGCAGCCTCACCAGCGTATTGCGCGACGCCGACGGCCATCCGCTGGCGGTGCTGTGCATCAACCTGAATATTTCGCTGTTCGAGAATGCCAAGGCCGCGCTGGATCTGTTCCTCTCGCCGGGCAAGTTGATTCCCCAGCCGGACTCATTGTTTCGCGATGACTGGCAGGAGCGGATCAATACCTTTCTCCACGCCTGGATGCGCGAGCGCCAGCTGAGCCTGAACCTGCTGACCCGCGACCACAAACGCGAGCTGGTGCTGGCGTTGCATGCCGAAGGCGCTTTCAAGGGCAAGAGCGCGTCCAACTATGTGGCGAATATACTCAACATGGGCCGGGCGACGGTGTACAAGCATTTGAAGGAGTTGAAGGAGTTGAAGGAGTTGAAGGGCTGAGACCTTGGGTTGCCTTTGCTGACGCCTTCGCGAGCAAGCCCGCTCCCACAAAGGATTTGCGTTGAACACAAGATTTATGTCCAACGAAGATCCAATGTGGGAGCGGGCTTGCTCGCGAAGGCGATGTTTCAGTCGCCGTAGATGTCCGACTTGAAATACTTGGCCTGGATTTTCTGATACTCGCCACTGGCCCGAATCCCATCAATGGCCTTGTTCAAGTCCGCCACCAGTTCGGTATTGCCCTTGCGCACCGCGATACCGGCGCCTTCACCGACGTACTTCGGATCCTTGAGCTCGGGGCCTACAAAGGCGTAGCCCTTGCCGCGTGGCATCGACAGGAAGTCTTCCAGCGGAATGGTGTCGGCGAAAATCGCGTCCAGGCGACCCGACGCCAGGTCCATGTAGATTTCTTCGTTATTGCTGTAGCGCTTGACGGTGATGCCGTTGGGCTCGAAGACTTCCGTGGCGAAGCGGTCGGTGGTGGTAGCACGTTGCACACCCACGGTCTTGCCCTTGAGGCTGGCGTATTGGTCATCGACCACGGCGCCTTCCTTCATGACCAACCGCGACGAGGTGAAGTAATACTTGTGGGTGAAATCCACCGATTTCTTGCGCTCTTCGGTGATGGTCATGGACGACAGCGCCATGTCGATCTTCTTCACTTTCAGCGCCGGAATCAGCCCGTCGAACTCGCCTTCGATCCACTCGCACTTGACCTTCATCTGCGCGCAGAGAGCGTTGCCGATGTCGTAGTCGAACCCTTCGATCTTCCCTTCTGAAGTCTTGGACGCAAACGGCGGATAAGCCGCTTCGATGCCGATGCGCAGATTTTTTTCAGCGGCGAACAGGCTGCCGGAGGCCAACAGGCTCAAGGCCAGGCCGGTGATGAGGGGAAGCTTCTTCATGATCGATCTCTCGCGGGTTGTTGTTGGTTTGGCAGAGAAAGTAGGCACAGCGGTGTTTTGTACTTATAAATCCATACTGGACTTTAATGTACACACCGTCAATTGGGGACCAGGAGAAAGTGATGGGAGGCTGGTGGCCTCTTCGCGAGCAAGCCCGCTCCCACAAGGAAACTGCGTCGAATACAAATACTGTGTACGACATCCATCCAATGTGGGAGCGGGCTTGCTCGCGAAGGCGGCATAACAATCAATGAAGAACTGCAGGGTATCTACTACTTCCAGCGATCCGCCGCCGCATGATCACTGTCGCGCCCTTCGACCCAACGCGGGCCGTCGATTGTGTTTTCCTTCTTCCAGAACGGCGCGCGAGTCTTGAGGTAATCCATGACAAAGGCGCAGGCATCGAACGCTGCCTGGCGATGGGCACTGGCGGCTGCCACGAAAACAATCGGCTCGCCCGGTTCCAGGGCGCCGATGCGGTGCAGCACTTCCAGCTTGAGCAACGGCCAGCGCTGCTCGGCCTCGGTGGCGATCTTGCCCAAGGCCTTTTCGGTCATGCCCGGGTAATGCTCCAGGAACATTCCGGACACGTCGAGGCCGTCATTGAAGTCGCGCACGTAACCGACAAAACTCACCACCGCCCCGACGCCGACGTTGGCTGCGTGCATCGCATTGACTTCAGCGCCCGGGTCGAACGGATCGGCCTGCACACGAATCGCCATGGCTCAGCCTCCGGTGACGGTGGGAAAGAATGCGACTTCGTCGCCGTCCGCCAGCGGCTCATCGAGCTGGCACAAATCTTCGTTACGCGCGCACATCAGGTTTTGCTCGCTCAGCACCTCGGCACCGTCGCGCTGGGCGAGCAGCGCGCGCACGTCGTCGACCGTGGCGAAATCGCCCTCTACCTTTACCGAGTCCACGCCCAAGGCCTCGCGATATCGAGCGAAAAACTTCACCGTGATGTTCATTGGGCCTCCGCCTGGAAGTGGCCACTTTTACCGCCGAGCTTTTCCAATACCCGCACGCCTTCGATGATCATGCCCCGATCCACGGCCTTGCACATGTCATAGATGGTCAGCGCGGCAACGCTGGCAGCGGTCAGCGCTTCCATTTCCACCCCGGTCTGCCCGGACAGTTTGCACCGGGCCACGATACGCACCCGGTCCTCCCCTTCAGCGGTAAGCTCGACCTTGACGCTGGTCAGCATCAACGGATGACAGAGTGGAATCAGGTCGCTGGTTTTCTTCGCGGCCTGGATGCCGGCGATGCGTGCGACGGCGAAGACATCGCCCTTGGGGTGACCACCGCTGACGATCATCTGCAGCGTGTCGGGCAACATGCGCACAAAAGCTTCGGCCGTAGCCTCACGGAACGTCACGGCCTTGTCGGTCACGTCGACCATGTTGGCGCGACCTTGGGAATCGAGATGAGTCAGCACAGGGTTACTCCTGATCGGGAGCGTCGATTGTAAACCTGTGGGTCAGATTCCGGCAGGACTGATTGTCGCACCGGTGGCGGTCCGCATCTATCCAATCATTGCAGAACCCTTGTGGGAGCGGGCTTGCTCGCGAAAGCGGAGTGTCAGACAGCCTATTTATAGCTGTTACACCGCCTTCGCGAGCAAGCCCGCTCCCACAGAGCCTGCTTATCGGGCGCAAAAAAACCGGGCGACGCTGAAGTCGCCCGGTTTGGCTGGAGTTACAGGTGCGATTCAGCGTATTCGGCAAGGATCGAGCGCGGCACGCCCTGCAGGGTGATGTGCACCCCGTTGGGGAAGTCCTTGAAACGTTCGGTCAGGTAGGTCAGCCCGGAGCTGGTCGCGGACAGGTAAGGGGTATCGATCTGCGCCAGGTTACCCAGGCACACCACTTTGGAACCGGCACCGGCACGGGTGATGATGGTTTTCATCTGGTGAGGGGTCAGGTTCTGGCATTCGTCGATCAGGATCAGGCTCTGCTGGAAGCTGCGCCCCCGGATGTAGTTGAGGGATTTGAACTGCAACGGCACTTTGCTGAGGATGTAGTCAACGCTGCCATGGGTGCTTTCGTCATCCATGTGCAAGGCTTCGAGGTTGTCGGTGATGGCGCCCAGCCAAGGCTCCATTTTCTCCGCTTCGGTGCCGGGCAGGAAACCGATTTCCTGGTCGAGGCCCTGCACGCTGCGGGTGGCGATAATGCGCCGGTAGCGTTTGCTGACCATGGTCTGCTCAATGGCGGCGGCCAGGGCCAGGATGGTCTTGCCGGAACCGGCGGCGCCGGACAGGTTGACCAGGTGAATGTCCGGGTCGAGCAAGGCGAACAGGGCCAGGCTCTGATAGATGTCACGCGGCTTAAGGCCCCAGGCCTCCTGGTGCAGCAGGGGCTCTTGATGCAGGTCGAGTATCAGCAGTTTGTCGACATGGATTTCCTTGATCCAGCCGACGAATCCTTGTTCGTCGATGATGAATTCGTTGATGTGCACCGCCGGCAGGTTGTCGATCAGTTGCACCTGGTGCCAGGTACGGCCGTGGTCCTGGCGGGTTTCGACCTTGCTTACACGGTCCCAGAAGGAGCCGGTCATGTTGTGGTAGCCGTTGGGCAGCAGCGAGACGTCGTCGACCAACTGGTCGGTGCTGTAGTCCTCCGCCGCGATCCCGCAGGCGCGGGCCTTGAGGCGCATGTTGATGTCTTTGGTCACCAGCACCACGGCTTGGTCCTTGTTGCGCGCGTGCAGGTCGATCAACTGGTTGATGATGATGTTGTCGTTCAAGTGTTCAGGCAGCACCAGGTTGGGTTCGGTGCGCTTGCTCATCAAGATCGAGAGCAGACCCTTGGGGCCGCTTTTGCCGCGCTGGATCGGCACGCCGAGCTCAACGTCTTCCGGGGAGGCATCGCCGAGGGTCTTGTCGATCAGGCGGATCGCCTGCCGGCATTCGGCCGCAACGCTGTGGTGGCCGCTCTTGAGTTTGTCGAGTTCCTCAAGGACAGTCATCGGGATGGCAACGTGGTGTTCTTCGAAGTTCAGGAGCGCGTTTGGATCGTGGATCAATACGTTGGTATCGAGTACATAGAGGATTGGCTGGTTGGAGGAAGGGCTACGTCCGTGGTCATCCATACTCGGTCACCTATGTGGGGGCCATTCGACGCAATACCGTGACAGTGCTGCGCCTCGAAGTAGCCACCGAATTCACCCGCGAGGATTCAGGTGAACTGCACACAACCTGGGTCTTGGAAGACGCCACCTGTGTTGCAGGTTTCGGCGGTCTGGCTTCTTGATACTCCAAAACCCATGACAGGAAAAAGCACTTTGACGCTTTTTTGAAGTTTATTTTTCAGAGTGACGAATAACCCTTGGCGTACCGCCATCGCACCGTTAAAGTCGGAAGTCCGGTTGTCATGAATGTGCGCCGAAATTTCCACTCCCCCCAATGTTTCCGGGCCTTTCATGGCTTCAGCGAAACGCTTCCTGGCAGTCCGCCCATCCGATCCCGCTTTGCGCCGTCTGCGTGATGAGCCAGGGCATCGCCGTTTTCACCCCATCCTGCTTGGCATTGAAGTTGATCACCCCGTGACGCCACAGCAGCATCAGCGTCAGCGTGCGCTGGGCGCTCTGCTCGGGCTTGAGCCGACCGTTGCCGTCCTGTGGATCGATGTCCCATAGCGCCACTTGCAGGCCTTGTTGCCTGAAGAACGATTCGGCATCGCCACGACGCTGGCCTTGGGGCGGACGGAACAGCGGTACGTAGTTCTCAGGCAGCTTGCCCTTGACCATCTCGACACTGCGTCGCACCGAGTCCTGCCAGTCCTGCCAGTGGCTGTGGGAACGGAACTCCCACCCCTGCACACCCACGCATTGTCCCGAGTAGAGCGCCTGCAAGCTGTTGACAGAGCGCTCCGCCAGCCGTGCCTGGATGTCCTTGCCCAGCACGAAGAACGTGCCGTTCATGTTCGACTTGCGCAGATATTCGGTCAGCCACGGGGTGTTATCCGGCGCAACGTTGGCACCGCTGTCAAACGTGAGCAGGAACAGTCGGTCGTGCATGTCCGCGCCGTTGCGTTCGTAATCGCCGAAACGTTCGATTTCGCTGCTGGTCTGGGGAAAAAGCGCGGCTTTGCGCAACAATTCGTCCCGGTATTGGGTATGGAAGATCTGGCTTGGCCCGGCCCACTTGAAGTAGTAGGAGTCTTCATCGAGGTGAAACCGGCGCGCTTCTTCACGCAGGGTCGCCATGTTCTCGACCAGGTAACAGAAGGAAGCGTCCTGGTCGCAGCTCTGCTGGGCGAAGTTGTAATTGGCAAGCAACCGCTGCCACAACCGCGCACGCAACGCCTCGACTGCGGGCATATTGACCGTGCGCAGCCCCAGGTACTGCTTGAGCGCAATTTCATCCATGGCGTCGGTGTCCAGCAGGACCCGGGCGAACATCAGGATTTCGGCCCGCGAGGCCACATCGAACAGGGTCGGATTGCTCAATTGCTCCGGCCAGGTGCTGCGGTCCAGGGTCGCGACGTCGTTGGGCGCGGCCATGGCTGCGAGGCTCAACAGCCAAGCCGATAACATTAGGGCAATGCGCAAAAGGGATGTCTCCATAACGAAACTTGCGCGGCATCATAGCTGATCCTGGCGAACTCATTTTGCAGCTTGCGTGGCGAGGGAGCTTGCTCCCGCTGGGTTGCGAAGCAGCCCCAAGATAGCTGGCGACCGCTTCGCGCTCGAGCGGGAGCAAGCTCCCTCGCCACGAAAGCCCCCACCATTACTCACCACCCATCACCTATCACCCCAATAGCTGGAGTCCACCCGGACAACCCCCTAGAATCGCCGCACCTTTGAAGGAGACGATTGCATGCTGATGGTGATTTCCCCCGCCAAGACCCTCGACTACGAAACACCGCCGGCCACCGAGCGTTTTACCCAGCCGCAGTACCTGGATCACTCCCAGGAGCTGATCGAACAGCTGCGTGAACTTTCGCCGGCGCAAATCAGCGAACTGATGCACGTCTCCGACAAGATCGGCGGCCTCAATGCCGCGCGGTTCGGCAGCTGGACGCCAGCCTTTACCCCCGCGAACGCCAAGCAGGCGCTGCTGGCTTTCAAAGGTGACGTGTATACCGGCCTGGACGCGCAAAGCTTTGGCGAAGCCGACTTCGATTACGCCCAGCAGCATCTGCGCATGCTGTCGGGTCTTTACGGCTTGCTGCGCCCGCTGGATTTGATGCAGCCCTATCGCCTGGAAATGGGCACGAAGCTGGCCAACGCCCGCGGCAAGGACCTCTATGCGTTCTGGGGCACCCGGATCAGCGAATGGCTGAACGAAGCCCTGGCCGACCAGGGCGATGACATGCTGTTGAACCTGGCTTCCAATGAATATTTCTCGGCAGTCAAGCGCAGCGCACTTAAAGCGCGCGTCATCGATACCGAATTCAGGGACCTGAAGAACGGCCAGCACAAGATCATCAGTTTTTATGCCAAGAAAGCCCGCGGCCTGATGAGTCGCTTCGTGATCCAGGAACGCATCAATGATCCTGCACAACTCAAGCAATTCGACATACAGGGCTACCGCTTCAACGCCCAACAGTCGAGCCCGGACAAATTCGTATTCCTGCGCGACCACGCCCCTGAATAAAGCATAACCTTATAACGCCCCCTGATTGGGGGCCTCGATCAATCGGCGACTTGTCATTTTAATTCCTTCCTCTTTCGCCAGTTCCATGGCGCCAATAAATCGACCCACTCCCCTGCTAACTTTTCTTTCACTCGACACTCGTCAGTTTTTTGCGTAGTGGCACCGATTTTTTTCTTCCGTAGTGGCAAAAGTATATCTACCCCCTCTAACTCCCTATTCATAAAGGGCGAAACGGCGAGTGCCATCATATTGCGAGCAGTGCCATCTTCGATAATATTTCGAAAAATTTCGAAAATCGCGATGAGCGGATCGGAACTATGTGAAATTGCACGGCTCATACCACCCGTAACGATTCTCGCCGTACGTGTAAGAGATAACTTACAGAGGACGTCGAACGAAGTAACCAAGTTGTCATGGCAACTTAGCGAAACGGTCGTCTTATTGGATCCACCCTTAAAGGATGGGAGATAACGCACCATTACTATCCCCTACAAGGCCAAGGCTGCGCCCCTATAACGTGCTCTCCTGAGCACACAAGCTTCTGATTTTGTGGGCTTTTTGCCAGGGATCAGAGGTGAACGACCTTTGCACGAACGTTCCCGACAACGAGGACTGGCTGCATAACAGGGCAGGTCATAACAACTAGGCCATTTTGCGCACAACTTGAGTGCAATTATTTGGACACTCGGAACTTAGTATGCCTGCACACGGACTTGTGGCGCCTGCATTCCACATTTCCGAGTGCACTATGACCGCTGGACACTATTAACTCCGGCCATTTAATGGCGTGAAAAACAGAGGTAAATGCGATGCGCATTAGCATATTTGGTTTGGGTTACGTCGGTGCAGTATGTGCCGGTTGCCTGTCTGCACGGGGCCATGATGTAGTTGGCGTGGATGTCGCCAAAGACAAAATCGACATGATCAACGCGGGTAAGTCGCCGATCGTTGAACCGGGTCTTGGCGAGTTGCTGGCGCAAGGTATTCAAACAGGCCGACTGCGCGGAACCACCAACTTCGCCGAAGCGATTCGTGATACTGATCTGTCGATGATTTGCGTGGGTACTCCCAGCAAAAAGAACGGCGACCTGGAACTGAACTACATCGAAGCGGTATGCCGCGAGATCGGTTTTGTCCTGCGCGACAAGACCACCCGCCACACCATCGTGGTTCGCAGCACCGTATTGCCGGGCACCGTTGCCAATGTGGTCATCCCGATCCTAGAAGACTGCTCCGGCAAGAAGGCTGGCGTTGATTTCGGCGTCGCGGTCAACCCTGAGTTCCTGCGCGAAAGCACCGCGATCAAAGACTACGATCAACCTCCGATGACCGTCATCGGCGAGTTCGACACAGCCTCTGGCGACGTTCTGCAATCGCTGTACGAAGAGCTCGACGCACCGATCATCCGCAAGGACATCGCCGTCGCCGAGATGATCAAGTACACCTGCAACGTATGGCACGCCACCAAGGTGACCTTCGCCAACGAGATCGGCAACATCGCCAAGGCCGTCGGCGTCGATGGCCGTGAAGTGATGGATGTGGTCTGCCAGGACAAGACCCTGAACCTGTCCCAGTACTACATGCGCCCAGGCTTCGCCTTCGGCGGCTCGTGCCTGCCCAAGGACGTTCGCGCCCTGACCTACCGCGCCGGTTCCCTGGACGTGGAAGCTCCACTGCTCAACTCGCTGATGCGCAGTAACGAGTCCCAGGTACAGAACGCCTTCGACATCGTTTCCAGCCACGACAAGCGCAAAGTCGCCCTGCTGGGCCTGAGCTTCAAGGCCGGTACCGACGACCTGCGTGAAAGCCCGCTGGTAGAACTGGCGGAAATGCTGATCGGCAAGGGTTACGACCTGCGCATCTACGACAGCAACGTCGAATACGCCCGTGTCCACGGTGCGAACAAGGATTACATCGAGTCGAAGATTCCTCACGTCTCGTCCTTGCTCAACTCCGATTTCGACGCAGTGGTCGACAACGCCGACATCATCATCCTGGGCAACCGCGACGAGAAGTTCCGCGCGCTGACCGAGAACGTACCGGAAGGCAAGCAAGTCATCGACCTGGTCGGTTTCATGTCCAAGGCCACCAACCCGAGTGGCCGGACCGAAGGCATCTGCTGGTAAGTCTGTTTGCCGGCCAGGGCTTGCCCTGGCCGGCCTTTCGCCTGCCTTAACCCATCGGGCCGCCCACAAGGCCCGCCCGAGATAGAGACGGATGCAGATTATGCACAGGCTAAAGCACGGCCTGCTTCAGGCCGCCGGTTGGCTGTTTTACTTGAGTTTATTGATGGGCATCGCCACGGCGCTGCCCACGTCCACGTTCGACTCCGAATCCAAGGACTTCATCTTCCTGATCGGTGCCGTGGGCATTTGGCGTTACTCCATGGGAGCAACGCATTTCGTGCGCGGCATGATCTTCCTGTACATCGTCTACCCGCACCTGCGCCGCAAGGTACGCAAGCTGGGCAGCGCGGCAGACCCGTCCCATGTGTACCTGATGGTCACCAGCTTTCGGATCGACGCGCTGACCACCGCCCAGGTGTACAGCTCGGTGATCCGCGAAGCCATCGACTGCGGGCTGCCCACCACCGTGGTCTGCTCCATCGTGGAAATGTCCGACGAACTGTTGGTCAAGAGCCTCTGGGCCCGCATGAACCCGCCAGCGCACGTCAAGCTGGATTTCGTGCGCATCCCCGGCACCGGCAAGCGTGACGGCCTGGCCTTCGGTTTCCGCGCCATCTCCCGCCACCTGCCGGACGACCGTGCAGTGGTTGCAGTGATCGACGGCGACACCGTGCTCGCCGAAGGCGTCGTGCGCAAGACCGTGCCGTGGTTCCAGCTGTTCGGCAACGTCGGCGGCTTGACCACCAACGAGTTCTGCGAAGTGCGTGGCGGCTACATCATGAGCGAATGGCACAAACTGCGTTTCGCCCAGCGTCACATCAACATGTGCTCCATGGCCCTGTCCAAGCGCGTGCTGACCATGACCGGGCGTATGTCGGTGTTCCGCGCCACTGTGGTGACGAACCCGGACTTCATCGCCGACGTGGAAAGCGACTCGCTGCAACACTGGCGCCTGGGCCGCTTCAAGTTCCTCACCGGTGACGACAAGTCGAGCTGGTTCAGCCTGATGCGCCTGGGCTACGACACTTTCTACGTGCCTGATGCAGCGATCAACACGGTCGAGCACCCGCCGGAAAAGAGCTTCATCAAGGCCAGTCGCAAGCTGATGTTCCGCTGGTACGGCAACAACCTGCGGCAAAACTCCCGGGCCTTGGGCCTGGGCTTGCGACGTCTGGGCCTGTTCACCTCGGTGGTGCTGTTCGACCAGCGTGTATCGATGTGGACTTCGCTGCTGGGCCTGACCGTGGCCTTGATCGCCAGCTTCAAGTACGGCACCGCGTTCATCCTGGTGTACCTGCTGTGGATCGGCATCACACGGTTGATCCTGACCTTGCTGCTGTCGTGCTCCGGTCACCGGATCGGCCCTGCCTACCCGGCGATTCTCTATTACAACCAGATCGTCGGCGCGCTGGTGAAGATCTACGTGTTCTTCCGCCTCGACCAACAGTCCTGGACTCGCCAGCCCACCCACCTGACCCGTGATCTCGCCAGCTTTCAACGTTGGTTCAACACTTGGTCGTCTCGGACCATGACCTTCTCCGCCGGCAGCATTTTTGTCGCCGTGCTGCTGACGATGGTCTGACCGGACTTGCATGAATTAACTAGGAAATCGCCCCTATGAACACCGCCGTGAATGTCAACGTAGTGCATGAATCAGAAGCCCAGCGCCAACACGCCCGGGTAAAAATCCCGGCCAAGCTGCGTTTCTTCGGCCCAGACCGTACACCCATGGAAGTCAAGGTCCTGGACCTGTCCGCGGGCGGGCTGTGCTTCAACGCCGGCCAGACGCCGCTGAGAATCGGTGAAACCTACAAGGCCCGCCTGCAGTTCGTCATCGACAACCTTGGCCTGGCCATGGATGTGGAGCTGCAGATCCGCTCCTACGACCGCGAGACCGGCCGCACCGGTTGCCAGTTCCAGAACCTGGAGCCGCGGGACATCTCGACACTGCGCCACATCATCACCTCGCACCTGGCCGGCGATATCGTCGGCGTCGGCGACGTGCTGGCGACCCTGCAGCGCGACAACTTCACCAAGGCGCGCAAGCAAAAGGACCAGAACGGCGGCATGACCGTCCTGGGTCGCCTGCGGGCCGTGACCTTCAGCCTGGCGATCTTCCTCGTCGGCCTGGCCGCGTTCGGTTTCATCTTCAAGTCGGTGTACGGCATGTATTTCGTCAGCCATGCCCAGGCTGGTCTGGTGAACGTCCAAGGCATGTCCATCACCATGCCACGTGACGGCACCGTGCAAAGCCTGGTCAAGGCTGACGGCGTTGCCGCCAAGGGCGCCCCGCTGGCGACCTTTAGCACCAGCATGCTCGACGTGCTCAAGGGTCATCTGGACGACAACCAATTGCAGCCGGCCAAGGTTGAAGAACTGTTCGGCAAGCAAATGACCGGCACCCTGACGTCTCCATGCGACTGCATCGTGTCCCAGCAGCTGGTATCCAACGGTCAGTACGCCAGCAAGGGCGACGTGATCTTCACTCTGGTTCCACGCGGCACCGAAGCCAACGTCGAAGCGCGCTTCTCCTATCGCCAGTTCGGCGACGTGCGTCCAGGCACTGCGGTGAGCTTCCAGGTCGCCGGCGAAGACACCACCCGTACCGGCAAGATCGTCAGCAGCACCAGCCTGAAAAGCGAAGACCTGTCCTCCGATATCCGCGTGCTGATCAAGCCTGACGAGCCACTGGACAGCTCGCTGTCCGGCCGTCCAGTAGAAGTCAACAGCGACCGTGGCCCGAACCTGGGCTGGCTGATGGACAAAGCCATGGCCGTCGGTCGTTAAGTCGAGGATATGCCCGTGACCATTACAAAAATCCTGACCACCCCACAGCTCCTGTGGGAGCGGGCTTGCTCGCGAAAGGATCAACGCGGTCTCACCGTGGCAACGCAGCGCCTGCTTCGCGAGCAAGCCCGCTCCCACACGGGACATGCACTGTGCGCACTGGCGCTGGCTATCGGCCTTGGCGGCTGCGCCGGCTTGCCCGACCAGCGCCTGGCCAACGAAGCGCTCAAGCGTGGCGACACGGCGCTGGCGCAGCAGAACTATCAGCAACTGGCAGACCTGGGCTACAGCGAAGCCCAGGTCGGCCTGGCCGATATCCAGGTGGACAGCCGCGATCCCGAGCAGATGAAAAAAGCCGAGGCAACTTATCGCGCCGCGGCCGATATCTCGCCACGGGCCCAGGCCCGCCTGGGTCGCCTGCTGGTGGCCAAGCCCGGCTCCACCGAAGCTGAAAAACACGAAGCCGAAGGCCTGTTGAAGAAAGCCTTCGCCAACGGTGAAGGCAACACGCTCATCCCACTGGCGATGCTGTACCTGCAATACCCCCACAGTTTCCCGAACGTCAACGCCCAGCAGCAGATCAACCAATGGCGCAGCGCCGGTTACCCGGAAGCGGGCCTGGCGCAGATTCTGCTCTATCGCACCCAGGGCACCTATGACCAGCATCTGGACGAAGTCGAGAAGGTCTGCAAGGCCGCGTTGGCCACGACTGACATCTGCTACGTCGAACTGGCCACGGTCTATCAGAAACGCGGCCAGGCGGACCAGCAGGCCCAGTTGATCCAGCAAATGCAGGCCGGTCACAGCCGTGGCGTCGTGTCCGCACAGCGCGTGGACAGCGTCGCTCGCGTACTGGCCGATGCCAGCCTGGGCAAGACGGACGAGAAGACCGCCCAGTCGTTGCTCGAAGGCATCGCCCCTGGCTACCCCGCCGCCTGGGTCAGCCTGGCGCAACTGCTCTACGACTTCCCTGAATTGGGTGACGTCGACAAGATGATGCAATACCTGGACAACGGCCGCGCCGCCGACCAGCCGCGCGCCGAACTGTTGCTGGGCAAGCTGTACTACGAGGGCAAGTGGGTGCCAGCCGACGCCAAGGCTGCCGAGGAGCATTTCCAGAAAGCCGTTGGCCGCGAAGTGGCCGCCGACTACTACCTCGGCCAGATCTATCGCCGCGGCTACCTGGGCCAGGTGTACTCGCAAAAAGCCCTGGACCATCTGCTCAAGGCCGCCCGCAACGGCCAGAACAGCGCCGATTTCGCTATCGCCCAGCTCTTTTCCCAAGGCAAGGGCACCAAGCCCAACCCGGTCAACGCCTACGTTTTCAGCCAGTTGGCCAAGGTGCAAAACACCCCGCAGGCGATCGAGCTTGCCCAGACCCTCGAAGCACAATTACCGCCGGAACAACTTGCACAAGCGAAACGCCTGCTACAACAAGAGCAGGCCATTCGCGGCGCCATGAGCCCCGATACGCTGGAACTGCAAGCCCTAAAAGAAGATGACGGCGAGGAACCTCTATGAAGCTTTTGAAGCTCAATCCTTTTGTACAGGCCGGTATTGGCCTGACGTGCGCCCTGCTGTGGTCCTGCCCGACCCTGGCGGCCCTGACGGACACCAAGAACTTTGGCCTGGAAGTGAAAATCACCGGCCAGTCCGAAGACGACCGTGACCTCGGCACCCAGAGCGGTGGCGACGTCAACGGTATCGGCCTGGACCTGCGCCCATGGGTCTACGGTGAAAGCGGTGCCTGGAGCGCCTACGCCATGGCCCAGGCCGTGACGTCCTCCGACATTATCGAGACCGATACCCTGCAACAGTCCGATGGCGCCAACCAGCAAACCGACAGTGGCGACCGCGAAGCCAAGAAAAGCTACCTGGCCATGCGCGAATTCTGGATTGGCTATCGCGGCCTGACCCCCTACCCGGGCGAGCAGTTGAAGTTCGGCCGCCAGCGCCTGCGCAACGACGACGGCCAATGGCGCGACACCAATATCGAAGCCCTGAACTGGATCTTCGACACCACCCTGTTGCGGGCCAACCTCGGCGTCGCCGAGCGGTTCAGCGAATACCGCACCGACCTCAAGGAATTGTCCCCCAAGGACAAGGATCGCCTGCACGTCTACGGTGATGTGAGCTACCAGTGGATGCCAGGCCAGTGGGCCGGTATCCGTGCCCACCACACCCATGACAACGGCAGCCTCGACTACCCGACCCCGGGCGAGCCCACCGACACCCTGGACAAGACCCAGAACGGTGACTTGACCTGGCTGGGCCTGGAAGCCAACAGCGACGCCTACAACTGGCGCAACACCAACACCATCAACTACTGGGCCAGCCTGACCGGCATGACCGGCGACCGTGACACCGTCAACCCGCTCAACGCCGACGGCACGCGCCCCGCGCAAGCCAAGCACAGCGATGACGTGGACGGCTGGGCCACCGACCTGGGTATTCGCCTGCGCCTCGACCCGCAATGGCAGGTCGGTGCGGCTTATGCCCGGGCCAGCGAGGACTACGAACAGAACGGCCTGCAAAGCAACCGTTCGAACTTCACCGGCACCCGCTCGCGCGTCCACCGTTTCGGCGAAGCCTTCCGTGGCGAAATGGCCAACACCCAGAGCGCCAGCCTGTTCGGTTCCTGGCAGTTGCGTGACGAGTACGACGCCAGCCTGGTGTACCACAAGTTCTGGCGCGTGGACGGCAACAAGCCGGTGGGCAGCAACGGCATCAACGCCGTGGAGAACAACACCGACGACGTGACCGGCGCGATCCTCTCCACCTCGACCCTGCCGCTGCGTGACGGCGACAAGGACCTGGGCCAGGAAGTCGACCTGGTGGTCACCAAGTACTTCAAGCAAGGCCTGCTGCCGGCTGCGCTGAGTCAATCAATTGATGAGCCGTCGGCGCTGGTGCGCTTTCGTGGCGGCGTGTTCAAGCCAGGCGACGCCTACGGCAAAGAGGTCGATTCGTATATGCATCGTGCCTTCGTCGACGTGATCTGGCGCTTCTGATGCGAATGGCCATGGGAGTGCCCGATATGAACCGCTACCTCAGGAACAGCCAGGCGATGAAAGGTTCGATCAGCCTGTTGGTCGCAGCCATGCTGCTGGCCGGCTCGCCGGCGTTCGCCAACGTTGAACCGGCGGTCAAGCCGGGCAACGTGGTCAAAGAACTGCAACGGGCCAAGACCTACACCGTCAGCAGCGCGCCGACCGAACCGCTGGAGCTGGCCAAGCCGACCCTGCCCGACCTCAAAGGCTATACCGCCGAAGCGGTCGCGGCCAAGATCGTGCGCAGCAAGCCCGGCAAGATCAGCGTGCGCCGGATGATGCAGGAAAACGCCTTGAAGGACTTCATCGGCGGCGACAACAAGATGGCCGAGTGGGTCGTGCGTCAGCACGGCATCCCACAGGCCATCTTCGTTGACGACGGCTACATGAACCTCAAGGACTTGGCCAAGAAAGTGCCGAAGTACATCATCGAATCTTCGCCAGGTGTCTACCTGGCGAAGATTCCGATTGTCGTCGGCCAGAAAGGCATCCTCGAAATCGACAAGCAGACCCAGGAACTGCGCCTGTCCCAGGAGGGCGGTTCGTTCCTGGTCAACGATGGCCACATGTTCATCCGCGACACCAAGGTCACCGGCTGGCGTGAAAAGGACAATGGCCCCGCCACGTTCCGTTCGCCCAAGGAATTCCGTCCGTTCCTGCTGGCCTGGGGTGGTACCGAGACCTACATCGTCAACACCAAGATGGCCAGCTTCGGCTACTCCAACAGTAAGTCGTATGGGGTGAGTATTTCCCAGTACACCCCGAACATGGCCAAGGTGCTCAAGCGCCCGGAACCGACCGGTTGGATCATCGGTTCCGAGTTTTCGGACATGTGGTACGGCTTCTACTGCTATGAAACCCGCGACTTCGTGGTCAAGAGCAACACCTACAAAGACAACATCGTCTATGGCATTGACCCCCACGACCGTTCGCATCGGCTGATCATCGCCGACAACACCGTCTACGGGACCAAGAAAAAGCACGGGATCATTATTTCCCGTGAGGTCAACGACAGTTTCATCATCAACAACCGCAGCTACGACAACAAACTCTCGGGCGTGGTGATCGACCGTAACAGCGTGAACAACCTGATCGCCTACAACGAGATCTACAAGAACCACACCGACGGCATCACCCTCTATGAGAGTGCTGACAACCTGTTGTGGGGCAACAAAGTGATCAGCAACCAGCGCCACGGCATCCGGATTCGTAACAGCGTGAACATCCGCCTCTACGAAAACCTGTCCATGGCCAACGGCCTGACCGGCCTCTACGGCCACATCAAGGACCTGTCGGACACCGACCGGGACATCAAGCTCGACCCGTTCGACGCTGAAGTGTCGCTGATCGTGGTCGGTGGCGAACTGGCCGGCAATGGCAGCGGTCCGTTGTCCATCGACTCGCCGTTGAGCGTCGAGCTGTACCGCGTGTCCATGCTCGCGCCGACCAAATCCAGCGGCATCAGCTTCACGGGGATTCTTGGCGAACGCCAGGATGAAATTCTCGACCTGCTGGTGCGCCAGCAGAAAGCCGTGCTGATCGACCCTGTCGAACGCCAGACCGAAATGCGGGACTGAGGAATGACCTTTATGAACCCACAGATGATTAAATTTCTGGGCCTGTCCGCCCTGACTGCCGGCATTCTCGCTGCCGCAAGCGGCGCCCGCGCCGATGAAACCCAGGCGCCGACTTTCACCGCCGAACCGTGCTGCAACCTGTGCCCTGCCGCTCACGATGCAAAGAACTACACCACGCGCTACCAGCAAAACTTCACCACGCTGGTGCAGGCCCAGGGCGACTGGCTGTTCCGTACCCAGGAAGACCTGCGTACCGAGTTCAACACCACCCCGGCCGGCTACAAGCGTCTGCAACAGCTGCATGATGCGTTCAAGGCAAAAGGCGTCGAGCTGGTGCTGGTCTACCAGCCAACCCGTGGCCTGGTGAACCGCAACAAGCTCAACCCACAGGAAAAGGCCGCTTTCGATTACGAGAAAGCCCTGACCAACTACAAATCGATGTTGGGTCGTTTCGCCCAGATGGGTTATGTGGTGCCGGACCTGTCGCCGCTGACCAACGAAAACCAGCCTGAAACCCTGCCGGCCCACGATTTCTACTTCCGTGGCGACCAGCACTGGACGCCATACGGCGCCCAGCGCACCGCCAAGATCGTTGCCGAAAAGGTCAAGCAGCTGCCGGCCTTCGCCGACATTCCCAAGCGTGAGTTCGAGACCAAGAAGTCCGGCCGCATGGGCAAGACCGGCACCTTGCACAATATGGCCGGGCAACTGTGCGGTACCAGCTACGCGATCCAGTACATGGACCAGTTCACCACCGAGCCCAAGGGAGAAGCCGGTGACGGCGACCTGTTCGGTGATTCCGGTAACCCGCAGATCACCCTCGTGGGTACCAGTCACAGCGGCAAGAACTACAACTTTGCCGGTTTCCTGGAAGAGGCCATCGGCGCCGACATCCTCAACGTTGCCTTCCCTGGCGGCGGTTTCGAAGGTGCGATGATCCAGTACCTGGGCAGCGAAGAGTTCCAGAAGAACCCGCCGAAAATCCTGATCTGGGAATTCTCGCCGCTGTACCGCCTGGACCAGGAAACCATCTACCGCCAGATGATGGCGCTGCTGGACAACAACGGTTGCGAAGGCAAGCCGGCGGTGATGAGCAGCAAGACCGCGCTCAAGCCCGGCAAGAACGAATTGATGGTCAATAGCAAGAACATGGATCTGCGTAACAGCAGCCACCAGGTCGACATCCGCTTCGCCGACACGTCGGTGAAAACCTTGCAAGCCACCCTCTGGTACATGAATGGGCGCCACGAGGATATCAAGATTGAAAAACCGGATACCTCCGACACCGATGGGCGTTTCGCCTTCCAACTGCGCACCGACGACGACTGGGCCTCGCAAAACCTGCTGGCTGTCGAAGTCCAGGGTCCCGACGCCGGTGCAGCGCCACTGCAGGTAGAAGCGAAAGTCTGCAAACGCAACGCATCTCCGCAAGCCGAGCAAACCACGGCTCAGATCGGACAATGAGGTCTCGTCTCATGACCAGAACCATGCGCACCCGAACGTTGAAAAATCTGTTGGCACCGTCCCTGCTGACCCTGGCGATGTTCGCCGGGGCCACCCAGGCCGCCGCCCCGCTGCGCCCGCCACAGGGTTACTTCGCCCCGATCGAGAAGGTCAAGGTGGGCGAACCTGCCCAAGGCTGCGATGCGGTTCCGGCGCCCTACACCGGCTCGCTGCAATTTCGCAGCAAGTACGAGGGCTCCGACAAGGCTCGCGCCACGCTGAACGTGCAATCGGAAAAAGCCTTCCGTGACAGCACCGCCGACATCACCAAGATCGAGCGCGGCGTCAGCAAGCAGGTGATGCAATTCATGCGTGACGGTCGCCCCGAACAATTGCAATGCACCCTGAACTGGCTGACCACTTGGGCCCAGGCCGATGCGTTGATGTCCAAGGACTTCAACCACACCGGCAAGTCCATGCGCAAATGGGCCCTGGGCAGCATGGCTTCGGCTTATGTGCGCCTGAAGTTTTCAGACTCCCACCCATTGGCCAATTACCCGCAACAAACCCAACTGATCGAGGGTTGGTTCAGCCGTATGGCCGATCAGGTGGTCAGTGACTGGGACAACCTGCCGCTGGACAAGACCAACAACCACTCCTACTGGGCCGCCTGGTCGGTGATGGCCACTTCCGTGGCAACCAACCGCCGCGACCTGTTCGACTGGGCCGTCAAGGAATACAAGGTCGGCGTCAACCAGGTCGATGCCGACGGCTTCCTGCCCAACGAACTCAAGCGCAAGCAACGGGCCCTGTCCTACCACAACTATGCCCTGCCGCCGCTGGCGATGATCGCCAGTTTTGCCCAGGTCAACGGCGTGGACCTGCGCCAGGAAAACAACGGTGCCCTCAAGCGCCTGGGTGATCGGGTGCTGGCCGGGGTGAAAGACCCGGACATCTTCGAAAAGAAGAACGGCGACGAACAGGACATGAAGGATTTGAAGATCGACTCCAAATTCGCCTGGCTCGAGCCGTTCTGCAGCCTCTACACCTGCCCCGAGGATGTGTTGGAACGCAAGCATGAAATGCAGCCGTTCAAGACCTTCCGCCTCGGCGGCGACTTGACCCGGGTGTACGACCCATCGCGGGAAAAAGGTGAGAAAGGAAGCTGACACCCTTATCCCTGCTCGGCAGGGAACCCTTGTGGGAGCGGGCTTGCTCGCGAATTCGGTCTGACATTCAACAATGATGTCGACTGATACACCGCCTTCGCGAGCAAGCCCGCTCCCACAGGGGCAGTATCAGAAATGAACTGTGTTACGCCCCCCGGTTTTCACGGGGGGGTTTGGGGGGGCTCTGGCCCTTGACTGTTGATTCAACATGGAGAGATCGGGATGGTATTTTCATCCAATGTGTTCCTGTTTCTGTTCTTGCCGATCTTTCTCGGCTTGTACTACTTGAGCGGGCAACGCTATCGCAACCTGCTGCTGCTGATCGCCAGCTACGTGTTCTACGCCTGGTGGCGGGTGGACTTCCTGGCGCTGTTCGCCGGCGTAACGCTGTGGAACTACTGGATCGGCCTGAAGGTGGGTGCCGCCGGCGTGCGCACCAAACCGGCCCAACGCTGGCTGTTGCTCGGCGTGGCAGTGGACCTGAGCATCCTGGGCTACTTCAAGTACGCGAACTTCGGCGTCGACAGCCTCAACGCGATCATGACCAGTTTCGGCCTGGAGCCGTTCATCCTGACCCATGTGTTGTTGCCGATCGGGATCTCGTTCTACATCTTCGAATCCATCAGCTACATCATCGACGTCTATCGCGGTGACACCCCGGCGACCCGCAACCTGATCGACTTCGCAGCGTTCGTGGCCATTTTCCCGCACCTGATCGCCGGCCCCGTGTTGCGTTTCCGCGACCTGGCCGACCAGTTCAACAACCGCACCCACACCCTGGACAAGTTCTCCGAAGGCTGCACCCGTTTCATGCAGGGCTTCATCAAGAAAGTGTTCATCGCCGATACCCTGGCGGTGGTGGCCGACCATTGCTTCGCCCTGCAGAACCCGACCACGGGCGATGCCTGGCTCGGCGCCCTGGCCTACACCGCACAGCTGTACTTCGACTTCTCCGGCTACAGCGACATGGCCATCGGCCTGGGCTTGATGATGGGTTTCCGCTTCATGGAAAACTTCAAGCAGCCCTACATCAGCCAGTCGATCACCGAGTTCTGGCGGCGCTGGCACATCAGCCTCTCCACCTGGCTGCGCGATTATCTCTACATCACCCTGGGCGGTAACCGCAAAGGCACGCTGATGACCTATCGCAACCTGTTCCTGACCATGCTGCTCGGAGGTCTGTGGCACGGCGCGAACATCACCTACGTAATCTGGGGCGCTTGGCACGGCATCTGGCTGGCCATCGAAAAAGCCGTCGGCATCAACACCACGCCGCGCAGCATCAACCCGATCCGCTGGGCGTTGACCTTCCTGCTGGTGGTGATGGGCTGGGTGATTTTCCGCTCCGAGAACCTGCACGTGGCCGGTCGCATGTACGGTGCCATGTTCAGCTTCGGCGACTGGTCGCTGTCGGAACTGACCCGCGCCAATCTCACCGGCCTGCAGATCGCCACGCTGGTGGTGGCCTACATCACCCTCGCCTTCTTCGGCCTGCGGGACTTCTACACCAATCGTCCGCCGGTCAAGACCAAGCCTGAGGTCAATACCGAGGCCAACGGCCCGGCCACCGCACAACCGGGGTTGATCAAAGCCGTACCGGGCGATAACCCGGCCACGATCCACGAACCGGGCTACACCGTGGGTGTCGAAGCCCAGGTGCAACCGGCCTACTGGACTGTGGATTGGTCGCGCTACGTGATGCGCGCCCTCGTACTGCTGCTGTTCATCGCTTCGATTCTCAAACTTTCGGCGCAAAGCTTCTCGCCGTTCCTTTACTTCCAGTTCTGAGGGATCTGACCATGACCCGCTCATTACGCATCTTTTACATCGCACTGTTCATGCTGATCCTGACAGCACTGGGCCTGTGGTCGATGCGCAGTTTCTTCGGCTTCAGCACCAACCCCGACGCGACCGTACTCAACGGACGCTGGGCCAAGGCCGTGGAAACTCATTACGACGACGAGTTCCCGATCAAGCGCCTGGGCACCAACATCTGGGCTGCGCTGGACTACAAGCTGTTCAATGAAGGCCGCAAAGGCGTGGTCCTGGGCCGCGACCAATGGCTGTACAGCGACGAAGAGTTCAACCCGATCGTCAACGAAGAGCTGAACCTGCAAGGCAACTACGCCCTGGTCGAAGGCGTGCGCCAAAAGCTCAAGGAACAAGGCATCACCCTGGTGATGGCGATCGTGCCTGCCAAGGCGCGCCTGTATCCAGAGCATTTGGGCGAAGTGAAGCCATCCAGCATCCACGCCAACCTGTACCAGGATTTCCATGCCCGCGTGGCGGCTGACAAGATCCTTGCCCCCGACTTGCTAGGCCCGTTGCAACAGGCCAAGCAAAGCGGCCAGCAAGTGTTCCTGCGCACCGACACCCACTGGACCCCGGAAGGCGCGCAAGTGGCCGCCGAGAACCTGGCCAAGGCCATCGCAGAAAAAACGCCACTCAACGGTGAGCCACAGCGCTTCGTCACCGAACCTGCGGAAAAAATCACCCACAAGGGCGACCTGCGCCAGTTCCTGCCGCTGGACCCGTTGTTTGAAAACCTGATGCCTGCCCAGGAACCACTGGTCAAGCGCAACACCCGTGAAGCCGATGACCAGCCGGCCGGCGACGACGCACTGTTCGCCGACGCCCAGGTGCCTGTGGCCCTGATCGGTACCAGCTACAGCGCCAACCCGAACTGGAACTTCGTCGGCGCACTCAAGCAGGCCCTGCACAGCGACGTGGTGAACTACGCCGAAGACGGCCATGGCCCGATTCTGCCGATGCTCAGCTACCTCAAGAGCGATGCCTTCAAGAACAGCCCGCCACAAGTGGTGATCTGGGAATTCCCCGAGCGCTACCTGCCCGTGAACAACGATATCGGCGATGCGGACCCGCAGTGGGTCGCAGAGCTCAAACAAGCCGGCGTAAATCAACAGAACGTCGCCGCTAACACTCAATCCGAGACGCCCGACCGGGCGCAAAACTGAAAGAGAGGTCCACCATGACTTTCAACACTACTCCTCGCCGTCTCGCCGCTCGCTCCTTCAAGGCTGTTGCCCTGGTCGCCAGCATGAGCGCCCTCTCGCTGTCCGCCTTCGCCGGTGACTCGGCCCTGTACGGCCCGGTCGCGCCAAAAGGCTCGAGCTTCGTGCGCATCTACAACGCCAGCAACGCCGAAGTCAGCGCCACCGTCGGCAGCACCAACCTCAACGACGTGGCTCCCCTGGCCAGCAGCGACTTCAGCTTCATGCCTGGCGGTGACTACAGCGCCAAGGTCGGCAGCCAGACCGTCCCGGTAAAACTGGCCCCCGATCACTATTACACCCTGGTCAACAACGCCAGCGGCCAGCCTCAACTGATCGAAGAGCCGCCGTTCAAGAACAAGCAGAAGTCCCTGGTCCGCGTACAGAACCTCACCGACAAGGCACTGACGCTCAAGACCGCCGACGGCAAGACCGAAGTGGTACCGAACGTGGCGGCCAAGGGCCGTGGCGAGCGTGAAATCAACCCGGTGAAAGTGAGCCTGGCGCTGTTCGAAGGCGACAAGAAAGTTGGCGACCTCAAGCCTGTCGCGCTTGAGCGCGGTGAAGCAGCGGTGCTGTACGTCACTGGCTCCGGAAGCAGCTTGTCGCCGGTCTGGGTAAAGCGTCCAGTGTCAACCCGCTGACAGATTCACTCGACTGACGCATTACCCCTGTGGGAGCGGGTTTGCTCGCGAATACGGTCTCACATTCAACATTGATGTTGGCTGAACCACCGCTTTCGCGAGCAAGCCCGCTCCCACCCTGAATCGGGGTGTCAGTCGGGTACGAAACAACAACAAGAGAGTGAAACGACAGAACGCAGTAGCTCTAAAACCATTTCGCTTCAAAGGAGTAACACACATGATTCCGGTGATCTTGTCAGGTGGTAGCGGCTCACGTCTTTGGCCGCTTTCGCGCAAGCAGTTCCCTAAACAGTTCCTGGCCCTGACCGGTGAACACACCCTGTTCCAGCAGACTCTCGAGCGCCTGGTGTTCGAAGGCATGGACACCCCGATCGTGGTCTGCAACAAAGACCACCGTTTCATCGTCAACGAGCAGTTGGCCAATCGCAAGCTCGAAGTCCAGCGCGTCCTGATGGAACCGTTCGGGCGCAACACCGCACCGGCCGTGGCGCTGACGGCGATGATGCTGGTCAACGAAGGCCGCGATGAGCTGATGCTGGTGCTGCCGGCCGACCACGTGATCGACGATCAGAAAGCCCTGCAGCGCGCACTGGCCCTGGCCACCGTGGCTGCCGAGCGCGGCGAAATGGTGCTGTTCGGCGTACCGGCGACCAAACCGGAAACCGGCTACGGCTACATCAAGTCGACCAACGACGCGCTGCTGCCCGAAGGCGTGAGCCGCGTCTCGCACTTCGTCGAAAAACCCGACGTCAAGCGCGCCACCGAGTTCGTCGAGGCCGGCGGCTATTTCTGGAACAGCGGCATGTTCCTGTTCCGTGCCAGCCGTTTCCTCGAAGAGCTGAAAAAGCACGACCCGGACATCTACGACACCTGCCTGCTGACCCTGGAGCGCAGTGAGCAAACGGCCGACACCATCACCTTCGACGAAGCCACTTTCGCTTGCTGCCCGGACAACTCCATCGACTACGCCGTGATGGAAAAAACCCAGCGCGCCTGCGTGGTGCCGCTGTCCGCCGGCTGGAGCGATGTCGGTTGCTGGGCGTCGCTGTGGGAAGTCAATGAAAAGGACGCCAACGGCAACGTCACCAAGGGCGACGTGGTGGTCCAGGACAGCCGCAACTGCATGATCCATGGCAACGGCAAGCTGGTATCGGTGATCGGCCTGGAAAACATCGTGGTCGTCGAAACCAAGGACGCCATGATGATCGCCCACAAGGACAAGGTCCAAGGCGTCAAGCAGATGGTCAACACCCTCAACGCCCAGGGCCGTACCGAGACCCAGAACCACTGCGAAGTCTATCGTCCGTGGGGCTCGTATGACTCGGTGGACATGGGTGGCCGCTTCCAGGTCAAGCACATCTCGGTCAAGCCAGGCGCGTGCCTGTCGCTGCAGATGCACCACCACCGTGCCGAGCACTGGATCGTGGTCAGCGGCACCGCTGAAGTGACCTGCGACGAGAACGTGTTCCTACTCTGCGAGAACCAGTCGACCTACATCCCGATCGCCTCGGTCCACCGTCTGCGCAACCCAGGCAAGATCCCGCTGGAAATCATCGAAGTCCAGTCGGGCAGCTACCTGGGCGAAGACGACATCGAACGCTTCGAAGACATCTACGGTCGCTCCACCCCGGTCGAACGCGGCGTATCGGTGAAAACCATCGCGCAGTAAGACCAGCCAAACAAGAAGCCCTCGCCCAGCCGACTGCGTCCCCTATCCGCAGCCGGTTGGCCGGGGGCTTTTTTATGGAGCCTTTGCCGCCGGCCCATCATCGCTTCAACATTGCCCGTTCCCTTCGGTAGGATGTGACGATGCTATCGGAGGCTTCAACCATGCTTATCGGCGTTTTGCTGGTCATCACCTGGCTCATCCTGTTGCTGCGCTATCCGGCCAAGGCACTGCCGGTGTCCCTGGCGGCGTTCGTCGGGCTGGGACTGGTAGCCGCTTGGGTGCTCTGGCAGGAGAACCGTGAAAACCGGCAGCTGGATCGCCTGGAGCTGCGCATCACCTATGCCCCCGAACACTGCCCCGCCGACCGACCGCTGTCGCTGAATCTCAACAACGGCAACGACGTGCCGCTGACTGAATTGCGCTGGCGAATCGCAGCCTATGCGCCCGGCGACACCATCAACCTGGCCGACAACCCCTACGATGCTCCGCGCTACCGTGGCCCCGGCGCGTTGCAGGCTGGCGCCAACTGGCAAGACTGCCTGCCCCTGCCGCCGCTGCGTCCCGGCTATCGCCCGCAGACACTGGAGTTTCGCGCCGAGCGATTGCACGGTACTTTCTCCAACTGATTTTCCTCTCCTGACTTTTTGCATAAGGAATGCGCCATGCCCGTTGCGTTGATTACCGGATGTTCCAGCGGCATCGGCCGCGCCCTGGCCGATGCCTTCAAGGCCGCCGGCTACCAAGTCTGGGCGACGGCACGCAAGGCTGAAGACGTGGCGCAGCTCAGCGCCGCCGGTTTCAACGCTGAGCAACTGGACGTCAACGATGGCCCGGCCCTGGAGCAGTTGAGCGAGCGGATCAACCAACAGCACGGTGGCCTCGATGTGTTGATCAACAACGCCGGTTACGGTGCCATGGGGCCGCTGCTGGACGGCGGCGTACCGGCGATGCAGCGTCAGTTTGAAACCAATGTGTTCGCGGTCGTCGGGGTGACCCGCGCGCTGTTCCCGGTGTTGCGCCGGGCCAAGGGACTGGTGGTGAATATCGGCAGCGTTTCCGGTGTGCTGGTCACGCCGTTCGCCGGCGCCTACTGCGCTTCCAAGGCAGCGGTGCATGCCCTGAGCGATGCGCTGCGCATGGAACTGGCACCGTTCGGCATCCGCGTCATGGAAGTCCAGCCCGGCGCCATTGCCTCCAGTTTCGCCAAGAATGCCGGCCATGAAGCAGAACAGCTGATCAGCGAGCAATCGCCCTGGTGGCCCCTGCGCGACGGCATTCGCGCCCGGGCCAAGGCGTCCCAGGACAACCCGACCCCGGCCAGCGAATTTGCCGCCGGGTTGCTCAAAGCCGCGCAACAACCCAGGCCGCCGCGCCTGCTGCGCCTGGGCAATGGCAGCCGGGCATTGCCGTTGATGGCTGGCTTGCTGCCCAAGGGGTTGCTGGAGAAAGGGTTGATGAAGCGATTTGGGCTGGGTGGGTCGCTTTAGGGACGGCTTCGCCGCCCAGCGGGAGCAAGCTCCCTCGCCACGGGAATTGGCCACTAATTGAAATCTCGCAGCCACCCGAAATCCATGTGGGAGCGAGCTTGCTCGCGAAAGCGGTGTGTCAGCTTGCAGCAATGTCGAGTGTCCCGACGCCTTCGCGGGCCGCTCCCACAGGGGTTTGATGGTATGAGCGCTAACCCCGCGGCTCGACCACCACCGTACAGGTCATCCCCGCCGCCAGCAGCACACCTTCCGGCACTTCATCCAGATGAATGCGCACCGGCACCCGCTGGGCCAGGCGCACCCAGTTGAAGGTTGGGTTGACGTCGGCGACCAGCTCTCGGCTCTGGGGGTTGTCGCGGTCGTAGATGCCGCGGGAGATGCTTTCCACATGGCCCTTGAGTAACTCACCGCTCATCAATTGCAACTGCGCCGCATCCCCGATCCGCACCTTGGGTAATTTGGTTTCTTCGAAGTAGCCGTAGACCCAGAACGAATGCATGTCGACCACCGCCATTTTCGCTTCGCCGATGCGGGCATAGTCACCCTGGTGCACGTTGAGGTTGGTGACGTAGCCATCCACCGCAGCGCGCACTTCGGTGCGTGCGAGGTTCAGTTCGGCCGCCTCCAATTGCGCCTGGGCCTGCTGGTAATCGGCCAGGGCCGAGTCGGCGATGTTGCTCGCGTCGTCGCGGTTTTCCCGGGAGATCACCAGGCTGTCCAGGTCTGCGCGACGGTGGGCATTGGCCTTGCGCATTTCCCAAGTAGCCTTGCGCGACGCCACCAGGGAGCGCGCCTGTTTGACCGCGATGCGGTAGTGCTCCGGGTCGATGCGCATCAGCAAGTCGCCCTTCTTCACTGTCTGGTTATCCCGCACCGGCACCTCGACCACTTCGCCGCTGACATCCGCGGCGACGTTGATGATGTCGGCCCGCACCCGGCCATCGCGGGTCCAGGGCGTGTTCATGTAGTGCACCCACAACGTACGGCCGATCCACAGCGCCAGGGCCAGCACCAACAGCGTCGCCAGGAGGCTGAAAAACTTTTTCATCGCATCGTTCTCAACGGTAGACCGTCAGCGCGAGGGCGCCGAACAGACAGGTAAACAAGCTCAGGCGCAGCAACGCCGGGTGCCAGAAAAAGCGGTACAGGTCCAGCCCCGAGAGAAAGCGGTCGAGGGCCCAGGCCAGGGCCGCCGCGATGAAAAACATCAGGGTCATGGTGGGCATGTACACGCCATGGAAGGCGAATTCACGGGGCATGTTCAGGTTCCTGGAGCAGCGGCCTGGCATAGGCCGCCATGGGTGATTGCGGGTCGAGCAGCGAGGTGCGGATGAAATGCAGGTAACTTTTCACCCGGCGCAGGGCCGAAGTGTCGAAATGGGGGGCGAAGGGCTCGTCGGTGGCCTGTACGCGGCTGATGGCGTGATCCACCGCCACCAGCGCACGCTCCAGATTGCTCTGGCCCGGCTGGCGGAACAGCCGCACCAGCGCGCGCCCCATCACCCGGATCGCCTGGCGCCATGGCTGGCTTTCGGCATAAGCCGGATGCACCGGCAGAATCGCCTGTTCCTTGCGCAACTCGATAATCGCGTGGCCGACTTCCAGCACCACGAACATCCAGCGCAAGAGATCGCGCTGCACCCGGGGTTGGCCCGCCGCCAGCCCGTAGGCCTGGTGCAGCAAGTCACGGGTGCGGCTTTCAAAACCCGAAGCGAGGCCCTTGAGCCCGCCGCTGATGGCGAACACCACTTGCTCGCGCAGATCCTGCTCCAGACGGTGCCACATCCAGCGGCTGTTGGGCGGCAGGATGATTGCCCCGGCAGCGGCGCACACCAGCATGCCGAGGATCATCGCGATGTAGTCGTTGATGAAGGCGTAGGGGTTGTAGACCGTCAGGTTGTCCGGCACGGAACCTGTGCAGAAAAAGATCAGCAACCCCAGCCCGACCCCGGCATATTGCGCGCGCGAACTGAGGAATGACCCCAGCATGATGACCGGCGCGAGCATCACGCAGAGCAACGGGAAACCGTCGATCAGCGGAAAGATGAAGAACATCTCGACGAAGCCGATCAACGCCCCGAACAGCGTGCCGCAAGCCATCTGGAAGGCCATGCGCTTAGGGTTCGGCGTGGCGGCCGACAAGCCCACGGTGGCGGCGGCGATCATCGTCATGGTTGCGCCGCTCGGCCAGGCCGTAGCGACCCAATAGCTGCCCAGGACCAGCAAAATAAAGGCAGCCCGAACCCCCGATGCGGTCGCCGCCAGCCAATTGGTCTGTGGTACGAACGGTTCGTCCCAGCGCTCGCGTTCGTGGCGATGGTCGGCCAGGGAGGCGTGAGTCAGGGCGTAGCCATGCAGGTCGTCGACGAAGCGATAGAGCAACTCGTAGGCGGTGTGGAAATCCAGTTGCTGGTCATCGCTCGGTGCGGTTTCCTGGAACAGCGCCCGCAGCCTTCGCACCTGGGCCGGCAAATCGGCCTTGTAGTCGGCCAGCGCCGCCGCCAGGCGCGCCGCATCGGCATCGGTCAGGGCTCGCGCGCTGAAACCGTCGAGCAATTCAGCCAGGGTTTGCAGGCCCGGCTTGATGGCGTTCACTACGTGGTCCGCCGCGCTGCTGCGCAAGCGCTCGAGCAACTGGTGCAAGGCGTTGAAGCGGGTAGTAATACCCATGAATTCGCTGTTCAAGCGGCTGAGTCGGCCGTTGCGTTGACGCATGTGCGGGTCTTCGAACACCGTCACGCTGCGCAGGCTCTCCAGGCCGACGGCTTCGGCGATGAAACGCACATTGCCGGCCTCGAAGGCCTCCCGCTTGCTGCGTCCACGCAGACCGTCAGTGACGAACAGGGCAAACACCCCGAAGCGCTGGTACAAGGCATTGCGCATGGCAGCGCTGGCGGTTTGCGGCAGGATCGCGGCGCTGACCAACGTGGCGCAGAGAATCCCCAGGGAAATCTCCAGCACCCGCCAGACCGCCGCCATGAACGCTCCTTCCGGATGGGCCAGGGCCGGCAGGCCGATCATCGCGGCGGTATAGCCCGCCAGCACGAAGCCATAGGCGCGAAAGTTGCGATAGCGCGCCGCCCCCGCCGAACAAATGCCGACCCAGATCGCCAGGCAGCCAAGAAACAGCTCGGTGTTCTGGGCGAACAAGGCGATCAACGCCACCATCACCGCCGAGCCGGCCAGGGTACCGAGCAAGCGATAGAAACTCTTGGCGAAGACTTGGCCACTTTGGGGCTGCATCACGATGAACACGGTGATCATGGCCGTGCGCGGTTGCGGCAACTCCAGGCGCATCGCCAGCCACAGCGTCAGGAACGCGGCAAACAGGACCTTGAACATGTAGACCCAGGTCACCCCATCGCTGCGCGCCCATTCGAAAAAGCCACGGCGCCATTCAAGGCGATACAACCAGCGTGCGGGGGCGAGTAAAGACGTCATGAAGGAACTACTCAGCATTGTGGCTCAGGTCAGCACTGTCGCTACCTGCCTCCAGCCCACCGCCCAGCGCGGTCACCAGGTCGGCATGGGCCGTCAGGCGCGCCGCTTCCACTTGCTGTTGCACTTGTTGCTGCTTGAATAAGAGACTTTGGGCGTTGAGCACGTTGAGGTAGTCAGTCAGCCCACGCTGGAACGCCACCAGCGCGATGTCATAGGTGCGCTGCGCGGCGGCCACCGATTCGGCGGCGAAGGCTTGTTGCTTGTCCAGGGACTCGCGACGGATCAACTGATCGGAAAGGCCCTTGAGCGCGTTTACCAGCGTCTGGTTGTAGTGCGCCACGGCGACGTCATAACCGGCCGCCGCCTCCCCCAATTGTGAGCGCAGGCGCCCGCCATCGAAGATCGGCAGCGAGATGGCCGGCCCGACGCTATAGGTGAGTTTCTTGCCGGTCAAAAACTCCAGCGCCCCACCGCCGGTGGCCATGTAACCCAAGCTCCCCACCAGATCGACGTTGGGATAGAAGCCGGCGCGGGCCACATCGATGCCGCGGGCCTGGGCCGCCACCTGCCAACGCCCGGCAACCACGTCCGGACGCTGGCCGAGCAGTTCGGCGGGCAAGGCCGACGGCAACTTCAAGGGCGCACCGAGGGCCAGCGTTGGACGCTGCAAGCGCGCGCCCTCCCCCGGGCCCTTGCCTGCCAGCGCGGCCAATTGATTGCGACTCAAGGCAATGGCTTCGTCGAGGGCGTCGAGTTGCCGATGGGTTTCGGGCAGCGGCGCCTGGGCCTGGCTGACTTCGAAATGGGTACCGATGCCACCGTCCAGGCGTTTTTGGGCCAGATCGAGGATCTGTTCCTGCTGGCGAAGCGTCGCGACGACAATATCGCGCTGGGCGTAGTGCAGCGAAAACTGGATGTAGGCGCGCACGATGTTGTTCTGCAATTCCAGTTGCGCCTGCCGCGCCTCGGCAACGCTGACGTGAGCCAGGTCGACGGCCCGTTCGCTGGCGTTGCGCTCACGGCCCCATAGATCCAGGGCATAGCTCAAGCCCAGGCCTGCGTTATTGTCCCAGGTGGTGGTGTCGGCCAGCTCGCCAGGCCCATAGAACTGATCGGTGGGCCAGTTGTGGCGCTTGAGGGCCGACTCGGCGTTGACCTGCAGCGACTCGGCGGCCTCGGCGAT
This sequence comes from Pseudomonas fluorescens Q2-87, assembly GCF_000281895.1. Classification (NCBI taxonomy): domain Bacteria; kingdom Pseudomonadati; phylum Pseudomonadota; class Gammaproteobacteria; order Pseudomonadales; family Pseudomonadaceae; genus Pseudomonas; species Pseudomonas fluorescens. The sequence goes on along the minus strand of NZ_CM001558.1, from coordinate 1,054,150 downwards.
ACCCGCCAGTGCCCGGGCCTGACGCACTCGGGCCGCAGCCATGGCCAGGCTTGGACTGTCCTGCACGGCCAGGTCGATCCAGCGATCCAGTTGTCGGTCGCCATAGGCTTGCCACCACTGGCGAGTGGGCCAATGGGCGTCGCGGGCGGCTTCGCGAATGGCGGCATCGGTGGCCAACTGATTGGCCGACATCGCCTCGCCTTGCGGGGCGATCCCGCCTGTGCCGAGGCAACCGCTGATGGTTAATGTCAAAACCCAAACACTGAGAGTCTTCAGCTCTCTGCTGATGCAACGCGGCACTTGCGCAAAATTCCTAGGAGAGAAAACGAACATCCTGTGGGAGCGGGCTTGCTCGCGAAGACGAACTAACATTCAACATCGTCGTGGCCAGGTCCATCGCCTTCGCGAGCAAGCCCGCTCCCACAAGTTCTGCGCCAGACATCAGAACGAACCTGCGTCACAGTGGCGGCAATTCTAGGCATCGCCCCCAACGGCGATAAGCCGACCTTTCTGCGAATCTTTGTTACCGTAAACGCGATAATCCATTAGTCGGGGTCCCGCAGCTCTGTAACTTCATGTCACAATTTGCCACCTCCCAAGAGAGCCCTTCATGGACACCTTGCAAAACATGCGCGCGTTCAGCTGCGTTGCCGAAGCCGGCAGCTTCACCGCCGCCGCCGTGCAACTGGACACCACGACCGCCAATGTCTCGCGTGCGGTTTCCAACCTGGAAGCCCATCTGCAAACGCGCCTGCTCAACCGCACGACCCGCCGCATTGCTTTGACCGAGGCCGGTAAACGCTACTTGCTGCGCTGCGAGCAGATCCTGGCGTATGTCGAGGAAGCCGAAGCCGAGGCCAGCGATGCCCATGCCCGCCCCGCCGGGCAGTTGAAAGTCCATACGATGACCGGCATTGGCCAGCATTTCGTGATCGACGCCATCGCCCGCTACCGCAAGACCCACCCGGATGTGACCTTCGACCTGACCCTGGCCAACCGCGTACCGGACATCCTGGATGAGGGCTACGACGTCTCCATCGTGCTTGCCAGCGAGTTGCCAGACTCGGGCTTCGTCTCCCAGCGCCTGGGCATCACCTACAGCATCGTCTGCGCTTCACCTGCCTACGTGAAAGCCAGCGGCTGCCCGCAAAAGCCCAGCGACCTGCTCAACCACGCCTGCCTGCGCCTGGTCAGCCCGGTCATTCCGCTGGAAAAATGGGTGTTCGACGGCCCGGAAGGCCAGGAGATGGTCACTATCAACAGCTCACCGTTCTTGGTGAACTCTGCCGATGCGATGAAAACCGCGATCACCAGCGGCATGGGCGTGGGGGTATTGCCGGTGTACGCCGCCATCGAAGGCTTGCGCAACGGCACGCTGGTGCGGGTCATGCCCAACTACCGCTCCCAGGAACTCAACCTCTATGCCATCTACCCTTCGCGCCAATACCTGGATGCGAAGATCAAGACCTGGGTCGAGTACCTGCGAGGCTCATTGCCGGAGATCCTGGCGGCGCACCAGGCCGAGCTGACGGCCTATGAACTGAGTGGAAGCCTGGCGGGGGCACGGGCAGCGAACTGAAGCCGCCGCCGTGCTCGGGGAATGAGTGTCAGCGCTTGCCCATCGAGCGGCGTGTGCCGGGAGGCGCGGCGCCTGGGGTCTTGGTATGGCCGTTCTTTGCGCCGTTCTTGTACCACGGTTGCTGCGCGGCGCCTTTGGCCGAGGCCAGCTCGCCGGGCTTGAACGGGAACTTGAACGCAGGTATTGCCGCGTTGCCGCTCTCGGTGCTGGAAGCGTCACTGTCGGGCAGGTCGGCCTGTTCGCCGCCCGGGAGCTCGTCCGCAGGCGAAGGTATCGGGGAATTCATGTAAAGCTCCGGGGTAATGCGTGCAAGTCGGTCCGCAGGGCGAGCCGTGAAAGGCGCCAGTATACCTGCCCGTTATCGCAGTGCGCGGGCAGATTGATGCGCAACAACGATTCATCCGACCATCAACCGAGACGAAACTGACAAGCCTGACAGTTAGCCGTCACCTTCCTGACCGGCTCGCAACGCTATATAAGAAAGCTATAAATCCTGAGTCCCGAACCGGCCCTTCATATCCATGCGCATCCAGAAGAAAACTGTCCTGCTCGTCGCACTGCTGGTCGCCCTGGCGGCCCTCGTCCTCTGGTTTGTCATGAAGCCGGTCACCGCCAAGCCCGGCGCTCCCGCCGCCGTTCCGGTACGGGTCGTCAGCGTGGTGCAAAAGGATGTGCCGCGCTTCGCCAGCGGGATTGGCACGGTGCTGTCGCTGCACAGCGTGGTGATCCGCCCACAAATCGACGGCATCCTCACCAAACTGTTGATCAAGGAAGGGCAACTGGTCAAAAAGGGTGATTTGCTGGCGACCATCGACGACCGCTCGATCCGCGCCAGCCTCGACCAGGCCCGAGCCCAGCTCGGCGAGAGCCAGGCACAACTGGCGGTGGCCCAAGTCAATCTCAAGCGCTACAAACTACTGAGTGTCGACGACGGCGTGTCGAAGCAGACCTACGACCAGCAACAGGCATTGGTCAACCAACTCAAGGCCACCGTCCAAGGCAATCAGGCAGCCATCGACTCGGCACAGGTGCAGTTGTCCTACACCCAGATCCGCTCTCCGGTGACCGGTCGCGTTGGTATTCGCAATGTGGACGAAGGCAATTTCCTGCGCACCAGCGATGCCGAAGGCCTCTTCAGTGTGACCCAGATCGACCCGATCGCCGTGGAATTCTCCCTGCCCCAGCAAATGTTGCCTACGTTGCAGCGATTGATCGCCGCCCCCGAGCAAGCCTTGGTCAAGGCCTATATCGGCGCCGAGGGCGCCACCGGGGAAGCGCTTGCCGAAGGGCGCCTGAGCCTGATCGACAACCAGATCAACGCCAACACCGGCACCCTGCGGGCCAAGGCGGAATTCGACAACGCCGCGCAACGGCTATGGCCCGGGCAGTTGGTGACACTCAAGATCCAGACCGCCCTCGACAAGGACGCGCTGGTGGTGCCTCCGACCGTCGTCCAGCGTGGCCTGGAGCAAGCCTTCGTGTACCGGGTCAAGGGCGACAAGGTCGAAAGCGTCCCGGTGACGATTGTTTACCAGGACAGCGACATCCACATCGTCAAAGGGGTGAATGCCGGCGACCAGTTGGTAAGCGACGGCCAGTCACGGCTCAAGCCGGGTACCAGCATCCAGGTGCTCAGTGACCCGCCAGCCCTGGCCAAGACCTCGGAGCCGCAACCATGAAGGGCCGCGGTTCGATTTCGGCGTGGTGCATCGATCACCCCATCGCCACGGTTCTGCTGACCTTCGCCCTGGTCCTGCTGGGATCGATCGCGTTTCCTCGCCTGCCCGTGGCGCCGTTGCCGGAAGCTGAATTCCCGACTATCCAGGTCAATGCCCAATTACCCGGCGCCAGCCCCGAAACCATGGCGTCGTCGGTGGCGACACCGCTGGAAGTGCAATTCAGCGCCATTCCCGGCATCACCCAGATGACTTCCAGCAGTGCGTTGGGCTCGACCAACCTGATCCTGCAATTCAGCCTCGACAAAAGCATCGACACCGCCGCCCAGGAAGTGCAGGCGGCGATCAATACCGCCGCCGGCAAACTGCCCAGCGATATGCCGAACCTGCCGACCTGGCGCAAGGTCAACCCAGCCGACAGCCCCGTGCTGATCCTCAGCATCAGCTCGACCCTGATGCCCGGCACGGAGCTGAGCGACTACGTCGAGACCTTGCTCTCTCGCCAGATCAGCCAGATCGACGGCGTAGGCCAGATCTACATTACCGGCCAGCAGCGTCCGGCGATCCGCGTCCAGGCCTCCGCTGACCGGCTCGCCGCCATCGGCCTGACGCTGGCCGACATCCGCGTGGCGCTGCAGCAAGCCAGCCTCAACCTGGCCAAGGGCGCGCTGTACGGCGAGTCAAGTGTTTCCACCTTGTCCACCAACGACCAGTTGTTCCAGCCTGAGGAATACGGCGACCTGATCGTGTCGTACAGGAACGGGGCGCCGGTCCAGCTCAGGGACATCGCCAAGGTCGTCAACGGCTCGGAAAACGCCTACGTCCAGGCCTGGTCCGACAACGAACCAGGGGTCAACCTGGTGATCTTCCGCCAACCGGGGGCGAACATCGTCGAAACCGTCGACCGTGTCCAGGCGGCCTTGCCCACCTTGCAAGCCATGTTGCCTGCCGCCGTGCAGGTCAAGGTGCTGATCGACCGCACCCAGACCATCCGCGCCTCGTTGCACGAGGTGGAAATCACCTTGCTGATTGCCGTGATGCTGGTGGTAGCGGTGATGGCGCTGTTCCTGCGCCAGCTCTCTGCGACCCTGATTGTCTCGGCGGTACTGGGGGTGTCGCTGACCGCCAGTTTCGCGCTGATGTACGTGATGGGCTTCAGCCTCAACAACCTGACCCTGGTGGCGATCGTCATCTCGGTGGGGTTCGTGGTGGACGATGCGATTGTGGTGGTGGAGAACATTCACCGGCACCTGGAGGCCGGCGACGGCATGCGTGAAGCGGCGATCAAGGGGGCCGGCGAGATCGGCTTCACCGTCGTCTCCATCAGTTTCTCCCTGGTGGCAGCGTTCATTCCGCTGCTGTTCATGGGCGGCGTGGTGGGTCGCCTGTTCAAGGAATTTGCCCTGACCGCCACCTCGACCATTCTGATTTCAGTGGTGGTGTCCCTCACGCTGGCACCGACCCTGGCCGCGTTGTTCATGCGCGCCCCGGTGCATCACACCCACGGCAAGGCAGGGTTTGGCGAACGCCTGCTCGGCTGGTATGAGCGCGGCCTGCGCCGGGCACTGGCCCATCAGAAGTTGATGATCGGCGTGTTCGGCCTGACCCTGGCGCTGGCGGTGGTGGGCTACGTGTTCATTCCCAAGGGTTTTTTCCCGGTACAGGACACCGGCCTGGTGCTGGGTACCAGCGAAGCGGCGGCGGATGTGTCGTTCCCGGACATGGTGGCCAAGCACAAGGCCCTGGCCGAGATCGTCGCCGCCGACCCGGCGGTGCAGACCTTTTCCCACTCCGTGGGTGTTTCGGGCAACAACCAGACCATCGCCAACGGCCGTTTCTGGATCGCCCTCAAGCCCCGGGGCGAACGTGACGTATCGGCCAGCGGCTTCATCGACCGGATCCGCCCGAAACTGCTGAAGATCCCCGGCGTGGTGCTGTACCTGCGCGCCGGGCAGGACATCAACCTCAGTTCCGGCCCCAGCCGCGCCCAGTATCAATACGTGCTCAAGAGCAACGACGGGCCGAGCCTCAACGCCTGGACGCAGAAACTCACCGACAAGTTGCGGGGCAATCCGGCGTTCCGTGATATTTCCAACGACTTGCAACTGGGCGGCAGCGTCACCCACATCAACATCGACCGCAGCGCGGCGGCACGCTTCGGCCTCACCGCCACCGATGTCGACCAGGCCCTTTATGACGCCTTTGGCCAGCGGCAGATCAATGAATTCCAGACCGAGACCAACCAGTACAACGTGATCCTGGAACTCGACACCGCGCAACGGGGCAAGGCGCAAAGCCTGGCGTATTTCTACCTGCGCTCGCCCCTGAGCGGGGAAATGGTGCCGCTCTCGGCCCTGGCCCGATTCGATGCCCCGAGCAACGGCCCGCTGTCCATCGCCCACGATGGCATGTTCCCGGCTGCGAACCTGTCGTTCAACCTGGCGCCCGGCGTGGCCCTGGGCGATGCGGTGCGCATCCTCGACCAGGCGAAGAACGAGATCGGCATGCCGGCCGCCATCACCGGTAACTTCCAGGGCGCGGCCCAGGCATTCCAGAGTTCTCTTGCCAGCCAGCCGTGGCTGATCCTCGCCGCGCTGGTGGCGGTGTACATCATCCTCGGTGTGCTCTACGAGAGTTTCGTGCATCCATTGACGATCATTTCCACCTTGCCTTCGGCCGGTCTTGGCGCCTTGATCATGCTGTGGTTGCTGGGCCAGGATTTTTCGATCATGGCGCTGATCGGGCTGGTCCTGCTGATCGGCATCGTCAAGAAGAACGGCATCCTGATGATCGACTTCGCCCTCGACGCCCAGCGCAACGGTGCAATGGCGCCCCAGGAGGCAATTTTCCAGGCCTGCCTGACCAGGTTCCGCCCGATCATGATGACTACCCTGGCCGCCCTGCTCGGTGCCCTGCCGCTGATGCTCGGCTATGGCCCTGGCGCGGAGCTGCGCCAGCCGTTGGGCATCGCGGTGGTCGGCGGCCTGCTGGTGAGCCAGGCGCTGACGCTGTTCACCACACCGGTCATATACTTGTGGCTGGAGCGCCTGTTTCATCGGCCCGCCCATTCGCCCGGATCCGCGCCGACCATGGCACAGACGACCACAGACTGAGGCGGGGCCATGCGCGTTCTGATCATCGAAGACGAAGAAAAAACCGCGGACTACCTGCACCGCGGCCTGACCGAACAGGGCTATACCGTGGACGTTGCGCCAGACGGTATCGAGGGCCTGCACCTGGCCCTGGAAAGCGATTACGCAGTGATCGTGCTCGACGTGATGCTGCCGGGCCTGGACGGCTTCGGCGTGCTGCGAGCCCTGCGCGCGCGCAAGCAGACACCGGTGATCATGCTCACCGCCCGGGAACGGGTCGAAGACCGCATCAAGGGCCTGCGCGACGGCGCCGACGACTATCTTGGCAAGCCCTTCTCCTTCCTGGAACTGGTGGCCCGCCTGCAGGCCCTGACCCGTCGCAGTGGCGGCCACGAACCGGTGCAGGTGAGCATCGCCGACCTGTGGATCGACCTGATCAGCCGCAAGGCCACCCGCGCCGGCCAGCGCCTGGACCTGACGGCCAAGGAGTTCTCTCTGCTCAGCGTGCTGGCGCGCCGCCAGGGCGAGATCCTGTCGAAGACCGCCATTGCCGAAATGGTCTGGGACATCAATTTCGACAGCGACGCCAACGTCGTGGAAGTGGCAATCAAGCGCCTGCGGGCCAAGCTCGACGGGCCGTTCGAACAGAAGCTGCTGCACACCATCCGCGGGATGGGCTACGTGCTGGAGAGTCGAAGCGATGACCAACCCTAACAGCATCGCCCTGCGCCTGAGTGGCATGTTCACGCTGGTGGCGGCGCTGGTATTCCTGTTGATTGGCGGCGCCTTGTACCAGCAGGTCGTCAAGGGCCTTGGCCTGCTGCCCGAAGCCGAGCTCGATGCCCGCTACAGCGTCCTGGAATCCACCGTTGGCCGTTACGGCACGGCTGAGCACTGGGTCAAGATCAATAACAAACTGCGCCTGCTGGGCGAGGAAGACAAACGCATCCATTTCTGGATCGTCAGCGGTGATCCGCACTTTGAATACGGCAATCCCGATGCACGGGTCCGCGCCTTTGCCCAAGGGCCGCTGGGTAAACGCGACCTGAAGCTGCCCCATCGGCACTATCCAATGAAAGTGCTGGTGAGCCAGTTCCCGGCCAAGGACCATCGTCCGCCGCTGCGTTTCATGATCGGCATCGACACCGAGACCTTCTACCAGACCCAGCACCGTCTGCTGGTGGCCCTGGTGAGCCTGGCGATTGTCGGGGTGCTGCTGGCTTCGTTGCTGGGCTATTGGGTGGCGAAAATCGGCCTCAAGCCCCTGATAAAACTCTCCGACGAAGCCCAGCGCCTGGCCCCTCCTCGTCTGTCCGGGCGCTTGCAACTGACGCCGCTGCCGCCGGAACTCAGCCAGTTCGTCAGTTCCTTCAACGCCACCCTCGACCGGGTCGAGCAGGCCTATTCGCGGCTCGAATCGTTCAATGCCGATGTTGCCCATGAACTGCGCTCGCCCCTGACCAACCTCATCGGCCAGACCCAGGTGGCGCTGACCCGTGGGCGGTCGGCCGAACACTACTTCGAGGTCCTGCAATCCAACCTCGAAGAGTTGGAACGACTGCGCTCGATCATCAACGACATGCTGTTCCTGGCCAGTGCCGACCAGGGCAGCAAGGCCACCAAGCTGACCAGCACGTCCCTGGCCGGTGAAGTGGCAACCACCCTCGACTACCTGGATTTCATCCTCGAAGACGCCCAGGTCCAAGTCCGGGTCAGCGGCGACGCCAGGGCCAACATCGAGATCGCCCACCTGCGTCGCGCGTTGATCAACCTCCTGAGCAACGCCGTGCAGCACACCGCCCCAGGCCAGGTGATCGACGTGCGCATCGAAGCCCTTGGCGACCAGATCATCCTCGCCGTTACCAACCCCGGCGAACCGATCGCCGGCGAACACCTGCCGCGCCTGTTCGAACGCTTCTATCGGGTGGACGCCTCGCGCAGCAACAGCGGCGCCAACCACGGCTTGGGGCTGGCCATCGTCAAGGCGATAGCACTGATGCACGGTGGAGATGTGTTCGTGCGCAGTGACCATGGCGCCAATACCTTCGGGATCCGTTTACCGGCCTGACGCGTTCGCCCCCACGCTGCCTCCCTGGCGAATTTTCCAGCCCATTGAATGCTGGGCGAAAGCCAACTGGCGCAGAATCGGAATCCAACGGCCTTGCCTCGCTCCTACAGGTCATTGCGCGAACATTGATTGCCCGCTCGCACCGATCCAAGCACAATTCAGCAAAAGGCCAGTATCTGGCTCACTCCCAGTGATGCCCGCTTTTGGGACGGATCCCAGCCACACGACAATGCAGACATCGGAACCATGAGCGCGAGCAGTGCGACACCCCGCAATCCCCCCTCTTCGATACGCTCGGAACGGGTACTCGTACTGGCCAGTTCATTGGTCGTCATCGCCATCCTGGGCATCGTGACCTTCTTGCTGATTCGCGAGCACGCCAGTGCCCAGCAAGCGGCGACACGGGCGGCAACCAACATCGTGCAACTGATCGACGCCGACGTGCTGCGCAACGTCGAACTCTACGACCTGTCGCTGCAAGGCCTGATCGCTACCGCAAAACGTGACGACCTCAAGGATGTTTCGCCGACGATTCGCCATCTGGCCCTGTTCGACCGCGCCACGGCGGCGCCTTATAAAGGCGACATACTGCTGCTCGATAAGCGCGGCGATGTGATTGCCGATTCCGCCTCGATCGAACCGCGCAAAGGCAACTACGCCGATCGCGAATATTTCCAGTCCCACCTCCAGGATCCCAAGCCGGGCATGATGATCAGCCGCCCGTTCCGCTCCAGAAGTATCGCCCAGGACTGGCGCATCAGTTTCAGCTACCGACTGAGCGACGAGCAGGGTGACTTCCTGGGCGTGGCCGAGGCCGCGATGCGCCTGAGCTACTTCAGCCAACTGTTCAAGAGCCTGAACATCGGCCACGGCGGGACGGTCAACCTGGTCAGCCGCGACGGTATTCTATTGGCACAAGAACCACCCTTGGCCGAAGACATGATTGGCAAGGATTTCAGCAGCCGACCAAACTTCGTGCGCATCCTGCACGAAGGCAACGGCAGCTTTACCGGCATATCCAGCGTCGACCAGACGCAGCGCCTGTACACTTTTTCCCAGGTCGGCAACCTGCCACTGATCGTCGTGGTGGCGCTCTCCTCCCAAGAGGTATTTGCATCCTGGAAACGCACGGCATTACTGGTCAGCGGCGCCACGGGCGCGCTGTGCATCAGTTTGCTCTGGCTCACCTGGCTGCTGCGCCGCGAATTGAGACGCCGCCACAATGCCGAGCGGGAATTGGCGCAACTGGCTTCAATCGACTCGCTGACAGGGCTGGCCAACCGGCGAACACTGGACCAGATGCTGCAACAGGAATGGCTACGAGCCCAACGCTCGGGCCAACCGCTGTCTGTCCTGATGATCGATGCCGATCACTTCAAGGCGTTCAACGATCGCCATGGCCACCAGCGGGGGGATGAGGCCCTGCGAGCCCTGGCGCAGTTGATCGGCGAACATGTCCGGCGCCCCGCTGACCTTGCCGCGCGCTACGGCGGTGAAGAATTCTCGGTGGTGCTGCCAGAGACGACTACCGCAGGCGCCTTCACCATGGCCCAGAATATTCGCGAAGCCGTGGAACAGTTGCCGGGGGACGTGCCGATGACTGTCAGCATCGGCATCGCCACGTGGGTTCAAGGCCCGTACGGCGAACTGGAACAATTGCTGCACGCCGCCGACAAGGCGCTGTACCAGGCCAAGGCCAGTGGGCGTAATCGGGTGGTTTGTGCGATGTAGCAGCCGTTACAACCGCCACAAGTGCATCACTCCAAGGAATCGCGTTCATAAAAAAGGGCCACCCGAAGGCAGCCCTTAAAAAACTAGAGAGGTTTTTTGCTTACACGGCCGCGACAGGGCGCATGTAAGAGATTGGTGCGGTGCTGGCGTCTTCGAACGTCACGACTTCCCAAGCATCCTTCTGCTCAATCAACTTGCGCAGAAGCTGGTTGTTCAATGCGTGGCCGGACTTGAAGCCCTTGAACTCACCAATCAGGCTATTGCCCAGCAGGTAGAGGTCGCCGATAGCATCGAGGATCTTGTGCTTGACGAATTCGTCTTCATAACGAAGGCCGTCTTCGTTCAAAACACCATCGGAATCGACCACGATCGCGTTTTCAACACTGCCGCCGAGTGCGAGGTTGTGCTTGCGCAGGTACTCGATGTCACTCATGAAACCAAAGGTACGGGCGCGGCTGACTTCTTTTACGAACGAAGTGCTGGAAAAATCCACGCTTGCACTCTGGGTGCGGTCACGGAAAACCGGGTGATCGAAATCGATCTCGAAGCTCACCTTGAAACCTTCGAAAGGGACAAAAGTGGCGCGCTTGTCGCCATCTTCCACTGTCACTTCCCGCAGGATACGGATGAACTTCTTGGCTGCGTCCTGCTCTTCCAGGCCAGCCGATTGAATCAGGAATACGAAGGGTCCGGCACTGCCATCCATGATCGGGACTTCGGACGCGGAGAGCTCGACGTAGGCGTTATCGATGCCCAGGCCAGCCATGGCCGAGAGCAAATGCTCCACCGTATCCACTTTGGTGTCACCGTTGACCAACGTGGTCGACATAGTGGTTTCACCAACGTTTTCCGCGCGAGCAGGGATCTGCACCACAGGGTCGAGGTCGGCACGACAAAACACAATGCCGGTATCGATAGGCGCGGGCTTGAGGGTCAGGTAGACCTTCTCGCCGGAGTGCAAGCCGACACCTGTGGCACGGATAATATTCTTCAGGGTGCGTTGTTTAATCATGGCATGGGCCGCTTCAGCGCAAATTGCGAACTGGTATCAACAAAGGCTGGCGATGATAGCAGACCAGACCTTTGCTGAACACCAATCACCCGTATCCCCCTGATACATTCCATCAATCGGCCTGACGACGCAGGAATGCCGGGATGTCCAGGTAATCCAGATCGTCTTGTGGATTCATCTTCGCGGCAGTCGCAGCACCGGCCTGGGCCTGGTTGCGCATGACGGTCGGACGGTCCAGGTCACGGTAGTTCACCGCAGGCGCTTCCTGACGGGCAGACACTTGTTGTTGCGGTTGCGAAGCCATGGAGGTGTGAACGGTATTGTCGATGACCTTCACAGGCTTCTCGATTTTCGCGCCCAGACCGGTGGCAACCACGGTGACGTGCAGCTCATCGCGCATGTCTGGATCGATAACGGTACCGACCTTGACCATCGCGTGCTCGGAAGCGAAGGCTTCAATGATGCTACCCACGTCGGAGTACTCACCCAGGGACAGGTCAGGACCGGCGGTGATATTCACCAGGATGCCGCGTGCGCCTTGCAGGTTCACGTCTTCGAGCAATGGGTTGCGAATGGCCGCTTCGGTGGCCTCGCGTGCACGGTTCGGACCGCTGGCGCAGCCAGTGCCCATCATCGCCATGCCCATTTCGCTCATGACTGTCCGTACGTCGGCAAAGTCGACGTTGATCATGCCCGGACGCTTGATGATGTCGGAGATACCGCGAACGGCACCGGCCAGTACATCGTCAGCCTTGGCGAAAGCCGACAGGAGGCTCGCGTCTTTACCGAGGATGGTCAGCAGCTTCTCGTTGGGGATGGTGATCAACGAGTCAACGCTTTCAGACAGCAGACGGATACCTTCGTCGGCAATCTGCATGCGCTTGCGGCCTTCGAACGGGAACGGACGAGTCACCACCGCAACGGTGAGGATCCCCATTTCCTTGGCCACTTCGGCAATGATCGGCGCCGCACCGGTACCGGTACCGCCGCCCATGCCCGTCGTGATGAACACCATGTTGGTGCCCTGAAGGACTTCGGCAATGCGCTCACGGTCTTCGAGAGCGGCCTGACGACCGACTTCAGGGTTGGCGCCGGCGCCCAGGCCTTTGGTTACGCCAGTGCCCAGTTGCAGGATGGTCCGCGCGCCGATGGATTTCAGTGCCTGGGCATCAGTGTTGGCGCAGATGAATTCAACGCCTTCAATGTTGCTCTTGACCATGTGGTTGACAGCGTTGCCGCCGCCACCGCCGACTCCGATTACTTTGATAACCGGGCTAGCGGGGATGTTGTCTACGAGTTCAAACATTTTCCCTCTCCTTACATTCTCTAGTTTTTTTTCGCCTACTGCGTTTTTTACCGCCTTCCAGCGCCAAGCCTGAAACTTGCCGCTCGAAGCTTTGAACCTGTGTTAAAAATTGCCTTTCACCCAAGCCTGGAGCCGCTCGAACAGCGGCGCCTTCGGCTCGTCGTTGCTGTAGCTGTCGCGGCTGCCGATGCCTGAGAACGAAATCCCGTCGGACTGCTTTTGCAGGCCGTACATCAACAGGCCCACGCCAGTGGAATAGATCGGGTTGCGAACCACGTCATCCAGGCCCTTGACGCCATGGGGCACGCCCAGGCGCACCGGCATGTGGAAAATCTCTTCGGCCAGCTCGACCGCGCCTTCCATCTTCGACGTACCGCCGGTCAGCACGATGCCGGCCGGGATCAGGTCTTCGTAGCCGCTGCGACGCAGCTCGGCCTGGATCAGCGTGAACAATTCGTCGTAGCGCGGCTCGACCACTTCGGCCAGGGCCTGGCGGGACAGTTCGCGCGGTGGACGGTCGCCGACGCTTGGCACCTTGATGGTTTCACCGGCACCGGCCAGTTTCGCCAGGGCGCAGGCGTAGCGGATCTTGATTTCCTCGGCGTACTGGGTCGGGGTGCGCAGCGCCATGGCGATGTCGTTGGTCACCTGGTCGCCGGCAATCGGGATCACCGCCGTGTGGCGAATGGCGCCTTCGGTGAAGATCGCGATGTCGGTGGTGCCGCCGCCGATGTCCACCAGGCACACGCCCAGCTCTTTCTCGTCGTCGGTCAGCACCGAGTAGGCCGAGGCCAGTTGCTCAAGGATGATGTCGTCGATTTCCAGGCCGCAGCGGCGCACGCATTTTTCAATGTTCTGTGCCGCGTTCACGGCACAGGTGACCACGTGGACCTTGGCTTCCAGGCGCACGCCGGACATGCCCAGGGGCTCACGCACGCCTTCCTGGTTATCGATCACGTAATCCTGCGGCAGGGTGTGCAGCACACGCTGGTCGGCCGGGATCGCTACGGCCTGGGCCGCGTCGAGCACGCGTTCGAGGTCGGCGGAGCTGACTTCGCGATCACGAATCGCCACGATGCCGTGGGAGTTGAGGCTGCGGATGTGATTGCCCGCCACGCCGACGAACGCCGAGTGGATCCGGCAACCGGCCATCAGCTGCGCTTCTTCGATGGCGCGCTGGATCGATTGCACGGTGGACTCGATGTTCACCACCACGCCTTTTTTCAAGCCGCGGGACGGGTGCGTACCGATCCCGACGATGACCAGCGTGCCGTCGTCCGCGACTTCGCCTACCAGCGCTACCACCTTGGAAGTGCCGATATCCAGACCGACGATCATTTTTCCGCTTTGCACGTTTGCCATGGGTCCTGCCTCTTCTTAATTCTTCGCGACGGCGGGTGCGGCCGTCGTCGGCGCTACAGGTTCGCGCCAGCCAACAGCGAGGCCGTTGGCGTAGCGCAGATCGATGCGCGCAATGTTCGTAATCTGTTCTTTGAGCGTCTTGTCATAGATGGCGATGAAGCGGCGCATCTTTTCAACCAGGTTGCCGCGACCGAGCAGCAGCTCGATGCCCGGTCCCGAGCTGCCCGCGCCAGTGGTCAGGAACCAGCTGCCGCGCTCACGCAATTCCAGGCGCGCGATGGAGAAGCCCAGAGGCCGCAACATCTGACTCAACACCTGGTATTGCTGCATCACTTGCTGCTGGGCCCGCTGAGGACCGAACAGTTGTGGCAAATGTTCGTAGTTCGCCAGTTCCCGCGGCGTGAACGCCTGGCCCTGGTTGTTCAGCAACGACTCGTCGCCCCAACGGGCCACTGGCAGTTGCTCTTCCAGGCGAATAGACACCTGGTCTGGCCATACCCGCCGTACTTCGGCATGGGCGATCCAGGGCATCTGTTCCAGTTCGGTGCGCATGGCCGCCAGGTCGATGGTGAAGAAGCTCGACGCCACGTAGGGGGCGATCCGCTGCTGCACCGCTTGCTGGCTGATGTAACTCAAGTCGCCCTGCACGTTGATCCGGGCAATCGGCCGGTCGGCATAAGGCAGCAGCCGTTGTGCGCCTTCATACGTACCGAACCCCAACACCACCAGCAGTACCGGCCAGAACAGGCTCTTGAGAAAACCAAAATTGGCTTTCGGCAGGCGCGCCGACATCGGCTCCTTGGCCACCATCCGGCTGGCACCCCGCGGCACCGGCTTGCGGCCGGGTGCGGTGGGCTGATGACGAAGCGATGCGCCTTGCATGGCTTAACCTCTTGGCTCTTGATGGCCGACACTGGCCGCCAGGATCGACAACACCAGTTGCTGGAAATCCAGGCCGGCAGCACGGGCCGCCATTGGCACCAGGCTGTGATCGGTCATGCCCGGCGCGGTGTTGACTTCCAGGAACCAGAACTGCCCGTCGGCATCCTGCATCACGTCCGCCCGGCCCCAACCGGCAATACCCAGCGCCTCACAGGCCTTGGCCGTGAGGTCCATCAGTTGTTTTTCCTTGGCGGCGTCCAGCCCGCAGGGAATGCGGTACTGGGTATCGTTGGCGATGTATTTGGCGTCGTAGTCGTAGAACGTGTGGGGCGTGCCCAGGGCAATCGGGGGCAACACCTGGTCACGCAGGGTGGCGATGGTGAACTCGGGACCGGTGATCCATTGCTCGACCAACACTTGCGAATCGTAGGAACTGGCGTCTTTCCATGCCGCGGTCAACTCAGGCAGCGAATTCACTTTCGCCATGCCGATACTTGAACCTTCATGGGCCGGTTTGACGATCAAAGGAAACCCCAGTTCCGTCGCCGCCGAAATACAATCGGCCTCGCTCGCCAAAACAGCGTGACGCGGCGTCGGAATACCGAGGCTGTGCCAGACCTGCTTGGTGCGCAACTTGTCCATGGCCAAGGCAGACGCGAGGATGCCGCTGCCGGTGTAGGGAATGCCCAGGCATTCGAGCAGGCCTTGCATGCTGCCGTCTTCACCGCCGCGACCATGAAGAATGATGAAGGCGCGGTCGATTTTTTCGCTCAGCAGCCGCTGCAGGAAATCGTCGCCCACATCGATGCCGAAGGCGTCGACACCGGCGCTTTGCAGGGCTTGCAACACGGCGTTGCCGGACTTGAGGGACACCTCGCGCTCGGCGCTCTTGCCGCCGAACAGCACGGCAACACGACCGAAGGCTTTCGGCTCTATGGTCGAGACCAGATTGGCGTAGGCAGCAGTCATTTCAGTTTCCCCTCGCTGGAAGCCACGATTGCCCCAGCGAATAACGGACTTTTCAACAGTTTCGGGGCCAGGCCTCCGATGTCGCCGGCACCCTGGCACAGCAAGATGTCACCGGCGCGCAGCAACGGCTTGACCAGCGGTGCGAGGTCCACGCCGCGCTCGATGTAGATCGGGTCCAACTGTCCGCGTTGGCGAATGCTGTGGCATAGCTGACGACTGTCGGCACCCGGGATCGGCTCTTCGCCGGCCGGATAGACTTCCATCAGCAGCAATACGTTGGCGTCCGCCAGCACCTGGACGAAATCGTCGTACAGGTCGCGGGTGCGGCTATAGCGGTGTGGTTGGTAGACCATCACCAGGCGCCGCTCCGGCCAACCGCCGCGCACGGCCTTGATCACAGCCGCGACTTCGGTCGGGTGATGGCCGTAGTCGTCCACCAGCATCACGTTGCCGCCGTCCACCGGCAGTTCGCCGTAGACCTGGAAGCGTCGGCCTACGCCCTGGAACCCGGACAGGCCCTGGACGATGGCGTCGTCGCCGACGCCTTCGTCGGTGGCAATGCAAATGGTCGCCAGCGCGTTGAGGACGTTGTGGTTGCCGGGCATGTTCACCGACACATCCAGCGGCTCGCGATCAGGGCGCAGCACGGTAAAGAAGGTCTGCATGCCCTGCTGGCGTACGTTGATGGCGCGCACGTCGACATCTTCGCCAAAGCCATAGGTCACGGTCGGACGCTTGATCAGCGGCAGGATTTCGCGCACCACCGGATCGTCCAGGCATACCACCGCCAAACCGTAGAACGGCAGGTTGTGCAGGAACTCGACGAAGGTTTTCTTCAGCTTGTTGAAGTCACCGTCGTAGGTCGCCATGTGGTCGGCGTCGATGTTGGTCACCACGGCCACCAGCGGTTGCAGGTGCAGGAAGCTCGCATCGCTCTCGTCGGCTTCGGCGATCAGGTAGCGACTGGTGCCCAACTGGGCATTGGTGCCAGCGGCATTCAGACGGCCACCGATGACGAACGTCGGGTCCAGGCCACCGGCGGCAAACACCGAGGCGATCAGGCTGGTGGTGGTGGTCTTGCCGTGAGTACCGGCGACGGCGATGCCGTGGCGGTAGCGCATCAGTTCGGCCAGCATCTCGGCGCGCGGGACCACGGGAATGCGACGCTCCAGGGCGGTGGCGACTTCCGGGTTGGAGGTGTTCACGGCGCTGGAAACCACCAGCACATCGGCATTGGCGGCGTTCTCGGCACGGTGGCCGATAAAGATCTGTGCGCCGAAGGACTCCAGGCGCTCGGTAACCGGGGATGCCTTCAGGTCGGAACCCGAGACCTGGTAACCCAGGTTCAGCAGCACTTCGGCGATCCCGCACATGCCCACGCCGCCGATACCGACGAAGTGGATGCGGCGGATACGGCGCATTTCCGGTTGGGGCATGGCTTTGCGATTCTCAACCATGGGCCACCTCCAGGCAGGTATCGACCACTTGGGCCGTGGCATCGGGTTTGGCCAGGCGGCGCGCGGCGCGAGCCATGTCTTCAAGTCGTTGCGGCTGCATCAAAACCTCTGTCAGGCGGGCGGCAAGATCCGCAGCGCCAGTCGTTCTTTGCGGCATCAGGAAGGCAGCGCCTTCACGGGCCAAATAATCGGCATTGCGGGTCTGGTGATCGTCAATGGCGTGGGGCAGAGGCACCAGCATCGAGGGCAGACCGGCGGCAGCCAGTTCACTGATGGTCAGCGCGCCTGCGCGGCAGATCACCAGGTCGGCCCAGCCATAGGCTTGGGCCATGTCTTTGATGAACGGCTGCACCTGCGCCTCGACACCGGCGGCGCGGTAGCGCTCGGCAGTCACTTCATCGTGGTTTTTGCCGGCCTGGTGAAACACCTCCGGGCGCAGTTCGGTGGCGACCTGCGACAAGGCTTCGGGCAGCAATTTGTTCAACGGCTCTGCTCCCAGGCTTCCACCGAGGATCAGCAAACGCGCTTTGCGTCCGGCCAGGGCCGGGCGCGGTGTATCCAGGAACAGCTCGTTGCGCACCGGATTACCGGTGGTGCGGCGGCTGCCCGACAGGGTAAAGGTGTCGGGAAAGGCTTCACAGACCCGAGCGGCCAACGGCACCAGTAACCGATTGGCGGTACCGGCCACGGCGTTCTGCTCGTGAACGATCACCGGCACACCGGCCAGTTTTGCCGCGACACCACCAGGACCGGTCACATAACCGCCAAACCCGACCACGCAGACCGGCCGCAACCGACGGATGATCGCCCGCGCCTGCCAGATCGACTTGAGCAGCATCAGCGGCGCCTTGAGCAACGACAGCTTACCCTTGCCGCGCAGGCCGCTTGCATCGATCCGATGCAGCTCCAGGCCGGCGCCGGGCACCAGTTCGTTCTCGATGCCCCGTGGCGTACCCAGCCAGTGCACGGTGTAGCCGCGCGCCTGGAATTCCCGGGCACAAGCCAGCGCCGGGAACACATGCCCGCCGGTACCGCCGGCCATGATCAGCACATTAGCGCCCATGGGTCGGCTCCTCGGCGAAGTCGCTTTCCTGGAATTCCATCTCTTCGCTGCCCAGGTGGGTTCGACTCTCCCATTCGATGCGCAGCAGCAAGCCGAGGCAGGCACAGCAGATCACCAGGGAGCTGCCGCCATAACTGAGGAACGGCAGTGTCAGGCCCTTGGTCGGCAACAGGCCGACGTTCACGCCGATGTTGATCAAGAACTGACCGATCCACAGGAACGACAAGCCGTAGGCCACGTAGGCGGCAAAAAATTGCTTGGCCTTCTCGGCCCACAAGCCGATGTACATGCCGCGCACGCAGACGAATACGAACAAGGCAACGGTGCACAACGAGCCCACCACACCCAGTTCTTCGGCCAGGACCGAGAACACGAAGTCGGTGTGCGCTTCGGGCAGGTAGAACTGCTTCTGCACGCTGTTGCCCAGGCCCACACCCAGCCATTCGCCGCGACCGAAGGCGATCAACGCCTGGGTCAATTGATAGCCGGAACCGAATTGGTCGGCCCACGGATCGGTAAAGGTGATCAGTCGCGCCATCCGATAAGGTTGCGCCTGCACCAGCACCGTCACGGCCGCCACTGCCAGCGCCACCATCAGGGTGAAACGGAACAACCCGACGCCGCCCAGGAACAGCATCGCCGCCGCCGCGCCCATCATTACCACCGTGGCACCGAAGTCCGGCTCCATCAGCAGCAGCCCGGCCATCGGCAGCAACACGATGAACGGTTTGAAAAAGCCCATCCAGCTCTCGCGCACTTCTTTCTGGCGACGCACCAGATAACCGGCGAGGTAGATCACCACGAACACCTTGGCGATTTCCGACGGCTGCACGTTGAAGAAGCTGAAGCCGATCCAGCGCATCGAGCCGTTGACCTCGCGACCGATCCCCGGCAACAGCACCATCACCAGCAAGCCGAAGGCGCCGATCAGCATCAACCAGCCCAAGCGTTGCCAGGTGGCGATCGGCACCATCATGGTGACAATGCACGCCCCCAGGCCGATCACCAGGTAAACCAGGTGGCGGATCATGTGATAAAGCGTGTTGCCCGACTGCACGGCGGCCACTTCCGACGACGCCGACGTGATCATCACCAGGCCCAGGCCCAGCAGCGCCAGGCAACCGGCGAGCATTGGGAAATCCAGATCGATGCCACGCCCGGTAATCAACGGCGACGGGTACGGCTTGATGATATTCATCAGGCTCATGCCAGTTCCTCCGCGGCCCGGGCGAACAACTGCCCACGTTCTTCGTAATTCTTGAACATGTCGAAGCTGGCGCAGGCCGGCGACAACAGGACTGCGTCGCCCGGTTGAGCAAGGGCGCGGCACTGCTGCACCGCTTCGTCCAGCGAAGCGACCCGAATCAGCGGCACGGCATCGCCGAGCGCCTGGGCGATCAGTTCGCGGTCGCGGCCCATCAGCACCACGGCACGGCAGTTGGCCGCCACCGGATCGCGCAGGTCCTTGAAGTCTGCCCCTTTGCCGTCGCCGCCGGCGATCAGCACGAGTTTGCCCTCGATATCCGCCCCCAGCCCTTCAATGGCGGCCAGCGCGGCACCAACATTGGTGGCCTTGGAATCGTTGTACCAGGCCACGCCATCAAGGTCGCGCACCCACTGGCAACGGTGTTCCAGGCCGGCAAAGTTACGCAATGCCGACAGCATCGCCTCGAACGGCAGGCCGACCGCGTGGCCCAAGGCCAGGGCCGCCAGGGCATTGGCCTGGTTGTGAGCACCACGGACTTTCAATTCGCGCACCGGCATCAGGTTCTGGAATTCGAAGGCCAGGTATTTCTCGCCGTTCTCTTCGCGCAAACCGAAGCCTTTGAAATCCGGAACACCGAGGCCGAAGGTCCAGTACGGCAGCCCTTCGCCGATCAGCGGACGGGTCAGCGCGTCCTGACGGTTGAACACCACTTGCCGGGCGCCCCGGAAGATCCGGTGCTTGGCCAGGTGATAAGCCGGCAGGCCGCTGTAGCGGTCCATGTGGTCTTCGCTGATGTTGAGCACGGTTGCCACTTCGGCATTCAACTGGTCGGTGGTTTCGAGTTGGAAGCTCGACAGTTCCATCACGTACAGCTCGACGTCGTCACTGAGCAGGTCCAGCGCCGGAGTGCCGAGGTTACCGCCCACGGCGACACGCTTGCCAGCCGCTGCCGCCATCTCGCCCACCAGGGTGGTGACCGTGCTTTTCGCGTTGGAGCCGCTGATGGCAATGATCGGTGCCTTGGCGTTACGCGCAAACAGCTCGATGTCGCCGGACAGTTTCACGCCACGGGCAGCCGCCGCCTGCAGGGCCGGGGTCGCCAGGGCCAGGCCAGGGCTCACGTAGAGTTCATCGGCGCGACACAGGAACTCGACGTCCAGCTCGCCACAACGCACGTCCACCTGTGGATAGTCACGCCGCAGCGTGGCCAGCTCAGGAGGATTTTCCCGCGTATCGGCCACGGCAAACGACACGCCCCGGTTCGCCAGGAAGCGAACCAGGGACATGCCGCTCTTGCCGAGGCCGACAACGATGCGGAAGTGGTCAGAAGCGATCAGGGACACTCGTTCTACCTCAGCTTCAGGGTGGCAAGGCCGACCAGGACCAGGATCACGGTGATGATCCAGAAACGGACGATCACACGCGGCTCGGGCCAGCCCTTGAGTTCAAAGTGGTGGTGGATCGGCGCCATGCGAAATACCCGGCGGCCGGTCAATTTAAAGGAGGCAACCTGAATGACGACTGACAGGGTCTCCATTACGAATACGCCGCCCATGATGAACAGGACGATTTCCTGGCGAACGATGACGGCGATGGTGCCCAAGGCTGCGCCCAGCGCCAACGCACCGACGTCGCCCATGAAGACTTGCGCCGGGTAGGTGTTGAACCAGAGGAAGCCCAGGCCGGCGCCGATCAGCGCACCGCAGAACACGATCAGCTCGCCTGCCCCGGGCACATACGGGATCAACAGGTACTCAGCGAACTTCACGTTGCCCGACAGGTAGCAGAAGATCCCCAGCGCGCCGCCGACCATCACCGTCGGCATGATCGCCAGGCCGTCAAGGCCATCGGTGAGGTTGACCGCGTTGCTCGAACCGACGATGACCAGGTAGGTCAGCACGATGAAACCTGCGCCCAGCGCAATGCTGTAATCCTTGAGCATCGGCAGGATCAGGGTGGTTTCCACCGGCGAGGCGGCGGTCATATAAAGGAAGATCGCCGCGCCGAGGCCGAACACCGATTGCCAGAAATATTTCCAGCGGCTTGGCAGCCCACGGGAGTTCTTCTCGATCACCTTACGGTAGTCATCGACCCAGCCGATGGCGCCAAACAGCAGTGTCACCAGCAGCACGACCCAGACGTAACGGTTCGCCAGGTCAGCCCAGAGCAAGGTGCTGATGCCAATGGACGACAGGATCAACGCGCCGCCCATGGTCGGGGTGCCGGACTTGGACAGGTGCGATTGCGGGCCGTCGTTACGGACCGACTGGCCGATTTGCAGGTTCTGCAAAGTGCGGATCATCCACGGGCCCAGGAACAGCGACAACGACAGCGCAGTCAGTACACCCAGGATCCCGCGCAGGGTCAGGTACTGGAAGACCGCGAAGCCTTTGTGGAACTGTTGCAGGTACTCCGCTAGCAGCAGCAGCATTAATGTTTCTCCATCGGGGTGCCGCACAATGCCGCGACGATGTTTTCCATCGCCGCACTGCGTGAGCCCTTGATCAGTAAGGTGGTGTTCGGGTCCTGCTCGGCACTCAGCGCCTGAATCAGTTCGGCCTGGGTGGTGAAGTGCTGCGCGTGCTCGCCAAACGCGGCGACCGCATGGGCCATCATCGGGCCCACTGCATAAAGCGCATCGACCTTGCCGCGGGCATAGGCGCCGACGTCGTGATGGCCCTGTTGCGCCCATTCGCCCAACTCGCCGATATCTCCCAGCACCAGCACGGTACGGCCGGAGAAACCGGCAAGGATATCCACCGCCGCGCACATGGACGTCGGGTTGGCGTTGTAGGTGTCGTCGATCACGCGCATGCCATTACTGGCCAGTTGCGCGACGGTGCGTCCCTTGACCGGTTGCACCGCGTTCAGCCCGGCGACGATGCCCGGCAGCGAAACGCCGAGGGCATGGGCAGCCGCCGCAGCCGCCAGGGCATTGGCAACGTTATGGGTGCCGAGCAGGTTCAACTGGACCCGCTCGACGCCGTCGGGGCTGTGCAGATTGAAGGCTGGGCAGCCGCGGGCATCACGATCCAGGTCGCTGGCGTAGAAATTCGCGGCAAGATTGCTCAGGGCGAAAGTCAGCACCTTGCGCTCGCCCGCACGGGTCTTCCAGATTTCGAAAGCCTTGTCGTCAAGATTCAGCACGGCGACGCCATCGGCAGCCAGCCCCTCGATGATCTCGCCCTTGGCCTCGACGATTTTTTCCGGGCCGCCGAACTCACCAACGTGGGCAGTCCCGGCGTTATTGAGTACGGCCACGTGAGGCTTGGTCAGGCCCACGGTGTAGGCGATCTCGCCAAGGCGTGAAGCGCCCAGTTCAATGACCGCGGCGCTGTGTTCCGGCGCCAGTTCCAGCAGGGTCAGCGGTACGCCGAGGTCGTTGTTCAGGTTGCCACGGGTTGCCAGCACCGGACCGCGGGTGCGCAGGATGCTGGCAAGCATTTCCTTGACCGTGGTCTTGCCGCTGGAACCGGTGATTGCCGCGACCGGGTTGGCATAGGCCGCGCGGTTCAGCGCACCGAGCTGGCCCAGGGCCTGGCGGGTGTCGCTGACCAGCAATTGCGGCAACGTGCTGTTGGTCACTTCCCGCTCGACCAGTGCAGCGACCGCGCCCTTGGCCGCAACTTCGTTCAAGTAATCGTGGCCGTCGAAACGCGGCCCGGTGAGAGCCACGAACAACTGCCCAGGCGCAATGGCCCGGCTGTCGATGCTGACGCCATCGAAGCTGGCGTCGGCAGCGACGAGACGCGCATTCAGGACGTTGGTCAGTTCGCTCAGTTTCAAGGCCTTAAGCATGGGCCACCTCCCACGCGGTCAAGGCATGATCGGCTTCCACCAGATCGGAAAAAGCATGGCGTTCGCCATTGATTTCCTGATAGTCCTCGTGCCCCTTGCCGGCCAGGACGATGACGTCGTCCGCCGACGCGCTGGCGATCAACTGGGCAATGGCCTGGCCGCGACCGGCCACGAAGGTGACGTTGTCCACGGCCGAGAAACCGCCGCGGATGTCATCGAAAATTCGCAACGGGTCTTCGCTGCGCGGGTTGTCGTCGGTGACCAGCACGCCGTCGGCCAGGCGTTCGACCACTTCGGCCATCAGCGGACGCTTGCCGCGATCACGATCGCCACCGCAACCGAACAGGCACAGCAACTTGCCCTTGGCGTGAGGCCGCAGGGCCGACAGGACTTTTTCCAGGGCATCGGGAGTATGGGCGTAATCGACCACCACCAGCGGTTGCGTACCGCCACCCAGGCGTTGCATGCGCCCCGCCGGCCCTTCGAGCTTCGGCAGGACCTTGAGGATTTCGTCCAGCGCATAGTCCAGGCCGAGCAAGGCACCAATGGCGGCCAGTACGTTGCTCAGGTTGAAGCGTCCCAGCAAGGTGCTGCGCAAATGATGCTCACCCTGGGGCGTAACCAGCGTGGCGAGCACACCTTCATCGGTGAATTGCGCCTGGCGTACATATAAGTAGGCGCTGGCATCTTCCTGGCTGTAGGTGATCAAGCGGGACTCGCGTTTGTCGGCAGCCAATTGTCGGCCGAACTCGTCATCGATGTTGATGACCCGGCATTTCAGCTCATTCCAGGCGAACAGCTTGGCCTTCGCTTCGCCGTAGGCCTGCATGGTGCCGTGGTAATCCAGGTGGTCACGGGACAGGTTGGTCAGCACGGCGACGTCGAACGCCAGCGCAGTCACTCGCCCCTGGTCCAGGCCGTGGGAGGAGACTTCCATCGCAACGGCCTTCGCGCCGGCCTTCTTCAGGTCCGCCAGGGTCGCTTGCACGGCGATGGGGTTCGGCGTGGTGTGCAGGCCGCTTTCCAGCGCGCCATGGAAACCGTTGCCCAGGGTACCGACGATGCCGCAATGCTGGCCGAGCAGGTCCAAAGCCTGGGCCACCAGTTGGGTCACGCTGGTCTTGCCGTTGGTGCCGGTCACGCCAACAAGGTTCAGGTGGCGACTCGGGTCGCCGTAGAAACGCCCGGCGATGTCCGACAGTTGCGCCGCCAGCCCCTTGACCGGTATCAGCGGAACGTCAGTGATCGGCAGCACGGTCGCGCCTGCCACTTCATAAGCCACGGCTGCCGCGCCGCGCTTCAACGCATCGGCGATATGGGCACGACCATCGAAACGAGCACCCGGCACCGCCAGGAACAGGTCCCCGGCACGTACATTGCGGCTATCCAGGGCCAACTCGCGGATCAACAGGTCGTGGCCGGCGTGGGCAAAGATCTTGTTCAGGCTCAGGGACATCAGCCACGCCCTCCTTCGGCTTTCAAGGGTATGACCGGCGCGGTATTGGCCTGCTGCGTCGGCGGCAGGTTATCCGGGGTAATGTTCATCAGGCGAAGGGTGCCGGACATCACCTTGCTGAATACCGGCGCCGACACCAGGCCACCGAAGTAGCCGGCCTTGCTCGGCTCGTCGATGACCACGACGATTGCATAGCGTGGATCGCTCATCGGGCCGAAGCCGGCGAACAGCGAACGGTAGGAGTTTTCGGCATAGCCCTTGGTGCCCACGGAGGTCTTGCGGGCGGTACCCGACTTGCCTGCTACGTGATAGGCCGGAACCTGGGCGCGGAACACGCCACGCGGAGCTTCGATCACCTGTTGCAGCATGCCTTGCATGGTCTTGGCGACATTCTCCGGAATCACCTGGGTCGTCTGCGGCGCCTTGTCGGTCTTGATCAGGGTCAGCGGTGCCATGCGCCCATTGTTGGCCAGCGCGGAAAACGCATGGACCAACTGGATTGCCGTCACGGAAACACCGTAGCCGTAGGACAAGGTCGCCGTTTCAGCCTTGCGCCAGTCGCGGTAGTTCGGCAGGTTGCCGACGCGTTCGCCCGGGAAGCCCAGGCCGGTATCCTGGCCAAGGCCGATTTTCTGTGCCAGGCGGTAGATCGTCTCGCCGCCGATGTCGAAGGCAATCTTGCTCATGCCCACGTTACTGGAGTTGATCAGGATGCCGGTCAGGTCAAGCACCGGGCCTTCGGTCTTGGAAACGTCGCGGATGGTGTACTTGCCGATCTGCAGCGTGCCCGGATAAACCTCGACGGTGTCGCTCGGCTTCCAGCGCCCGGTTTCCAGGGCCGCAGCCATGGAAACGGCTTTCATGGTCGAACCCGGTTCGAACACGTCGATCATCGCCCGGTTGCGCATCATGGCTGGTTGCAAGTTGCGACGGTTGTTCGGGTTGTAGGTGGGCTGGTTGACCATGGCGAGGATCTCGCCGGTCTTCACGTCCATGATCACCAGGCTGCCAGCCTTGGCACCGTTCTCGACGATGGCATTGCGCAGCTCACGGTTGGCCAGGTATTGCAGGCGCAGGTCAATGGACAACGCCAAGGGCTTGCCGGCCTTGGCGTTTTTGGTGACTTGGACATCCTTGATCAGCCTGCCGCGCCGGTCCTTGATGACCTGGCGCTTGCCGGCGACTCCGGCGAGCCATTCGTCATAGGCCAGCTCGACACCTTCGCGGCCTCGATCATCGATGTCGGTGAACCCGACCATGTGGGCCGTGACTTCACCGGCCGGATAAAAACGCCGGAACTCTTCGATGCCATATACGCCTGGCACTTTAAGGTCGAGCACGCTCTGGCCCTGCTCGGGCGTCAACCCGCGCACCAGATAAATGAATTCCTTGTTGGCCTGGGCTTCAAGGCGCTCGGCCAGAGCCTTCGGATCCTGGCCAAGGGCGGCAGCCAACGCAGGCCACTTTTCCTTGGCCAGCTGCATTTCCTTGGCGTTTGCCCACAGGGTCGTCACCGGAGTACTCACGGCCAACGGTTCGCCATTGCGGTCGGTAATCAAGCCACGGTGCGCCGGAATCGGGATATGCCGCACGCTGCGCGCATCGCCCTGCCCCTTGAGGAAGTCGCGGTCGACAACCTGCAGGTCAATGATGCGCCAGGAAATCGCCGCGACCATGACCCCAAGCAAACCCAGGACCAGACGGAACCGCCACGGGAACAGTGCCCCTTCGAGTTTCATCATGGCGCCACCATTTGTACTTCAGCGGCACCGGGGATGCGCATCTTCAACTGCTCGGTGGCCAATACTTCGATGCGGCTATGGGCGGTCCAGGTGCTCTGCTCCAGGATCAACCGACCCCACTCGGCCTGCGCCTTGTCGCGCACACTCAGTTCGTTGTAAAGGGTATTGAGCAACTGCCGGTTCCAGTGCGCGCTATAAGACACGGCGATGGCCGACACGAGCACGCCAATAAATAGCAGCAGCATGAAAAAGCTGCCGCCAGGCAGAGGCTTGGCGAAGAGCTTGCTCACCGCAACTTCTCCGCAACACGCATGACAGCGCTACGGGCACGCGGGTTGGCCTTGAGCTCGGCCTCGGAGGCGAACTGCGCCTTGCCGTGAATCTTGATCTTTGGCACGAAGGCTTCGAAACGCACCGGCAGGTTGCGTGGCAGATTATCGGCTTCGCCCTTGGTAAGTTTGCGCATGAACAGCTTGACGATACGGTCTTCCAGGGAATGGAAGCTGATCACCACCAGCCGGCCACCGATCTCCAGCGCTTCAAGCGCTGCCTCAAGGCCGGCTTCCAGATCGCCCAGTTCATTGTTGACGTGGATGCGCAGCCCCTGGAACGCGCGGGTCGCCGGGTTCTTGCCCTTTTCCCACGCTGGGTTGGCGACTTTCAGCACCTCGGCCAGGTCGCCGGTGCGCTCGAATGGCTTGATGTCGCGACGCTCGACCACGGCACGGGCCATACGGCCGGAGAAACGCTCTTCTCCGTATTCCTTGAAGACACGGGCGATTTCCTCCACCGGGGCGGTGTTGACGAATTCGGCGGCGCTGATCCCGCGGGACGGGTCCATGCGCATGTCCAGCGGGCCGTCATTGAGGAAACTGAAGCCGCGCTCGGGATCATCCAGTTGCGGCGAAGACACGCCCAGGTCGAGCAGCACACCACTGACCTTGCCGGCCAGGCCGCGCCCGGCGACCTCCGAACCCAGCTCGGCAAAGCTGCGCTGCACAACGACAAAGCGGCCGTCTTCGGCCGCCAGCGCTTGCCCGGTGGCAATCGCTTGAGGATCCTTGTCGAACCCCAGCAGCCGGCCGTCCGGACCGAGCTGGCTGAGAATCAGCCGGCTGTGCCCGCCACGCCCGAACGTGCCGTCCAGATAGCAGCCATCAGGACGTACGGCGAGAGCCTCGACGGCTTCGTCAAGCAGTACGGTGATGTGGTTAAAGCCGCTATCAGTAGTCACAGGATCAAATCACGCAGTTCATCAGGCATGGCGCCCGGTTGTTGAATAGCAGCCAGGTCAGCGGCAGAAACCGCATTCCAGGCATCTTCGTCCCACAGCTGGAACTTGTTCAGTTGGCCGACCAGCATCGCGCGCTTATCCAGCTTGGCGTACTCGCGCAGGCGCGGCGGCACCAGGAAACGACCGCTGCCGTCGAGCTCCAGATCAACGGCATTACCAATCAGCAGGCGTTGCAAGCGACGGTTTTCTTCACGCAGCGAAGGCAGCGCGCGCAGTTTGGTTTCGATGATTTCCCACTCATCCAGAGGGTAAACAGACAAACATGGATCAACGGCGTCGATCGTGACGATTAACTGCCCCGAACTTCGCGAAACGAGCTCGTCACGATACCGGCTCGGCATGGCGAGACGGCCTTTTGCATCGAGACTGATAGCGTTAGCTCCGCGAAACACGTCAGCGTTTCTCCACTTTTTAGCGTTTTACCTTCAAAAAAACCCACTTCGTGCCACTTTCCGCCACTTGCGCACACTATAGGAATGCGCCTACCGCACCGTCAAGGCGCGGATTGAAGGAAAAGCCTTATAGATCGGAGATTTAGGAGCGTTTCAGGAGGGTCAACAAGAATCTGACGTAGGAATATTCGCCTCAACCCGAGAGAGCACAGGAGGCTGCGCGCACAAGTTAAAGTGATTTGTTAAGAGTAAGATTTTTTTGGTATTAGGAACTGCGTCTGCCAGTGATTCTGGCAGGGAGGGAAAAGGTGGAGAGTCGATCTGTAAGCCGGGTTCTGTCTTGAACAGTCATTCGTCTACGATGGCCATCACTGGACATCTTTAGCAACCTACCCGGTCCCAGCGCGGGCCACGCCTTGGGACCCTATTTGGTCTTGCTCCAAGTGGGGTTTACCTAGCCACGAACTGTTGCCAGCCGTGCGGTGCGCTCTTACCGCACCTTTTCACCCTTACCGGCGCCGAAGCGCTTAGGCGGTTATTTTCTGTGGCACTTTCCGTAGGCTCACGCCTCCCAGGCATTACCTGGCACTTCGCCCTATGGAGCCCGGACTTTCCTCCCCCCCCTAATTTTCATAGGGGGCAGCGACTGTCCGATCGACTCTCCGCCGCGAAGGTTAACGGTAGAGCGCCTGAAGAACAAGCGCTAAAAGCCTTTAGCCCGCCCGTCGTCCCGGCTCACTGCCCCTTCTGTTTTTCCAGCGCGACCTGATAAAGCACGTTCTTGCGCTCACCAGTAATCTGCGCCGCCAGGGCAGTAGCACGCTTGAGAGGCATTTCCTCCAGCAGCAGGTCGAGGATGCGCATCGCTTCACTGCTGACAGCGTCTTCATTGTCCGGCGGCGTCCAGCCCGCCACCAACACGACGCACTCGCCGCGCTGCTGGTTGCTGTCGCCTTCGACAAAGGCACGCAACTGCGCCAACGGCAGGCCCTTCAGGGTTTCAAAGGTTTTGGTCAGCTCACGGGCCAGCAGCGCCTGGCGCTCGGGGCCAAATACCAGCTCCATGTCTTGCAGGCACTCAAGGATGCGGTGCGGCGCTTCATAGAAGATCAGCGTGCGCGGCTCTTCCTTTATAGCCTCCAGGCGCGCCCGTCGCCCCACCGCCTTGGCCGGCAGGAAACCCTCGAAGATGAAGCGATCCGACGGCAGACCCGCCGCCGACAGCGCAGCAATCAATGCACAAGCACCTGGCACCGGTACCACGGCGATGCCGGCCGCCCGGGCTTGGCGCACCAAGTGATAGCCTGGGTCGGAAATCAGCGGCGTCCCCGCATCGGAAATCAGCGCGACGTTATCGCCTGCCAGCAGCCGGGTAATGAAGCGACTGCCTTCGTCGCGCTCATTGTGTTCATGGCAGGCCGCCAATGGCGTGGAAATACCGAAATGCTGCAACAGGCGCTGCGAGTGCCGCGTGTCTTCAGCCGCAATGAGCGCAACCTCCTGCAGGATTTTCAGCGCCCGGGCACTGATATCGTCCAGGTTGCCGATGGGCGTCGCCACCACATAAAGCGAGCCGGCAGCGGAATTCAAAGCACCTGGAGCAGTCAAAACGCACACCTCACGGTCGGTAAAAACCGCCATTGTAGCGTGTGCTGACGGTCTCGGCTGTTCACATTAGCCATTGGGGCAATACCTGCCTTTTGTGCTGCACCGCACTCTTTGAAATACCTAAATTGATCGATTCACGCCACTAACATCGCGCCCCGGCCAGTGCTTGGGTACAATTCGACGCTAATTTGATCTCGTATCAGGAACATTTACATGATCGCTTGCCTGCGGCTGTTCTCCGCCCTCTGTCTCGCTGCCCTCCTGGCGGCCTGCGCCAGCTCGCCCTCGTCCAGCCTTGGCGAGCTTCCACGGACCCCGGACGCCAGTATCGAGCAGTTGCTCGAACAGGCCGCCCAAAGCAAAACACCGGAAAAAGCCGCCCTGTTACGCCTCAGCGCCGCAGACCTGGCCTACCGTCAGGGCAATGCCGGCCAGTCCGCACAAATCCTGCAACAGGTGCCGATGGAGCAACTCAAGCCCGGCCAGCAGATTTTCGCCAGCACACTGTCGGCTGAACTGGCGATGACGCGCAACCAGCCCAAGGCCGCGCTGACCGCCCTGAACCATCCAAGCCTGCAACACCTGAGCGAAATGCCGGTGGACCAGCAGGTCCGCACAGGCACTGTCCGCGCCCGCGCCTTGGAGGCTGACGGCCAGACCTTGGCCGCGGCCAAGGAACGCATCTTCATTGCACCGCTACTGGAAAACGACGCTGCGGCGAAAAACCACGAGGCCATCTGGTCTTTGATCGCCTCGTTGCCTACCGACCAACTGCAACCGACCTCCAACGATGACTTGGGTGGCTGGCTGAGCCTGGCGCTGGCGGTGAAAACCGCCGGCACCTTGGAACAACAGCAGGCAGCGATCGATCATTGGCGCGAACAGAACCCCAAGCACCCCGCCGCGCTTCAATTGCCGGCACCGCTGGTCAAGCTCAAGGAGCTGGCGAGCCAGCCGCTGAGCAAGATCGCCCTGCTGTTGCCGCAGAATGGCCAATTGGCCGCCGTCGCAAAGGCTTTGCGTGAAGGCTTCATGGCAGCGCATTACCAGGCCCAGCAGGCCGGGCAAAAGCCGCCGAGCATCCAGTTTTATGACAGTTCCAGCCTGACCTCCATGGACGAGTTTTATCGCAAGGCCCAGGCCGACGGCGTGCAACTGGTCGTCGGACCACTGGAAAAGCCACTGGTCAAACAGATCAGTACCCGCCCGCAATTGCCGATCACTACCCTGGCACTGAACTACAGCGAAGGCGAACAAGGCCCGCCCCAACTGTTCCAGTTCGGCTTGGCTCCTGAAGACGAGGCTCGGGAAGTCTCCCGTCGCGCCCGTGCCGATGGCCTGCACCGTGCCGCTGTGATGGTGCCGAAGGGTGAATGGGGTGACCGCGTATTGAAGGCCTTCAGCCAGGATTGGCAGGGCAACGGCGGCACCATCATCGCTATCGAACGCGTCGATCAGCCCGTGCAACTGGCCCAGCAGATCGCCGACATGTTCCAGCTGCGCCAAAGCGAAGGTCGCGCCAAGAGCCTGCAAAGCGCCGTTGGCACCAATGTCGCGGCCCAGCCTTCGCGTCGCCAGGACATCGAGTTCATTTTCCTGGCATCGACCCCGCAGCAGGCCCAACAGATCAAGCCGACCCTGAACTTCCAGTACGCCGGCGACGTGCCGGTCTACGCGACGTCGTCCGTGTTCAGCGCCAGCGGCGACCAGAACCAGTACAACGACATGAGCGGCATTCGTTTCTGCGAAACCCCTTGGCTGCTCGACGCCAATGACCCGCTGCGCAAGCAGGTTACCGCCCAGTGGCCCCAGGCAGGCGGCAGTTTGGGCCGGCTGTATGCGATGGGTGCCGACGCCTATCGACTGGCGCCACGCCTTGGCCAGCTCAAGACCCTGCCGGACAGCCGCATCGAAGGCCTGTCGGGTAGCCTGGCCGTATCGCCGACCCAGCGCGTACAACGTCAACTGCCATGGGCAGAGTTCGTCAACGGCCAGGTCCAGCGCCTGCCGGACACCCAGCGCTGATGCCTGACCGATCACGCCAGCAAAGCGGACGGGATGCCGAGGGCCTGGCCCTCGCGCACCTCCAACAGCACGGACTGCGGCTGGTGGCGCAGAACTGGCTATGCAAGCGCGGCGAGCTTGATCTGGTCATGCTTGACGGCGATACAGTAGTATTCGTCGAAGTCCGCTACAGAAAAAATACTCAATGGGGTGGCGCGCTCGCCAGTATCGACGAGCGCAAGCGCCAGAAGCTGGTTTTCGCTGCGCAGCACTTCCTGCAACGCGAATCTCGCTGGGCCGATCACCCCTGCCGCTTCGACGTGGTTGCCATCGACAGCAACGCCGACCAGTTGAACTGGCTGCAAAACGCCTTCGACAGTTGAGCGCCCATGCCGAGCCGGACACCGTCACCTAAACTTTTTTGCTCTTTGCTTTGCGCGCCGCACATGTTCGTGCCGATAAGCCGCGCTACTTAAGGTCACACAGATGGACATGCAATCGCGAATTCGCCAGCTTTTTCAGGCCAGTATCGACACCAAGCAACAGGCGATGGACGTACTTGCACCGCACATCGAGCAAGCCAGCCAAGTGATGGTCAATGCCTTGCTCAACGAGGGCAAAATGCTTTCGTGCGGCAACGGCGGCTCAGCCGGCGACGCCCAGCACTTCTCGTCGGAGCTGCTCAACCGTTTCGAACGCGAGCGCCCGAGCCTGCCGGCCATTGCGCTGACCACCGACAGCTCGACGATCACCTCGATCGCCAACGACTACAGCTACAACGAAATATTCTCCAAGCAGATCCGCGCCCTGGGCCAACCCGGTGATGTGTTGCTGGCGATCTCCACCAGCGGCAACTCAGCCAATATTATTCAAGCGATCCAGGCCGCACATGATCGCGAAATGATTGTCGTAGCATTGACCGGTCGCGATGGCGGCGGCATGGCATCACTGCTATTGCCTGAAGACGTCGAGATCCGCGTACCGGCCAATGTCACCGCACGTATTCAGGAAGTCCATCTGCTGGCGATCCATTGTCTTTGCGACTTGATCGACAGCCAACTGTTCGGGAGTGAAGAATGACCCCTAATCGCCTAGGCCTTCTGGCCCTGACCCTGTGCCTCGGTATCAGCGGCTGCACATCGGTGGTTAACGCCAGCCGGGAAAAGCCGATTGAAGACGACCGCGGCACCCGCACCTTCGGCAGCAAGATCGACGACTCCCTGATCGAAACCAAGGTGGGAGTGAACATCGCCAAGGCCGACCCGGACCTGGACAACAACTCGCACATCGTCGTCACCAGCTTCAACGGTGTCGTGCTGCTGGCCGGCCAGACCCCACGCGCCGACCTCAAGGCCAAGGCCGAACAGGAAGCCAGCGCCGTGCAACGGGTCAAGACCGTGCATAACGAGCTGCAAGTCCTGCAACCCTCCTCGCTGCTGGCACGCCAGAACGATGCGTGGCTGACCACCAAGATCAAGACCCAGATGCTCACGGACGCCAGCATTCCCGGCTCGCGCATCAAGGTTGTGACCGAGAATGGCATCGTTTATCTGCTGGGCTTGCTGACCAAGAAAGAAGCCGCTCAGGCGACTAACCTGGTGCAAGGTGTTTCCGGGGTACAGAAGATCGTTAAGTTGTTTGAATACATCGATTAAGGGGTGGTTCGGTTGCGGGCTTTGTGAGACGCAGCTTGTTGGACTACTAAAAAACGGCGCTTCTTCCAGGGTGGGGAGGCGCCGTTTTTTTTGGGCTCGTCTTTTCTGTTATGGGCGGGGGTTCGTGTGTATATCCGTTGCCGCGGTAACGGCCACTGACGGTTCCGCTCTTACAGCGGCTCACTTTTGAGAAGCGCAAAAGTAAGCAAAACGCTCTTGCCCCACCACTCGGCACCTCGCCTAGGCTCGGTGTGCCCTCACTCCGGCATTGCTCCGTGGGCCGCCGCGAAGGGCCATCCATGGCCCAGCGCGGCTATCCCGGCATCCATGCCGGGATGCCCACTGCGCAATACCTGCGTTCGGCCAGCGTGGTTAACGGGGCGCCCAAGATCAAAAACCGGAGCGAGGCGGCCTTAAAGCCGACCTGTCTCTCCGGTCGTACTCCGTTCCAAATGTGAGAGCGGACTTGCTCGCGAAGGCGGTCTGACAGCCGAGCTGCCTCTCCGGCTGCACCTCAATCCAACTGTGGGAGCGAGCTGGCTCGCGATTGCGGTGTGCCAGCCAACGCCGATGGTGCTGACCTGACACCATCGCGAGCAAGCTCGCTCCCACAGAAGACAGAGTGCCTGGCGAAAACTGGCTTGGCCGTTAATGGCTATCGCGGGTCGACGTTATCCAGCACCTGGTTCGCCAGCAGTGAACTCAGCTCGATCAGCTGCTGAATGCCAAGCGCCAAATGACGCCGTGAGCCGTCCAGGTCGAATGCGAGTTCGTTGGCCATGGCGTCCGCCGAGGCCAGGGTTTCGCTGAGATTGGCGAGCAGGCATTCGTTATCGAGGCCTTTCACGACGGTGAATACCTGGCCCGGTTTTGGCGCGTCTTGGGATTTATCCGGCTTTGGCAGCAAGTAGTGATCAAGTACACGTTTCGTGGCTTCGTCTTGCTGCTTGGCTTTGGATTTTTCGGATTGTGCGGTAGAGGCTGCTTCTGGGGGATTCGGAGTTATTTTGTACATTTTTACGTTCCCTTAAGTTAGTAGGCAGCTACCGTCTCGCTACTAAACGAAAGGAGGCAGCTGTGCGCAAGTTAGTAGACCGGTAAGGCAACGGAAACCCGGCGCGCCCTAAGGCGCCATGCGCACAGCCACCATCAAGTGCAGGCGAAGGCCTGACTGATGAGACTCATGCAACCGTTGCAATTACCGGGCTACTAAACCCGACCACTGATGGGCAGTGGCAGGAAGACAATAGAACCCAGGGACAAGGCGCACAAGCGGGCGGATTCTGGCGTAGTTGTAGGCAAAGGCGCAAGGATGTGTGGGGTTATGTGGGCAAAATGGTAAAGTCGAACATTAATCTGAAGGCATACGATGCCCCCTGTGGCGAGGGAGCTTGCTCCCGCTCGGCGGCGTAGCCGTCGTATGGCCGGTTCAGGTGGTTTAGCTGAAGAAATGCGCCACTGATTTGGGGCGGCTTCGCCACCCAGCGGGAGCAAGCTCCCTCGCCACAGGGATAGGTGGCGCAATCCAGGGCTTTGCTCGGCTATGGCATTTGCTTCACTGGGGATACACCCTGAGAGCCAGGTCGGCCGTTAGGCCGCCTCGCTTTTGCTTTGCTTTTGATCTTGGGCGCCCCGTTAACCACAAGGGCCGAACGCAGGCACTGCGCAGTGGGCATCCCGGCATGGATGCCGGGATAGCCGCGCTGGGCCATGGATGGCCCTTCGCGGCGGGCCCACGGAGCAATGCCGGAGTGAGGGCACACCGAGCCTAGGCGAGGTGCCCAGTGGTGGGGCAAAGCGCTTTTGGTTACTTTTGGCTGGTCCGGCTCCCGGCTCTTCCAAAAGTGACCGGCCGTAAGGGCGGAACCCTAAGTAGCCGTTACCGAAGAAACGGATATACACACCAATCCACCAGTGAATACAGCCAAAAAAATGCCCACATCTCACGACACAGGCATTTTCCTCAGCGAACAGCAACAGCGAACAGATCACCCGCTCCGCTACTTCACCACCTTAAGACTAGGCCGACCGCTAGGCCGCGGCGGCTCATCATCCGGTGGCGGCAAATCATCATCCGCCTCAAGCTCATCTTCACCATCCAACGGTGCTTCCAACTCAAACACCATACCCTGGCCATTCTCCCGAGCATAAATCCCCAGGATCGCCGCGATAGGCACGTACAAAGTGTGTGGCACACCACCGAAGCGCCCTTCGAAACTGACCGCGTCGTTGTCCATGTGCAGATGACGCACGGCAGCCGGCGAAACGTTCAGGACAATCTGCCCATCATTGGCAAAACCCTGCGGCACCTGCACCGACGGATACTCGGCATTGACCAGCATATGCGGGGTGCAATCGTTGTCCACAATCCACTCGTAGAGCGCGCGGACCAGATAAGGTCGACTGGAGTTCATAGCGGCTCCCTAAGCCTTTAGCGCATGTCGCGTTCGACGCCAGACAGACTCGCCTGGAAAGCCTCACGCGCAAATTGGCGCTCCATATAATCAAGCAGCGGCTTGGCGGGCCGCGGCAGTTCGATACCCAGAATCGGCAAACGCCAGAGTATGGGCAATAGGCAGCAATCCACCAGACTTTGTTCCTCACTGAGGAAAAACGGCTTGTCGACGAACAGCGGCGACACGCCAGTCAGGCTTTCACGCAGCTCTTTGCGCGCCACGACTCGCGCGGGCTCCTTGGTCCGGGAATCCAGGATCAGGTCAACCAACCCGCACCAGTCACGCTGGATGCGATGAATCAGCAAACGACTATTGGCACGCGCGACAGGGTACACCGGCAGTAAAGGTGGATGCGGATAACGCTCATCCAGATATTCCATCACCACGGTCGACTCCCACAACGCCAGGTCGCGATCGACCAGGGTGGGCAGACTGCCGTAAGGGTTCACCTCGATCAGCTTCGGCGGCTGACGACCCGCCTCAACGTAAATGATCTCGGCGCTGACACCCTTCTCTGCAAGTACGATACGTACCCGGTGGGAATAGTGGTCGGCGGGGTCGGAGTAACAGGCCAACCGATTGGTCACGCCCATGGCGATCCTCCTCGCTTGTTGAAATTATCGAAAAACGGAAAAACGAGCGCGCCCAGAGGACGTCTCTCGTAACACCTGGCTGGCCAGGCTCGTTACACCTTCAGAGACGCCCTTGGGCGCGCACGATTAACAGCAACGGCTTGCAGCTTACAGCGTTATCAATGCACGTCTTTCCAGTATTCACGCTTGAGCAGGTAAGCGAATACGAAGAAGAACGCCAGGTACAGCAATACATAAGTACCGATGCGCTGGTGCTCCAGCTTCACCGGGTTGGCCGAGTAGGCCAGGAAAGTCACCAGGTTCTTGACCTTCTCGTCGAACTGCTCCGGTGTCAGGCTGCCGGTGTTCGGCAATATGGTCAACTGATCGCAGGCTTCGTGGGTCAAAGCGGTGCCGGTCAGCGGATCGAATTGCTTCTTGCCGTGCTCGACAATCTGGACCTGCTTGCAGCCTACCACCTGGCGACCCTGC
Source organism: Pseudomonas fluorescens Q2-87 (assembly GCF_000281895.1). NCBI lineage: Bacteria > Pseudomonadati > Pseudomonadota > Gammaproteobacteria > Pseudomonadales > Pseudomonadaceae > Pseudomonas > Pseudomonas fluorescens. The sequence goes on along the minus strand of NZ_CM001558.1, from coordinate 1,017,277 downwards.
AGGCCGACCAGGACGTTAGGCATGCCGACGTTCGGGAAGACCTTGTTGTTCACGCCCCATGGACGCGCAGGATCTTCATAGAACGAACGCAGGTAACCGTAGAGCCAATCGGTGCCGCGCACCCGTGCCACCAGGGTCAGGTCCGGCGGCGCAGCGCCGAACCAGGTCTTGGCGTCTGCAGGCTGCATGCCGATGGTCATATGGTCGCCCAGCTTGGCGCCGGTGAATACCAGCTTCTCCAGCATCAGCTCGTGCGGGATGCCCAGGTCGTCAGCCACGCGCTCATAGCGCTGGAATTTGGCACTGTGGCAACCCATGCAGTAGTTGGCGAACGTACGGGCGCCGTCCTGCATGGCCGCTTTATCGGAAACGTCGATGTCGACTTTTTCCAGCTCTGGACCACCGTGTTCGGCCGCGAAGGACAGTACAGGCATGGCAGCAAGAATCAGTACAGCAAATAGCTTTTTCATCAGCCAGTCACCCTTTCCGGAACCGGTTTTGTCTTCTCGAGCCTGGTGTAGAACGGCATCAGAATGAAGTAGGCGAAGTACAGGAAGGTGCAAACCTGCGACAGCAACGTACGCTCCGGTGTCGGTGCCAGTACCCCTAGCACGCCCAGGATCACGAACGAGATGCAGAACACCACGAGCCAGATCTTGCTCAGCCAGCCTTTGTAGCGCATCGACTTGACGGGGCTGCGGTCCAGCCACGGCAGGACGAAGAGCACGGCGATGGCCGCACCCATGGCGATGACGCCCATCAGCTTGTCCGGGATAGCTCGCAAAATCGCGTAGAACGGCGTGAAGTACCAGACCGGGGCAATGTGCTCAGGAGTCTTGAATGCGTTCGCCTGTTCGAAGTTCGGCTTCTCGAGGAAATAACCGCCCATCTCCGGGAAGAAAAACACGATGGAACAGAAGATGAACAGGAAGACCACCACGCCGACGATGTCTTTCACGGTGTAGTACGGGTGGAAGGCAATGCCATCCAGCGGTACGCCGTTCTCGTCCTTGTGTTTCTTGATGTCCACGCCATCCGGGTTGTTCGAGCCGACTTCGTGCAGCGCCAGGATGTGCAGCACCACCAGGCCGAGAATCACGATCGGCAGGGCTACCACGTGCAGGGCAAAGAAGCGGTTCAGGGTGATGCCCGAGATCAGGTAGTCACCACGGATCCATTGGGTCAGGTCGTTCCCAATGACCGGGATCGCACCGAACAGCGAGATGATCACCTGGGCACCCCAGTAGGACATCTGGCCCCACGGCAGCAGGTAGCCCATGAAGGCTTCAGCCATCAGCGCCAGGTAGATCAGCATGCCGAAAACCCACACCAGCTCGCGAGGCTTCTGGTACGAACCGTAGAGCAGGCCACGGAACATGTGCAGATAGACCACGATGAAGAACGCCGAGGCGCCGGTGGAGTGCAGCAGACGCAGGATCGAGCCGTACTCGACATCACGCATGATGTATTCGACGGAAGCAAAAGCTTCTTCAGCCGACGGGGTGTAGCTCATGGTCAGCCAGACACCGGTGACGATCTGGTTGACCAGAACGAGCAGTGCGAGGGAACCGAAGAAATAAAAGAAGTTGAAGTTTCTTGGAGCGTAATACTTGCTGAGATGGTCTTCCCACATCTTGGTCGCGGGAAAGCGCGCATCAACCCAATCCATGAATTTGCTCATCACGCTTTCTCCGTATCGACGCCGATGACAATGACGTCGTCGGTCTCATAGGAATGCGGGGGAACTGGCAGGTTCAGAGGTGCAGGTTGCGACTTGTAGACGCGACCAGCCAGGTCATAGTGGGAGCCGTGGCAAGGGCAGAAATAGCCACCGACCCAATCCTTGCCCAGATCGGCAGGGGCCACTTCAGGACGGAACGTTGGCGAGCAACCCAGGTGCGTGCAGATGCCGATCAGCAGCAGGATTTCCGGCTTGATCGAGCGCGTCTCAGGATTGACATATTCCGGTTGAGTCGAGTTCTTGGAGGAAGGGTCGGACAACTGGCCCTCGATCTTTTTCAGATTCCCCAGGATTTCCTCTGTACGGCGGACGATGAACACCGGCTGGCCGCGCCACTCAGCAATCATCTGCTGGCCTGGCTCGATCTTGCTGACATTCACTTTCACCGGTGCACCTGCGGCTTTCGCCTTGGCACTGGGAAACCATGACCCCACGAACGGGACCGCAGCCCCCACCGCTCCTGCAGCACCCACCACGGATGTGGCTGCTACCAGGAAGCGACGCCGGCCTGCATTCACGCCGTCATTGCTCATTCAGTCCTCTCCCATCAGCTTTGTGGCCTGTTAGATCAGGCGTCTACTAAGTAAAAATCTGAACTTATAAAAATTTTGCCGAATGGTAATGAAAACCCCCAATTCTGACAAGGTAATTACCAAGCGGCCAAACCGCTAAGCCTTGTAGTATAGGGGCTCTATGAATGTGGCAAGTTGTCACAGAGCAATTCTTTCACGCATAAAAAAACGCCCAGCTCCGTGAGGAACTGGGCGCCTTTTGAAAGCGGAAGCGAAATTAACGCTTCGAGTACTGCGGACGCTTACGCGCTTTACGCAGACCGACTTTCTTACGTTCAACTTCACGAGCATCGCGAGTTACGAAACCGGCTTTGCGCAGGGCGCCGCGCAGGGTTTCGTCGTAATCCATCAGGGCGCGAGTGATGCCGTGGCGGATTGCGCCAGCTTGACCACTTACACCACCACCGATAACAGTGACGTAGATGTCGAATTTTTCGACGGTCTCGGTCAGTTCCAGCGGCTGACGAACTACCATGCGGGCAGTTTCGCGACCGAAGAAGTTATCCAGGGTGCGGTTGTTGATGGAGATGTTACCAGTGCCCGGACGCAGGAAAACGCGTGCGGTTGCAGTCTTGCGACGGCCAGTGCCGTAATTTTGAGTCGCCGACATAATGAACTATTCCGTTAAAACTTCAGTTCTTGGGGCTGCTGAGCAGTATGAGGGTGAGCAGCGCCCGCATAGACTTTCAGCTTACGATACATGTCGCGACCCAGTGGGTTTTTAGGCAGCATGCCTTTAACCGCGGTCTCGAGCACGCGCTCAGGGGCTTTGGCGATCAGCTTTTCGAAGTTGATCGACTTGATGCCGCCAGGAAAACCGGAGTGGGAGTAGTACATTTTGTCAGTGGTTTTAGCGCCAGTAACACGTACTTGCTCAGCGTTGATCACGACGATGTAGTCACCGGTGTCAACGTGAGGGGTGTACTCAGGCTTGTGCTTGCCACGCAGACGGCTCGCGATTTCGGTGGCCAGACGACCCAGGGTCTGACCAGCAGCGTCGACGACAAACCAGTCGCGCTTTACTGTTTCCGGTTTAGCAGTAAAAGTTTTCATTCTTTATAGCCTCAGGGGCCGCCCTGTAAATTAGACGGCGGATCTTACTGAATAGTGCGTACTTTGACAAGTCAAAGGCAGCCGGATACAGACGCTTTCGGGGGCTCGGGTCGGCGCGTCCGTTCAACGGCAAGATTCTTCGGCGGCGGCGCATCACTTCCACTGCAGAAAGAGGTGCGCAATTATGCAGATTGCGAAAAATATTTCAACCTGCTTTTATGATTGTTTTGCCCAAGGAGTCCCCGATGGATTATCGCCAGCTAGGCCGTACCGATCTGAACGTGAGTGCCCTGTGCCTCGGCACCATGACCTGGGGTGAGCAGAACAGCGAGGCCGAGGCGTTCGCCCAGATCGAACGCGCCAAGGGTGCCGGCATCAATTTCATCGACACCGCCGAGATGTACCCGGTGCCGCCGAAGGCCGAGACCTACGCCACCACCGAGCGTTATATCGGCAATTATTTCAAGAGCCGCGGTGACCGTGCCGACTGGATCCTGGCAAGCAAGATCGCCGGCCCGGGCAACACCATCGACTACATCCGCGACAAGAATCTCAAGCACAACCGCCGCCACATCGTCGAAGCGGTGGATGCCAGCCTCAAGCGCCTGCAGACCGACTGGATCGACCTTTACCAATTGCACTGGCCGGAACGCAGCACCAACTTCTTCGGCCAACTGGGCTACAAGCACAACGCCGAGGAATCGTTCACCCCACTGGAAGAAACCCTCGAAGCCCTGGACGAACAAGTCCGCGCCGGCAAGATCCGCCACATCGGCATATCCAACGAAACGCCGTGGGGCACCATGAAGTTCCTGGCCTTGGCCGAAGCCCGCGGCTGGCCTCGCGCGGTGTCGATCCAGAATCCGTACAACCTGCTCAACCGCAGCTTTGAAGTCGGCCTTTCGGAGATTGCCATTCGCGAACAGTGCGGCCTGCTGGCTTATTCGCCCCTGGCGTTCGGCTTCCTGTCGGGCAAATACGAAAACGGCGCACGACCGGCCAAGGGCCGCCTGACGCTCTACAGCCGTTTCGCGCGCTACTTCAATCCGCAATCGGAAGCGGCGTGCAGCCGTTATGTGGCGCTGGCCCGCGAACATGGTCTGGACCCAGCCCAGATGGCCCTGGCGTTCGTCACCCAGCAGCCGTTCGTGACCAGCAACATCATCGGCGCCACCACGCTGGAACAACTGGACAGCAACATAGCCAGCTTCGACCTGAAGCTATCGGATGAAGTGCTGGCGGGGATCGAGGCGATTCACAAGGATCACCCAAACCCTGCTCCTTGATCGCCAGGTAAAAAGTCTTCGCGAGCAAGCCCGCTCCCACATTTAACCAAGTTCTCCTGAAAGAATGCGGTCGAATGTGGGAGCGGGCTTGCTCGCGAAGGCGGCCTGACAGTCACCGCATAATCAAAGCGACCGCGCAATAATCTCCTTCATGATCTCGTTAGTCCCCGCATAGATCCGCTGCACCCGCGCATCCGCCCACGCCCGGGCAATCGGGTATTCCCACATGAAACCGTAGCCGCCATGCAACTGCACGCACTCGTCGAGCACCTTGCATTGCAGGTCGGTGCCCCAGTACTTGGCCATCGCCGCCGTCGGCACGTCGAGCTTGCCTTGCAGGTGCAACTCCAGGCAGCGGTCGACAAAAACCCGGCCTATCTGGATCTCGGTGGCCATCTCCGCCAGCTTGAAACGAGTGTTCTGGAAGTCCGCGATGGACTTTCCGAACGCCTTGCGATCACGGGTGTAGTCCAAGGTCCATTGCAACGCCGCCTCAGCCGAGGCCAAGCCGCCAATGGCAACCGTCAGGCGTTCCTGGGGCAGCTCCTGCATCAAATAGGCGAAGCCCATGCCGGCTTGTCCGAGGAGGTTTTCCTTCGGCACACGGACATCTTGGAAGAACAATTCCGACGTGTCCTGGGCCTTCATTCCGACCTTTTCCAGGCGCTTGCCCTTTTCGAAGCCTGGCGTGCCCGCCTCCACCAGGAACAGGCTGGTGCCCTTGGCGCCGGCCTTCGGATCGGTCTTGGCGACCACGATCACCAGGTCAGCCAGGAAGCCATTGGTGATGAACGTCTTCGAACCGTTGATAACGTACTCGTCACCCTCCAGCACCGCCGTGGTCTTTACGCCCTGCAGGTCGGAGCCAGCCCCCGGCTCAGTCATGGCGATGGCCGTGACCATTTCACCCGATACCAGTTTCGGCAGGTATTTGTGTTTCAGCGCTTCGCTGCCGTAATGCAGGATGTACGGCGCAACGATGTCGGAATGCAGCGAAAAGCCAATCCCGGTCAGCCCCAGGCGCCCGATCTCCTCGATCACCACGGTGCTGTAGAGGAAGTCGGCATCCAGTCCACCGTAGGCCTCAGGAATATGGGAGCACAACATCCCCGCCGCCCCCGCCTTGTTCCACAGCTGACGGTCCACATGCCCCTGTTTTTCCCATTGGCTGTGGTACGGCACCGCTTCTTTTTCGAGGAAGGTTCGTACGCTGTCACGAAACAATTCGTGCTCGGGGGTGAACAGTGTTCTCGGGATCATGGCGCACCTTTCGTGAGGGTTGGGCGTTGTTATCCGACAAAGCCTAAGCCTGCGGCGTGCGACAGGACACTGGACACATCCGACAAAAAATAAGACGATCCAGCCGTCGAATGACCACTTTCCCCTATAAAAATAAAGATCACTTATGCCCTCTATTCACGCCACCTCGCCCTTGCGGCGCGTCAGCATCCTGGCAGTCGACCGGGTCTTCGCCTCTACCCTCATGCAAGCCAAGGATTTTTTCCACCTGGCCAGCCTGCGCTACGGCAAACAACTGGGCCACGGCCTGACGCCGGCATTCGAAACCCGGCTGGTCAGCCCCGACGGCAAGCCGGTGAACAGCTTCAGCGATGTGATCATGCCGGTGGACAGCGGCCTGGAAAATACCGATGTCATCATCCTTCCAGCCTTCTGGGATGACTTCGCCTCCCTGTGCCAACGGTATCCCCAAGTCCTGCCCTGGCTGCGCGACCAGCACGCCCGCGGCGCCGTACTCTGCGGCGAAGCCACCGGGGTGTTCTGGCTGGCCGAGGCCGGGTTGCTCGATGGTAAGGAAGCCACCACCTATTGGCGCTTCTTCAACGCCTTCAAGGAACGCTTCCCCCAGGTTCACCTGAACCAGGACAAGCACCTGACCGACGCCGACAACCTGTTCTGTGCCGGCGGCACCACCTCGGCCTGCGACCTGTACATCTACCTGATTGAACGCTTCTGCGGCGCCAACGTGGCCCAGGCCGTAGCGCGGGACATTCTGTACGAAGTCCAGCGCAGCTATTCACCCGGGAGGATCGGTTTCGGGGGGCAAAAACTGCATCAGGACGTGATCATCCTGCAGATTCAGCACTGGCTCGAAGAACACTTCGCCGACAAGTTCCGCTTCGAAGACGTCGCCCGGGAACACGGCATGAGCATCCGCAACTTCATGCGCCGCTTCCAGACCGCCACCGGCGACAAACCGTTGCACTACCTGCAACGGCTACGGATCGAAACCGCCAAGGGCCTGCTGTCCGGCAGCCGCAAGAGCATCAAGACCATCAGCTATGAAGTCGGCTACGACGACGCGAGCTTCTTCGCACGACTGTTCCGGCAACATACCGACCTGTCGCCGAACCAGTATCGGCAGCAGTTTCAACAGGCAGCCTGAACCGAGGATTGAATACAACCCAATGTGGGAGCGGGCTTGCTCGCGAAGGCGGCGGCTCAGCTTGCGTCTATGTTGAATAGACTGACCCCTTCGCGAGCAAGCCCGCTCCCACAGGGTTTGCAGTAAACGACTGATCTCGAGGGCACAAAAAAGGCCTGCAATCGCAGGCCTTTTTTGTTTTCCGAATCGCCCTACGGCTTATGCGCCCGTGACAGGAATTCGTGGGATTGCATTTCCAGCAGACGACTCAGCGTGCGCTGGAACTCGAAAGTCAGGCGACCGCCGGTGTAGAGGTCCTTGAGTTCGACTTCGGCCGAAATGATCAGCTTCACGTTACGGTCGTAGAACTCGTCGACCATGTTGATGAAGCGGCGGGCGATGTCGTCGGTGGTGACGCTCATCTGCTCGACGCCACTGATCAACACGGCGTGGAAGATCTTGCCCAGTTCGATGTAGTCGTTCTGGCTGCGAGGGCCGTCGCACAATTCGCGGAAATCGAACCAGGCGACGTCGTCACAGGTGCGAATCGCACGGATCTCGCGGTTCTCGATGATCAATACATCATTGTCGACAGCCTGGGTGCATTCCGGCGTCAGGGCGCGGAAGCTCTTGCGCAGGCTCTCTTCGGCGGCGGCGTCCAGGGGGAAGTGAAACAGCTCCGCTTGTTCGAGGTGGCGCAGGCGATAGTCGACGCCGCTGTCGACGTTGACGATTTCGGTGTGTTCCTTGATCAGTGCGATGGCCGGCAGGAAGCGCGCCCGTTGCAGACCGTCCTTGTAGAGACCGTCCGGCACGATGTTGGAAGTGGCGACCAGCGTCACGCCGTTCTTGAACAGCTCTTCCATCAAAGTACCGAGGATCATCGCATCGGTGATGTCGGACACGAAAAACTCATCGAAGCAGATCACCCGTGTTTCGTCGGAGAAACGCTTGGCGATGATGGTCAGCGGGTTCTTCTCGCCGCCCAGGGTCTTCATCTCTTCGTGCACACGCTTCATGAAGCGGTGGAAGTGCGTCCGAGTCTTTTCCTTGAACGGCAGCGCCTCGAAGAATGTGTCCACCAGGTAGGTCTTGCCACGGCCGACGCCGCCCCAGAAATACAGGCCCTTGACCGGGGTCTGGTCTTTTTTGCCGAACAGTTTGCCCAACAAGCCCGGCTTGTTGTTCGAGGCGGCGACCAGATCGTCGTACAGGCGCTGCAAATGCCGCACGGCCGTTTCCTGGGCTGCGTCGTGGAAGAATTCCGGGCGTTTCAGATCAGCTTGATATCGTTCTAGGGGCGTCATATTCGTTAGCAAGGCAACAAAAACGGGCCGTCACTGTAGCGACGGCCCAAGGGAATGGCAATCGGCCCTTACTCGAGCCGATGGTCGGATAACGCGCTGAATCAGTCCTGGGCAGGCGTCAGGGCGACGCGCAACGCCTCGATGGCGGCATCCCGGGCGGCACTGTCGGCGAAAGCCGGGCTGTCTGCCACGCATGCATCATCGAGCCAAACGCTGAAACCCAGCTCGTCGCTGCGCACATCCAGTGGCTGGCCGGCCTGCAATTGCTTGGTGACCTGGCCGGCAGTCTTGCCATCGGCAAAGTTGCGCGACAACAACAGTTGCTCGCCATCGGCCGCCAGCAGACGGAAGCGGAAACTGCCGTCGTCTTCGCGAAAGCTCACGAAGCGCGCCGCCTTGGCGGCTTTCTTCTTGGTGCTGGCCGCCACCTGGACCTGGCTGACAAACGAGCGCAGGCCAACGGCTTCGCGCAGCTCGTTGAGGAACGGCGTCGCCACGGCCCGGGCTTTTTTCGCGCCCAGTTGCAGGATGTCTTCGAGGTCCGACGGACGCTCGATGAACTGGTGATAACGCTCGCGTGCTTCACCCAGCTCGCTGTCGAGCAACTGGAACAGGCGATTCTTGGCTTCGCCCCAACCCAGGCCTTGCAGCAGTTCGCTACGGAATTCGGCGGACTGGGCCGCAGTGGCGAAGGCCTGGAACAAGGTGAAGAGGTGCGAGTTGTCCGGATCCTTGGCTTCGCCCGGGGCGCGGGAATCGGTGACGATCCGCGAGATCGCGTCCTTCATGTCCTTGGCGCTGCTGAACAAGGGGATGGTGTTGTCGTAGCTCTTGGACATCTTGCGGCCATCGAGGCCCGGCAGCGTGGCGACGCTCTCTTCGATCAGCGCCTCGGGCATGGTGAAGAACTCCTTGCCCTGGCCGAACAAGTGGTTGAAACGCTGGCCGATGTCGCGGGCCATTTCCACGTGCTGGATCTGGTCGCGACCGACCGGCACCTTGTGGGCGTTGAACATCAGAATGTCGGCCGCCATCAGCACCGGATAGCTGTAGAGGCCCATGGTGATGCCGGCGTCCGGGTCTTCGCCGGTCTCGACGTTCTTGTCCACCGAGGCCTTGTAGGCATGGGCACGATTGAGCAGCCCCTTGGCGGCGACGCAGGTCAGCAGCCAGGTCAGTTCCGGGATCTCGGGGATATCGGACTGGCGATAAAAGGTTACGCGGTCCACGTCCAGGCCACCGGCCAGCCAGGTGGCGGCGATTTCCAGGCGTGAACGCTGGATGCGCAGCGGGTCATCGCACTTGATCAGGGCGTGGTAGTCGGCCAGGAAGTAGAACGAATCGGCATTGCTGTCGCGGCTGGCGAGGATCGCCGGACGGATGGCGCCGGCATAGTTGCCCAGGTGTGGGGTGCCGGTGGTGGTGATGCCGGTCAGGATACGGGTACGCGTCGTCATGGGTTATCGCTTTCAGACTGCTGTCAATTCGAGAGGCGCGGCAGGATCAGATCCTTGAGATCGGTCAGCTTGCCATGAAAAAAGTGTCCGCATTCTGCCACTTTCAGCAGCTCATGGGGACGTTGCAGCGCGTCTGACCATTCGTAGACAAGCTGGGGATCGACGACTTCGTCGTTTTCCGGCTGGATCACGGTCAACTCACCGTTCATCGGCAAGGGCGATTGCTCGTCCAGGCGCATCACCGCCGGGGCCACCATGAACAGGTGCCTGGGCGACTGACCTTGGGCTTGCAGGCGTCCGCCGAGGCTGGCGGCGACAAATCCGCCGAAGGAAAAGCCAAGCAGGGTCAGGGGCAGCTGCGGGTATTTTGCCTGCAACCATTGGGCGGCCGCCTGGGCGTCGTCCACTTCGCCGGTGCCCATGTCATGGCTGCCGGCACTGGCGCCGACGCCGCGATAATTGAAACGCAACGTAACCAGGCCAGCATCACGGGCGGTGCGTTGCAGGGTCGAGACCACTTTGTTGAGCATGGTCCCGCCCTGTACCGGGTTCGGGTGGCAGATCAGCGCCAGGCCACGGGGGGCCTCGCTGTCCAGGTACAAGGCTTCCAGTTGGCCGACGGGGCCATCGATGACTACAGGGGTTTCGCGCATAAGCAAGGGAAAGAACTCCGTGACCCCGAATAGGGTCGACTCGTCTAGCTAAAAGTCTGTGCCTGGCATGATTGCGATGTTCTTCGCGGTATACAGCGCAGGTCCGAGCCGTTAACGTAAAGCAAAGCCGTTTATAGAGGAAGGACTCGTGGAACACTCGCTCTTAGTTTGGTTGTTGCCGACTCTTGCCCTGGTTGCCGGTGTCGCCATTGGATTCCTGCTTGCCCGATTGCTGCCCAACGCGGTGCCCAACAGCACCCAACGTCAGCTGGACGACATCCAGGAACGTTTCGACAGTTACCAGAATGAAGTGGTCACCCATTTCAACAGCACCGCTTCTCTGGTGAAGAAACTCACCCAGAGCTACCAGGAAGTCCAAGATCATTTGTCCGAAGGCGCCAATCGTCTGGCCTTGGATGAGCAGACTCGCCAACGTCTGCTGGCCGCCCTGCAAGCCGATGCGACACAGACTCCACGGGAACGCCTGACCCCACCAAAAGGGATCCAGGAACCGCCGCGGGACTACGCCCCAAAGGCCCCCAATTCGCCCGGCATGCTCGATGAGCATTACGGTTTGAAGAAGTAATTTACGCGCGACACCAAAAAGCCCGCCCGATCAGAGATCGGGCGGGCTTTTTTTTAGCCCAAGAAAATCCCCTGTGGGAGATTGGTCGTGGTGAACACAAATCCTGCAACTACTGACAATCTGCTGTGGGAGCGGGCTTGCTCGCGAAGGCGGTGGTACATCTAACATCATAGGTTCAGGCAGACCGTTTTCGCGAGCAAGCCCGCTCCCACACTGGATCCCAGATATTCAAAAATTTCGCGCTCACCACAAATCTCAAGCCAACACCTCACCCGCCACCTGATCGATGGCCCCTTTGGTGATATCGACGATCAGGTCCGCATCTTCGCGAGTCAGGATCAGCGGCGGGGCGAAGCCCAGGATGTCGCCGTGGGGCATGGCGCGGGCGATCATGCCGCGCTCCAGGCAGGCGGCCGAGACTTTCGGGCCGACCTTCAATGCCGGATCGAAAGCCGTGCGTTGCTCACGGTCGGCCATGAATTCCACCGCCGCCAGCATGCCATCACCGCGCACCTCTCCCACCAGCGGATGGCCCTCGAGGGTTTCACGCAGGCGGCGATTCAGATAACCACCGACGTCCTCGGCATTGGCCGTGAGGTTTTCCCGTTCGAGAATATCGAGGTTGGCCAACGCCGCCGCCGCGCAGATCGGATGTCCGGAATAGGTCCAGCCATGGCCCATGGCACCTTCGGCCTGGGAAGCCTTTTCAATCACGCTCCAGACTTTTTCGCCGATGATCACTGCCGACAACGGTGCATAGGCGCTGGTCAGGCCTTTGGCGGTGGTGATCAGGTCCGGCTTCATGCCGTAGCGCTGGCTGCCCATTTTCGAGCCGAGGCGGCCGAAGGCGCAGACCACTTCATCGGCGATCAGCAGCACGTCATATTTTTTCAGCACGACCTGGATCGCATCCCAATAGCCGGCAGGCGGGACAATGATGCCGCCGGTGCCCATCAGCGGTTCGCCGATGAACGCCGCCACTGTGTCGGGACCTTCGGCGAGGATCATTTTTTCCAGCTCATCGGCGCAATAACGCACGAACGTCGCTTCGTCCATGCCCGCCGGGGCCTTGCGATACCAGTGAGGACACACGGTGTGCTTGACCCCTTCCACCGGCAGGTCGAAATGCTGATGAAAGGCCGCGAGCCCGGTCAGACTGCCGGTCATGATGCCCGAGCCATGATAGCCACGGTCGCGGGAGATGATTTTCTTCTTCAGTGGCCGCCCCAGCACGTTGTTGTAATAGCGCACCAACTTGACCTGGGTTTCGTTGGCGTCGGAGCCGGACAAACCGTAATAGACCTTTTTCATGCCCTCAGGCGCCCAGTCCATGATGCGGCTGGACAGCTCGATGATCGCCTCGCTCGAGTGACCGACGTAGGTGTGGTAGTAGGCCAACTCCTTGGCCTGCTTGTAGATGGCATCGGCCACTTCGGTGCGGCCATAGCCGATGTTCACGCAGTAGAGGCCGGCGAACGCGTCGATGAAGTCACGGCCCTCATGGTCACGAATGCGGATGCCCGACGCGCTCTTGATGATCCGCCCCTTGAGCGCACCGCTGGCGTGATCATGGGCGTGGGTGGACGGGTGCATGAAATGCGCACGGTCTTGTTCGAACAGTGTGTTGAGTTCTTGGCTCATGCGGGCTCTCCTGGGAACTGGCCTTGGTGGTGCAGGCAAAAGTATTTGGTTTCGACGAAGGGCTCGAAGCCCTCATTGCCACCCTCACGGCCGAGGCCCGAGGCTTTCATGCCACCGAAGGGGATCGGATGGCCGGTGAACTTGACGCCGTTGACCGCGACCATGGCGTGGTCGAGACGGCGGATCAGCGGGTAGATGACGTCCAGGCGGTTCGAGCAAATATAGGCCGCCAGGCCGTATTCGGTGTCGTTGGCCATGTCGATGGCTTCGTCCAAGGTGTCGAACGGCATTACCCCGGCGATGGGTGCGAAGTTTTCTTCGCAGTAGATGCGCATTTGCGGCGTGACATCAGCCAGCACCGTCGGCTGGTAGAACAACCCGCCCAAGGCATGGGCCTCGCCACCAACAAGACGTTGCGCGCCAAGGGCCAGCGCGTCGGCAACCCGGTCGGCGGTCACGTCGAACGCGGCCTGATGCATCAACGGGCCGACGTCCACGTCTTGCTCCTGTTGATCGACCATCGCAGGGCCGACACGCAAGGCCCGCACCGCCGCGGCAAAACGCGAGAGAAACGCCTGGTACACCGGACGCTGCACCATGATCCGGTTGGCCGCGCAGCAATCCTGGCCCGAGGTCTGGAATTTCGCCTCCACCGCGACTTTGACCGCCAGCGTCAGGTCCGCATCGGAGCAAACAATGAACGGCGCGTTGCCGCCCAGCTCCAGGGCGACTTTCTTCACGTCATGGGCGGCGGCTTGCAGCACCAGTTTGCCGACCCGGGTTGACCCGGTGAAACTCACCGAGCGTACGCGGCGATCCTTGACCAGGCTTTCCATGGTCATCTGCGGCTCGCCCAGTACGACGTTGAACACCCCGGCGGGAAACCCAGCTTCCTCGGCCAATTGCGCCAGGGCCAGGGCCGAGTACGGGGTTTCGTGGGCCGGTTTGATCACCACGGTGCACCCGGCAGCCAGGGCAGCGGCGGCCTTGCGGGTAATCATCGCCGACGGGAAATTCCATGGCGTCAGCAACGCGCAGACCCCCACCGGTTCCTTGACCGTGCCCAGATGTGCATTGGGAATGTGGCTGGGGATGTTTTGCCCGTACAGGCGCCGGGCCTCTTCGGCGAACCATGGAATGAAACTCGCGGCATAGGCGATTTCGCCCCGGGACTCGGCCAACGACTTGCCCTGTTCCAGGCTGAGAATGCGCGCCAAGTCTTCGCGGTGTTCGAGCATCAACGCCGCCCAGCGCCGCAGGATCGCGCCGCGGGCGTCCAGGCTCTGCTCGCGCCACGCCGTGAACGCGCGGTGGGCCGCGTCCACCGCCGCGATAATCTGCGGTTGGTCGAGCATCGGCACATGGCCGATCACCGTGCGCGTGGCCGGGTTATGCACGGCGATACTGTGGCCGCTGTCGCTGTGGACCCAATGGCCATCGATATAACAAAGCGCCTTGAACAGCAGCGGGTGTTGGTAAGTCATGACGTTCACTCCAGAGCGTGTGCGTGAATCCATGCTAGGGCAGCGGCGCTTGGGTAATCGGGCGTTTGCCGTGGGTCAAACCCTGGTTTTTTTCTGAATCCAGGCAGCGAAAGCGGCTTTTCTGCTGTGCTCAGGATGGCTCGCTCAACTCCGCCGGCAAGGCGCCGCCAGTCTTGATGGTCTTGGTGACGATGTAGGTGAAGTAGCGTTCGATGCCGAGGTCTTCGAGCAGCAACTGATCGACGAAACGCTGGTAATAATCGATGTCCGGCGCCTGGATCATCGCCAGGTAATCCACCCCGCCACCGGTGGCATAACAGAACGCGACTTGCGCAGCGCTGGCCATGCGCTGTTCGAACCGGCGCATGTCCTGGGCGGTATGGCGGGCCAGGGTGATCTCCACCAGCACCTGCTGGCGCTTGAACACCGCGCCCCAGTCGATCTGCGCGCGGTAACCGGTGATCAACCCGGCCATCTCCAGCTTGCGCACCCGTTCCCAGGCCGGCGTGACCGACAGATTGATGGCCTCGGCCAGGCTCGATTTGGTAATCCGCCCATCCTCGGCGAGGATTTGCAGGATCTTGAGGTCGTAGCGATCGAGCTTGTGCATGGGCCGGGGCTCTCCAGGCAATTCAGACATCACACCGATTACTGTGGCGAGGGAGCTTGCTCCCGCTGGGTCGCGCAGCGGCCCTAATCTCGGTTCCTTCCCGGCTTCAGGTCAGAAGCGACGCCTGCTTCGCAGCCGAGCGGGAGCAAGCTCCCTCGCCACAATGGGCCTGCGCAATCTGCATCAGGCCAACACATCGGCAATCACCGCCAACGTATCGCCACATTGCACCAGCCCAGGGAAGTGCCGGGCCGCCAATAGGCCGCTGCGGGCGGCGCGGTATTCAACCGGGGCGACGCCGCTGCGGGTGGCGTCGTAAATGCGCGCCACCACCTCGTCCTGGGTTACGTGTTCACCCAGGTCGCGGCACATTTCCAGCAGGCCGTCGTGCTCGCTGGCGATGAAGCAACTGGCGTCCGGCATGTCGAGCACCAGCGAAGGCTGCAGGTCGATCGCGCCGCGCAGGATGCCGGCGTGGATCAGCAAATTACGCACGCCTCGCTCGGCAATCGCCACGCTGCGGGCCGTCGACGAGCCGCCGCCGCCCAGTTCGGTGGTCACGAACACCTTGCCCTGGGATTCGGCCGCGGTGTCGTACATCGCCCCGGCGTCCAGCTCCAGCATGCGCATGCAATACGGTGCGTTGAACGCCAGCATCCCGGCCTCGCAGCGCGCCTGCTGTTCTTTATCCGGCAAGATATGGCAAGCGGCGAACGGCAGGAAATCCAGGGTCCGGCCACCGGAATGAATGTCCAACACGACGTCGGCCAAGGGCAGCAGCGTGCGGTTGAAATAATCAGCGATTTTCTCAGTGACAGTGCCGTCCGGCCTGCCAGGAAAGCTGCGGTTCAGGTTGCCCTTGTCGATCGGCGAAGTCCGGCGCCCGGCATGAAACGCCGGGGTGTTCATGAACGGCACGATGATCACCCGCCCACTCACCTCTTCAGCCGTCAGTTGCTGCGCCAGTTTGCTCAGGGCCACCGGACCTTCGTATTCGTCGCCGTGATTGCCACCGCTGAGCAGCGCCGTCGGGCCACTGCCGCGTTGGATGACGGTGATGGGAATCATCACCGCGCCCCAGGCCGAATCATCCCGCGAATACGGCAGCTTGAGAAAACCGTGCTGCACGCCTTCGCGAGTGAAATCGACTGTGGCGCTGATGGGATTGGCGGGCAGTTCACTCATCGTTCAATCCTTCACGAACAGTTGGCGGGGCACGTTGCACAGCGTCTCGACGCCGGTCTCGGTGATCAAGATGCTCTCGGTGATCTCCAGGCCCCAATCATCCATCCACAGCCCGGGCATGAAGTGGAAGGTCATGCCCGGTTGCAACACACTGGTGTCGCCAGGACGCAGGCTCATGGTGCGCTCGCCCCAATCCGGCGGATAACTGATACCGATGGGGTAGCCGCAACGGCTGTCCTTGTGGATGCCGAATTTCTCCAGCACCTTGAAAAACGCCACGGCGATGTCGCCGGTGGTATTGCCCGGCTTGGCCGCGTCCAGGCCTGCGGCGATGCCTTCGACCACCGCTTTTTCGCCCTCGATAAAATGCGCCGGCGGCTTGCCCAGGTAGATCGTCCGCGACAACGGGCAGTGGTAACGCTTGTAGCAACCGGCAATTTCGAAGAAGGTGCCGGCGCCCTTTTCGAACGGCGAATCGTCCCAGGTCAGGTGGGGCGCGCTGGCGTCGGCGCCGGTGGGCAACAGCGGCACGATGGCCGGGTAATCGCCGCCATGGCCGTCGGCACCGAGGATGCCGCTGCTGTAGATCTCGGCCACCAATTCGTTCTTGCGCATGCCCGGCTCGATCCGTTCGAGGATCCGCCCGTGCATGTTCTCGACGATGCGCGCGGCGATGCGCATGTAGGCGATTTCCTGGGGCGACTTGACCGCCCGCTGCCAGTTCACCAGGCCCACCGCGTCCACCAGTTTTGCCTGGGGCAGGTGTTTTTGCAGCGACAGGTAGGCGGCGGCGCTGAAGTAATAGTTATCCATTTCCACACCGATGGTCAGCGCGCCCCAGCCACGGGCGATGATCACTTCCCGGGACAGGTAGTCCATGGGGTGGCGCTCGCGGGACTGCACGTAGATGTCCGGGTAGCCAACGATGTTATCGGCCTGCATGAACACCGTGCGCTTGGCGCCATTGGCGTCCTGGCCGCGACCGAACCACACCGGCTCGCCGTCCAGCGCCAGCAATACGCATTGGTGCACATAAAATGACCAACCGTCGTAGCCGGTGAGCCAGGCCATGTTCGACGGATCGGTGACCAGCAACAGCTCCAGGCCCTGGGCCTGCATGGCGGCGCGAACCTTCGCCAGGCGCTGGGCGTATTCCTCCCGTTGGAACGGAAGATTGACGACTTTCTCTGACATCCCTCTGCCCTCTGATCAATGACGCACGAATGAAAAAACAGCTTTAGCGCCCGAAGGCGAAGCCTTTGCCCGCCGCCCGTGCCCGGTCGAAAGCCAGGTTGGCGATGGCGGTGTCCTGGGCGCCGGTACCGGTGAGGTCACACAGGGTGACTTGCGCCTCGTTGGTCCGCCCGGCCCGCTGCCCCGCCAGGACTTGGCCCAGTTCCATCAGCGCCAGCTCATCGTCCACGGCGCCGGCCGCCAGGGCGTGGTGCAGTTCGCCAAGCAGGCGGGTCTGGCTGAGGCGATCGGCGACGTAGCGATCGACAGCCGCCAGGGCTTGCGGGGAAATCTCGTTCTTGTGTTCCGCGTCCGAGCCCATCGCGGTGATGTGCAGGCCGGGGTGCAAGTGTCGGGCTTCGATCAGCGGCTCGCGGCTTGGCGTGCAGGTGATCGCGATGTCCACGCCTTCCAGGGCTTCGTCGACACTGGCGCATGGCGTGACCGCAAGCCCGGTGTCGCGGGCCAGTCCGGCGCTGAATGCACGGGCCTTTTGCGCATCGCGCGCCCAGACCCGTACTTCATCGATAGGCCGTACCAGACGCAGCGCCTGGAGCTGCAACGCCGCCTGTTCGCCCGCGCCGATCAGTGCGACGCTGCGGCTCGCCTTGCGGGACAGGCAACGCGCCGCCACCGCGCCCGCCGCCGCCGTGCGCACGGCGGTGAGGTAGCCGTTGTCCAGCAACAGCGCATCCAGCAAACCGGTACGCGCCGAGAGCAGCATCATCATGCCGTTGAGGCTGGGCAGGCCGAGCTTGGGATTGTCGAAAAAGCCAGGGCTGACCTTGATGGCGAAGCGTTCCAGGCCCGGCAGGTAAGCGGTCTTCACATCCACTTCACCGTTATGTTCGGGAATGTCCAACCGCAGGATCGGCGGCATCGCCACGGCGGCCGTCGCCAGTTGCACGAAAGCCTGTTCGACGGCGTCGATGCTGGGCAGGTCGAGGGCCACGCAACTGCGCAGATCAGCTTCGCTCAATAGGATGACTTCACTCATGACAGGCTCCGTTGCGCAGTTATCAGGTGTTGTTATCAGGCGTTGGCACCCGCGATCACGCGGGCATGGTGTTCGGTGTCGACGTTGCGCCCGCTGACCACCAGCACGATGGGCCCGCGAGGTTCGATCAGGCCGTCGAGCAGCGCAGCGATGCCGACCGCCGCCGCGCCCTCGAGGACCAGGCGTTCGTGGTGATAGGCGTGGCGGATGGCATTGGCGATGGAGGCTTCCGAAAGCAGGTGCAGGTCATCGCTCAGTTGGCGGGTCATGTCGAAGGTGTAGCGGTTGTCCAAACCGATGCCGCCGCCGAGGGAGTCAGCCAGCGTCGGCAGTTCTTCGATGTCCACCGGGTGGCCGGCGGCGAGGCTGGCGTGCATCGCCGCGCCACGGGCCATGCTGATGCCATGGACCTGGATTGTTGGATTCGCGCTCTTGAGGGCCAAGGCCACGCCGGCGAACAAGCCACCACCAGACAGCGGCACCAGCACCTGGGCCACGTCCGGTTGTTGTTCGAGGATCTCCAGGCCGAGGGTGCCCTGGCCGGCAATGATCGCTGGGTGATCGAATGGCGGCAGAAACGTCGCGCCTTGTTCCCTCGCGATGCGTTCGGCTTCGCGCTGGGCATCGTCCTGGGACTGGCCGACGATGCACACCTCGGCTCCGAGGTCGCGAATTGCCTGCACCTTGTTGGCCGGCACCAGGCTCGACAAACAGACAATCGCCTTGACCCCTTGCTGCGAAGCGGCATGGGCCAGCGCCCGGCCGTGGTTGCCGGTCGATGCGGTGACCACGCCCAGGGCCTTCTGCTCGGGGCTGAGTTGCGCCACGGCATTGCTCGCGCCGCGCAGTTTGAAACTGCCGGTGATTTGCAGGGATTCGAGCTTGAGGTAAACCGCCACCCCCATCAGCCGTGACAAGCTGGCGGAATGTTCCATGGGCGTGCGCCTGACCAGCGACGCGATGCGCTGGCGAGCGAGGTAGATATCCTGAAGCTGCAACACTGCCATGACCGCGTCCCGAGCTGATGTGTTGGGCGCAGTCTAAGAGGGCTGGATTGTGGTGATGAATGTACTAGGGCAATTTAGTTTGTAGTGACACAGATCCCGTGAACAGCACAATTCCAGTGTGGGAGCGGGCTTGCTCGCGAAAGCGGTCTGCCAGTCACATCAATGCTGGATGTGCCGCCGCCTTCGCGAGCAAGCCCGCTCCCACAGGGGGTTGTGTTGGGCATTAATCCAGCAACATCAGAAATCATGGATCTGCGGATACTGATTGAAGATCTCCCGCATGCCGATCAACGCATCGCGCATTTCCTCATCGCTGCATTCGGCCCCGACGCATACCCGCACCGCGCGGGGTTTGGGTGTGCCACGGACGGTGAACGGATCGGGCGAGGTCACGGCGATATGCTTGTGCCGCAGCGCCCGTACCAGGCTGTCCACTTCCCAATGGGGCGGGATGCCGATCCAGGCGTTCAGCGCATGGGGATGCTGGCCCAGCAGGTGCTCGCCCATGTATTCGCTGACCATCGCCTGGCGCCCCGACAGCAAGCGGCGCTGCAGATGCACCAGCGACTCGGCGCGTCCATCGCGAATCCAGCGCGCGGCAATCTCCGAAACCATGGGCGTGGCCATCCAGCTGTTCACCCGCAAGATGCTTTCTGTGCGCAGGGCCAGGCGCTTGGGCACCACCAGATAGCCGATGCGCAGCCCCGTGAGCACCGACTTGGTCATGCTGGTGCAATAGAACGACAGCTCCGGCAGGTAATGGCTGATGGGTGGCGCCCGGCGTTCATCCAGCAGCGGGCCGTAGACGTCGTCCTCGATGATGTGCACGCCGAAGCGTCGGGCGATCTCGGCGATTTCCCGCCGACGGGCGTCGGGCATCAGGCTGGTGGTGGGGTTGTTCAGGTTCGGCGTGCACACCAACGCGGTGATGCGCTCGTTGCTGCACATGTCTTCGAAGTGCTCGGGATCGATGCCGTAGCGGTCCATCTCCAGGCCCTTGAGGGTGAAGCCCAGCACTTGTGAATTGCCGATCACCCCATGGTCGGTCACGCCTTCGCAGAGCACCACATCATCGGGGCCGGCCAGGGACGCCAAGGCCAGGAAAATCCCGTGGGCCGCGCCATTGGTGATCAAGAGATCGTTGCGATCGACCTTCAGCCCCTGGCGGCCGATCCATTGCGCAGCGGCTTCACGGTGGGATTCAAAACCGGCAATCGGACGAAACGCATGGATCCACGGCTGGTCTTCCTCGGTGCTCAGCTCCAGGCAGGTGTCGCGCCAGAACTGGTCGTGTTCACGGGTGTGCATGATTCGCGTGATGGAAAAATCCACCAGGGCCCGCTCGGGACTGTCGAGGATATAGGTGGCGACCCGATCACTCATGCGCCGCGAAACGAAACTGCCGCGCCCCACTTCGCACCGTACCAGCCCTTGGCGTTCCAATTCCTTATAGGCATTGGTGACGGTCTGCACGCTGATGCCCATGGCGTCGGCCACTTGCCGTTGCGGCGGCAGGCGTTGCTCGTTGGCCAAGGCACCCTGCTCGATGTCATCGGCAATGGCCTGCACCAGAATCTTGTATTTGGATTCACCGCTGCGGGCGACTTCCAGGGCTGATTTCCACTTATCCATGACGCTGCAACCCGCGTGTGTTCTGGTGCGCACAGCATTGCGCGGCAATCACGGCAAAGCAATTGTCCTAGTGCAATACAATCGGTGTCGGGGCTTTTGTATGCTCGGTCCAAGGTCGACATCCAGGCAGGTTCTTATCCTGACAAAAAGCCGGATCGACCTGTACCGGCGCCGTTCCCGATCCATGGCCCAGCCTGGATCAGCCGCTGTACGTTTTGCTCTTGTAACACTGCCTCCTACCACAGAGCCGTCCAACGACGGATCCACAAGAAACAGGAGATTTTATCGATGAGCAATTTTCTTCCCAGCACCGGCGCGCCCCTGCGTCGACTCCTGCTGGCCTGCGCCGTCCTCGGCCTGGTCGGCAGCGTTCAAGCGGCCACCCTGGACACCGTCAAAAGCAATAGCAGCATCCGGATCGGCTACGCCAATGAAACCCCGTTCGCCTTCACCGAAACCGACGGCACCGTGACCGGTGAATCGCCTGAAATCGCCAAGATCATTTTTGCCAAAATGGGTATCAAGCAGGTCAACGGTGTACTCACCGAATGGGGCTCGCTGATCCCGGGCCTGCGTGCCGGTCGTTTCGACGTGATTGCCGCCGGCATGTACATCACCCCGGCGCGCTGCAAGCAAGTGTTGTTCACCGACCCGCAATACCAGTTGCCCGATGCGTTGCTCGTGGCCAAGGGCAACCCGAAGAAACTCCACAGCTACGAAGACATCGCCAAGCAACCGGATGTGAAGCTGGCGATCATGGCCGGCACGGTGAACCTGGCTTACGCTCGAGATTCCGGGGTCAAGGATGAACAGATCCTCCAGGTCCCCGACACCACCGCACAACTGCAAGCGGTGCGCGCCGGTCGTGCCGATGCCGCCGTCGGCACGCAACTGACCATGAAAGGCCTGGCCGGCAAGGGCGGCGACAAGGTCGAGGCGATGACCGAATTCAAGGACGACCCTTCCCACATCGGTTACGGCGCCCTCGCCTTCCGCCCCGAAGACAAGGACCTGCGCGACGCGGTCAACGCCGAACTGAAGAAGTGGCTGGGCTCCGAAGAACACCTCAAGGCCGTGGCGCCATTCGGTTTCGACAAATCCAACGTCACCAGCAAAACTGCGGCCGAGCTTTGCGCTCAGCCATAGTCGAGACTGACGTGCCGAAACAGGCGTGACGCGCGTTGCGTGATGCCTGTTGCCTGTTTCATCGGATATCGGGTTGAACCATGGGCGAATTACTTCCGTTATTGATTCAAGGGGCCTGGGTCACGCTTCAGGTGACGTTCTTCGGTTCGCTGCTGGCGATTGTCGCCGCGGTGCTGGCGGCCCTCGGGCGGTTGTCGCCCTGGCGAGCGCTGCGCTGGTTTTCGATCACCTATATCGAAGTGTTCCGTGGCACCTCGCTGCTGGTGCAATTGTTCTGGCTGTTTTTCGTGTTGCCGCTACCACCATTCAACATCGAGCTGAGCCCTTACGCCGTGGCGATTGTCGGCCTGGGCCTGCACATCGGCGCGTACGGTGCCGAAGTCATGCGCGGCGCGATCAGCTCGGTGGCCAAGGGGCAATATGAAGCCTGTACGGCACTGAATTTCAGCGGCTTCACGCGTTTCAAGCGGATCATCCTGCCCCAGGCTCTGTTGGCGGCGATCCCGCCTGGAACCAATCTGTTGATCGAGCTGCTGAAGAACACTTCACTGGTGTCGCTGATCACCCTGTCGGACCTGAGCTTCCGAGCGCGACAACTGGACCAGGCGACCTTCCAGACCCTGGAAATTTTCAGCCTGGCGCTGGTGCTGTATTTCATCCTGGCCCAGGCCATCAACTTCGGCATGCGCAAAGTCGAGCGACGGCTGAGCCGGGGCCGGATGCGTGGAGGTCTGTCATGACGCTGTTCGACTGGTCCTACGCCGCACAGATCCTGCCGGACCTGTTGCGCGCCTCCCTCAATACCGTGGGCATCACCCTGATCGGCTTCCTGATCGCGATTGTCCTGGGATTGTTTCTCGCCATCGGCCGGCGTAGTCGCAAGCTCTGGCTGTCCTGGCCGGCCACGGCGGTGATCGAGTTCATCCGCAGCACGCCGCTGCTGATCCAGGTGTATTTCCTCTATTACGTGCTGCCCAACTACGGCTTGAGCCTGACGGCCATGCAGGTCGGCATCCTCGGCATCGGTCTGCACTACGCCTGCTACATCGCCGAGGTCTATCGCAGCGGCCTCGATGCGGTGCCGCGTGCGCAGTGGGAAGCGGTGACGGCATTGAACATCGCGCCCTACAGCGCCTACCGCAACATCATCCTGCCCCAGGCGCTGCGTCCGATCGTGCCGCCGCTGGGCAATTACCTGGTGGCAATGCTCAAGGACACGCCGGTGCTGTCGGCGATCACCGTGGTGGAAATCATGCAGCAGGCCAAGAACATCGGTTCGGAAAATTTCCGCTACCTGGAACCGATCACCATGGTTGGCCTGTTTTTTCTCGCCCTGAGCCTTGCCTTGGCTTATCTGGTACGGCGCCTTGAAACGCGCATGGAGCTACGCTAATGACTTTACCTCAGTCCACGCCCACCGATTTGTCCCGGCGCAGTACGCTGGCGTCGCAGCAGGAGGCCTCGGCTATGCAAGACTCGACTCCGTCCCGGCCGATTGTGAGTTTCCAGGACGTGACCAAAAGCTACGGCAGCTTCACGGTGCTCGACCATCTGAACCTGGATGTCGCACCGGGAGAAAAGGTCGCGATCATCGGTCCCAGCGGCTCGGGCAAGTCGACGCTGCTGCGGGTGCTGATGACGCTGGAAGGCATCGACCAGGGCCAGATCCGAATCGAGGATGATTCCCTGACCCACATGCCTAACCGCAACGGCGTGCTGGTGCCGGCCAACGACCGACACATTCGCCGAGTGCGCGGCAAGATCGGCATGGTGTTCCAGAGTTTCAACCTGTTCCCCCACATGACCGCGCTGCAAAACGTGATCGAAGCGCCGGTGCAGGTGCTGGGCATGAACCCGAAAGAAGCCCGGGAGCGTGCCGCCGATTTGCTGGAACTGGTGGGGTTGGGCAGCAAGCTCGACCACTATCCTTCACAGTTGTCCGGCGGCCAGCAGCAGCGGGTGGCCATCGCCCGGGCACTGGCGATGCGGCCCAAGGTGATGCTGTTCGACGAAGTGACCTCGGCGCTTGACCCGGAGCTGTGCGGCGAGGTGCTCAACGTGATCCGCAAGCTGGGGGCCGAGCACAACCTGACGATGCTGATGGTGACTCACCAGATGGGCTTCGCCCGGGAATTCGCCGACCGGGTGTGCTTTTTCTATAAAGGGCAGATCCACGAACAAGGGACTCCTGCGCAGATCTTCGAGCATCCGCAGCAGGAGCGCACGTGCGCATTTTTGAGTGCGGTGAAAGAGGCCAACTGAACCCACTCACTGAAGTGAACACTTTTGTGGCGAGGGAGCTTGCTCCCGCTGGACTGCGCAGCAGTCCCTAATCAGCGAACGCGGTGTGCCAGGGGGACCGAGGTGAATGATTTTGGGGCTGCTGCGCAGCCCAGCGGGAGCAAGCTCCCTCGCCACAGGTTGTGTGTAAACCATGTCCCCGGACTAGGCAGGGGTGGCGGCAGCCACAAAAAAACGGGGCCATGTTTCCATGGCCCCGTTTCATTTACAGCGCAGCAATCAAGGGTACTGCTGGTAAGTCTGCCCCTGCTGCTGCGGCGCCCCCTGATATTGCTGGCCGGGGATCGCCTTGAGGTTGACCTCGACACGACGGTTCTGCGCGCGACCATTGACGTCGGCGTTGCTGGCCACCGGATTGTCCGGGCCGGCGCCACGGGCCGACAGGTTGGCGCCGCTCACGCCTTGGGATGTCAGGTAAGTCGCCACGCTCTGCGCACGACGCTGGGACAGGTCCATGTTGTGCTGGCGGCTGCCAGTGCTGTCGGTGTAGCCGACGATTTCAATCTGGTTCTGGTTGAACTCCTTGAGGGAGCCGGCCAGGTTGTTCAGCGGCTGGTAGAAGCTGGACGCGATGTTCGCCGAGTCGGTGGCGAAGGTGATGTTGCCGGGCATGATCAGTTTGATCTGATCGCCCTGGCGCTGAACCTCAACGCCGGTATTGGCCATGCTGGCGCGCAGTTTCTTTTCCTGCTGGTCGGCGTAGTAGCCGTAGCCGGCCGCCGAAGCCCCCACGACCGCAGCGCCGATCAACGCGCCCTTGCCACGGTTATCGTGACCGATGGCCGCACCGGCCAGTGCGCCGGCCAGGGCACCGAGGCCGCCGTACTTGGCGGTCTTGCTCATGCCGGAAGATTCCGTGGAGGCCTGCCCCTGATTGTCATAGGGGTTAGGCGACGCGCAGCCGGACAACAAGGCCACAGCGGTAGCGACAACGATCAAGCGACGCGAGGTGAACATGGAATGCTCCTGGTTTTCAGTCTGAAGTGCCAGGGTGTAGACAATCGACTCTGGCGGGCGTTGGAACGCGATAAAGATTAAAAATTCCACCCGCTGCGCTGCGTTTACCTAGAACTTACAATCAGGAACCGCATCGCTCAGGGTTTGCTCACCCGGCGACGATGGCAGTCGCCTGGCTCGAGTTTCCTGCCGTTGGCAGAACGCACCTCGAGTGGTGCGATCGGTTCATCATGCTCCTTATCCAGCAATACCGAGTGGGTTTCTCCGACCTCGAACAAATGCCGCTCACCCCACTGACGCATCGACACCACGATGGGAAAAACTTCGCGGCCCTTCTGCGTCAGCGCGTATTCCTTGTAGGCGCTGCCGTCGGAGGCGGGCCTGGTCTCGAACACGCCGACTTCAACCAACGCCTTGAGGCGCGAGGCGAGAATATTTTTCGCCAGCCCAAGGTTCTTCTGGAATTCGCTGAACCTGCGCACATCGTCAAAGGCGTCGCGAATGATCAGCAGTGACCAGCGATCACCAATGACCTCAACCGCCCGGGCCACGGGGCACTCCTCTTTGCCCGCCAATGCCTGCTGTGTCATTTCGCTCTCCCTTGGTTGAAAAAACTGGTTGCAGATTAAAACCGAAACAGCTAGAAATCAAACAACCAGTTTCAAAACAAAACCTGTTTTAACCAAGGAGGGCTCATGATCTCAGAGACGCAATCCGCCGAAGCCGTCGCACATTCATCCCCGATTCATGCCCCCAGGCTGAGCCGCTCGTTGACGCTGCTGTTTTCCGTCACCTGCGCACTGGCCGTGGCGAACGTCTATTTCGTCCAGCCGCTGCTCGACGCCATCGCTGAAAGCCTGCAGGTCTCCCCGGGCCTGGCAGGCGTCGTGGTGACCGCGACCCAGGTGGGCTATGCCGTGGGCCTGGTGTTCATCGTTGCCCTGGGGGACTTGCTCGATCGCAAGCGCTTGATGCTGTGCCAGGCCCTGCTGTCAGCCGTGGCACTGGTTGTCGCGGGATGCGCCGGAAAGTGGCCGATGTTGTTGGGCGCGATGGTCCTGGTGGGGATGATGGCGGTGCTGGTGCAGGTCGTTGTTGCCTACACAGCCACCCTCGCCTCACCGCAACAGCGGGGGCAAGCTGTGGGCACGGTCACCAGTGGGGTGGTGCTGGGCATCCTGTTGGCCCGATTGGTATCGGGAGTCATCGCAGACCTGGCGGGCTGGCGCGCCGTGTTCTTCGTTTCGGCGGGGTTGATGTTGACGCTGACCGTTGTACTCGCCATCGCCGTGCCTGCGACCCACACGCCCAGGCCCGGCGTGTCCTATCCGACGCTGATCGGCTCGCTGTTCAAACTGTTCATCACGGAACGCACCTTAAGGGTCAGGGGCGTATTGGCCTTACTGATTTTTGCCGCATTCAGCGTGTTATGGACGGCCATGGTGCTGCCACTCAGCGCCCCGCCGCTGTCGCTGTCCCATACCGAGGTCGGCTTGTTCGGCCTGGCGGGCGTGGCCGGCGCACTGGCCGCCTCAAAGGCCGGACGCTGGGCCGACCGGGGATTCGGGCAACGCACCACCGGCGTCGCCTTGGCATTGTTGACGCTGTCGTGGCTGGCCACGGCGTTCGCGCAGTTTTCATTGCTGGCCCTGATTGTCGGGGTGATTGCCCTGGATTTCGCCGTGCAGGCAGTGCACGTCACCAACCAGAGCCTTATCTTCGCCGCACGCCCTGACGCGCAAAACCGCCTGGTGGGCGCATACATGTGTTTCTACTCCGTGGGCAGCGCCTTGGGCGCTGCCGCCGCGACCCAGGTTTATGCCCAGTGGGGCTGGGTCGCGGTGTGCCTGTTGGGCGCGTCGATCAGCGCGTCGGCCCTGGTGTATTGGGCCTGGACCGAACTCATTGCTGTGCGAGGCAGCGGCTCACACCTCTGACGATCATCTCCACCTCGCGCTCGTCTATGGTCAACGGCGGCAGCAGGCGGATGGTCTTGCCCCGTGTGACGTTGATCAGCAGGCCATGGTCCCGGGCGGCACAAAGCGTCAAGTCGCGGACCGGTTGCTTGAGTTCGATACCGATCATCAATCCCTGGCCGCGAATCGCCAGCACATTCGGGTTGTCCGCCAGTTCGGTCCGCAGCCGGCTCATCAGCCGCTCGCCCTGGAGCCTGGCGTTGTCCACCAACGCTTGCTCCTCGATGATGTCCAGCACCGTGCAGCCGACCCGACAGGCCAGCGGGTTGCCACCGAACGTACTGCCATGGCTGCCGGGCGTAAACAGCTCGGCAGCCTTGCCCCGCGCCAGGCAGGCACCGATGGGCACACCGTTGCCCAAGCCTTTGGCGAGGGTCATGACATCGGGCACGATGCCCTCGTGCTGGAAGGCGAACCACTGGCCGGTCCGACCGATACCGGTCTGGATCTCATCGAGCATCAGCAGCCAGGCCCGCCGGGTGCACAGCTCGCGCAAGGCCTGAAGATAGCCCGGCGGCGCCAGCTGTACGCCGCTTTCACCCTGGATCGGTTCCACCAGTACGGCGACGATGCGTTCCGCATGGGCCTGCTGTATTTGTTCCAATGCCGCGAGATCGCCGAACGGTACCTTGATGAAATCCCCGGGCAGCCGATTGAAACCCAACCGCACCGACGGGCCGTCACTGGCAGACATGGTGCCCAAGGTGCGCCCGTGAAACGCATTGTCCATGACCACCACCAAAGGCTGCTCGACGCCCTTGTGCCAGCCGTAGAGGCGCGCCAGTTTCAATGCGGTTTCGTTGGCCTCGGCCCCGGAATTATTGAAAAACACCCGCTCCAGCCCTGAAAGCTCGGTGAGCTTGTGCGCCAACCGCTGCTGCCAATCGATGCTGTACAGGTTGGACGTGTGCAGCAACAGGCCGGCTTGCTCGCTGATCGCCGCCACCAGCCGTGGGTGCGAGTGTCCGACGTTGGTCACCGCCACACCTGCCACCGCATCGAGGTATTCACGGCCGTCCTGATCCCACAGGCGCGTGCCCAACCCGTGGGTGAAGTTCAGCGCCAAGGGTTGGTAAGTGGTCATCAGGCAGGCAGCGGTCATGGCATCAAGCTCCATCGGGTGGTTTTTTCCAGTATGGTTAGCCACTGCTGCTGGATAAACGCTGCTTTACTTCAATCATTTAAAAGCCGAGCTTGATAATGGATCTATTCCAGGCAATGACCGTTTACGTGAAGGTGGTGGAGACCGGCAGCCTGACAGCGGCTGCCCAGGCGTGCGAAATGTCCACGACCATGGTGGGCAATCACCTCCGCGCATTGGAGCAACGCCTCGGCATGCGCCTGATCAACCGTACGACCCGGCGTCAGCGCCTGACTGAATTTGGCTCGGCTTACTACCAGCGCTGCCTGGAAGTGCTGGGGCTGGTGGCCGATTCCGAGCGCCTGGCCGAACAGACCCAGGGCGAGCCCACCGGCACCCTGCGCATCACCGCGCCGCTGACTTTCGGCACTGAATGCCTGGCGCCGGCCCTGGCCGAATTCAGCCAGCGTTACCCGCAAGTCAAGCTCGACGTGGTGCTGACCAATCAACGCCTGGACTTGCTCGACCACGGCTTCGACGTTGCCGTCCGTCTCGGCCTTCCCGACTCGAAGCTGATCGCCCGCCCCTTGATGGACTACACCCTGACTGCCTGCGCCGCCCCGGCTTACCTTGCACGACGAGGCATCCCGCAAAAACCCACCGACCTGCAACAGCACGACTGCCTGTCGTTCGCCTATCTGGCAGGCGACGAGTGGCGCTTCGCCCAGGACCAATGGCCGATCAACGGTCCGGAAGGCGAAATCAAGGTGCCGGTGAGCGGGCCGATGCTGATCAACAGTTCCGCGGGCCTGCATCGCGCGGCCCAGGCCGGCATGGGCGTGGTGATGCTGCCCGACGCGCTGGTGGCGCAGGACCTCAAGGATGGAGCGCTGATAGCACTGCTGCAGGATTATCAACTGCCCCATCGCCCGATGAGCCTGATGTATGCCCAGGATCGCTACCGTTTGCCGAAGTTGCGCAGCTTTGTCGACTTTGCGTTGGAGAAATGGGGGAAGCCTCAACTCGCAACCAATTGATGTCGCCGCAAGGGGCTGTCCACCCGCGACAGCATTGGCTTGGGACCGTACACCTGCGCCGCTAGTGGCGCCCAGCCCCATCGGCTACTCTTCATCCTTGGACGAGCATTTTGATATCAAGGCTGATTGAGGAAACAATGATGGGGGATGCCTCGAAGATCGATATGTTGCGGTTCGACTTGTCCGATCTGGACGAAGGCGTGCTGCATACCATTCTGGAACTGGTCAGCGATGGCATCTGGGACTGGAACGCCAACACCGGGTTCGTCTACCGCAACCCCGGTTGGTACACGATGCTGGGCTATCTGCCACACACGCTGGACAACACCGTGCTGACCTGGGAAAGCGTGATCCACCCCGAGGATTATCCACGGGTCATGGCCTTGTTCGACGACTACCTGGAACAACGATCCCACGGCTATCAGGCCGAATACCGCTGCCGCACGCAGGACAGTTCCTACATCTGGATCGAAGATCGCGGTTACATCATCGCCCGCAATCCTGACGGCACGGTGGCCCGCATGATCGGGGCCCATCGCAGCATCGACGACAAGAAACGCCTGTTCGAACAACTGGAGCGGCGCAACAAGTCCCTGGAAGCCATCATCGACGAACGCACCCGCGAACTGTCCCGGGTCAACCATCAGTTGCAGATCCAGCTCGACGAGAACCGCAGGCTCGCCGAGACCGACGCCTTGACCCGGGTCGCCAACCGCTATCGCCTGGAGCAAGCGCTGCCGTTGGCCTGCGAGCGCGCCCAACGCTTTCGCGAGCCCTTGTCGCTGATCGCCATGGATGTCGACGATTTCAAGGACATCAATGATCGTTACGGCCACGCTTTCGGCGACGCAGCGCTGGTGCAAGTGGTGCAGGCGGTCAAACGCTGCGAGCGCGACGGCGACTTGCTGGTGCGCTGGGGCGGTGATGAATTCATCATGATTTTGCCCAACACCACATTGGCCGACGCCAGCCTGATGGCCGAAACCATTCGCCGGAGCCTGTCCGACCTGCTACCGGTTGGCGATTTTCAGATCACCATGAGTTTTGGTGTGGTCCAGCGCTTCGAGGATGAACAACAGGCGGGATTGCTGCACCGGGCTGACCAGGCGCTGTATCGCTCCAAGCTGGCGGGCAAGAACGTCATTTGCGAATGAGCGAAACCATGCATCTTTACCTGGGCTGCGCCGGCTGGTCGCTTCCCCGCGACCAATGGCCGGCCTTCCCTGTCGAGGGAACGCATCTGCAGCGCTACAGCGCCCGTTTGCCAGCCGTGGAGATCAACAGCTCGTTCTACCGCCCCCACCGTCCCGCCACTTATGCGAAGTGGGCGGACAGCGTACCGCCGGACTTTCGGTTCTCGGTCAAGGTGCCGAAGATAATCACCCACGAACGACGACTGCTCGATTGCGAAGGGCTGGTGGATGAGTTCCTGGGACAATGCTCGCTGCTGGGAGAAAAGCTCGGCTGCCTGTTGATCCAACTACCGCCGTCTCTGGCCTTCGATGACGCGGTGGCCGGGGCGTTTTTCAGGATCTTGCGTGATCGCTATCAAGGCCATGCGGTGCTGGAGCCACGGCATCCGAGCTGGCTTGCGCCCCAGGCGTCGGCGCTGCTGCATAACCTGCGCATCGGTCGCGTCGGCGCCGATCCCTCGCCCTTGCCCGGTGGCGATCAGCCCGCAGGTTGGCCCGGCATTCGTTACTACCGGTTGCATGGCTCGCCGCGGATCTACTATTCGCCTTACGAAGACAACTGGCTGGAGCCATTCGCCAAGCGATTGAAGAGCGACCCGGACACGCCCACCTGGTGCATTTTCGACAACACCGCCAGCGGCGCCGCGACGGCCGATGCGTTGCGATTGCTGGCACTGATGCACGCCTGACGCCTGACAACGGCAACAATCGGTCACCGGCTGCCGGTCCGACCGTGACAACATCGCTCGCGTCCAATAGATTAGGCGGCCGGAAAAAAGCTCAATGCCTTTCTCGCCTCATCCAGCTAACAGAAGTAGTGAAATTTCAATGTCCGATTCCAACACCGCTGAATCCGTAGTCACCCTGTCGTCCAAAGCGGAATACGAAAACTCCATCAATCTTTCACAGCATCTGCCCCAGGCCAAGAACATCAGCGAGATGGTCCTCGATGCGTTCCAGTCGAACCGCGAAAGCGACCAGATCCGCGAACTGCGCAACGCCATCCGCCAGGCCCACGATGCGTTCGACGACGACAAGGCCTACGAACTGATGGGCCAGCTCAAACAACTCAAGGACGCCGAAGCCGCCGATTTCGCGGCGCTGGAAGACCTGGGCAGCCGCTTCCCCATCAGCCGCATCCTCTCCAGCTACAAGGACGACCCGGCCTTCCAGGAACTGGTCTATGGCCTGGCCCTGAAGGTGCTGAACCAGACCCACCAGGCCATCAGCAACCCGAGCGGCAGCAAGGGAAAAGCCTCGCGGGCCAAGAAAGAAGCCGAGGTATTCGTCATCAGCAAGGACGGCATCAGCGTCACCCTGCCCCTGCGCACACCTCGCTCCAAGCCGAACGTCGACCGCGAGGCCTTCGAGTTCCTGGGTTTCAGTTTTGCAGGCGAAGGCGAAGAAGCCGAGCTGGAAAGCGAAACCTTCCTGGACAACGACGGCACCGAACAACCCGTCACCCGCAAAAGCATCGTCACCGCCCTGCAACAAAAAACGGCCTTCGACGGCTACAGCATCGCCCAGCAATAAGCCCAAGTTGACTTTCCCCCTGTGGGAGCGGGCTTGCTCGCGAATGCGCCGTGTCAGTCAACATCAACTCGACTGACCCACCGCTTTCGCGAGCAAGCCCGCTCCCACAGGAATATTAGTGAAAAAGCCCCGCTCTTCTCTCGAAGGCGGGGCTTTTTTTACAGCGTCTGGAGCTTAAGGCGCGTAAGTCAGCAACAACTCACTTGGCACCTTGAAATCCAGGGACATCATCACGCTCAGGGCGGTGATGGTGAAGATCGAGAACACGAACAGCTTGCGTGCCCAGACGGTGTCATCCACGGCCTTGTAGCCGGTCCAGGCCATGTACAGCCAGTACATGCCCATGGCGGCGGCGACGGCGAGGTAGCTCATGCCGGCGTAGCCGCTGAAAGTCAGCATCAAGGTCGCCACGAGGAAGGCCAGGATGTAGAGCAGGATGTGCTTCTTCGCCACGCGGATGCCGCGTTTGACCGGCAGTACCGGGATCGAGGCTGCCAAGTAATCGTTGAAGCGGAAGATCGCGATGGCATAGGAATGCGGCATCTGCCACAGGCTGAACATCACCAGCAGCGTCAGCGCAGCCATGTCGAAGCTGTTGCTCACCGCCACGTAGCCGATCACCGGCGGCATCGCCCCCGACAGACTGCCCACCAGCGTGCCGTGCACCGACTTGCGCTTGAGGTACAGGCTGTAGAGGCCGACGTAGATGACAAAACCGATCACCGCGAACAGCGCCGCCAGCGGGTTGGCCACCCAGTACAGCAGCGCGACACCGGCCACGCCCAGCACCGTGGCGAACGCCAGGGCCAGTTGTACCGGGATCAATCCCTGTACCAGCGCGCGGTTCTTGGTGCGCTCCATCTTGATGTCGATGTCACGGTCGATGCAGTTGTTGAACACGCAACCGGACGCCACCACCAGGGAAGTGCCGATCATGGCCGCCAGGAAGATGGCCAGATCGACATGCCCTTTCGAGGCCAGGAAAAACCCGCCTGCCACAGAAAGCACGTTACCGAAAATGATCCCCGGCTTGGTGATTTGGATAAAGTGCTTTAAGGACATCCGGACTTTCCTCAGTGCGCCATCATGTTGGTGTGGATGCTGAACATGATCCACAACGACAGGCCGACCAGCAGGACGATCACGATCGCGGCAAAGACAAACGCGACCACGTTGTTACGCTGGGCGGCGGAACGGTCCAGGTGCAGGAAGTACACCAGGTGGACCAGGACCTGGACCACAGCGAAGATCAAAACGATCCAAAGCGTCAGGCTCTTGGGCAGCGATGGGTACATCACCAGGCCGAACGGAATGACGGTCAAGATCACCGACAGGATGAAGCCGATGGCGTAGGACTTGACGCTGCCGTGGCTGGCGTCGTCGTGGCCATCATGGGAATGAGCGTTAGCCATTTACAGGGTCCCCATCAGATAAACAACGGTGAATACGCAGATCCACACCACGTCCAGGAAGTGCCAGAACAGGCTCAGGCAGCTCAGGCGCGTCTTGTTGGTAGCGGTCAGGCCGTTTTTCTGGACCTGGTACATCATGATCGCCATCCAGATCAGGCCGCTGGTCACGTGCAGGCCGTGGGTGCCGACCAGGGTGAAGAACCCGGACAGGAAGCCGCTGCGGTTAGGGCCGTAGCCTTCGGAAATCAACATGTGGAACTCGTTGATTTCCATGCCGATGAAGCCGGCACCGAACAGGAACGTCATGGCCAGCCAGCCCAGTACCTGGGTTTTCTTGCCTTTGAACAACGCCAGCATGGCGAAGCCGTAGGTGATCGAGCTGAACAGCAGCAGAGCGGTTTCGCCCAGTACGTATGGCAGCTCGAAGATGTCGTGGCCCGACGGGCCACCGGCGACGTTGTTAACCAGCACCGCGTAGGCGGCGAAGATCGACGCAAACAGAATGCAGTCGGTCATCAGATAGAGCCAGAAACCGAATACGGTCATCTCGCCCGAGTCGTGGTGATGGTCATCGTGCCCATGGTCATGACCATGGGCGTGTCCAACATTGGTCACTAAGTTCGACATGGTTTAAGCCTGTTCCAACGAGGTTTCAACACGGGTGGCGGTGGCTGGGACTTTCCCGGCCGCTACCAGGCGTTTGTGCTGCTCGGCTTCGATGCGCTCGATGACATCCACCGGCACCATGTAGCCCTGATCGTCACGGGCGGCATGGATGGCGAAATACACCACGGTGCCGACCAGACTGGCGATGGCCAGCCACCAGATGTGCCAGATCATCGCGAAACCGAACACGGTCAACAGCGCGCCCATGACCACACCGGTGGCGGTGTTGTTAGGCATGTGGATCGGCTCGTACTTGGCCGGGGCCTGGTACGCGGTGCCGTTTTCCTTGGCCTCGGTGAACGGGTCGATGACGTCCGCTTTCGGCAGCACGGCAAAGTTGTAGAACGGCGGTGGCGAAGAGGTCGACCATTCCAGGGTATGGGCATTCCACGGGTCGCCGTGTTCGCACATATTCTCTGGCTTGTTGCGGTCGCGCACGCTGACGTACAACTGGATCAGCTGGCAGGCGATACCGACGGCAATCATCACCGCACCGAACATGGCGACGTACAGGTACGGCACCCACTCAGGGTTGGTGGTGGCGTTCAGGCGACGGGTCATGCCCATGAAGCCCAATACATAGAGCGGCATGAACGCGACGAAGAAGCCGGTGATCCAGAACCAGAACGCTGCCTTGCCCCAGCCTTCGTGCAGCTTGAAGCCGAACGCTTTCGGGAAGTAGAAGGCAAAGCCTGCGATGTAGCCGAATACAGCGCCGCCGATGATTACGTTATGGAAGTGCGCAATCACGAACAGGCTGTTGTGCAACACGAAGTCAGCACCCGGGATGGCCAGCAACACACCGGTCATGCCGCCGATGGCGAAGGTCACCATGAAGCCCAGGGTCCACATCACCTGACTGGTGAAACGCAGACGGCCCTGGTAGATGGTGAACAGCCAGTTGAATAGCTTTACCCCCGTCGGGATCGAAATCAGCATCGTCGCCAGGCCGAAGAAGGCGTTGACGCTGGCGCCCGAACCCATGGTGAAGAAGTGGTGCAGCCAGACCATGAAGCCCAGTACCGAGATCGCGCCGCTGGCGTAGATCATCGAGTGATGGCCGAACAGTTTCTTGCCGGAGAAGGTCGAGATGACCTCGGAGAAGATACCGAACGCCGGCAGGATCAGGATGTACACCTCAGGGTGACCCCAAGCCCAGAACAGGTTCACGTACATCATCGGATTCCCACCCAGTTCATTGGTGAAAATGTGGAAATCCATGTAGCGGTCAAGCGTCAGCAAAGCCAGGGTAGCGGTCAGGATCGGGAAGGAAGCGACGATCAGTACGTTGGCCCAGGTGCAGGTCCAGGTGAAGATCGGCATGTCCATCAGCTTCATGCCCGGGGTGCGCATTTTCACCACGGTGGCCAGGAAGTTGACCCCCGTCAGCGTTGTCCCCAATCCAGATAGCTGTAGCGCCCAGATGTAGTAATCCATCCCCACGCCCGGACTGTATTGCAGGCCCGACAGCGGCGGATAGGCAACCCAGCCGGTCTTGGCGAACTCGCCAACGCCCAGGGACAGGTTGATCAGCACCACGCCGGATACCAGCAGCCAGAAGCTCAACGAGTTCAGGAACGGGAACGCAACGTCACGCGCACCGATCTGCAGCGGCACCGCAAGGTTCATCAGGCCGGTGAAGAATGGCATCGCCATGAAGATGATCATGATCACACCGTGGGCGGTGAAGATCTGGTCATAGTGTTCAGGTGGCAGGTAGCCAGGCGAACCTTCGGTGGCCATGGCCAACTGGGTCCGCATCATGATGGCGTCGGCAAAGCCGCGCAGCAGCATGACCATGGCGACGATGATGTACATCACGCCGATTTTCTTGTGGTCGACCGACGTCAGCCACTCGGTCCACAGGTAGGTCCACTTCTTGAAGTAAGTGATACCGGCGAACAGCGCCAGGCCACCGAGTGCGATGATGGCGAGGGTCACCATGACAATCGGCTCGTGGAACGGGATCGCTTCCCAACTTAATTTACCAAACATCGTTTACTCCTCTGCCC
Source organism: Pseudomonas fluorescens Q2-87 (assembly GCF_000281895.1). Taxonomy (NCBI): domain Bacteria; kingdom Pseudomonadati; phylum Pseudomonadota; class Gammaproteobacteria; order Pseudomonadales; family Pseudomonadaceae; genus Pseudomonas; species Pseudomonas fluorescens. The sequence continues at coordinate 981,136 of NZ_CM001558.1, read as the reverse complement.
CGGCAGCTGAATGCGAACTCATGTCCATCCCTTCCATCGCGGCCACTTCGTGCTCTTTCTTCTCGTGGTGCATAGGCTTGCCCGGCTTCATGCCTTCGTACTTATCGACGATGATCTGAAACAGGTTCGGCGTGACCGAGGAATAGAGTTCGACTGGGTTGTTCTGGCTCGGCTTGGCAAGGGCTGCGTATTCAGCCTGTTCAAGCTGTTTAGGTGCCTTTTTGACTTCACTGACCCAGGCGTCGAAATCTTCCTGAGTCGTTGCGATCGCTTTGAATTTCATACCAGTGAAACCCGCGCCGCTGTAGTTGGCGGAAATACCGTCCATTTCAGCGTTCTGGTTGGCGATCAGGTGCAACTTGGTCTGCATGCCCGCCATCGCGTAGATCTGGCCGCCCAGAGCAGGGATGAAGAACGAGTTCATCACGGCGTCCGAAGTGATCTTGAAGTTGATCGGTGTATGCGCCGGGAACACGATCTTGTTGACCGTGGCAATGCCTTGTTCCGGGTAGATGAACAGCCACTTCCAGTCCAGGGCGACCACTTCGATGGTGATCGGCTTGACGTCGGATTCCAGCGGCTTGTACGGGTCCAGCGCGTGGGTCGATTTATAGGTGACGTAACCCAGGGCGATGATGATCAGCACCGGAATGGTCCACACGGCCACTTCGATCTTGGTCGAATGCGACCACTTCGGCGTGTAGGTGGCCTTGGTGTTGGTGGCGCGGTACTTCCAGGCGAACAGGAAAGTCATGACGATAACTGGCACAACGACCAGCAACATCAGCAGCGTGGCGGTGATGATCAGGTTTCGTTCATCCAGGCCGACCTGGCCCTTGGGATCGAGCAAGGTCATGTTGCAGCCTGACAGCAGCAACGTGCCGAGCAGCGGCAACAAGCCTAGTAATCGGGGGTACCTGTTTTTACTCATCTCACGACCTCTAAAGCAGCTTGCGCAATGCAGTTGGGTTTTGATCGCCAACACTTCACCCTGCCAAGGGTTGGCATTTTCTTGGATTGAATAAGGGCTGCCCGTCGAACGTCAGACGCTGTTCAACACATCCTGGGCCAGCAGTGAGTTCTTATTCGTTGGTCAAAGGCCTAGTTCAAGCCCAATTCCATTTGGTGCGGGTAGTTGGAGGCACCGACACCTGGGGTCGCATGGGGCGCTGGCGCCCTTCAACCACTCTCGTGCTCAAGCTTGAGCCGGGTCGGAAAATCGGTGCGGGCGATTGTAGTGAGCTGAGACGCTGTAGACCATGTCTCATCCCGAAATAATTTCTCTCCAATCCGGCAATAATCCTTCGCCGCTATCACGCCAGGCCAGCATCTTATCGAAATAGATTCTCAACAAGAACCCCAAAAAAACGTAGGCCTACTGCGCCCGATTTAGACAGCCTGGTGCATGCGAGATGAACTTCTTTTGCGCGCAAGCGCCCATTTTACGGGGCCTTCGCGGTTCAGCGCTTCGCTGTTAAAAATGCCTGCTACAAGTGATGCAGGTTTCTCGAAACCAGACAATTTTTTATTACAGTAGAAGAGGTTTATTCGGCTTCAGAAAGGCTGTAGGGCGCAAGATGTGTGACAACATGTCGCACATTGTCGCAGACCGTTCTTGTCTCGGATCAAGGCCGATCCGGCCCGACACTGAAACGCAAAACGCCCCGGTCTTCAAGAAGAAAACCGGGGCGTTTCATTGTGATGTCTCAGCGTATGTTTCTGCGGTTGCGCGACACCAGCAGCGGCACCAGCACGGCAGTCAGCACGAAGGCCACCAAGGCCCATTGCGCCAGGGACAGGCCCAGGATCGGCGGGTAGGGAGTGGAGCAAAAACCATCGACCTGGAAACCCAGCGGGAAAATCTTTGCCAGCGGCAAGTCATCGACAATGGGTTGCAGCACATCGATGCCACAGCTGACCGCCGGAAAGAATTGGGTATACACGTGGTGCCCCGCCACAGCGGCACCGGCCAGGGCGCTGAGCACCACCAGGCCTTCGAAAATCGTCAGGCTGCGACGGCTGCGCATGGCCGCGCCGATGAAGGCGAACAGCGCAATCAGCAACAGGGCGTAGCGCTGCAGGATGCACAGCGGGCACGGAGCCTCACCCAGGGCCACTTGCATGTACAGCGCACCACCGATCAGCGCTAGGCAGATCACCCCCAGCAAAACCAGATAGCGCCGCTCACGGCCCAACCGCGTCATTTGCTCATTCATTGCGTTTTCCTATGTCTGCATGGATCGACGCGCAGCCTTGTGACACCCGGCGCGCTATCGGATGGCCGAAGTCTACACGCTGACCGTGACAGTGAACGAGCGGCTGCCGCCAACATTGAAGGGAATAAACAGGAGGAGGGTTAAGTGCGGATTAATGCTGGCAGTTGGACAGGGATGGACCTGCTGCCGCCATCGCGAGCAAGCTCGCTCCCACAAGGAGGCAGCGCTTGGCATCAGACTTGCGCAGATCCCTGTGGGAGCGGGCTTGCCCGCGAAAGCGGTGGATCAGTTTGCATTGAGGTTGGATGTACCGACGTCTTACTCCAGTGCCGCCGCCGGCCCGAAGAATTCGTAACGGCTCTGCTGGTCCGGGACGCCCAAGGCCTTGAGGTGACGTTTGACGGCGCCCATGAAGCCCTTCGGTCCGAGGAAGTAAGCGTCCACGTCGCGCTGTTCCGGCAGCCATTGCGCCAGTTGCTCCTGGCTCAACAGCCCTACCCTGTCAGCCGTCGGGCTCACGCCATCGTCTTCGTCGTAGCAATAGAAGCGCTTGAGCTGCGGGTGCCGCTCGGCCAGGCCGTCGATCCAGTCGCGGAAGGCATGGGCACGGCCGTTGCGCGCACAGTGGATGAAATGCACCGGCCGCTCGGTTTGCAGCGCCGCTTGCAGCATCGCCAGGGTCGGAGTGATGCCGACGCCACCACTGATCAACACCAACGGCTTGTCGCTGGCGGTGAGATAGAAGTCCCCGGACGGCGGGAACAACTGGATGCGGCTGCCGACTTCAAAATGATGATGCAGGTAGTTCGACACCCGGCCACCCGGTTCGCGCTTGACGCTGATGCGGTACTGGCCGTTGTCCGCCAGGGCCGACAGCGAATAGTTGCGGCGTACTTCCTCGCCGTCCAGCACCAGCTTCATACCGATGTACTGCCCCGGCTCGGCCACCAGGATCGGACCCTTGTCCTCCGGTTCGAAGTAGAACGAGGTGATTTCCGAGCTTTCCTGCACCTTGGCCGTCAGGATGAACTCGCGCTCACCGCGCCAGCCTCCCGGTGCCGCAGCCTTCTTGTCATACAGGCCGGTTTCGGCACCGATCAGGATATCGGCCAACTGGTTATAGGCGCCCGCCCAGGCGGCAATCACTTCGGGCGTGGCGATTTCTTCGCCCAGCACCTCGGCAATCGCCCGAAGCAGGCATGTACCGACAATCGGGTAATGCTCCGGCAGGATCTGCAAGGCGACGTGCTTGTTGACGATTTTCGCCACCAGGTCGCCCAACTGGTCCAATTGGTCAATGTGTCGCGCATACATCAATACACCGTTGGCCAAGGCGCGAGGCTGATCGCCACTGGCCTGGTGCGCTTGGTTGAACAGCGGGCGTACCTCTGGGTATTCGGACAGCATCATGCGATAGAAGTGAGTGATCAGCGCTTCCCCACCGCTTTCCAGCAATGGCACGGTGGAGCGAATGATGGCGCGTTCTTCCCGACTGAGCATAAGGGTGACTCCTGGCGTGTTAACAGATGCATAAGTCTTATCAGTTTCCATGCCAGGTTTTTTACCCTTTATTATCAATATGTTAACGACAATGTAGTCATTAAGACTTCGATAACGTTATAGTCATCCAGACTACATGGAGTCTTTATGACCGCAACCGCTCTGCTGACCTCGCTGCTACCGCTGGTGGCCGATTTATCTCGCGAACTGCCTGAAGGCGAGCGCTATCGTCGCTTGCTTGGCACGTTGCGCGCCCTCATGCCCTGCGACGCGGCGGCGCTGTTGCGCCTCGACGGGGACTGCCTGGTGCCATTGGCCGTGGACGGCTTGAGCACCGACACCCTGGGCCGACGATTCCAAGTCAGCGAACACCCGCGCTTCGAAGCCCTGCTGGCCAACCCGCACCCCACGCGCTTCGCCGCCGACAGCGACCTGCCCGATCCCTACGACGGGTTGGTCGAGGGCCTGGACGAGCATCTGGAAGTCCACGACTGCATGGGCTGCCCACTGTTCGTCGACGAGCGGCCCTGGGGCCTGCTGACCCTTGACTCGCTGGACCCGGAGCGCTTCGAACCCATCGACCTCAATGCCCTGCAAGCCTTCGCCAGCCTCGCCGCTGCAACGGTCAGCGCTGCCGAACGCATCGACCGCCTGGCCCTGAAAGCCGAAGACGAGCACCGTCGCGCCGAGGTCTACCGCCAGGCCAGCGGCCAACAACACCGCGACATGGTCGGCCAGAGCAAGGCCCATAAACGCCTGGTCGAGGAAATCAACCTGGTGGGCGGCAGCGACCTGACAGTGCTGATCACCGGTGAAACCGGCGTGGGCAAGGAACTGGTGGCCCAGGCCATTCACGCCGCGTCAAAACGCGCCGAACAGCCGATGATCAGCCTCAATTGCGCCGCCTTGCCGGAAACGCTGGTGGAAAGTGAACTCTTCGGTCATGTACGGGGCGCCTTTACCGGGGCCACGAACGAACGTCGCGGCAAGTTCGAGCTGGCCGACGGTGGCACGTTGTTCCTCGATGAAGTGGGCGAGCTGTCGCTGACCGTCCAGGCCAAATTGCTGCGTGTGCTGCAGAGCGGCCAGTTGCAACGCCTGGGCTCGGACAAGGAACACCGGGTCGATGTGCGCCTGATCGCGGCGACCAATCGTGACCTCGCCGAAGAAGTGCGTAACGGCCGTTATCGGGCCGACTTCTATCATCGCCTGAGTGTTTATCCGTTGCAGGTGCCGGCGCTGCGCGATCGTGGACGGGATGTGTTGCTGCTCAGTGGTTTCTTCCTGGAACAGAATCGATCGCGCATGGGCCTGGGCAGCCTGCGCCTGACCAGTGATGCTCAGGCCGCACTGCTGGCCTATGACTGGCCGGGTAATGTGCGTGAACTTGAGCACCTGATCGGCCGCAGCGCCTTGAAGGCCTTGGGCAGGTGCGCGGTGCGCCCGAAAATCCTCAGCCTCAGCGCCCAGGAACTCGATCTGCCACGGCCTCTTGTGGATAACCCAATGCCTTCCGTCGATCCAGGGCCTGCCATGCCGTCCGTGTCGGGGGATCTGCGCGAAGCAGTGGATGCGTTCCAGCGTCAGCTCATCACTGCCAGCCTGGAGCGTCACCAGCACAACTGGGCCAGCGCCGCCCGGGAGCTGGGGCTGGATCGGGCAAACCTGGGGCGGATGGCGCGGCGGCTGGGGCTTAAATGATTGTTTGTGCGCTCTCCCGTGGCGAGGGAGCTTGCTCCCGCTCGGCCGCGCAGCGGTCGTAAACCTCGAAATCACACCACTGGCAGGAGCGCTTCGCACTCCAGCCGGGAGCAAGCTCCCTCGCCACAAAAGCGACTTCACCATAGGCATCTTGGAGCAACGAACCGAGCATCGACAGGATTCGCCCTAAAGCCTGCCCCCAACAAGTCGATAACCCAATATCAAAAGCTGTTTTGGCGATCTCCAGGCTCGCCCCACCTTTTTTCCACAGAAGGTTTTTATGTCTTCCAACAAAGCCCGCGCAGATTCACTTTCGCTTCTGCTGTTTACCTTGCGCAGCGGCAAGCTGATGGCAATCAACCTGCTCAAGGTCAGTGAAATCATTCCGTGCCCGCCGCTGACCCGGCTGCCGGAGTCGCATCCGCACGTCAAAGGCATCGCCACCCTGCGCGGGGCATCGCTGTCGGTCATCGACCTGAGCCGCGCCATTGGCGAACGTCCACTTGAGGATCCGGACGGCGGGTGCCTGATCGTCACCGACGTCAGCCGCTCGAAGCAGGGCCTGCATGTGCAGGCAGTGAGCAAGATTGTCCATTGCCTGACCACCGACATCAAACCGCCGCCGTATGGCTCAGGCGGCGTGCGCGCATTCATCACCGGCGTGACCTCGGTGGACGGCACGTTGGTGCAAGTGCTCGATATCGAGAAGGTCATCCACGGTATCGCCCCGGCGCAGATCGAAACCGCGCCGACCGAACTGAGCATGGAAGACGCCGAAGTGCTGGGCAACGCACGAATCCTAGTGGTCGATGACAGCCAGGTCGCACTGCAGCAGTCGGTCTACACCTTGCGCAACCTGGGCCTGCAATGCCACACCGCCCGCAGCGCCAAGGAAGCCATCGAATGCCTGCTGGACCTGCAAGGCACGGCACAACAGATCAACCTGATCGTTTCCGACATCGAAATGTCGGAGATGGACGGCTACGCGCTCACCCGAACCCTGCGCGAAACCCCGGACTTCGCCCACCTCTACGTGTTGCTGCACACTTCGCTGGACAGTGCCATGAACAGTGAAAAAGCCCGCTTGGCCGGCGCCAACGGAGTACTGACCAAGTTCTCCTCGCCTGAACTGACCAAATGCCTGATCACGGCGGCCAAGGCTGTCGCCGAGCAAGGCCACTAAGGCCCGCTGTCCTGCTGTAGCCCCGCTGTAGCCTTTAGCAGCGGCCGAGCGAGGCTGCGATTTTTTCTGACACTCTCATTCCCAAGGAGAGATCAGGACCGCAGGCTTCGTCCGGTCCTGCTGCCCGCCCGGCCATCGCCCGATGAGTGGCGCATAACTTGCTTCGCCCGCTCACCACGGCGCTTTTCTGTCGCCACTCTCCAGCCTCATGCGATCGGTTGATTAATGAACACAACGTTTTCTTGCGTAGGGTGCGGCAAATGCTGCAGCGATCACCACGTTCCCCTGACGCTCGACGAGGCCCGGATGTGGGCTGAAGACGGCGGCCAGGTGATTGTCTTGGTGGAAGCCTTCCTGCCCAACGGCCTTGGCCTGCCGACAGCGCAACGCGAACATGCCGAGCGCCGCTCGGCAGTGGTTCACAGCGGTACCACCGAAGCCCTCGTGGCCATCACCTTCGCCGCCTATAACGCAGGTCGTTGCCGCAACCTTGATGAAGAGAACCTGTGCCGCATCTATGAGCGCCGGCCATTGGTGTGCCGTATCTATCCGATGGAAATCAACCCGCACATTCCCCTCAACATCGCCGTAAAGGAATGCCCGCCGGAATCGTGGGAAACCGGCCCGCAACTGATCCTCGGCGGCAAGCTGGTCGATGCGGAACTGGCGCGCCTGATCGAACGCTCGCGCCAGGCCGACCGTGAGGACATCGGGTTGAAGGAACGTATCTGCGCATCCCTGGGGATCCATACCACCGCGCTGAAGGGCGACGGCTTTACCGCCTATTTACCCGATATGACAGCGTTCGCCATGGCCATCGACCAGGTCCGCTTGCAACTGCTGGAGCCGCAGGCCAGTGAATGGCAGTTCCACCTTTCCGGTGACGACGTCGCTGAACAGGTCCTGGCCAGTGGTGCGCGGGTCGTCTGCGAAGACCCCGTTAATTACGCGTTCATTTCGCTGCGGGCGGCGTAAATTCCTGAAGACTGCGAACATCCTGTGGGAGCGAGCTTGCTCGCGAAGGTGTCGGGGCAGCGTACATTGATGTTGGAATGTCAGACCGTCTTCACGGGCGAGCCCGCTCCCACAAATGGAATCCGCGGCACGCTGATTACGCTTCGGTCTCGCCTAACCCTCGTCAGGAATGTTAGCGTGCTTGGTATTCCCTGCAGATGAGCCTTGCACGATGAAAAAAACCGTACTCGCCTTCAGTCGTATCACACCGCCCATGATCGAGCGCCTGCAACAGGACTTCGACGTGATCGTGCCCAACCCGTCGAAAGGCGACATCAACGCGCAGTTCAACGAAGCACTGCCTCATGTGCATGGCCTGATCGGCGTCGGCCGCAAGCTTGGCCGCGAGCAGCTGCAAAACGCGACGAAGCTGCAAGTGGTGTCCAGTGTCTCGGTGGGCTACGACAACTATGACCTGGCGTACTTCAATGAACGCGGGATCATGCTCACCAATACCCCCGACGTACTCACCGAAAGCACCGCCGACCTGGCCTTCGCCCTGCTGATGAGCAGCGCTCGCCGCGTCGCTGAACTGGACGCCTGGACCAAGGCCGGGCAATGGCAGGCCACCGTCGGCCCGCAGTTGTTCGGCAGCGACGTGCATGGCAAGACGCTGGGCATTGTCGGCATGGGTAATATCGGAGCGGCGATTGCGAGGCGTGGCCGGCTAGGGTTCAACATGCCGATTATCTACAGCGGCAACAGCCGCAAGACCGAACTGGAAAACCAGTTGGGCGCACAGTTCCGCGAACTGGATCAGTTGCTGTCCGAAGCCGACTTCGTCTGCCTTGTGGTGCCACTGAGCGAGAAAACTCGCCATCTGATCGGCCAGCGCGAATTGGCCCTGATGAAACCAAGCGCCATTCTCATCAACATTTCTCGTGGTCCGGTGGTTGACGAGCCGGCACTGATCGAAGCCTTGCAGAACAACCGCATCCGCGGCGCCGGGCTGGACGTCTACGAGAAAGAACCACTGGCCGATTCGCCGCTGTTCCAGCTGAAAAACGCCGTGACCTTGCCGCACATCGGCTCGGCGACCCATGAAACCCGTGAGGCCATGGCTAACCTCGCCTTGGAAAACTTGCGAAGCGCCTTGATGGGCGAACGACCGCAGAACCTGGTCAACCCGCAAGTCTGGAAATAAGCCGCCCGGCGGATTGTTGCCATTCATCACGAGACCACACCCCTGTGGCGAGGGAGTAAGCTCCCTCATCACAGGTCATGTCTCAGCGGGCACCCAGCGCGCCATTCGCTGCCAGCGGCCGCGGTTTGCGAAACACCAGCACGTTACCCAGCATCACCAGCACCAGCCCGAGCAGCGCTGGCGCGGTCCATTGATAACCTTCGGCAAACGCCGAGACGTTCAACGCCACCACCGGGAACAGCACGGTGCAATACGCCGCGCGCTCCGGCCCCATGCGCCCCACCAGCGTCAGGTAGGCCGTAAAGCCGATCACCGAACCCGGGATCACCAAGTACAACAGCGAGCCGATATAACGCGTGTTCCATTCCATGTCGAAGGGAATGCCTTGGAAAATGCACCACCCCGCCAGCATCGTCGCGCCGTAGGCCATGCCCCAGGCATTGGTGGTCAACGGCTTGAGCCCGGCCTTCTGTTGCAGGCTCGAGAGCATGTTGCCTGCCGAAAAACACAACGTTCCCAGCAGTGCCAGCGCCAACCCGAGCAGCGTTTGCGGGCTCGCGCTGTGACCGGCCAGCTCCGGCCAGAACAGCAGCGCCAGCCCCAGCAACCCCAAGGCGCCACCCAACAACACGTTGCGAGCTATCCGCTGGCCGAAAAACACCCGGGCATTGAGGGCATTCCAGAGCGTGGCCGTGGAAAACACCACCGCCACCAACCCACTGGGAATCCATTGGCTGGCGGTGAGGAAGCACATGAAGTTGATACAGAACAGGCACAAGCCCTGGGCCACGCAAATCAAATGGCCGCGCCGGTTCATGACCTGCAGGCGACGGCTGAGCAGCAGCATCGCAAACAGAATCAGGGCGGCGAGGCCGAAGCGATAGACAATCGACACAGGGATGGCGACAACGCCAAGCTGCAGTTTCAGGGCAATCCAGGTGGTGCCCCAGATGAGCACGGTGAGCAGGTACAACGAGAGGTTCATAGTGACGGCTCCTGACAATGACCCTCAGTGTCACGCCGTTGCCCAACCGGCACTTGCGTAAACTTGCGGTTTTGTCGGGTTGCAGGCTGGCAGCGGCCGAAGGACGGAGTAGGATTCGGTCTGGAGAGAACCGATCATGCCCACACTGCAAAACTTGCAAGTCTTTCAAGCCCTCAACAGTTCGCCCAATGCTCGCCTGGAGCATAGCGCCGAGCTCGGAGACGGCATGGCGGCCGCTTTGTGGAGCAACCATCATGACGCCCGAGACTACGAGGCGCCGACCCACCATACGCTGTCTTGCTATATCGCCGGCGGCACCGGCACGTTTCGCCGCGAACAGCCCGACACCACCGGCGCTCCCGACAAACTCTGCATTTTGCCGGCTGGGCATGAGTCGGCCTGGGTCATCAACGGCGACATCCGTCTCGCCCATCTGTATTTCAGCCCCGAACAATTCGCCCTCGGCTGCGTCACGCTGCTGGACCGTGAACCCCGACAGTTGCAACTGCGTGAGGGAACGTTTCTCGACGACCCGCAACAGGCTCAACGTTTTCGCCAGCTGATCGCCCTGAACTGGGACGAGCCCGGCGAACGCCTCCTGACCACCAGCCTGGCCCACGATCTGCTCGATCATTTGCTCCTCAGCCAGGTCGGCCAGCGCCAAGGACTTCGCCTCAAGGGCGGCCTGGCGGCACATCAGCGCCGAATGCTGGTGGATTATGTCGACAGCCATCTGGCGGACGCGATCAGCCTGGGGCAATTGGCGGCGTTGTGTGCGTTGTCCGAATACCATTTCGCAAGGATGTTCCGCGAAAGCTTCGGCCTGCCCCCTCATCAATATGTGTTGGCCAGGCGCTTGGCGCAGGCACGGCAACTGCTGCGCAACACGCAACAAGCGGTGGGCGATGTAGCACTGGCCTGTGGGTTTGCCAGCGCCAGCCATTTCACCAACCGCTTTCGCCAGGCCTTGGGCGCAACGCCCGGGGAGTACCGGCAGGCGTTTTTGCGCTAGCGGACGGCGCTGGCATTCGTAGTGCCCCGGGTACTGCTATCGCGAGCAAGTTCACTCCAACAGGAATCTGCGTCGAACAAACAATTCAAGCCCGCCGAAGATCCATTGTGGGAGCGAGCCGTCCGGGAGACTGCGCCCAAAAACAAAACGGGCCTGCAAGTGCAGGCCCGTTTTTCAGTCAGGAATTTAAAATGAGCGAGGCTTCAGCCGTGAAGCGCAGCCCGTTCATTCTCCAGGAATTCTTCTTCCAGCATGGCGTCGGCCAAGGCTGCGGATTCGGTCGGCGCCGTAACCCCACCGCGCTTGCCGCGCAGTTTTCCGTACAGATGCTCCAGGGCATGTTCCAGTTTTTCGGCTGCTCCTTCGATCGCCAGCTCCAGCGTGTCGGCCTTGTGCGTCACGGAAATCGGCTGGTGGCCCTTTGGCCGTGCTTCAAGTTGGCACCGCAGGTCGTGGGGGCCAGGCTTATCACCGTTCTCATCCCCTAAATGGACCTCGACCCGAGTCAGGTCTTCTTCGTAACGTTCGAGCGTGCTTTCAATGGTAGTACGTACCCACTCCTCCAGTCGGATGCTGCTTTGAATATGGTTATCGCTGTTGACTTGGATTTGCATAGTTCATCCCTTATTTCGGCTAGCTCGCCAGGGGCCCATTGACGTTAGCGCAACGGCCCCTTGAGTACAGAGTCGGGCTGGCGGAAGAACAATTCAACCCCCTCAAAAAGATAAATATGGATTTGCAAAAAAAGCCGGACAACGGTCAAAAGCGCTGTTAATGTCGGGAGTTGCCTCGCCTCGCTTTGTTCGCGCAAATCCCCGTCTCCTGGCGCACCGTCAACGAACATCCCCGCGTAATTGCCCCGAAACGGGCAGCCACAACAGCCGCATTCCAGAGCGTTCAACGCCCAAGTGCCGCGATCATTGTCCGACAGTTTTTCCGGCATGCCACTTGCTAACTCTCTTCCAGGCACTGTGCAGGCTGCGTTCCTTTTGATTTCGCCTGTTCAATCCTGAACCTTGAGATGAACACGATCATGGAATGGCCAATGGTCCGGTGTTGCGAACTAATTCCGATCATGGCCGGTCAACAACTGCACGTTCAATCAGGCGGTGACGCATCATGGACAACCCTTTTCAGATTATTACCGAGGCCTTTGCGCCGCATTATCAGATCAACCTGAGCATCCAAGGCCTGGACGGCAGCATCATGCTGACTTTGTCCAAGAGCGGGCGCATCGTCGCCAAACGCATGATCAGCGCCCAGCAGCGCAATGACCCGGAACGGCTCAGGCGCCTGGTGCAAAGCATTCAGTTCGGCATTGCCATCGAACAGGGCCACAGCGCCGTGGCCATCCTCGAAGCAATGACCGGTGGCGACAACATCAAGCTGCCGCCACCCCAGGCACAGGGCTCGTCATCCCCTGCCGCCGGCCTCTAGATTTCGCCCTTCTCCACCTCGCCATGCTCACTGGAACCCGCGCCGACCTTACGGTGCGGGGATTCGACTTTCACCGAGGGGAACTGCGACGAGGCGTAGCGCACCACCAGGATCGCGAACGCCAGCAGCAGGATGCCACCACACAGGTAAATGATCCCCAGGTCCGGCGGATTGTGGTGGGAAACGTTGGAAATCAGCAGGCGCGTCAGTGCAGTGATCGCCACGTAGATCAGAAACCGCACCGGCATATGGTTGGTCTTGAAATAGATCCCGACCATCGCCCCCAACTCCAGGTAGATGAACAGCAACAGGATGTCATCGATCTTGATGTGCCCCGCCTCGATCATCTGCAGGAACTCCATCACCGCCGCCCAGGCAGTGACCGCACCGATGGCGAACAGCGCCAGGTAGTGAAAGGTCTCGACGAACAGGTTTCCCAGGGACTCGGCCATCTGGTGGACGTTCTGGCGCAGGTTCTCGGCCCAGTTGATTTTCACGATGTAGTTTCCTTAGGTCGACTCGACCGGATGATGCGGGTTGGACGTGACGGTTGTTCTGCATGCAGAAAAAAGGCCAGCGGCTAGGGCTGAGATGGCAATGAGCTCGCATCCGACACTTTTGTGTTTTTTCTGGCTCGTTCGCGGGGAGAGTTGCCCATGGGACAAACCTGGAAATCGGTCTACATTAAAAAGCCACTATCCAAAGGAAGAGGATTCGCTTATCCTTTTGCCTGTATATAAATACAGTAGTCACAAAGACAACCAATGTGAAGGCATGTGAGGTGGTGAATGGCCGTCGAAGTGGTATACCGCAGCAGCCGAGATCTGGAGCGCTTGTTCATGGATAAAGCCGAAGCTGACCGTCATGACAAAATGCTGGAACTCGCCGAATTGCTGGCCGAGGTGTTGCAAAAAGCCGTCCCATCGCTGAGCGAGCAACAGGTGGAAGAAGCCGGGATCTACATGGCGAAGAATCGTGACGTGTTCGCCAAGGCGTTCAAGAGCCAACCGGACGCCTTGTCCGAACTGCTCAATCCGCCGGGCGAATGACCCAAGAAGATCGCAGCCTTTGGCAGTGCTTGCATGTTTGCACCATGCAGGCGCTACCAAAGGCTGCGATCTTTTTTAGTAATAACGACGCGGGTCTGAATCGATCAGGCTGGCCAGCTTGGTCAGGGCAAAGCGCAACTCGTCCTGGCTGGTAGGGGACATCAGCACCAGCCGAACGCAACGAGTCGTCCCCGACCGCTCAGCCTGGAACTGCGTGCCGCTGAGCACCAGCACACCGTTGGCCCTGGCGAGCATGGTGAACTCGTCACTGGTCCAGGGTTCGGGCAGGGTCAGCCAGACGTGATACGAATACGGCTGGGTCTTGAGTTCGAAATTGGAGAAGATTTCCTGGGCAATCGCCTGTCGTCCCGCGGCTTCGTTGCGCTGGATGCGGATCAGCTTCTTGTCCAGGCCCTCGGTGATAACGTTACTGGCCAGTTGCGCGGTCAACGGTGATGGCATCCAGACGCTGCTTCGCACCATCGAGGTCAGGCGTGATAGCAGCTTCGGCGGGCTGTAGATGTAGCCAACGCGAAGCGCCGGCATGACCGACTTCGACAGACTGGTCAGGTACACCGAACGATCCGGCGCAAAGGCCGACAGCGGCTTGATCGACGGATCGGTGGCAAGGAAGCCATAGATATCATCGTCCAGGATGATGAAATCGAATTCCTCCGCCAGCGCCGCAATCTGGGCCCGGCGTTTTTGCGACATGATCGCCGCCGTCGGGTTCTGGCAAGTCGCCACGCAGACCAGCATCGCCGGTTTTTCCCGCAGGCACAGCTCGCGCAGCGCCTCGGGAATGATGCCCTCTTCATCCATCGGCACACCACGCAGTCTCCGTTCGAGACCGTGGGCCAGGGAAATGATGCCGGGGTAACAAAGCGCTTCGCAGAGCACCAGGTCGCCAGCGTTGGTCAGGGCGCTCATCGCGACCATCAAGCCGTGCTGGGCTCCGGCTGTAATGACCACCTGTTGCCACTGTGCATCCGGCAACGAGTGGCGCAGCCACTGCGCGCCCGCCTCCCGATGAGCCGGATGGCCGCCGTCCGGTGCGTAATCCAGGGCGCGAGCGAAATCGGTGCTCTTGGCCATGCCCACCAACGCGCCGCGCAACCAGTACTCCAGGGTTTCGCTGTACGGCTTGATGATCGAAAGATCCAGCAGCTCCGATTGCCCCAGGTTCAATGGCCCGGCGCTGTTGCTGGCCGGCAGCTCCAGCTGCTTCTGGTTGAGCACATAAGTACCACGCCCTACTTCCCCCTGCACCAACCGGCGCCGATGGGCCTCGCTGTAGGCCCGACTGATGGTGCCTGGTGTGACATTCAAGGTATTGGCCAGCTCCCGCAGGGTCGGTAGGCGGTCGCCTTCGTTCAGCACGCCGTTGCTGATATCGCGCGCCAACGCATCGGCAATCGATAAATACATCGGCTGGCTGAACTCGCTTAGCTGGGGAACCCACATGAATGATCACTGCCCATCGTAGAAATGATGAATATCCGAGCATATCACATGGAGGTTAGGCAACTAATAATTCGAAACAATCTGCGCATTGAGTCGATTGATTCGATTATTGGATCGTTTTTAAGGACATCATGAAAAAATGTTCAGCTGAGATTAAATTTCTGCAAATCAATCAGTTATCGCTAAAACAAAGCATCGACGAACTCTGATGGCAGAAAAATATCTGGTAACAATCCGCCGCGCTATTGAATCAACTCAATTCATTCAAATACACTGATCTCGAATCGAAGCAATCGACTCAATCATCCCCTGATCACCGCGCGCCCCTGCCGCGCCAAGTCGAGACATCATGGACACACTCAGAAAGGATCTATCTCTGTCAGCGGTTATCGCGGGCTTCATCGCCGTGATCATCTCCTACGCCGGCCCGCTCATCATCGTGTTTCAGGCTGCCAAGGAAGCGCACCTGCCTAACGATGTGGTGTCTTCATGGATCTGGGCCATCTCCATTGGCAGCGGCATCACCGGCCTGTTCCTCAGCTGGCGCCTGCGTGTCCCGGTGATCACCGCGTGGTCGACGCCGGGTGCTGCGTTACTGGTATCGATGCTGCCGACAGTCTCCCTGCCCCAGGCTATCGGCGCCTATGTAGTGGCGTCGGTGATCATCGCCGTGGTCGGTTTGTCGGGGGCCTTCGACAAGTTGATGAGCCGCCTGCCCAAGGCCATCGCCGCCGCCATGCTCGCCGGCATTCTGTTCCGCTTCGGTGCCGAACTGTTCACGTCCATCAAGCTGCAGCCGGCGCTGGTGCTGGCCATGATCGCGGCTTACCTGGTTTTCAAGCGCTTTTCGCCGCGCTACGCGATTCTGTCAGTGTTGATTGTCGGCTGCGCCGTGGCGGCCTCGTTCGGTGAGCTCAATAGCAGTTCGATCACCATTGCGGTGGCCCACCCCGTCTTCATTGCCCCGGAATGGAGCTGGCACGCAATCATCAACATTGGTCTGCCCTTGGCGCTGGTGACCTTGACCGGCCAGTACGTGCCGGGCATGGCCGTAATGCGGACCTCGGGCTACAACACGCCGGCGCGCTCGATCATTTCGGTCACCGCTATCGGCTCGGTGCTGATGGCGCCCTTCGGCTCCCACGGATTCAACCTGGCGGCCATTACCGCAGCGATCTGCACCGGCCGCGAAGCCCACGAGGACCGCGATAAACGCTACATCGCCGGGATCGCCTGCGGGGTGTTCTACATTCTGATGGGTACCTTCGGCGCGACCTTGGCCTCGGTATTTTCCGCGCTACCAAAAGAGCTGATCGCCTCCCTCGCCGGCCTGGCCTTGTTCGGCGCGATCAGCGCTGGGCTGACCGGCGCCATGGCCGACGACAAACAACGGGAAGCCGCGCTGATCACCTTCCTGGTGACGGCCTCGGGCATGAGTTTCCTGGGCCTGGCCGCCGCGTTCTGGGGCCTGATCTTCGGCCTGGTGGCGCATTTCGTCCTGACCTATACCCGGGAAAGCAAAGCCGCCGCCATCGCCGAGGGCAGCCGACCATGACCGCCCGTTACGATTTCATTGTGGTCGGTGGCGGTATTGCCGGTGTGTCCGCCGCGTATGAACTGTCCGCCCACGGCAGCGTTTGCCTGCTCGAACAGGAGCAGCAACTGGCCTACCACACCACAGGGCGTTCGGCGGCCATCTCGATGGAAAGCTACGGCAACCAACAGATCCGCTCGCTGACCTGTGCATCACGCAGTTTTTTCGAGAACCCGCCCGAGGGCCTGGCCGAGCATCCGCTATGGTCGCCACGGGGCGCGTTGATCGTCGCCCAGGCGTCGCGGGTGGACAAACTCAAAGCGCGTTTCAGCGCGGTACTGGGACAAGTGCCTACGGCCGAGCTCCTCGACGCCAAACAAGTGATGGAGCTGGTGCCTTACCTGGCCGAAGGCGCCTGGAGCGCCGGCATTCATGAGCCCAGCGCCTTCGACCTGGACGTACACGGCATCCATGGCGCCTATCTGGGCGGCCTGCGCGCCCGCAGCGGCGTGGTCAAGCGTGAAGCCGAGGTGATGCGCGGCGAACACCGCGACGGACACTGGACCTTGCACACCCGGGACGGCCAACGATGGGAGGCGGCCATCGTGGTCAACGCCGCCGGAGCCTGGGCCGATACGTTCGCCGAGCGCTGCGGCGTGCCCACCGTGGGCGTGCGCCCGCTGCGCCGCACCGTACTGGCGGTCGATCCCCAGTGCGACGTACACCACACGCCCTACCTGGGCACCGTCGACGAAGATATTTTCATCAAGCCGGAAGCTGGGCGATTGATCGTTTCGCCCTGCGATGAAAACCCCTCGCTGCCCTGCGACGCGTTGCCGGACGAACTTGACCTGGCAATCACCATGGACCGCTTGCAAAACACCACCCGCCTGCGTCCACGCTCGATCGTCAACAAATGGGCGGGCCTGCGCACCTTCGTCGCCGACCGCTCGCCGGTGCTCGGCCAGGACCCTCTGCAAGAAAGCTTTATCTGGCTGGCAGCCCTCGGTGGCTACGGCATCCAGGCGGCGCCTGCGATTGCACGCCTGTGCAGCCACGCGGCCCTGGGCATCGCCATGCCGCAGGACCTGGCAGCGCTGCAACTCAATTACCAGCATTTTTCCCCGGCCCGGTGCCGCGATGAAGAGTTCTCCAGCCTGGCCGTCAAGCAGGTTGCCGATTTGCACTAACCCATCCACTTAACAAGGAACGTAACCATGCAAACCACCGCTCAAATCCAGTCCGTCGCCAAACCTTTCCTCGGCGAAGAAAACGTCATTTTCACCGATAAGGCACCACTGCCGCTGGGCACCTATTCCCAAGGCATCAAGGTCAGCCACGGGCAGACTATCTACCTGTCGGCGCAGACTCCGGTCTCGGCGTTGAACAACGAAGTATTGGCCCAGGATTTCGAAGGCCAGCTGCGCCAGACCCTCGACAACCTGGTGCAAATGGCCGAAGCGGCCGGCGGCACCCTGGCTAACGTGGTCAAGGTCACCGCGTTCATCACTGACTTGAGCGAATTCCCCACCCTCAACCGCGTCATGGAAGAGTATTTCACCAAGCCCTATCCGGCCCGTACCACCGCCGGCGCCAGCGCCCTGGCACGCAACACCCTGGTCGCCATCGACGCCATCATGGTGATCTGAAACACCTTCTGCCAGCGAAGTGCCCGTCGGTCCGGCCCACCGGATCGACGCCGGCAAGGAAAGCACCAGCACAGCGTACTTTCAGAGGGTGACCATGAAGAATTCGTACAGAGAGTATGTATTGCAGTGCCTGGTTTGCGATCGCAGTTACCAGCCCCATGAGGTCAGTTACTACTGTCCCCATTGCAAGACCGATGGCGCACTGGACGCGCTTTACGACTACCCGACACTCAAGCGCCAATGGTCCCGGGACAGCCTGGCCCAGGATCACGCCCGTGGCATGTGGCGCTATGACCGCTTGATGCCATTGAGCTCCACGCGCTTCATTCCGCCGCTGCTGGTGGGGAACACGCCACTGTACTCACGCCCCGAACTGCTCGGTAAAGGTGCCCGGATCAAAGTCTTTGTCAAAGACGAATCGCGACAACCTACCGGGTCCTTGAAAGATCGCGCCAGTGCCCTGGCGGTAGCGCACGCCTTGCAATCGGGTGCCAGTACGGTAGCGGTGGCGAGCACCGGCAACGCCGCTTCGGCATTGGCCGGAATGAGCGCCAGCCTGGGCCTGCACAACGTCATTTACCTGCCCAAGAGCGCGCCTCGCGAGAAGCTCGCGCAGATGCAGGGCTACGGTGCCGAGATCGTGCTGGTCGATGGGCAATATGACGAAGCCTTCGAACAATGCCTCGAAGCCTGTGAGACCCACGGCTGGTACAACCGCACCACCGGCATCAATTCGTACATGAGCGAAGGCAAGAAAACCGTGGCGTTCGAGATGTGCGAACAACTCAACTGGCAGGTGCCGGACCTGGTGTTCGTCCCTGTCGGCAACGGTTGCATCCTGGGGTCGGTCTATAAGGGTTTCTTCGACCTGCTGCAATTGGGCTGGATCGAACGCATCCCACGCTTGATCGGCGTTCAGGCCGAGCAGAGTAATTTCATGTACCGCGCCTGGCGCAGCGACCAGCCGATGGAGCACATCGAACGCATCGCCCCCACCAGCCTGGCCAGCAGCATCAACGTGGCGTTGCCGCGCGACCGGCTCAAAGCCATGCGCGCGGTGACCGCCAGTGACGGCGAGTTCATCTGTGTCAGCGACCCGAGCATCGTCGCCGCGGCGTCGAGATTGGCCGCCAGCACCGGCGTCTTCCCTGAAGCTGGTGCCGCCAGTGCCTTCGCCGGCCTGTTGAAATATGCGCAAACACACCCCGACACACCGCAAACCGCCGTGATCCTGATCACCGGCAGCGGCTTGAAAGACACGTCCATTTTTCTATCCGATTCGACCAAAAGCCAGCCACGGGTGTTGCCGTATCACGTGCCTGCGTCGCCGGCCGAAGCACTTCTTTAAGGAACCACACCATGAGCCTGCAAAATTTCGACCCCGCCATTGCCCGCCTGATCGACCGCGAGCGCAACCGCCAGGAAACCCACCTGGAGCTGATCGCGTCAGAAAACTATGTCAGCGAGGAGGTGCTCCAGGCCCAGGGCTCGGTACTCACCAACAAGTACGCCGAAGGCTATCCGGGCAAGCGTTACTATGGCGGCTGCAAGGTCGTCGATGAAATCGAAAACCTGGCCATCGAACGCGCTCGCAAACTGTTCAACTGCGAATACGTCAACGTCCAGCCCCACTCCGGCTCCCAGGCCAACCAGGCGGTATTCCTGGCGGTGCTCGAACCCGGCGACACGATCCTGGGCATGTCCCTGGCCCACGGCGGCCACCTGACCCACGGCGCCTCGGTGAATTTCTCCGGCAAGATCTACCGGGCATTTTCCTACGGCCTGGAGAAGGAAACCGAAACCCTCGACTACGCGCAAATGGAAGCACTGGCCCGGGAGCACCGGCCGAAGATGATCATCGCCGGCGCCTCGGCCTATTCCCGGACCATCGACTTCCAGCGCTTTCGCAAGATCTGCGACGAGATCGGCGCCTACCTGATGGTGGACATGGCGCACTACGCCGGGTTGATCGCGGCAGGCGTATACCCGTCGCCGGTCGGCATCGCCGACTTCATCACTTCCACCACCCACAAGACCTTGCGCGGCCCGCGCGGCGGCTTGATCCTGGCCAAGGCGCAGTACGCCGCCCTGCTCGACAAGACGATTTTCCCGGTCTACCAAGGCGGGCCGCTGATGCATGTCATCGCCGCCAAAGCCGTGGCCTTCAACGAAGCCTTGGGCGATGGTTTCAAGCAATACCAGCAACGCGTGATCGATAACGCCCGGGTCATGGCCGACATCCTGACCCGACGCGGCTTGCGGGTAGTGTCTGGCGGCACCGACTGTCATATGTTCCTGCTCGACCTGCGCTCGATGAACATCACCGGCAAAGATGCCGAAGCATTGCTGGAAAGCGCCCACATCACCCTGAATAAAAACGCGATCCCCGACGATCCGCAGAAACCGGCCATCACCAGTGGCATTCGCATCGGCACCCCGGCGCTGACCACGCGCGGCTTTGGCGAAGCGGAATGTGCCGAAGTGGCGAACCTGATCGCCGACCTGCTGGAGCAACCGGACAACGCCGCGCGTCTGGACAATACCCGGCGCCGGGTGATGCATCTGTGCGAGTGCTTTCCGGTGTACCTGCTGAGGTAGCGGCGGGCGAGGCTTGGAACGTCACAGCCCTCTTCCGGCCCTGCCAGAAGAGGGCTGTCAGGTTCTATCGGTACAACAAACGCTCGGCCAACTCATCGGCCACCCGCGCCGGTGAGCGCTTTTGCGCCTGTGCGTGGGCGAAGACTTCGGTGAGCCTCGCACCGATTTTCGACAGGTGTGCGGTGATGGTCGGCAGCTCTTCGCCGCGATGCTTCAGGGCGACGTAGATCAGGCCGCCGGAGTTGATCACATAGTCGGGGGCATAAAGAATTCCGCGCCTTTCCAACTGATCGGCCACTTGCAGATTGCTCAACTGGTTATGGGCCGAACCGGCAACGGCGGAGCAGCGCAGTTGCGCCACGCTGTGGCTGTTGAGCACCCCTCCCAGGCCACAGGGGGCGAGGATGTCGCAAGGGGTGCTGAGCAAGGCATCGTTGGCGATCGGGTGGGCGCCCAGTTGTTCCATCGCCAATTGCACCTTGCCTGGGTCGATGTCGCTGACCAGCAGCTCGGCGCCCGCCGCATGGAGCTGTTCGGCCAGGGCGTAGCCGACATTGCCCAGCCCCTGGATCGCCACTCGCAGGCTCTCAAGGTTGTCGCTGCCCAGGCGGGCCATGGCCGTGGCGCGAATGCCGGCAAATACTCCCATCGCCGCGTGGGGCGCCGGGTCTCCCGAAGCGGTGGTGCTGGTGACGTGGCGAGTCTGCTGGGCGATGCAGTCCATATCGGCCACCGAAGTACCGCTGTCGATGGCGGTGATGTAGCGCCCATCCAACTGCTCGATGCAGCGACCGAAGGCTTCGAACAGCGCCGCCCGACTTTCGACATGGGCCGGGCGCATGATCACCGCCACCCCACCGCCCACGGGCAAGCCGGCCAGGGCAGCCTTGTAGCTCATGCCCTGGGCCAGGCGCACTGCGTCGGCCACGGCGCTTTCATCGTCGGGGTAGGCAAGATAACGGCATCCCCCCAGGGCAGGCCCGGGGCGGCTGCAATGTATGGCAATCACCGCCTTCAACCCGGTGGTCGGGTCTACGCTTAAGTGCAGCGATTCAAGGCGGGAGCTTTGCATGAGAGCGAACATCGACAGGCTCCCGAATCACTTTTGTTTGTTTCGCCAGTATAGGCGTGCAGGCAAAAATTGCTGGAGCAGGCCGGAATAAGGCGCCAGGGCCGTCAGTGCTTTTGGGCATATCTCGTTGCTGCGTTTGTCCGGGACTGGACGAAAACCCATGGCAGAGCTAAAACGGGGCATAGCCTCGGAGAGTCCGATGAAACCGCGCCAAGCCTTTTTCGACTGCCTGCACCGCTCGCCACCGGCGCTGTTTGAAGCAGCACTTTGGATCGCTGCCGAACATCACCATGACGTGGACGTAGCGGCCTTGCTGAAGGATTTCAAGGATCTGCAACGGCGGGTCAGCCATGACCTGCCGATGCTGCCCGTCAGTGAACTGGGCCAGCCGCTATTGCGACGACTCAATGACTTGGGGTTCGCCCAGGACGATTCCACGCCGCTGCGTCCATGGGCAGCGTTGCTCGACAAGGTCCTGGTGCGCAAACGCGGGCAACCGCTGGCCCTCGGCTTGATCGCCCTGGAGTTGGCCCGAGGCCTGGAAATTCCGATGGTTGGTGTCAATTTCCCGGGGCATTTCCTGCTGAAGGTGCCCGGTGCCGACCATTTGCTCGATCCGTGCGGTGGTCGCCGGTTGTACCCCCACGACTGCCGGGACTTACTGCAACGTCAATACGGCGCGAACATGCAGCTCAAGGCCGAACACATGGTCGACGCCCAGCCGACGCAAATGCTCCAGCGCCTGTCGCGCAATCTGCGCCAGTTGCATCTGGCCAATGACGATTACATCGCCGCATTGATCGATGCCGAGCGGGTGTTGGAGCTGGGCAACGCCAGCGCGGCCGATTACCTGGCCCGCGCCAGCCTGTACCAGCGGCTCGACTGCCCCAACGCCGAACGCTTCGACCTGGAGCATGCCCTGATGCTCAGCGAAGACCCGATCCAGCGGATCCGGCTGACGGAACGGCTGGGGCATCTGCCACCCAATACAATTGTGCATTGAGCAGACAAACTTTGTTCAGGCCCTCAGGGTGTATCCGGTTGATTCGCCGGATGCGCCCGCTGGAAGGCCGGATGCGCAGCCGCCAACGCCGCCACACGGCGGATCCGTGGATACGCCAGCAGCGAGACATTGAACCGCTCGGCCGCGTACAGCTGCGGAATCAGGTAGATGTCCGCCAATCCGGGCGCGGCACCAAAGCAATAGCCATCATCGCCGATCAGTTGCTCGACTGCCGCCAGCCCCTGGCTGATCCAGTGCCCGATCCACTCCGTCACCTGCGCTTCGTCATGGCCCCACAGGCGCAACTTGTTGAGCACGCTGACGTTATGCAGCGGATGAATGTCGCAACCGATCAGCGCCGCGACGCCACGCTCATGGGCACGCACCGCCAGGTCGGCGCTGAGCAGCGGCACTTGGGGATAACGTTCCTCCAGGTATTCGATGATGGCCGGTGACTGCACCAGCAACTCGCCCTCATCGGTGCGCAGCGCCGGCACTCGCCCCTGGGGGTTGATCGCCAGATAGGCCGGTTGGCGATGCTCGCCCCCGGACGGTGCGATCAGGTTGACCGGCAGGGCCTGGTAATTCAGGCCCTTGAGCGCCAAGGCGATGCGCACCCGATAGGACGAGGTCGAGCGGTAATAGGTATAGAGTTCCATGCCCTGCCCTCTCAATGCGCCGGCAGGATCTTGCCGCGGCACTCGCCAAAACCGATGGAGGCGAAACCCTCGCGACGGCAACGGGCCCGCAGGATGATTTCGTCGCCGTCCTCCAGGAACCGGCGCACTTCACCGGACGCCAGTTCGATCGGTTTCTTCCCGCCTTCAGTGATTTCCAGGAGGCTGCCGAACTGACCGCTCTGAGGGCCCGACAAGGTCCCCGAACCAAACAAGTCACCGGCCTGCAACTGGCAACCGTTGACACTGTGGTGCGCAACCATCTGCGCCACGGTCCAGTACATGTACTGGGTATTGCTCAGCGTCAGGCGCTGGGCCGGCAGGTTCTGCTCACGCATGCTTTCGGTCAGCAAGAGGACCTCCAGCTCGATATCGAAGGCGCCGCCGGCCTGGTCACGTTTGTCCAACAGATACGGCAGTGGCTGCGGATCGCCTTGCGGGCGCGCCGGCTGTGGGAGGCGGAACGGTTCGAGGGCTTCGGCCGTCACGACCCACGGCGAAACACTGGTCAGGAAACTCTTGGACAGAAACGGCCCCAGCGGCTGGTATTCCCAGGCCTGGATGTCCCGCGCCGACCAATCGTTGAGCAGGCAGAAACCGCCGATGTGCTCGGCAGCGTCGCCGATGGCGATGGGTTCGCCCAAGGCATTGCCCTTGCCGATCCAGATGCCCAGTTCAAGCTCATAGTCCAATCGCGCGCACGGGCCGAAGCTCGGTTCGGCCTGGCCGGCGGGCAGGGTCTGGCCCTTGGGACGGCGCACATCGGTGCCGGAAGGGCGAATGGTCGAGGCGCGGCCGTGGTAGCCGATCGGTACGTATTTGTAGTTGGGCAGCAAGGGATTGTCGGGACGGAACAACTTGCCGACGTTTTGCGCATGCTCGATGCCGACATAAAAATCGGTGTAGTCATTGATCTTCGCCGGCAAATGCATCTGGCAGTCGGCCGCAGGCAACAGCAGGTTCGCATCCTGGGCCTCGACCTTGCCACGCCACGGACTGTCCTCGCGCAACAATTCCAGCAAACGCTCACGCAGAGCCGCCCGAGCGCCGCGTCCCAGTTCGAAAAACGCGTTCAGCTGGCCGCCGGCCATGGCTTCGACCGCATCTTGCGCCAAGCCGTCGAACAACCCTGCATGCAGCCCGGCTTGCAAATCGAAGATCTGATCGCCGATAGCCACGCCACTGCGCAAGGCGCCGCCCTCGATGTTGAAAATGCCCAACGGCAGGTTTTGCAGCGGAAAATCGGCATGGCCGTTGGCGGAGGCAACCCAGCTACGGGCAGTGGAAAGTTGAGTCATGGGTTATCTCCGGGTCGGGTCGAAGGTGACAGGCAGCGAAGCCCAGCAAGCATCGTAGTCGGTTTGCAGTTGCGGGCAGTCCAGGGCGAAACGGCTCGGACGCAGGACCTGGCTGGTTTCGAACATGAAGGCCATGGTGTTGTCGATTTTCGCAGGCAAGAGGTCGGCATTGATTGCCTTGGTGCAGGTCTCGCCGTCCGGGCCGTGGGCGCTCATGCAGCTATGCAGGGACGCACCGCCCGGCAGGAAGCCTTCGGCCTTGGCATCGTAGGCGCCTTGGATCAGGCCCATGAATTCGTTCATCAGGTTGCGGTGGAACCACGGCGGACGGAAGGTATTTTCCGCCACCATCCAGCGTGGCGGGAAGATCACAAAATCGAGATTGGCCAGGCCATGGACACTGGTGGGCGACGTCAACACGGTGAAGATCGACGGGTCCGGGTGGTCGAAGCTGACCGTGCCGATGGTGTTGAAACGGCGCAGGTCGTATTTATACGGCACGTTGTTACCGTGCCAAGCCACCACGTCGAGGGGTGATTGGGGAAGTTCGCAGGCCCACAATTCACCCAGGAATTTCTGCACCAGCGGGGTCGGTTGCGCGAGGTTTTCGTAATGGGCCACGGGGGACAGGAAGTCCCGCGGGTTGGCCAGGCCATTGCTGCCGATGGGCCCCAGGTCTGGCAGGCGCAACGGTGCGCCATGGTTTTCCGCGATATAACCACGGGCCTGGGGATCAAGCAGTTCGACGCGAAATTTCAAGCCTCGGGGCAGCACGACAATTTCCAGCGGCGCAACGTCCAGCATGCCCAGCTCGGTGACGATCCGCAGCCGCCCCAGCTGCGGCACGATCAGCCACTCGCCGTCCGCGTTGAAGAACACCCGCTCCATGGAGCGGTTGGCGCCGTATTGATAAAGACTGATGCCGGCCGGTTTATCCGCGCCGGCATTGGCCGCCATGCGCACCAGCCCATCGATGAAATCGGTGGACTCGACAGGGATCGGCAACGGGTTCCAGCGCAACCGGTTGGGTGTCACCTCCCCCAGCGGGCCGCCAGCGACTTGTCGTTCAAGCTTGACGAAAGCCGGGTGATGGGCCGAGGGCCGGATGCGATACATCCAGGTACGCCGCGCTTCGCTGCGGGCCATGGTGAATGCCGTGCCGGAAAACAGCTCGGTATAGAGACCGTATGGAGCTTTTTGCGGGGAGTTCTGGCCCACGGGCAGCGCACCGGGCAGCGCCTCGCTGGCGAATTCATTACCAAAGCCGGACTGGTAAGCCAGCTCCGGCGCTGTGGAATCGAGGTTCATGGAGCCTCCAGGCATGCGGCCCGTCACTCCTCGGAGCGATGTAAGGCGCATTGGGTTATTTTTATCGTAATTCAATTACGCATAACGTAATTTGCTCGACAGCGACCGTCAAGCTATAAAGACGCCCATTCGCCTCTGGACCCAGCGCCGCCATGGAAACCCCGCTCAGCAACGGTAAACAGAAAGTCCGCTCGGCCGAAGTCGGCACCGACATTCTCAAGGCCCTGGCCGAACTGTCCCCCTCCACGTCACTGTCACGCCTGGCCGAACACGTGCAAATGCCGGCAAGCAAGGTTCATCGATACTTGCAGGCGTTGATCGCCAGTGGTTTTGCCGAGCAGAACGCGGCCACCAACCACTACGGCTTGGGTCGCGAAGCCCTGCGCGTGGGTTTGGCGGCCTTGAACGGCATGGACGTGTTGCAAGTGGCCGCCCTGCCCCTGGCCGAGTTGCGCGACGACCTGAACGAAACCTGTTTCCTGGCGGTGTGGGGCAACCATGGCGCGACCGTGGTGCGCATCGAACCGGCCGTGCGGGCCGTGACCGTGGTGACACAACTGGGCTCGGTATTGCCGCTGCTCAGCTCATCCACGGGGCTGGTATTCAGTGCCTTTCTGCCGGAACGCGAGACGATCGGCTTGCGGGAACAGGAAGTCGAAGGCACCACCCACCATGCCCTGGCCGACGACCAGGCCTATGCCACCCTGTGCGAGCAAATCCGTAATCGCGGCCTGCATCACGTGCATGGTTTGCTGATGCCGGGCGTGGATGCCTTGTCCGCCCCGGTGTTCAATGCGATCGGCCAGGTGGCGGCGGTCATGACGATTGTCGGCCCGACATCGTTGTTCCACGCTGATGAAAACGGCCCGGCGGCGCAACGACTGTTGTCGGCGACCCGGGCCGTGAGTTGGCGTATGGGTTATGAGGCGAGTCCTGGCTCGGATCAAACCCTGCGCGTCGAGTCGTTCTAGCCCATGACACCCATGACCTTGGCTTTTGCCACCGCTTGCGTGCGCCGCTGCACCCCCAGCTTGCTGTGTATGCGACGCGCGTGGGTCTTCACTGTGTGCAACGAAATGAACAGACGTTCGGCGATCTGCTGATTTGAATGCCCCTGGGCAATCAACTCCAGCACTTCCAGTTCACGATGACTGAGCAAGGTGTCTTCATTGGCGGCCACCTGTTCGATCGGCGTTGTCGATTGAGCCCAGCGCAACAGGTCGGGCTGGCGCAGGCGCAGCTCGCGCAAAGCCTGCTCGGCCCGCCAACAGCTGACGCGCTTGAACCCTTCCTGCATGAGCACGCGGGCCTGGGCGCGGTCACCGGACAACCAGACGACTTCAGTCAACGCCAGGTGCAGCTCCGTTTCCAGGCTGTGCATTTCACTATGCTGGGCCCGGGCGATCATTGCCTGCAAGCGCGCTACCGCGTCCGGTGCCTGATGCAGGTAGACCTCGGTCAGCACCAGCAAGTATTCAAGTCGTGCAATCAGCTCCAGGGTCGCCGGAGGCGCATGCTTGGCCTGCGGTCCGCGAAAATGCCGCAGGACTCGGGTCAAGGCTTCATGGGCCAGCTCCGCACGCCCCTGTTGCAACCAGAACTGGCAACTGGTTTGCAGCAAGACGCCACGGTAAACGGTGTCGGGGATGTGCCGCTGCTGCATGATCCGTTCGGCATCGCGCAGTTGCGCGAACGCTTCGCCATAGTCGCCCTGGTGGGCAGCCAGGCAGGCCTTGCCGAGAAAGCCGTAGAGCACCTGTTTGTCCTGGTTGCGCAGGCCCGTTTCCAGGCCCGTTTGAAACTGCTCGGCGGCCCACTCTTCCTGCCCCATGCGCAATGCCAGGCGACCGCGTCGCAGGGCAATGCGCCCCAGCAGCGCGGAAAAATCCTGGCCTGGCTTATCGAGCAACGCCTGGACCTCGCTGAGCAGATGATCGGCCCGGTGAGGCGCACCGCGCTGTTCCAGCACTTGGGCGTGGTCCAGCTCCAGCAAACCTTCAAACACCAGCGAGCCGTGGGCGCGAGCCAGGCATAACGCCTGGCGGTTAGTCCATTGTGCAGACGCCAGTTCACCGTTGAGCAGCGCCTGTTGCGTCAATCCCAACAGGCATAGCAGCCGCAACGCCCAGGCTTGCGGATCGAGGCTGGCCTGGGCCTGGAGGAAATGCTCGCGCGCCGACTCGCCATCACCGCAGAGGTGCAGAAGCCAGCCCCGCAGCACCTGCCAGCGCGCCACCAATTGGCGCTGCCGCCCCGCCAGCGGTTGCGGCGCGAATCGGGACAGTTGTTCGATGCACACCTGCGCCTGATCGAAACGTCCGGCGAACAGCAGGGCTGCGGTGACCAACCCTACCGACTGCGGCGTGCCAAGGCTCAGGGCCTCGCCTTGCTGATCATGCAGATTCAGCAACAGTTGCACATTCTGGTGCTGCAAGACGTGCTCGAAACTCAAATGCTGCAACAAGCTGACGGCCGTCTCGAACTCCTCGGCGAGCATGGCCTGCTCGAAGGCCATCTGCCAATCCTGCTCGGCAGCAAACCACTGGCAGGCCCGTCGATGCCAGGAGCGCCGTTGCGACCAGGGCTCCTCGCGCACCAACCGCGCCAAGGCGGGGAAAATCTGCAACCAGTCCGACGTCTGCTCCCACGGCTCGATGAAACACCCCAGCTCCAGCAGCAAGGGCAGGCACTGCGCGCCCACAGTGTCGCCAAACAAATGCTCGCACAGCCGCGCATTGAAGCGCGGCAGGTGCGCCAGTACTCGCCAGGCCTGGGCCAAGTCCGCAGTCAGCGAGCTGAACAACTCGTACTCAAGGTAATCTGGCAAGGTCCCCGCCCGACTCGGCGATGCGTGACTGCGCGCCCACTCACAGCGTTCGAGCAAGGTGATGCGCACCCCGGCGCACCAACCGCCACTGCGCTGAATCACTTCGCGGGCGGTGCGGGTCACCTGCGGGCCAGGCAGATGGCGAAGCAACTGCTCGACATCCTGTGCGGTGAAGAGCAACGCCTGCACGTCAAATTCATGCAGCTCGTCATTGAGCAACAATCGCGGCCAATTGCAGTGAGGCCGACGCCGGCCATTGAGCCACAGTTGCAGCGCTGGACTGCTGGCGCTCAACAGACGATCGAGAAACTGGTCCAGCCCGGGATTGGGCACCCGGCAATAATCATCCAGGAACAGCCAGGTGGGCGTCTGCAACCGCGCCAGATGGGCCAGGAGCCCGGCTTCGTCCATCACCGGCAACCCGAGGGTCTGTGCCAACCGCTCGCACATTTGCGCCGCATCCAGCGCAGCACCTCCCAGCGGCAACCAGTGCAGTCGACAGTCGCCGGGGGCTTGGAGAAAACATTCGGCGAACAATGCGCTCTTGCCACTGCCCGCCGGCGCGCACAGCAGCTTTACCCGCGCTTCGGAGCTCAACAGGGGCTCGCTCAAGGACCGCCGCGGCACGTGCGTCGAGGACAGGCGAGGCAGCAATCCTGGACGGTCCGGACACGGGGTCATGGCAGTCATTTGCGAAGATCCTGTTTATTGTTGTTCCACCACCCTAGACCTGTGTCGCTGACCTTTGGAGAAGTATTCAGCGCGCTGATTGGCGCCCATAAAAAAACGACCGGCAAGCCCCTTGCCGGTCGTTAGTGATTGTTCCAGCGTGGCGAACCCTTAGCGAACCCCGGTCGAACGCAAAGCCGCCGGCGTGTAGTCGGCCGCCCGGGCTTCGAAACCGTACACGTAGCTGTGTTTCTCTTCGTTCTTCATGCCCAACGCGATGTAGCGGCCGGCGATGATGTCGTAGAGCGCTTCAAGGGTGTAGCCCGGGTTTTGATGGTCGTAATAGAACTGGGCATGACCTTCGGCCACGCGCCACAGTTGGCCGCGACCGTCGTAGTGATCCACCAGTGCCGCCTGCCAGCTGTCTTCGTCGAAATACATGTGGCGCTTGGCGTAGATGTGCCGCTCGCTGGGCTTGACCGTACCGACCACTTCCCAGACCCGGTGCAGTTCATAGCGGGTCAGGTCCTGGTTGATGTGGCCGGCCTTGATCACATCGTCGTACTTGAGGCTGGGCGAGTCGAGCTTGTAGCTGTTGTACGGGATGTACATTTCCTTCTTGCCGACCAACTTCCAGTCGTAGCGGTCCGGGGCGCCGGAAAACAGGTCGAAGTTGTCGGAGGTGCGCAACCCGTCGGCGGCGGTGCCTGGCCCGTCATACGCCACTTGCGGGGCGCGACGTACGCGCCGCTGGCCGGCGTTGTAGATCCAGGCCAGGCGCGGTTCCTTCACTTGGTCCAGCGTCTCATGCACCAGCAGCACGTTGCCGGCCAGGCGCGCCGGGGCGGTGACCTCCTGCTTGAAATAGGTCAGCACGTTGCTGGCCTTTTCCGGGTCGGCATCCTTGATCAGGAACGGCACGGCGATTTCTTCTTCAAAGCGGATCGGCGTGAAGCCGCCATTGGTCTGTGGCGTGGCCTGGGTGATGATGCGCCGCAGGTTGCCACCGTGATAGCGGGTGATGTGGTTCCAGATCACTTCCACGCCGTTCTTGGGGATCGGGAACGCGTAGTAGCGGTTGCCGGTGAAATTGGACAAGCCGTTACCGTCGTTGATGGATGTCACATTGAGGGCACTGCGCTTGGCCGCCTCGTAGACCTCCGGCGGCAGCGCAACACTGCGATGGGTCGGGTACACCGGGATCTTGTACGTCTCGGGGTAGCGCTTGAACATCGCCACCTGCCCTTCGGACAGCTTGTCCTTGTACTTGTCCACCGTCGCGGCGGTGATGGTAAACAGCGGTTTTTCATTGGCGAACGGGTCGGCCAGGAAACCCTTGCTGTCCACGGCGCCGGCATTTTTCGCAATCCCACCGGTCCAGGCCGGGATCGAGCCATCGGCATTGCCGGCCTTTTCCGCGCCTATGGGCGTGAGGCTGGTGCCCAGCTTGTTCGCTTCATCCGGCGAAACCGCCGCCATCACGTTCGCGGCCAACAGGCTCAGGGCCAGGGCACCGCATTGCAGGATCATCTTGCGCATTGGGTTTTCCTTGTCAGCCAGATCAGAAGTTCACGCCGAAGCTCAACGCGAGGAAGTCGCGGTCTTCAAGGACGTTGTAGTCGCCGCCAAAAAAGTCGGTGTAGCTCAGGCTGGCGGTGTAGGTGTTGCGGTAGTCGGCATCGACACCGACGCTGATGGCCTTGGCGCCTTCGTTGAACAGGCCGTTGGGGCCGTAACCGGCCACATCGTGGGACCACGACACGTTGGGCTTGAAGTTCACGCCGCCAATGACGTTGGAATAGTCGAGGATCGCCCGGGCGCGATAGCCCCAGGAAGTCGAGGTGACAAAGCCATCGGTGTCGCCGCCAAACCCGTACTGACCGTAGACCGAATCACGGCCATAACGCAGCTTGTCCTTGGACTCCAGCCCACCGACGTGCACCACCGCCGCCTCGCCGACCACGGTCAGGCGATCAGCGCCCAGCACTTGGTCGAAAAAGTGGGTCATGGTGCTCTGGATCTGGGTCACTTCCTTGCGCCGGTAACCGGTGTTATCCGCACCCGGCGTGGTTGCAATCGGCGATGCCGCGCCGCCGGCGATGGGGTTGACCAGCGCCAGGGTCAGGTCGTTGGTATTGATCTGCACCGGGGCGTTGGGGCGGTAGCTGATTTCCCCAGTCCACGCGGTACCGGTGGGCAGCGTGGTGGAGAAACTGGCGCCGTACAGGCGAATGTCTTCCGGGTATTCAAGGTAATACTGACCGCGTCCCAGCATCACGCTCTGGGCCAGGCCCGCGCCGCTGCCAGGGGCCAGGCCGTTGGCAATCCCGACCATTCCCGGCAACGCTGCCAAGGTCGAGAGCCCCGCCGTTGTGGTCCCGACGGTAGGCGTGCGGCTGTGGTAATTCATGAAGTACAGGCCGTACTCGGTATCATCGCCGAGCCAGCGCAACGCTGTGCCCCACTGGCCGGAATCCCGGGCATCGCGGTCGCCGCCACGGGCAACGACGACCCCTTCGCGGTTCACTTGGATTTCCTGGCCGAACGCACGCGTCAATGGCACGAATGGCGCAATCGCCGGGCTACCAACGGTGTAACCGGTCGTACAGCCATCGGCCACCACATCGTTACCGAAGAAGGTGCCGCAGTTATCCACAACCGTCTGGTCCCACTCCAGTTGATAAAAACCTTCGACGGTGAGCTTGTCGGTCAGACCCTGGGAAGCGAACAGCATGTTCACCGGGATCAGGCCTTCCTTGATCTCCGCACCCGGGCGACGGAACGCGGATACGTCCACCGGGTTGATGCTGTTGATGGAGTTGCCGATGAAGGTACTTTCCCCCCAACTGACCACCTGCTTGCCGGCCCGCACGGTGCCCGGCAAATCGGCGATGGAGTAGTTGTGATAGACGAAGGCATCGAGAATCTGCGCGCCGGACGACTTGGCGCCTTCCTTGCGGTTGCTGTCGCTGATGTCCTTGAATTCGCGACCTTCGTCCTTGAGTTCGAAGTCATACCAATACTTGCCCCGCACGAACACACCGGTGTCGCCGTACTTGAGTTCAAGGTCGTGCAGGCCTTTGAAGATTTTGGAAAAGGTCTCGCCCTTCTTGAAGTTCAGCCGCCCATCATCGCCGGTGGAGGACTGGCCCCTGCCGCCATTGACCGTGCCCACCAGATCCTTGTCGGCATCGCGCATGCCCCAGCTCGCGCCCACGGACAGCGACGAGTCGAACTGACCCTCGATCTCGCCAATGTTGAATGAAACGGCCTGCGCCTGGGCACAGCAGCCCAAGGCCACCGCGGCGGCCAGCGCCTGCGGCTTGAAGATGGCGCGCATTGTTATTGTTGTCATGCGTCTTCCCCGGTGAGTGACAGAGGCTTCACCCTACTGCCGCACGCCATGGGCGATAAGCGCACCAAGGAGGTATTCGCGCTGTACCTAAAAAGGATTACAGCCCATGCGAGACGGGCCTTTGCGCTGCGCATGGACGCTCTGGATGATGGACTATCAGCGCCGCGCATATTCATGCGGCACCTGCTACTGTTACACGCCCTGCAACGGTGCATGTCCGGATCCGGGCTGTTTCCCGCTGGGCTCGATGCCTATGCTGGCCGGGCTTGCAGGGCAACGGGCCTGCAAGCACAAGTCGCCGCGGCATCCCTCATGCCTGGCGCACCGTCATTCGGATGGGCTGGTGTATCGGTCCGTCATCCCGTGTTTTACCGACGTTGATTTGTAGCTCCTTTGCAACGTCATGCCTTAGGCCGCTGCTTTTTGCAGCGGCCTTTTTTATGTGGGGTTATTTCCGAGTTAAAACTTCTTGTTTCCTACGTTATTGTCGGAAAGGCTCACCTGCCTGCATTTAGAGATCGAACTTATAGTTTCCTTGGTCGCCCAGGATGGGGGGCTACGCAAATAGCCACGAACGACCGTACGTGCTGAATGACGGTTTGGCTATTCAGATTCGATTCGAAAGGAACTCGATATGCAGCAAGAAAAAAACATCCTTGTGAATAGAGGTATACCTCGCACACCTTCGTCATCTGACGGGTTTGGATTTAGCGCAAGTCGCGTATCAGGCCCAGACCACTCCGATCGTGCCTACGACGCCATGGATTATGCCTATGATTGGCTGGAGGAAAGCAACACATCCACGGAAGAACTTTTCAACGAAAATATCGGCAATATCATTAATATAACCAACGCCGAACTCGCAAAAACAAGAGCGGCCGTTGCTGCGGTGGTTCCTCCTGGAACCGATGCGATCGAAATTGAATTGCGAACACTCAAATTACAACTTTTCAAAGCGAGGACAGACCATCAACAACACATAGCAATAGCTAATCTTTATTATGGTCATGATCCACTGACACACAAAACTCAAGACGCACGTTATAAAGGTTTCGAGCTCATTGGCCGTCGTGGAGGACAAAGGGCTTATTACAATGCCATTTCCAAGTGGAATGTCTCTTATGCTGCGGCGTACGAGGCGAAGTTTCTGGCTGAGCAAATCAAGCTAATGGATGCTCGCTTAGCCGCACACAACAAAGCCATTGCCGAGGCAAACGCGAAAGCAGCCGCAGAGGCTCAGGCAAGGGCCCAAGCGGAAGCCGAACGCCTGGCACAGGAACAGGCGCGCAAGGCAGCCGAAGCCGAGGCTAAACGCGCTGCTGAAGAACAAGCACGGATTGCACAGGTTGCCGCAACAGTAGCGGCTAAACAAGCCCACGAGGCCGCCATGGCGTTATGGGAGGCCGAAAGATGGGCCCGCATTGCAGAACGGGACGCGGAAGAAGCGAGGCGCCAGGCAGAAGTTCAGAAGGCACGTAAACCAGACCGGGCTACCCGTACATTTCCCGTATCGGGCTCCGCCGCAGCCGCCGGCCCCGTATTTACAATTGCAGGAGGGAGTCTTGCTCCCAACCCTGTGACCGCCTCGGGTATCGCGGATGAGTTACGCTCCGCGGTTTCGGCGATCCTAGAAGCGGTTGCAGCAACAGCGTTACCCGCCGTCGCAGGCTTTGCAACACTTGTCGACCCGTCAGAGCTTGGCAACGGAGAACGCTACGCCCTGAGTGTTCCGCTATCAGAGTTTGTACCCGACAACGCCAATGATTTACTTGCAGTTGCAGTATCAAAAGGAGAAATCGATCTCCCGGTTGTCTTGGGCTCAGTGACCACCAATCACGAAATGGATTTCGTCGTGGCGGGCGCCGACGGAACATCGGTACCCTCCAGCGTGCCGATCAGGCTTGCGACACTCGACCCCCACAACAATGTCTATAGGTCCTACAGTCCGGACGGCTCGTCTATCAGGATGACCTGGACGCCCATCGTAAAAGGGACCGACGCATCTACGACTCGGCCTTTTAGCGTCCCAAATATTGTTCTCTATGAGGGCAGGAGCCCTTGGGCCTCTATCAACTGGTTAGCGGAGGAACCGGAGCTAGAGGATTATGATTTTGGCAGCGGGTTCGTCACGGTGTTCCCAGTCGAGTCGGGTATTCCACCGATTTATACCGTCTTTAACAGTTCTGATGAATGGGTATCCGCGGAAGAAGCACGCAAGGCGGCCGAAGCCGAGACCCTACGCGTAGCCCAGGCACAAGCACTGGAACAAGTCCTGGCGGGGCGCGCATATTCAATACCGGGAGCGTCAGCCGCAGCCGGTCCGGTGTTCACACTCGTCGGCAGTAGCCTGGCCATAAGCCCGGAAGCAACCTTGGCTATCCAGGCTGCGCTACGAGCCGCAGTCACCATGGCTGTCGAATCGCTCACGGCAGTGGCAGGGCCGGCCTTGGCGGGTTTTGGCGCGCTGCTCTATTCACCCAAGCTGGCGAACGGTGAATTACCCGAGCGATATGCGTTCAGCACGCCACTTTCCGAGCTCGCGCCGACACATCACCACGACTTGCATGCAATCGCGGCGGCCGACGGAGTCGTTGACTTGCCGGTACGCCTCACTTCCCAAGAAGCAGCGGATGACCAGCCAGAGATCCTGGTGATCAACACTGATGGTGTAACCCACCCGTCGAAAGTCCGAGTGGCGCCCGTTACCTATAACGCGCAACAGAACCTCTACATCGCTAAAACTGAAGAAACCCCACCCAGAACTTTGACGTGGACGCCGGTCGTTCAACCCGCAAACAGTTCCACCGCGCCTCCCGCCGAACCGCCTGCCCCGCCTGTTTATACAGGCGCATCGGTTATGCCCATTTCGGGAAGGATCGATCCGTTCCCCGAAATAACCGTAAACAGCTTCGATGATTATATTTTCGTCTTCCCAATCGACTCAGGCCTGCCGCCTCTGTACGTCATGTTCAGGGATCGGCGGGAAGATCCTGGGGTTGCACTGGGCAGTGGTACTCCCGTTTCAGGGATATGGGCGGATGCAGCATCAAAAGGAGAAGGGGCACCTATTCCGTCGCAGATTGCGGAACAGTTGAGAGGGAAGGAATTCAGGAATTTCAGGGGGTTTCGGGAGGCTTTTTGGAAAGCCGTCGCTGGGGATCCTATACTTTCTCAACAGTTTAATTTACGCAATCGGGTTCGTATGGAGAAAGGACGCTCCGCCTACGTCAGGAAAGCTGAAAAAATTGGCGCCCGAACAAGATATGAACTTCACCACAAACATTTCATCTCCTTAAATGGTCAAGTTTACGATATCGACAACATTACTCTCATCACCCCTAAAAGACACATTGAAATTCATAGAGAGCGCAAGTAATGAAAAACTCAATAACAGACATAACCGAGAAAGAGTTCCTCGCATTTGTAATAGAAATTTCAGAGGGCAACTATCCTTCAGAAGAAGCCGATGTCGATGCAGTACTAGAATTCGAGAGAATCTCAGAGCACCCCGCAGGATCGGATCTTCTATTTTATCCCGAGCCTGGCAAGGAAAGCTCTGAGGCGATAGTCGACGAGATAAAAAACTGGCGCGCGGCCAACGGAAAACCAGGCTTCAAGCAGCCCTGAGCCTGTTTAAATCTGCGCCCTTTCGCTGCTGATAGATGCAGCGAAAGGGTTCATTGATCATACAAGAGCGGTGCCCCAATAACCCGCAACAGAAGCCGTACGGGATAAACCCGTGCTCTATCGAGACCGCCGCGAACCGGACGGCCTTGGTGAAGAAATACTTTCCCTGACCGTCGTTGCCGTTGACGACGGCAAGCGGTCGAGGCAACGGGCTAAACAGCGTAACGCTGCAGATTCGCCATCATTTCCTTCAACGCTTCAAGATTATCGTTCGGATGCACCGCATCCTCGAAATCACAGATCTGCTGCCAATGAGCGGCGACATCTTCGGGCGAAAAACCTTTGCGAGGATCGAAGCCCGTCCCCAGGCTGCGCTCCCAGCGCACCTTGCCCATCCAGCCGCCGCCGACCTCGAACAGGCCGGAGGTTTCCTGACAGGTTTCACTCGCCAGGTACACCACCAACGGGCTGACCAGTTCAGGCTTGAGCTGCTCGAACACCTGCGGTGGGATCAGGCCTTCGGTCATGCGGGTGCCGCCGGTGGGGGCGATGGCATTGACCAAGATGTTGTTCTTGCGGCCTTCGATGGCGAGGGTGCGGGTCAGGCCATAAAGACCGAGCTTGGCCATGCCGTAGTTGGATTGGCCGAAGTTGCCGTAGATGCCCGAGGTGGAAGCGGTGAAAATCACCCGTCCATAGTTTTGCTCGCGCAGGTGAGGCCACGCGGCGCGGGTGACTTTGTAAGCGCCTTCGACATGGACGCGATAGACCAGGTCCCAGTCGGCGTCGTCCATCTTGTGAAAGGTCTTGTCCCGCAGGATCCCGGCGTTGTTGACCACCACGTCGACCCGGCCAAAGGCATCGAGGGCATTCTGTACAAGTTTGTCGCCGTCGGTAACCGAGTCGTGGTTGGCCTCGGCAATGCCGCCAGCCTCGCGGATCTCGGCGACCACCTTGTCCGCCGCCGTGGCGTTGGCACCTTCGCCCTGCGCGGAGCCGCCGAGGTCGTTGACCAGCACCTTCGCCCCTTGCCTGGCGAACAGCAGCGCATGGGCACGGCCCAGGCCACCGCCGGCCCCCGTGACGATCACGACTTTATCTTCGAAGCGCACAGACTCATTCATGGCAGAACTCCAGCAGGCCGACAGGACAATGGGCACGAGTGTCCGGCACAAATCAGCCGGTCACAATCAACACGATTGCGAGTGAATGGTGGGCGATAAGGCGGGGGGATGATGCGGGCCCAGGCCACGGCGGCGCATTCGATTGGCTGCTGGCAGACGTACCGCTATCGCGAGCAAGCTCGATCCCACAAGGGATCTACGGTGGAATGTGGTCTCGTAAACGCCCGAAGGCCTGCCTGCCAGGGTCATGAGCAGGCCAACTGCCTGTGTGGCGCGGCGATGTTTTCGCGAAACGCCA
This sequence comes from Pseudomonas fluorescens Q2-87, assembly GCF_000281895.1. NCBI lineage: Bacteria > Pseudomonadati > Pseudomonadota > Gammaproteobacteria > Pseudomonadales > Pseudomonadaceae > Pseudomonas > Pseudomonas fluorescens. Next base: position 943,392 of record NZ_CM001558.1, on the reverse strand, counting down.
GGTAATGCTTGAGTACCTGCAACGGCGCCTCGGTGTGCGGGTAGTGGCCGATATCGGGTAGCAACACCGTATCGGGGTTCGGGATCAGGGCCTCGTAGCGCGCCACCATGTGTTCACCGGAAATCGGATCGAGCGCGCCGTCGATCACCCGCAACGGTATTTCGCCGCGCTGCATCGCCCGCACCCAGCGGTCACGCTGCACCCGTCGTTCGGGAATATAGGCGATGAGCTTGTGCATGATCCTTGGGCCATGATGGGTTTGTATCAGGCTCCAGAAATCATCCAGCTCGCTTTCAGTGGGGGCACTGTCGGGACCGAAAATCTCGCGGAAGCTTTTCGCCAGGCTTTGTCGGGAGAACGCCCGGCCGAGTAACCAGCCCAGGGGGCTGAGCAACAGTTTCTGGACCAGTACGGGGCGATGGGTCTCCGGGAAGAGACCGCCATTGAGAAAGACGCAACTGGCGAGCTGGATACGCGCTTCGTAGTGCCGCGCGATGAGCTCCTGGGCGACGCTGTCCCCATAGTCATGGGCCAGCACATGCACCGTTTGGCTCACTTTCAGATGCGCCAGCAAAGCCTGTTGCAGATCCGCCTGCTCCAACAGGCTGTAGGTATGGTCGATGGGCTTGGCGGAATCGCCGAACCCGAGCATATCGCATGCTATTACACGGTAGCGCTGTGCCAACGGCTGCCACAGGTAATGCCAATCCCAACTGGCCGTGGGGAAACCATGGATCAGCAGCAGTGGCTCGCCCTGGCCCGCGACCCAATAACGGATGGCATGGCCGCGAAACATGAAGGTCTGGCTACGCTGGCGCCAGATACGCAGGGGGATCTGGGCAGGGTGCATCAGTTTCTATACCCGCCGTCTTGCTGATCGAGCTTGCGCAGCAGCGCTGGCCAGGCCAGCGCGCCACCCATGCCTTGGGCGCTTTTGGTTACGCCGGCGATCATCGCCCGGGCGCCGGCCAGGATCTGCGGTTCAATGGCTATCAATTCGGCCCCGCCGTTCAGTGCCATGACCTGAATATCGCAGGCCCGCTGAAAAGTGAACATCATCAGGAAGGTATCGGCGATGGTGCCGCCGCACGTCAGCAAGCCATGGTTGTGCAGCATCAGGAAGTTGCTTTCGCCCAGGTCCGCCTGCAAGCGCGCCTTTTCCTCATGGTTCAAGGCCACCCCTTCGTAAGCGTGATAGGCCAGGCTCGACAGCACGAACAGCGATTGCTGGCTGATCGGCAACACGCCTTGCTTCTGTGCCGAGACCGCAACGCCGGACGCGGTGTGCGTATGCAGCACGCAGGCCACGTCATGGCGCACCTCATGGACCGCGCTGTGGATGGTGTAGCCCGCCGGGTTGATTTCGTAGGGGCTGTCCATCAGCTTGTTACCGGCCTGGTCGACTTTGACCAGGCTGGAAGCGGTGATTTCATGGAACATCAACCCGAACGGGTTGATCAGGAAATCCTCGGTGCCGGGGACTTTCGCGGAAATGTGGGTGAAGATCAGGTCATCCCACCCATGCAGTGCGACAAGCCGATAACAGGCGGCAAGATCCACCCGGGTTTGCCACTCGGCCGCACTGACCTGTTCCTTGACGCTGGGTGTCGTTTGGAGGGGCGCTACGCTCACGGCTCTGACCTCTGGTTTCTTATTATAGGAATCCTGTCATCAAGACTTCATATGCAAGAAAACCAGTCTAGTCAGCTCCTCCAGCAGCGGTAGTTGCATTGGCAGCCAGCTTACTGACCGAGCGGGTCAGCCAAACGACTCAAGAGCGCAGCGCACCGACCAATTCAGCCAGCCAAGGCTCGGCGTCGGTTTCCGGCGTTACACTTTCGCTGGCATCCAGGCGCAGCATCGGCAACACCTCGTGCACCCCCAGCTCGGCGAACAGTTCGCGCATCTGCTCGCCACCCGCGCAGAAGGTATCGCCGTAACTGGCATCGCCCAGGCCGATCACCGCGCCGGGCAAGCCACGAAAAAAAGCTGGGAGCTGATCGCGAATGTTCGAATACAACGGCATCAAGCTGTCAGGCAACTCGCCCATGCCCGTGGTCGAGGTCACCGCCAGCAGAGCCTGCGGGCCGAACGCTTGTATCTCCGCCAAGGTGGCACGGGGGTTGTGCCAGGCTTGGAACCCGGCTTCAAGAAGCAGCTTGGCAGCATGCCGGGCGACTTCTTCAGCGGTGCCATAAACCGAGCCGGAAAGGATGGCGACTTTCATCAATCTGTTCCCTGAAACTGTATAAAAGAGCCGTCATGGTAACAGTTGCGCCCACAAAGCCGCGAATGGCTCTCAATACCGGTAATGGCCAGTAGACAGCCCCCGGCTTTCTTCTAGAATGCTGCTTCAACAGGGACGTGCAGAGGGGTTCTCCATGATCAACGCTCAACTGATGCAACTGGTCATCAATGCATCTAACGACGGAATTGTCGTCGCTGAACAAGAAGGCGACGAAGACAACATCCTCATTTATGTCAATCCGGCCTTCGAACGACTGACCGGCTATCACCGCGATGAAGTCCTCTACCAAGATTGCCGGTTCCTGCAATCGGGCGATCGCGACCAGCCGTCCTTGGAACACATCCGCAAGGCGTTGAAGGAAGGCGGAGCCTGTCGCGAAGTGCTGCGCAATTACCGCAAGGACGGCACTCCGTTCTGGAACGAGCTGTCACTGTCCACGGTAAAAAACGAAGCTGATGGGCGCACTTATTTCGTAGGTGTGCAAAAAGATGTCACCGCCCAGGTCAAGGCTCAACAACGGGTCATCCAGCTCGAAAAGGACCTGGCCGACGCGCGGGAGACAATTGCCCGTCTTGAAGCGACGAACGGTTCAAACAAAACCCCGAATTAATGGTCAGTCACTACAATCACCAGTGAAAACGTAAATTTTTATTTCGAGCAGATCATGCAGCGTGACGCCCTTCTCACCCAGGATGAACTGGATTTCATCCGCACCATGCAGCACAACCCGCAGTTGAACGAACGGGATGTCACGTCGAGCCTGCTGGTGAATGGTGGATCGCAGATCCGTGACCTGCTGACGCGCCTGGCGGCAAACGAGCAGGTCACGCTACAAGCCAATTTCGAAAATCAGCAAATGACCTTTCCGTTGCACCTGGTAGAAGACGAATTCCATGCGATGCACTTGCGCCTGGGCGTTCCGAGCATCTATGAAGACGGGCCGAAAATCCGCCCGTGGCGCCTGACGCTCGACGAGCCCGTAGCCCTGGAAAACATCAAGGGCCAACCGGGGCCCCTCTGGGTCCACGAAGTCTCCTGTAAAGGCGTCCTCTTGGAGAGTCGCAGTCGCGCCAAGCCACCCAGGCAGTTTTCTTTGTGGTTCAGCCCGTCAGGCTACGAGAGAATTTCGTTGCGAGGCGTCTTTGAGCGGGAAACGGACCAAGGGTTGTTCGCCTATCACCTGAGCCAGAATGATCAAGACGAGACCGAGCGCCTGCGCCAATACATCCTGCAGCAACATCGTTTGACCCATCCGACCATGCACCTCTGATTCAGGTGTCCAGGTTGCCCGCCAAAAATTGACGCAGGCGCCGGGGCATCATGGTTCCCTCATTCCCCAAACAGGCGATCGACGACCCAGCCAGGGCATCCTGTGCCAACTCGGACGCATCACCAGCCAACATCAACGGACAATCCAGGCTCATCGCCAACCTCGAGAGGCGCTTCGGTAAATCAGGGACCGGCGCGTGGTTGGACACCAGCACCAGCGCCAAAGGCTGGATCTTCTGGCAAACCAGGGTCAACTCGTCGAAGGGCAAGCCGATCGCCAAGAGCCGGACGCCCACCTCAGCCTTGGAAAGGAACAGCGCCGCGACCAGCAGGTCCAACTCACGGCACTGGCCGGAAATGCCGCAGATGAGCACACGCGGCGAATAGCCTTCACGCTTGAGCAAAAGCCGCTGGATAATGCGCGAACGCAGGAAGCCGTCGAAGAATACCCACTCGCTGGTCCGGCCGAATTCCTGCTGGCGTTGCAGCAATTGCCGCCAGATGGGCAGCAGGATGTCCTGGAATACGATCGGCACGGCGTAGGTGGAAAAAATCTGCCCGTAGACACGATCCATTTCCACATCGTCAAACTTGCCAACCGCGTCCATCACCTGTTGCTGCCACTGGGCATAATCGGCCCTGACCAGATCGGACGAGATCAGCGTGGAGACCGGTTGCACCGACTCGGTCTTTGCCAGGATCTTACCGACTTTGCTCACCGCCACGCCGCGCTCGATCCAGGCCAGGATGTTGCGCACTTTTTCGATATCGCCCAGAGAATACAGACGGTGCCCGCTTTCGGTGCGAGTAGGCTGGATCAGACCGTAGCGCCGCTCCCATGCGCGAAGCGTCACTGGGTTCACGCCGGTCAAGCGCGCCACTTCGCGAATGGGGAACAGTTCCTCGCGTTTCAAGGCACCGGATGCCAGCAGAACAAGGTTGTCTTCTGTGTTTACGCTCATTTTGGCAGACAAATCCGACTGGCAAATTGGATCCCAGTTTACTCCCACTCCGACACGTCATTACAACAACAAACGGCCTTTGACGTGCGGTTTTGTTGTTTTGCGCGCAATCGGGAATAATCCTTGCCTGTTTTTTGGCGACCAGACGCTACCCACCACCCCGGGGCGTCCCCCGCGAACCTCCTATCCGGAGCACCGCGCCTGTTTTACGGAGATACAAAATGTCTACCTCACCCGTCACGTTGATGGTGGCCCGCCGCGTCGCCAATGGCCGCTATCAAGACCTGATCGCCTGGCTGCGCGAAGGCGAACAATTGGCCACCGATTTCCCCGGCTACCTGGGCTCGGGCGTCCTCGCGCCACCGCCCCAGGACGACGAATTCCAGATTATTTTCCGCTTTGCCGACGAGCAGACCCTGCACGCCTGGGAACACTCGGCGTCCCGCACGGCCTGGCTGGGACGGGGCGGTGATCTGTTTGCCCATCCCTCCGAACATCGGGTTCGTGGTATCGATGGCTGGTTCGGTACCGTCGGCCAGCGGCCGCCGCGCTGGAAACAGGCCGTGGCGATCTGGCTCGCGTTCTTCCCCGTGTCGCTGTTGTTCAATTTCCTGCTGGGCCCGCTGCTGGGTGAATTGGGCCTGCTGAGCCGGGTGTTCATCAGTACGCTGGTGCTGACGCCATTGATGGTCTACCTGTTTATTCCGATGTCCACTCATCTGTTGGCGAACTGGCTCAACGGCACGCCACGACGGACGCAGCCGGCCGCTCAGAATCATTGATGCCAGCAGCCTCAACAGTATTCCTGTGGGCAGTTGAGTCGCGACCGGATTGACCTTTGTACATAGGACGCGCCCGGCGTCGCTGTTATAGTTTTGCTTTTGCAGTGAACCGAGCCCACCCATGTCCAGCGCCACCGCCCCGATCCTGATCACCGGCGCAGCCCAGCGCGTCGGGCTGCATTGCGCCCGACGGTTGCTGGAAGACGGCCAACCGGTGATCGCGACCTATCGCACCGAACGTCCCGGCGTGCAAACGCTGCGTGAGCTGGGAGCGATCATGCTCTTCGCTGATTTCTCCAGTGAAGCGGGGATACTGGCCTTTATCGAACAGCTCAAGCAGCACACCGACCGACTGCGGGCTGTCGTGCACAACGCCTCGGCCTGGCTGGCCGAAAATCCGGGCAGTGAGGCAGCGGCGTTCAACGCCATGTTCAGTGTGCATATGCTTGCGCCCTACCTGATCAACCTGCATTGCGCCGAACTGCTGCGGCGCTCGACGCCAGCGGACATCGTGCATATCGGCGATGATGTGACACGCAAGGGCAGCAGTCGGCATATCGCCTATTGCGCCACCAAGGCCGGCCTGGAAAGCCTGACCCTGTCGTTCGCGGCGAAGTTCGCGCCCGCCATCAAAGTCAATGGCATCGCCCCGGCCCTGCTACTGTTCAACCCCGAGGACGACGCGGCCTACCGTGCCAAGGCCCTGGCCAAGTCCGCCCTGGGCATCGAACCCGGCAGCGAAGTGGTCTACCAAAGCCTGCGTTACTTGCTGGACAATCCCTACGTCACCGGCACGACCCTGACCGTCAACGGCGGGCGGCACGTCAAATAGCCCTGCCCCGAGGATGCACCATGACGCTATCCCTGCCCCAGAACTACCGCGAGATCCTCATTGGCCTGGGCGAAGACCCGGAGCGCGAGGGCTTGCTGGACACCCCGGTACGGGCGGCCAAGGCGATGCAGTACCTGTGCAACGGCTATGAACAAAGTGTCGAGCAGATCGTCAACGGCGCCCTGTTTGCCTCGGACAGCGATGAAGTGGTCATCGTCGCCGACATCGAGCTGTATTCGCTGTGCGAACATCACCTGTTGCCCTTCATCGGCAAGGCCCATGTGGCTTATATTCCTACGGGCAAGGTCCTGGGACTGTCGAAGATCGCCCGATTGGTGGATATGTTCGCGCGCCGCCTGCAAATCCAGGAAAACCTTACCCGGCAGATCGCCGACGCGGTGCAACAGGTCACCCAGGCCGCCGGCGTGGCGGTGGTGATCGAAGCCCAACACATGTGCATGATGATGCGCGGTGTCGAAAAACAGAACTCGACCATGAACACCTCGGTGATGCTCGGCGCCTTTCGCGAGTCCAGCACCACCCGCCAGGAGTTCTTGCAATTGATTCGACGGAGCAAATAAATGCCACAACTTCAGCCAGCCATGGCACGCATCAAGGTCAAGGACCTGCGCCTGCGCACCTTCATCGGCATCAATGAGGACGAAATCCTCAACAAGCAGGACGTGCTGATCAACCTGACCATCCTGTATGCAGCACAGGAGGCAGTCCGCGATAACGACATCGATCATGCGCTGAACTACCGCACCATCACCAAGGCGATCATCGCCCACGTGGAAGGCAATCGCTTCGCCCTGCTCGAACGCCTGACCCAGGAATTGCTCGACCTGGTCATGGCCAACGAATCGGTGCTGTACGCCGAGGTCGAAGTCGACAAGCCCCACGCCTTGCGATTTGCCGAGTCGGTCTCGATCACCTTGGCTGCAAGCCGCTAGCCGCAAGCTACCCCTATCCTTACATTCGCAGTGAGTCCTATGTCTCCTCAAGAACGCCTCGAACTCGAAGCCGCCGCTTTCCGCCGGCTGGTCACTCATCTGGACAGCCGCAAGGATGTGCAGAACATTGACCTGATGAACCTCGCCGGTTTCTGCCGCAACTGCCTGTCCAAGTGGTACAAGGCCGCCGCCGATGAGCGCCAGATCGAGGTCAGCCTCGACGACGCCCGCGAAGTGGTCTACGGCATGCCGTACGCCGAATGGAAAGCCCAATACCAGCAAGAAGCCAGCGCCGAACAACAAGCGGCGTTCGCCAAAGGAAAACCCGATGCTTGATCTGAATGCCCTGCGAACCCGCCTCAAGAGCGGCGAACACCTCTTTGCCGACACCTTGGCCTTTATCGCCGCCGGCTACGACTACCAGCCACAGGCGTTCAACAACGGCGGCGTAGAAAACGCTGCCGGGCAGAACGAAGGTTCGTGCAAGACCCTGGGCCTGGCGCTGCTCGAAGGCTTGAGCGATGAAGAAGCACTCCTGGCGTTTGGCGAACATTACCGCTCGGTGCTGGCCACGCCCGAAGGCAGCGATCACGGCAATATCCGTGCGCTGATGGTCCATGGGTTGGCGGGGGTGAAATTCGAGGCGCAGCCGCTGCAACGGCGCTGATCAACCCTGCCTGTGTGGTGAGATCCGCTTTTGTGGCGAGGGAGCTTGCTCCCGCTGGGCTGCGCAGCAGACCCAAACAGTCAAACTCAATTGGCCCGATACACCGCGTTGCCTGGTTTGAGGGCCGCTGCGCGCCCCAGCGGGAGCAAGCTCCCTCGCCACGGGTTGCGTAACCCTAATGCGACACCGCGCCTACATCCCGACTTTTAAGATTGACCCGGCAACTTTATTTCGTTTGCCGGGCCCCTCCGCTCGCGGCTTGAATATCGCAAGCCTTCTTGCCTTGCGAGCCGTCATCCATGAACAGCGACACCATCAGCCAGTCGATCTCTATCGTTCACCCTGTTTGCCTGAACCACGGTAAAAATGCCGAAGTCTGGGACAGCGATGGCAAGCGCTACATCGATTTCGTCGGCGGCATCGGTGTGTTGAACCTCGGCCATTGCCACCCGCGTGTCGTCGAGGCCATCCGCGAACAAGCCACCCGGCTCACCCACTATGCGTTCAACGCAGCACCTCATGCCCCTTACATCCAGTTGATGGAGCGCCTGGCGGCGTTTGTCCCGGTGAGTTATCCGATCAGCGGCATGCTCACCAACAGCGGCGCAGAGGCAGCGGAAAACGCCTTGAAGATCGTACGCGGCGCCACGGGACGCACCGCCGTCATTGCGTTTGACGGCGCGTTCCACGGTCGTACCCTGGCCACCCTCAACCTCAATGGCAAGGTCGCGCCCTATAAACAGAGAGTCGGCGTGCTGCCCGGGCCGGTCTATCACCTGTCCTATCCAAGCCAGGACAACGGTGTAACCTGCGCCGAGGCCCTGAAGGCCATGGAACGGCTGTTCAGCGTTGAGATCGACGTGAATGACGTCGCCTGTTTCATCATTGAACCGGTTCAGGGCGAAGCCGGCTTCCTGGCGCTGGACGTGCCATTCGCCCAGGCCCTGAGGCAGTTCTGCGATGAAAAGGGCATTTTGCTGATCGCCGATGAAATCCAGTCCGGCTTCGGTCGCACCGGCCAACGCTTTGCTTTCTCGCGATTGGGCATCGAGCCAGACCTGGTCCTGCTGGGTAAAAGTATTGCCGGCGGCGTCCCCCTCGGCGCGGTGATGGGACGCAAGGCGCTGCTGGACAACTTGCCCAAGGGCGGGCTGGGCGGCACCTATTCAGGCAACCCCATCGCCTGCGCCGCCGCACTGGCAACGCTGGACGAAATGACCGACGCGAACTTGCACGCCTGGGGCACGCAACAGGAGGAGGCGATCGTCAGCCGCTACGAATCCTGGCGCCGCCGTGGGCTGTCACCTTTCCTGGGCCGCCTGACCGGTATCGGCGCCATGCGCGGTATCGAGTTGGCCCACGCCGACGGCACCCCGGCAGCGGCACAATTGACGCAGCTGCTGGCCCTGGCGCGGGAGGCGGGTTTGCTGCTGATGCCCAGCGGTAAATCGCGGCATATCATCCGGCTGCTGGCGCCGCTGACGACTGAGGCAGCCGTGCTCGAGGAAGGGCTGGACATCTTGGAGGCATGCCTTGCGAAACTGGCCTGAACATCAGGATGCGCTGAGGGAATGACGTAACGAATTTTGCTCGCTTGTCGTACTGGATTTTGACTGGCAATACTGGCCGATTCCCATTTTCAGCCTGATGAGATCGCCGCCACCCACAAGCCCGAGGCAGTCATGTATCACGACAATATAATTTATAAGAAAAAGTCCAATGATCCTCGCTTTCTGCTCGGCATCGCCGTGCTGCTGTTCCTCGGTTCATACCTGACGAACCTGGGCAACAGCACCATCAGCCAGGTCCTGCATCCATTGCTGGGCAACGCGCCGGACAGCCTGACCGCCCGCAATATCGCCACTGGCCTGGCCATCGCCCTGCTGGGCACGCTGAACTTCCACGTGCTGGGGCGCTTGAAGTTCAAGGTGCAGACCACGGTAGTCTGGATCGAACTGCTGATCCTATTCCTGGCTTTCTTCGATACTTTCAACCTGTCCTACAGTTTCATTCTCGAAAAGGTCGGTTTCCTGATCGTCCAAGGGGCCGCGACCACACTGTACATTTCCGCCGTGGCCATTGTGATTGCCTTTGTCCTGGCATTGATCGGCGCGGTGGCCAAGCTGTCGAACAACGGCTTGGCCAATGCCCTCGCTTCGTTCTATACCTCGTTCTTTCGTGGCGTACCGCTGCTGATCCAGATTTACCTGATCTATCTGGGGCTGCCGCAACTGGGCTACGTGGTCGACGCGGTGCCCGCCGGCATCCTGGCCCTGGCGCTGTGCTACGGCGCCTACATGACCGAGATTTTCCGGGCTGGCATCCAGAGTATCCCGGTGGGCCAGTGGGAGGCTTCCCGGGCGCTGGGCATCAGCCCGTTCAAGACCCTGAGCCGGGTGGTCATGCCCCAGGCCCTGCGCGTCATCATCCCGCCCACCGGTAACCAGTTCATCGCCATGCTCAAAGACAGTTCCCTGGTGTCGGTGATTGGCGTCTGGGAGTTGATGTACCTGGCCAAGACCCAGGGTCGTGCAGACTTCCGACACCTGGAGATGTTGATCACCGCAGCGATGATCTACTGGGCCCTTTCGTTCATCCTCGAACGGGTACAGGCGCGTATCGAAAAACGGGTCAATCGATCCACAGCAAGGGGTTGATCCAGATGACTCGAACCAACACCGCCGAGCGACTCGCCCCGGCAGCCGTTGCGCAGGCCGGAGCCCCGATGATTGCCATCAGCGGCCTGAACAAGTGGTATGGCAATTTCCACGCGCTACGGGACGTCGACCTGAACGTCGCGTCCGGTGAGATCCTGGTGGTCTGTGGGCCGTCCGGCTCGGGCAAATCGACGATGATCCGCTGCATCAATCATCTGGAAAACTTCCAGAAAGGCCACATCCAGGTCAACGGCATCGCCCTCACCAGCGAAGCCGAGAGCGTCAGCGCCGTACGCCGCGAAATCGGCATGGTGTTCCAAAGCTTCAACCTGTTCCCGCACCTGAGCGTCATGGACAACCTGACCCTGGCCCCGCAACTGGTGCAGGGCGTGTCCAGCGCCGAGGCAAAAAAACGCGCTCGGGTCTACCTGGAGCGAGTACGCATTGCCGAGCACGCCGACAAATACCCCTCGCAACTGTCGGGTGGCCAGCAACAGCGCGTGGCAATTGCCCGGGCGTTATGCATGAACCCCAAAGTGATGCTCTTCGACGAACCCACCTCGGCCCTGGATCCGGAAATGGTCCATGAGGTGCTGGATGTGATGGGCGAACTGGCCACCGACGGCATGACCATGATTTGCGTGACCCATGAGATGGGCTTCGCCAGCAAGGTAGCCGATCGCGTGCTCTTCATGGACCAGGGCCAGGTGATCGAACAGGCCACGCCCGCCGAATTCTTCAATAACCCGCAGACCGAACGCGCACAGAAATTCCTGTCGCAGATCATCGGTCACTGAGACCCGCTTTACCCCGCATAACAATAACGAAAAGTGGAGATGCACATGCTCAGTCAAAAACGCTTGACCACCCTGGCAGCCGCCCTGTCGCTGCTGTTCGTCGGCGCCGCCAACGCCGGGGCGGTGCTGGACAAGATCCAGAGCAGCAAACAAATGACCGTCGCCACCTCGGCGACCTGGCCGCCACAAGGTTTCATCAACGACAAAAATGAAATCGATGGCTTCGATATCGATGTGTCCAAGGAAATCGCCAAGCGCCTGGGCGTTGCGGTCAAGTTCGTAACGCCCGACTGGGACGTGATCACCGCCGGCAAGTGGAACGGTCGATGGGATATGTCCGTCGGTTCGATGACCGCCACCAGCAGCCGTGCGCGGATCCTCGACTTTCCCGCCACGTACTACTACGTGCCCTACGTTTTCGCCGTACACAACGACTCGACCCTGACCGACCGCAAGGCGCTCAACGGCAAGACCATTGGTGTTGAAGGCGGTACCACCTCCGAAGATTATCTGAACCAGCAACTGGCCATTGAGGCCACGGACATGCCACCGGTCGCCTACGACGTCAAGGCCGGAAAGATGAAGACCTACGCCGGTTCTCTCGCACCGCTGGATGACCTGCGCCTGGGCAACGGCGTTCGCCTGGACGCGATCCTCACCCAACGCAGCACCCTGGAAGCCGCCATCAAGAAGAACTACCCATTGCGGGCCATCGGCGGCACGGCGGTGTTCTACGAACCCTTGGCCATTGCCACCGACAAGGGCGACCCGGAACTGAAGGCCAAACTGGCTGAAATCATTGGCCAGATGCACAAGGACGGTACGCTGACTCAATTGTCGACCAAGTGGTATGGCGTCGATTACTCAGTCGTCAACTAACACACCTTGTGGGGGCGAGCCTGCTCGCTCCCGCACAGAACACTTCAAGGATCGAGCATGTCCTTTCCCACCACCTGGTATTCCCAGACCTCGCTGCCGCGCCCGGCCAGGCCCGGGCTCGATACTCAGGAAAGCTGTGATGTCTGCATCATCGGTGCCGGCATCGCCGGTCTCACCACGGCGCTGGAGCTGACGCGGCGCGGCAAGCGGGTGATCGTGCTGGAAACCCATCAAGTCGGCTGGGGCGCGTCGGGGCGCAACGGTGGAGTGGTTTCACCGGGCTGGGCCGAAGGCTCGGGGGCGATCCGCAAGAAACTGGGGCTGGAACAGGCCAGGACACTGTTCCAGATGTCAGTGGAGGGCGTGGACATCGTGCGCCACAACATCACGGACCTTAACCTGGTCGGTTGCGACCCGTCCGCCGGCACGATCCGGGTCAAACGCTACGACGACAGCGCCGGCGTGAAAAACCATATCGAGAGCATGCGCCGCGACTTCGGTTATGAACTCAATTTCCTCGACACCGCGCAAGTCCGCGAGCGGGCCCACACCCAGCGCTATTTCCAGGGCATCGAAGACCCGAAAGCCCTGCACTTCCACCCGCTCAATTACTGCCTGGGATTGGCCTTGGCCATCGAAGCGGCGGGCGGGCGGATCTACGAAGGTACCAAGATGCTTGCGTGGCAGCGTAAAGGAGACGTCCTTAGCGTCCGTACAGCCTTGGGTGCCGTGCACTGCAACGACCTGGTGTTCTGTGCCGGTGGCTACGGCGGCTCGGAACTGCAAAAACTCAACCGTGCCTACCTGCCCATCGCCACCTATGTGGTGCTGACCGAACCCCTGGGCGACTCGATCAGAGAGGTCCTGGATTCCAGCGCAGCCTTTTCCGACGACCGTCGCGCCTCGGATTACTACCGTGTCGTCGAAGGCGACCGCCTGCTCTGGGGCGGACGTATCACGACGCGCAATGAACAGGACGAAACAGCCCTGGCGACCATGCTCAAGGCCGACATGGTGTCCGTCTATCCACAACTGGCATCGGTGAAGATCGAGCTGGCCTGGTCCGGGCTGATGGGCTACTCCACCAACAAAATGCCCAACCTGGGCCTGCTGGAACCTGGCGTCTGGGCGTGTACGTCATTTGGCGGCCACGGCTTGAACACCGGGTCTATCGGCGCCAGGGTGATCGCGCAAGCCATTTGCGGGGAAAGCGAGCGCTACAAGGTGTTCAAACCTTATTTGCTGGACTGGAATGGTGGACCGTTTGGGCGCGTGGCAGCGAACGCGATCTATCAATCGTTGAAGGTGATGGACTTTGTTCAGGAGCGGTTGCGGGGGTGATGGGATTGGGGAGAGTTCCGGGCATCACACGTCCCCCTGTGGGAGCGGGCTTGCTCGCGAATATGGTGTGCCAGTCAACACTATGCTGGCTGATCCACCGCATTCGCGAGCAAGCCCGCTCCCACAGGGTTGCGTGGAGCCTGAGCACAAAAAAACCGGCCGAAGCCGGTTTTTTATACCTGTCGTGTCAGAACGAAGCGTTCTGCAGACCGTCCAGGTAGCGCTCGGTGTCCAGGGCCGCCATGCAACCGGCGCCGGCCGAGGTGATCGCCTGGCGATAGACGTGGTCGGCCACGTCGCCGGCGGCGAAGATGCCCTCGATGCTGGTGGCGGTGGCGTTGCCATCACGGCCGCCCTTGACCACCAGGTAACCGTCCTTGAGCTCCAGCTGGCCTTCGAACAGCGAAGTGTTCGGTGTATGGCCGATGGCGATGAAGACGCCGTCGACAGTGATCTGGTCAAAGCTGCCGTCGTTGTTCTTCAGGCGGGCACCGGTCACGCCCATGTTGTCGCCCAGCACTTCGTCCAGGGTCGCATTGAGTTTGAGAATGATCTTGCCTTCGGCGACGCGGGCGTTGAGTTTGTCGATCAGGATCTTCTCGGCGCGGAAGGTCTCGCGGCGGTGGATCAGCGTGACGGTGCTGGCGATGTTGGCCAGGTACAAAGCTTCCTCGACGGCGGTATTGCCACCACCGACCACGGCCACGGGTTTGTTGCGGTAGAAGAAGCCATCGCAGGTAGCGCAAGCGGAAACGCCTTTGCCCATGAAGGTTTCTTCCGACGGCAAGCCCAGGTAACGGGCGCTGGCACCGGTGGCAATGATCAGGGCATCGCAGGTGTAGGTCGCGCTGTCACCGGTCAGGGTGTACGGCTTGGCAGCGAAATCCACGGCATTGATGTGATCGAAAACGATCTCGGTCTCGAAGCGCTCGGCGTGTTCCTTCATGCGCTCCATCAGGGCCGGGCCGGTCAGGCCATGGACGTCGCCGGGCCAGTTGTCGACTTCGGTGGTGGTGGTCAATTGACCGCCGGCCTGCATGCCGGTGATCAGCAGCGGCTTGAGGTTGGCACGGGCTGCATAGACCGCAGCACTGTAACCGGCAGGGCCGGAACCGAGAATAATCACTCGCGAATGACGGACTTCAGACATGACCTGCTCCTGTTGACCGGACCTTACGGGCCGGAACGCCGGGTGAGCGGCGCGAATAAAAAAGGACTGTGGATGCACTTGGGGAAGGCTTTGGTTCGACAGTCCTGTCAAAGAATTGGGTGCAGCGTATCGAGGGAGCGAAGATTAAGGAAATACGGTTTAACAATCCAGCTCATAGGTGAGCTCTATCCCCAGCCGTCCCCCCAATAGGGCTTGGCGCGGCAATAAAGGTTGTTACGCGCCGTGTCGCCGCTTTCCCATGCTGGGCAAAGCCGGTAAGGTCGGCGCGTTCACCCTTCGCTCGGAGCCACCTATGCCCGCCCCCGTCCTGTCCGGCCCGCAATATTTGCGAGAAGGCCTCAAGTTGGTCTTGAGCCCGGGCCTGCGTTTGTTCGTACTCTTGCCCCTGGCGATCAACCTGTTGCTATTCGTCGGCTTAATCTACTTGGCCGGCCACCAATTCAGCCTCTGGGTCGACACACTGATGCCATCGCTGCCGGACTGGCTGGGTTTCCTCAGTTATATCCTCTGGCCGCTGTTCGTGGTGCTCGTCGTGCTGATGGTTTTTTTCACCTTTACGATGCTGGCCAACATCATCGCTGCGCCATTCAATGGTTTTCTTGCCGAGAAAGTCGAAGTGGTCGTTCGCGGTACCGATGACTTTCCGGCCTTCAGTTGGGGCGAGCTGGTCGCCATGGTCCCACGTACCTTTGCCCGGGAGGCGCGCAAGCTCGGGTATTTCCTGCCCCGCGCCCTGGGGCTGTTCGTCCTGTCATTCATTCCGGTGATCAACATCGTGGCCGCGCCGCTGTGGCTGCTGTTCGGCGTATGGATGATGGCGATCCAATACATCGACTACCCGGCGGACAACCACAAGCTGGGCTGGAACGAGATGCTCGCCTGGCTGCGGGAAAAGCGCTGGCAGAGCCTGGGCTTTGGCGGCAGCGTGTATCTGGTGCTGCTGATTCCGGTGGTCAATGTCCTGATGATGCCGGCGGCGGTGGCCGGGGCGACATTGTTCTGGGTCCGGGAGCAAGGCGCCGAGACCGCGTTGGCCCGACAGGGCTGAAGCTGTCACGAATCCATCACCCTGGCGTCACAATGACGAAATGGCCCCGGTCGACACTGGGGTCATGACCACACCCTTGCACATCAGCCTCATCACTGAAACCTTCCCGCCGGAAATCAATGGCGTGGCCAATACCCTGGGCCGCCTGTGCGACGGCTTGCGCGCCCGAGGGCATCGGGTGGAGTTGATCCGCCCCCGCCAGGCCAATGACCAGCGCCCGGCCAACGATGAGCAATTGCTGCTGTGCCGGGGCTGGCCGCTGCCGGGTTATCCGGGCTTGCAGTGGGGCCAGGCGTCGATGCACAAGCTGCTGCGGCGCTGGAAACGCCAGCGTCCGGATGTGCTGTACATCGCCACTGAGGGGCCTTTGGGTCTGTCGGCACTGCGAGCGGCGCGGCGCCTGGGCATTTCGGTAGTCAGCGGATTCCACACTAACTTCCAACAATACACCCAGCAGTACGGCCTCGGCTTGCTGAGTCGCCTGCTCACGCATTACCTGCGCTGGTTTCACAACCGCTCCAGCCTGACCCTGGTGCCCAGCCTCAGCCAGCGCCTGGAACTGGAGCGGCGGCATTTCCAGCGGGTGGCATTGCTGTCTCGCGGCGTCGACAGCCAACTGTTCCATCCGGTCAGGCGCTCGGCCAGCCTGCGTGAGTCCTGGGGCCTGGGTGATGACGACATTGCCGTGATTCACGTCGGACGCCTGGCACCTGAGAAGAACCTCGGGCTGCTCCAGCGCAGTTTCGACACACTGCGCAAGGCGTTTCCCGGGCTAAAAATGAAACTGGTGGTGGTGGGGGACGGCCCGCAGCGCGGCGCATTGGAGCAGGCGCTGCCCGATGCGATCTTTTGTGGCCCGCAACGTGGCGAGGCCTTGGCCTGCCATTATGCCTCCGGCGATGTGTTCGTCTTTCCGAGCCTGACCGAAACCTTCGGCAACGTCGTGCTGGAGGCGTTGGCGTCCGGACTGGGCGTGGTGGCCTATGACCAGGCTGCGGCCGCGCAGCACATACGTCACGGCCATAATGGCGTGCTGGCGATGCCGGGGGATGAAGAGGCGTTCTGCGACGCAGTGCGTTGGCTGCTGGAGGAACGCGAAACCCTGCGTTGTGTGAGGCTCAATGCGCGCCAACATGCCAGTCGCCAGGGCTGGGCATCGGTGATCGAGCAATTCGAGGCACAGCTGCGCGGGGTTTGTGTCGGCGAAGCAGTGCTGCCTGCTGCGTCGACAGTGCGTTGAATGTGAGGCGATATTGAGGTCGCCATCGCGAGCAGGCTCGCTCCCACAGGAGACCCTCGTCGAACACTAGGCTGATGTTCGCTGGAGATTGAATGTGGGAGCAAGCTTGCTCGCGATAGCGTCAGTTCAGGTGCCGCTTAAACCAGCGTCATCAACGCCTCGCGGCTGAACGGCAAGATGTCTTGCTCTCGACCTTCACGCACTTTTTGCGCCCAATCCGGGTCCACCAGCAGCGCACGGCCCACCGCCACCAGGTCGAACTCGTCGTTATTCAGGCGTTCCAGCAGTTTTTCCAGGCTGGCCGGTTGCGCGACTTTGTCGGTGTTGACCATGAACTGCAGGAATTCCCCATCCAGGCCGACGCTGCCCACGGTAATGGTGGGCTTGCCGGTGAGCTTGCGGGTCCAGCCGGCCAGGTTCAGCTCGGAGCCTTCGAACTCCGGCTCCCAGAAGCGACGCGTCGAGCAGTGGAAAATATCCACCCCAGCCTCGGACAGCGGCTTGAGGAATTCGTCCAGGGCTTCAGGGGTTTGCACCAGGCGCGCGGTGTAGTCCTGCTGTTTCCACTGGGAGAAACGGAAAATGATCGGGAAGCCCTCGCCCACCGCCGCGCGCACGGCACGGATTAACTCGATGGCGAAGCGCGAGCGGTTGGCCAGGCTGCCGCCGTAACCGTCTGTGCGCTGGTTGCTACCTTCCCAGAAAAACTGGTCGATCAGATAACCATGGGCACCGTGAATCTCCACACCGTCCATACCGATGCGCTGGGCATCTTTCGCGGCCTGGGCGAATGAAGCGATGACCTCATCGATGTCTGCCTGGGTCATGCCGTGGACCACGACCTGGCCATCCTTGAGTTTTTCGCTCGGACCATAGCCCGGCACACCGGCATCCGGCTCGGTGCCGATGCGTCGCACACTGCCCACGTGCCACAGCTGCGGAACGATCTTGCCGCCTTCGGCGTGAACCGCGTCCACCACCTGCTTCCAACCGGCCAGCGCTGCCTCGCCATAGAAATGCGGCACGTTCGGATAACCGTTGGAAGCCTTGTGCCCGACGATCGTACCCTCGGTGACGATCAGGCCGACCCCGGCCGCTGCACGACGACGGTAGTATTCGATGACCTTGGCGTTTGGCACACCGCCCGGCGAAAAGGAACGGGTCATTGGCGCCATCACCACGCGGGTCGGCAATTCGAGGGCGCCAAGGTGGAAGGGTCTGAACAGGGCTTTTACAGGCATGAGGCACTCCACGGGACAAAGTCACAGGTCAATATGACGGGGATAATATGTGGCGTGCCAAGTGCTGGATAGCACTATTGATTGGAATGATTAAGGATCAGAAGGGAGCCGAGAGGATCGCGATGGGTGGGCTCAACCGAATGCACAGCCGGGTGCAAACCTGTGGCGAGGGGATTTATCCCCGCTGGGTTGCGCAGCAGCCCCATCAGCAGCGACCGGGTCTTTCTGACAGACCGAGTTGGCAGGTCTGGGGGCTGCTGCGCAGCCCAGCGGGAGCAAGCTCCCTCGCCACAGGGGTCAGTGCAGGGGCTTCAAGCCAGTGCTTTCTCGATGGCCTGGATCACTGTCGGATCATCCGGTGCCGTGCGTGGGGAGAATCGCGCCAACACGCGACCATCCTTGCCCAGCAGGAACTTTTCGAAGTTCCAAGTGATATCCCCGGGAAACTCGGCGCCCTCGCCCGCCAGCAGGCGGTACAGCTGGTGGCGATCATGCCCGTTCACTTCCAGTTTGCTGGACAGCGGGAACGTCACACCATAATTGAGGCTGCAGAACTCCTGGATTTCCTGCTCGGTCCCCGGCTCTTGCCCGGCGAACTGGTTGCAGGGCAGGCCCAGCACGGTGAAACCCCGGTCTTTGTATTGCTGGTACAGGTTTTCCAGCGCAGCGTATTGCGGCGTCAGGCCACATTTGGAGGCGACGTTGACCACCAGCACGACTTGCCCCTTGAAGGGCGCCAGAGCAAGCTCCTGACCATCCAGGGCTTTCAGTTTAAGGTCGTGAAAAGCACTCATGACGAACTCCAGGTTTGCGATCTTTTCGAAAAAGCCATGGGTGATGCTACCAGCTACCGACGAAAAAGGCGCCGTATGGCGCCTTTCCGGTTCTCTGAGCGTAGCGCAGAAATCAGTGGTGATGACCACCTTCGCCATGGACGTGACCATGGGCGATTTCTTCCTGGCTGGCATCGCGGATGTCGACGATCTTGACCTTGAAGTTCAAACGTTGGCCGGCCAGCGGGTGGTTGCCATCAACGGTGACATCATCGCCTTCCAAGTCGCGGATAGTGACGATCTGCATCTGGCCATCGGGCGCCGAAGCGTGGAACTGCATACCCACTTCCAGTTCGTCCACACCTTCGAACATGCTGCGGCTCAGGGTGCTGACCAGTTCAGCGGAGTATTCGCCGTAGGCGTCTTCCGGCTCGACGGTAACGTCCAGGTCGTCACCGACCGTTTTGCCTTCCAAGGCTTTTTCCAAGCCCTGGATGATGTTGCCTGCGCCATGCAGGTAGACCAGCGGAGCGCCGCCGGCAGAGCTGTCGATGACCTCACCAGCGTCGTTGGTCAGGGTATAGTCGATGGAGACAGCCTTATTGGCGGCGATCAGCATGGGGCGAGACCTTTTGCATA
The DNA here is from genome assembly GCF_000281895.1 of Pseudomonas fluorescens Q2-87. Lineage (NCBI taxonomy): Bacteria > Pseudomonadati > Pseudomonadota > Gammaproteobacteria > Pseudomonadales > Pseudomonadaceae > Pseudomonas > Pseudomonas fluorescens. Next base: position 923,893 of record NZ_CM001558.1, on the reverse strand, counting down.
AGAATGAAGAACGGACAAGTCTAAACAAGGATTTGCCCGAAAGCGAACGGAACCCGGACAAACGGACCTGCCCGGACAGACCGACGGTCACCGGTTTCCATCAGGACGAGGATGGGCACTGGGTCGCCGAGCTGTCCTGCGGTCATACCCAGCACCTGCGCCACCAGCCGCCCTGGCAGGCCCGGGCGTGGGTGCTGGATCCGGCGCAACGTATTGAAAAAATAGGCCAGCCCTTTGACTGCGGCTGGTGCGCGCAGGCCCCGGTTAGCGATAACCTTGGCGACTGAATTGTGGGTAGATGACCAGCCATAGGTCACGCCATTGTCATGCACCCTTAGAGAATCCGCATGCAAACTTTTTTTATCGCGCCCACCGATTTTGGTGTGGGTCTGACCTCCATCAGCCTCGGGCTAGTGCGTACTCTCGAACGGGCCGGGCTGAAAGTCGGCTTTTTCAAGCCCATCGCCCAACCTCATCCGGGCGATACCGGGCCGGAACGCTCCACCGAACTGGTGGCCCGCACTCACGGCCTCAAGCCACCGCAACCATTGGGCCTGGCTCACGTCGAGCGCATGCTCGGCGATGGCCAGCTCGATGAGCTGCTGGAAGAAATCATCACCCTTTACCAGCAGGCGGCCGTCGGCAAGGACGTGCTGGTTGTCGAAGGCATGGTCCCGACCCGCAGCGCCAGCTACGCGGCCCGGGTCAACCTGCACCTGGCCAAGAGCCTCGACGCCGAGGTCATCCTGGTCTCGGCGCCGGAAAACGAAGTGCTGACCGAGCTGTCCGGGCGGGTTGAATTGCAGGCGCAGCTGTTCGGCGGGCCGAAAGACCCGAAGGTTCTCGGCGTGATCCTCAACAAGGTCCGTACCGACGAAAGCATCGAGGCGTTCTCCGCACGGCTCAAGGAGCACTCGCCCTTGCTGCGCAGCGGCGATTTCCGCCTGCTGGGCTGCATTCCGTTTCGCCCGGAACTCAACGCTCCGCGCACCCGCGACGTGGCCGACCTGATGGGTGCGCAAGTGCTCAACGCCGGCGATTACGAAACTCGGCGCATGAGCAACATCATCATTTGCGCCCGCACCATGCGCAACACCGTGGAACTGCTCAAGCCCGGCGTATTGGTGGTGACTCCCGGCGATCGCGACGACATTATCCTGGCCGTGAGCCTGGCGGCGATCAACGGCGTGCCATTGGCCGGCCTGCTGCTGACCAGCGACACGCTGCCCGACCCACGCATCATGGATCTGTGCCGAGGCGCTTTCCAGGCGGGCCTGCCGGTGCTATCGGTCAGCACCGGCTCTTATGACACCGCCAACCTGCTCCACGGTTTGAACAAGGAAATTCCGATTGATGACCGCGAACGTGCCGAGATCATCACCGATTTCGTCGCCAGCCACCTGGACGCACAATGGCTGCACCAGCGCTGCGGCACGCCACGGGAAATGCGCCTGTCACCGGCGGTATTCCGCTACCAGCTGATCCAACGGGCCCAGGCGGCGAACAAACGCATCGTGCTGCCCGAAGGCAGCGAACCCTTGACCGTCCAGGCGGCTGCCATTTGCCAGGCACGCGGCATCGCCCGCTGCGTGCTCCTGGCCAAGCCGGCCGACGTCGAGGCAGTTGCTCGTGCCCAGGGCATCGAACTGCCGCCGGGGCTGGAGATTCTCGATCCGGATTCGATTCGCGAGCGTTACGTCGAGCCCATGGTCCGGCTGCGCAAGACCAAGAGCCTGAACGCACCGATGGCCGAGCAACAACTGGAAGACACCGTGGTCATTGGCACCATGATGCTGGCGCTGGATGAGGTCGACGGGCTGGTGTCCGGCGTGATCCATTCCACCGCCAACACCATCCGTCCGGCCTTGCAGCTGATCAAGACCGCCCCCGGCTGCACCCTGGTGTCTTCGGTATTTTTCATGCTCTTTCCCGAAGAAGTACTGGTCTACGGCGACTGTGTAATGAACCCGCACCCCAGCGCTACGGAACTGGCGGAAATCGCCCTGCAAAGCGCCGACTCGGCCGCCGCGTTCGGCATCACGCCACGGGTGGCCATGCTCAGCTATTCCAGTGGCGAATCAGCCAGTGGTGAGGAAGTGGAGAAGGTCCGCGAAGCGACGCTGCTGGCCCACGAAGCGCAACACGGCTTGTTGATCGACGGCCCGCTGCAATACGACGCCGCCGCCAACGAAACCGTGGCGCGGCAACTGGCGCCCAACAGCCAGGTGGCCGGCCGGGCGACAGTGTTTATCTTCCCGGACCTGAACACCGGCAACACCACCCATAAGGCCGTACAGCGCAGCGCCGATTGCGTCAGCCTCGGGCCAATGCTGCAAGGCTTGCGCAAACCGGTGAACGACTTGCCCCGCGGCGCCCAGGTCGACGACATCGTGTACACCATCGCCCTGACCGCGATCCAAGCCGCCAACCGCCCCATGGATATTTAAATGCTCGATTTCCTGCCTGCTCCCCTGCGCGGCGTCATTGCCTCGCTGCTCTTGGCGCTGAACACCATCGCCTGCTGCACGCCGCTGTTCATCGTGGCGATCTTCAAGCTATTGCTGCCCTTCCCTGCCGCCCAGCGCCTCACCGACTGGCTGATGAGCCACATCCACGAAGCCTGGATCAGCAATAACAAGGGCTGGATGAACCTGCTGCGCCGCACCCGCTGGCACCTCAGCGGCCTGGAGGGCCTGGACTATCAGCATTCCTACCTGATCACCAGCAACCACCAGAGCTGGGTCGACATCATGGTGTTGCAGTACGTGCTGAACCGGCGCATCCGCCCGTTGAAGTTCTTTCTCAAGCAGGAACTGATCTGGGTGCCAATCATCGGCCTGGCCTGGTGGGCGCTGGGGTTTCCATTCATGAAGCGCTACTCCAAGGCCTACTTGGAAAAGCACCCGGAAAAGAAAGGCAAGGATCTCGAAACCACCCGCAAGACCTGTGCGAAGTTTCGCAACAACCCAGTCGGTATTTTCAACTTTGTCGAAGGCACGCGTTTCACTGAAGCCAAGCATGCCCAGCAGCAATCACCGTTTCGCTACCTGCTCAAGCCCAAGGCCGGCGGCATAGCGTTCGTGCTCGATGCCATGGGCGAGCAACTGGAATCGATCATCAACGTGACGATGCATTATCCGGGCGGTCGTCCGGGATACTGGGACCTGCTCTGCGGCAACGTGGGAGAGGTGGTGGTGCATTTCCAGGAACTGAAGATCCCGCCGCAATTCGTCGGCAGAAACTACGACCAGGACGGCACGTATCGCCTGGAGTTCCAGGGCTGGATCAACCAGTTGTGGCAGGACAAGGATGCGTTGCTTGAGCAGATGCACCGCGAATACCCAGACCACCGTTAATCCCCTGTGGGAGCGGGCTTGCTCGCGAAAGCGGTGTATCAGCTCGTAAAGACGTTGGATGCTCCACCGTCTTCGCGAGCAAGCCCGCTCCCACAGTAGACCGAGTGGCTCTCTGGAAATGAAAAAGCCCGCCGATGATCACTCACCTGCGGGCTTTTTATTTACAGCGGCCTTGCTTAGATCGCCCCACGCTTGCGCAGCAGATCCAGCACCTGCTTGACGCTCTCCTCCAACGTCAGCGACTGGGTGTCGATCACCAGGTCGGCATCCAGCGGCACATCGTACGGGAAGGACTCGCCCGGGATGTTGTCGCCGGCAGCGGCATACAAGCCTTGCGGATCACGCTGGGCGCATACCGTCGGCGAGGCCTGGACGTAGACCGTCAGCAAGCGTTCCTTGCCGATCAGCGCCTTGGCCTGTTCGCGCCCTTCGGCATCCGGGGCGACAAACGCGGCGAGGGTCAGCAGGCCGGCTTCGTTGAACTGGCGGGCGACATGAGCCGCACGGCGCCAGTTCTCGGTACGCCCGGCGCGGTCCTGAGGCAGGCCCTTGTTCAGGTCATGGCGCAGGTTCTGGCCATCGAGCACAAATACCGCACGGCCCGAATCGAACAACTTGCGTTCAACCGCATAGGCCAGGGTGCTTTTGCCAGCGCCCGACAGGCCACTGAACAGGACCGTGGCCGGTTGCTGGCCGAAGCGCTGGGCGCGTTCTTCCACCGATACATGGGCCAGTTTGCCGTGGTGCGTGCTGCTGCCATGGGCCAAAGGCTGGGCGACGATCATGCCGGCGCCGACCGTACCGTTGGTCAAACGGTCGATGATGATGAACGCGCCGGTGGTGCGGTTGCTCTCGTAACCGTCCAGGGCGATTGGCGCATCGAGCGCGATCTTCACCTTGCCGATTTCATTGAGCTGCAACGCGCTGGCCGGCCCTTCTTCCAAGGTGTTCACGTCGACCTTGTTGACGATGCTGGCAATCGAACCCGGCACGTAGCTGGTGGCGCGCTTGATGTCGTACTTCTTGCCCGGCAGCATCGGCTCTTCAGCCATCCACACCAGCATCGCTTCGAAGCTGTCGGTGACCGGCGGCACGTTGTCGGCATGCACCAGCAGGTCGCCCCGGGAGATGTCGATCTCGTCTTCCATGGTCAGCGTCACCGCCTGGCCTGGGCCGGCGTGTTCCAGCTCGCCTTCGAAGGTGACGATGGATTTGACGCGGCTGCTCTTGCCCGACGGCAATACCACCACTTCGTCGCCCTTGTGCACGATGCCGCTGGCGAGAGTGCCGGCGAAACCGCGGAAGTTCAGGTTCGGACGGTTGACGTACTGCACCGGGAAACGCAGGTCGGTGAAGTTACGGTCGCCCGCCACTTCCACCGTCTCAAGGATTTCCATCAGCGACTGGCCGGTATACCACGGCGAGCGCTCGGACTTGTTCACCACGTTGTCGCCCTTGAGGGCAGACATCGGCACGAAGTGCATGCTGGTGGGCTGCATCTTCAAGCCTTCGGCGAACTTCAGGTAGTCGGCCTTGATCGACTCGAACACGCCCTGGTCGAAGCCTTTCAAATCCATCTTGTTGATGGCGACGACGATGTGCTTGATGCCCAGCAACGAGGCGATGAAGCTGTGGCGACGGGTCTGGGTCTGCACACCGTAGCGGGCGTCCACCAGGATGATCGCCAGGTCACAGGTGGAGGCACCGGTGGCCATGTTGCGGGTGTACTGCTCATGGCCGGGCGTGTCGGCGATGATGAACTTGCGTTTGGCGGTGGAGAAATAGCGGTACGCGACATCGATGGTGATGCCTTGTTCGCGCTCGGCCTGCAGGCCGTCGACCAGCAACGCCAGGTCGATGTCGTCACCGGTGGTGCCGACTTTCTTCGAATCGCGGGTGATGGCTTCCAGGTGATCTTCGTAGATCATTTTGGAGTCGTGCAGCAAGCGCCCGATCAGGGTGCTCTTGCCGTCGTCGACGTTACCGCAGGTCAGGAAACGCAGCAGCTCTTTACGCTCGTGCTGGCCCAGGTAGGCGAGGATGTCCTCGCTGATCAAATCAGACTGATGCGACATGACAACCCCTTAGAAATAACCTTGACGTTTTTTATCTTCCATCGAGCCTGCGCCATCGTGATCGATGACCCGGCCCTGGCGCTCGGAAGTTCGCGTCAGGAGCATTTCCTGGATGATGTCCGTCAGGCTTTCGGCCTCGGACTCCACCGCGCCCGTCAACGGGTAGCAGCCAAGGGTACGGAAACGCACTTTCTTCTTGACGATACGGGCTTTGTCTTCGTCCGACAGGTGCTCGAGGATGCGCTCGTCGTCGATCATGATCAGCGTGCCATTCTTCTCGATCACTTCGCGTTCAGCAGCAAAATACAGCGGCACGATCGGGATGCCTTCGAGGTAGATGTACTGCCAGATATCCAGCTCGGTCCAGTTCGACAACGGGAACACACGGATCGACTCGCCCTTGTTGACCTTGCCGTTGTAGACATTCCACAGCTCAGGGCGCTGGTTTTTCGGGTCCCAGCGGTGCTTGCTGTCGCGGAACGAGTACACGCGCTCCTTGGCGCGGGATTTCTCTTCATCGCGGCGGGCACCGCCGAACGCGGCGTCGAAACCATATTTATCCAAGGCCTGCTTGAGGCCTTCGGTCTTCATGATATCGGTGTGCTTGGCACTGCCGTGGGTGAAAGGGTTGATGCCCTGCGCCACGCCGTCCGGGTTCACATGGGTGATCAGGTCCAGGCCCAGCTCCTCGACCATGCGGTCGCGGAACTTGTACATTTCCTGGAACTTCCAGCGGGTGTCGACGTGCATCACCGGAAACGGCAGCTTGCCCGGGAAGAACGCCTTGCGTGCCAGGTGCAGCATCACGGCGGAGTCTTTACCGATGGAGTACAGCATCACCGGGTTATCGAACTCGGCGGCCACCTCGCGGATGATGTGGATGCTTTCCGCCTCCAGCTGTTTCAGATGCGTCAGTTTGTCGACCATGGCTACTCACGAAAACTTTCTTATGAACGGCCAGCGGGCCGTGTTCGAGCGGGGAATCCTAGCACAGCGACCTCTTCTATTCAGGGCGCCAACTAGATCGAAACAGCATATGGATATGCCCGGTGGTTCGGGCCCATATCCATCTTTGTGAGCATGCTTATTGTGGGAGCGGGCTTGCTCGCGAATGCGGTAGTTCAGTTGCATAAATGTTGACTGAGCCATTGCATTCGCGAGCAAGCCCACTCCCACAGGGTTCACAGTGTCTAAATGGGATTCGGACAATCGATAAAGATATGTTCCAAGGCAAACCGTCGCGCCAGGTAATCACCCAGCGCCTGCACGCCGTAGCGTTCAGTCGCATGGTGCCCGGCGGCGATGAAGCTGATGCCGTTTTCCCGGGCGCTGTGGAACGTCTGCTCCGAGGCTTCGCCGCTGAGGTAGAGATCAACGCCGGCCAACACCGCCTGGTCGATATAACCCTGGCCGCCGCCCGTGCACCAGCCGACCCGACGGATCATCTGTTCACCTTCGATCAGCAGCGGCTCGCGCCCCATCGCCTCCTGGACCTTGCGGGCGAAATCCCGAGGAGTCATCGGTTCCGACAGGGAGCCGACCAGGCCGACGACCTTGGGATTTTCCGGATCCAGCGGGCCCTCGACGGTGATGTCCAACTGACGGGCCAATTGCACGTTGTTACCCACCTCAGGGTGCAAATCCAGCGGCAGATGATAGGCCAGCAGGCTGATGTCGTGCTTGAGCAAGGTTTTCAGCCGACGCTGTTTCATCCCGGTGACACAAGGGTTCTCGCCCTTCCAGAAATAACCATGGTGCACCAGCACCAGGTCGGCCTCGGCCGCGACCGCGGCATCGAGCAACGCCTGGCTGGCGGTGACACCACTGACAATGCGCGTCACCTGTGGCGCGCCTTCGACCTGCAGGCCGTTGGGGCAATAATCTGCGATCCGGCCGCTTGCCAGGTAACGATCCGCTTCTTCGACCAGGGTGCTCAGGGCGACGGCCATGAAAAGACTCCTAAATATCCCGTTCAGAGGCGCGTGCGGCCTCGTATAATGCGCGTCATTATGGGCGGTCTCATACCGCCTGCAACCTTTGTAGGACGTGCTTAATGCTCAAGGCGCTGCGTTTTTCCGGCTGGCCGCTGTTGGCTGGCGTGCTTGTCGCTCTACTGATTATCCAGCGCTACCCCGAATGGGTGGGCTTGCCGAGCCTCGACGTCAATCTGCAACAGGCCCCGCAAACCAAGGCCGTGCAGCAGGGTCCCGTGTCCTATGCCGACGCGGTGACGACCGCCGCCCCGGCCGTGGTGAACCTGTACACCACCAAGGTCATCAACAAGCCCAGCCATCCGCTGTTCGAAGATCCGCAGTTCCGCCGCTTCTTCGGTGACAACTCGCCCAAGCAGAAGCGCATGGAATCGAGCCTGGGTTCGGGCGTGATCATGAGCCCGGAAGGTTATATCCTGACCAACAACCACGTCACCGCCGGTGCCGACCAGATCGTGGTTGCCCTCAAGGATGGCCGCGAAACCCTGGCCCGCGTGATCGGAAGTGACCCGGAAACCGACCTCGCGGTACTCAAGATCGATTTGAAGAACCTGCCAGCCATCACCATCGGCCGCTCCGACAGCATCCGCATCGGCGATGTTGCCTTGGCCATCGGTAACCCGTTCGGTGTCGGCCAGACCGTGACCATGGGCATCATCAGCGCCACCGGGCGCAACCAGTTGGGCCTGAACAACTACGAAGACTTCATCCAGACCGATGCCGCCATCAACCCCGGCAACTCTGGCGGCGCGCTGGTGGATGCCAATGGCAACCTCACCGGGATCAACACGGCGATCTTCTCCAAGTCCGGCGGCAGCCAGGGCATCGGTTTTGCCATTCCGGTGAAGCTGGCGATGGAAGTGATGAAGTCCATCATCGAACACGGCCAGGTGATTCGCGGCTGGCTGGGCATCGAAGTCCAGCCGCTGACCCAGGAGCTGGCGGAGTCCTTCGGCCTGTCCGGGCGCCCGGGAATCGTGGTCGCGGGGATTTTCCGCGACGGCCCGGCGCAGAAGGCCGGTTTGCAACTGGGCGACGTGATCTTGAGCATCGACGGCGAACCCGCCGGCGATGGGCGCCGTTCGATGAACCAGGTGGCGCGGATCAAGCCCACCGACAAGGTCACGATCCAGGTCATGCGCAACGGCAAGGAACTCAAGCTCACCGCTGAAATCGGCCTGCGTCCACCGCCGGCGCCGGTTGCGGCCAAGGAAGAAGAGTAGAGCCAAAGACGCCTCTAAACCTGTGGGAGCGGGCTTGCTCGCGAATGCAGTGGATCAAGCGAAGAGATATCGACTGACACTACGCATTCGCGGGCAAGCCCGCTCCCACAGCTTCAGCGCCAGGCTTTAGAGCTCGCCCAGGGCTTCGATCAGCGCCTGATTCTGCTCTGGCGTGCCGATGCTGATCCGCAGGAATTGCGCGATTCGTTCCTGCTTGAAGTGACGCACGATCACGCCCTGCTCCCGCAGTTTCGCCGCCAAGGCTGCCGCATCGTGCCGGGGGTGACGGGCGAAGATGAAATTGGCCGCTGAAGGCAGCACTTCAAAGCCCTTAGCCTGTAGCTGCGCCACGACCCATTCTCGGTGCTCGATGACCAGCCGGCAGGTCTTGTCGAAATGCTCACGATCATCGAACGCCGCCGCGCCGCCGACGTTTGCCAGGCGATCCAGCGGATAGGAGTTGAAGCTGTTCTTGATTCGCTCCAGCGCTTCGATCAGGTCCGGATGGCCGACCGCCAGGCCCACTCGCAGCCCTGCCAGCGAGCGGGACTTGGACAAGGTCTGGGTCACCAGCAGGTTCGGGTAACGATCCACCAGGGTGATGGCCGTCTCGCCGCCAAAATCGATATAGGCCTCGTCGACCACCACCACCGAATCCGGGCTGGCCTTGAGCATCTGCTCCACGGCCTCCAGCGCCAGCAGGCAACCGGTTGGCGCGTTCGGGTTGGGGAAGATGATCCCGCCGTTCGGCTTGGCATAGTCCGCCGGATCGATGCGGAATTGCTCATCCAGCGGCACCGCATCGAATGGGATGCCGTACAACCCGCAATACACCGGATAGAAGCTGTAGCTGATGTCCGGGAACAGCAGCGGCTTATCGTGTTGCAGCAGGCCATGGAAAATGTGCGCCAACACTTCATCCGAACCATTGCCCAGGAATACCTGGTTGCTCTGCACGCCGTAATAACCGGCCACTGCGTTTTTCAGCAGGTCGCTGTTGGGGTCCGGGTACAGGCGCAGGTTGTCGTTCAGCTCGGCCTGCATCGCCGCGAGCGCCTTGGGCGATGGCCCGTAAGGGTTCTCGTTGGTGTTGAGCTTGACCAGGCGGCTCAGCTTCGGCTGTTCGCCCGGCACGTAGGGCACCAGGTTCTTGACGAACGGGCTCCAGAATTTACTCATATCAGTTCCCCTGTCCTTCATCGTCAAGAATGCGGTATTCAGCGCTGCGGGCGTGGGCGCTCAGCGATTCGCCACGGGCCAGCACGGACGCGGTCTTGCCCAGTTCCGACGCGCCTTGTTCGGAGCAGAAGATGATCGACGAACGTTTCTGGAAGTCATACACCCCCAGCGGCGACGAGAAGCGCGCGGTCCCGGAAGTCGGCAATACGTGGTTGGGCCCTGCGCAGTAATCGCCCAGGGCTTCGCTGGTGTGGCGGCCCATGAAGATCGCACCGGCGTGGCGGATCTGTGGCAGCCAGGCTTGCGGATCGGCGACCGACAACTCCAGGTGTTCCGGCGCGATCCGGTTGGCGACTTCGATGGCCTGTGCCATGTCATCGACCTTGATCAGCGCGCCACGGCCGTTGATCGAGGTGTTGATGATCTCGGCGCGGTCCATGGTCGGCAGCAGCTTGTCGATGCTGGCGGCGACCTTGTCGAGGAACTCTGCGTCCGGGCTGACCAGGATCGCCTGGGCGTCTTCGTCGTGCTCGGCCTGGGAAAACAGGTCCATGGCGATCCAGTCCGGGTCGGTCAGGCCGTCGCATACCACGAGGATTTCCGAAGGGCCGGCGATCATGTCGATGCCAACCTGGCCAAACACGTGACGCTTGGCAGTGGCAACATAGATGTTGCCCGGCCCGACCACCTTGTCGACCCGTGGCACGCTTTGTGTGCCATAGGCCAGCGCGGCCACGGCCTGGGCGCCGCCGATGGTGAACACCCGGTCCACGCCAGCGATGCACGCGGCGGCCAGCACCAGTTCATTGATCTCGCCACGCGGCGTCGGGACGACCATGACCACTTCGGTCACGCCGGCAACCTTGGCCGGGATCGCGTTCATCAATACCGAGGACGGATAGGACGCTTTGCCACCGGGCACGTAGAGGCCGGCGCGGTCCAGCGGCGTAACCTTCTGGCCCAGCACCGTGCCGTCGGCTTCGGTGTAGCTCCAGGAGTCCTGTTTCTGCCGTTCGTGATAGTCGCGCACCCGGGAAGCGGCTTTTTCCAGGGCTTCGCGCTGGGGCACGGTGATCCGGGTCAGGGCCAGTTCCAGGCGCTCGCGCGGCAGGATCAGGTCGGCCATGGATGCCACTTGCAGGCCATCGAATTTCTGGGTGAATTCCACCAGGGCGTCATCGCCACGCTCGCGCACAGCCTTGATGATCTCCAACACCCGCTGATTGACCGAGTCGTCAGACACACTTTCCCAGCTCAGCAGATGATCCAGATGATGCGCGAAATCCGGGTCGGCAGCGTTGAGTCGGCGAATCGAGGTGGGAGCGGTCATAGCGAGGGCCTCATTAATGGCAAATGCTCAGGCGCCCTAAGCTACCAGTCCATTCGCGTGGGCACCTGAGAAAATTGGCTATGACGCGGATAGACGGGCGCGACTCAAGGTCGCGCAGGTGAATCAGCCGCGGTGTCGCGATTCCACTGCCTTGCGCAGGGTATCGATCAGCGCCTGGATACGGGCGTGCTGCATTTTCATCGAGGCTTTGTTGACGATCAGCCGGGAGGTGATGTTGGCGATGAAATCCTGGGGCTCCAGGCCATTGGCCCGCAAGGTATTGCCGGTGTCGACTACGTCGATGATCTTGTCCGCCAGGCCGATCAGCGGCGCCAGCTCCATCGAACCGTACAACTTGATGATATCGACCTGACGACCCTGCTCGGCGTAGTAACGCTTGGCAATGTTGACGAACTTGGTCGCCACGCGCAGCCGGCCCTTGGGCTCCGGCGCGCCGACTTTACCGGCGGTCATCAGCTTGCAGCGGGCGATCTGCAGGTCCAGGGGCTCGTACAGGCCCTGGCCGCCGTATTCCATCAGCACGTCCTTGCCGGCAACGCCCAGGTCGGCGGCGCCATGTTCCACGTAGGTCGGCACATCGGTGGCACGCACGATCAGCAAGCGCACGTCGGCTTGGGTCGTGGGGATGATCAGCTTGCGGCTCTTGTCCGGATTCTCGGTCGGCACGATGCCCGCTTCAGCCAGAAGCGGCAGGGTGTCGTCAAGGATGCGGCCCTTGGACAGTGCGATGGTCAACATGGGAAACGTCAGTCCTTATCAAGGTACTCATGCCCGGGCGCAAGCGGCGCCGGACACACATCGAGGGTGTAACCACCCTCGATCGAAACAAATCGGTGGACGCCTCCCTGCGTCCAGGCAGCCGGAACTAGCCGGGCACGCGGCGGATCTTGGCGCCGAGCATCTGCAGTTTCTCTTCGATGCACTCGTAGCCACGGTCAATGTGATAGATGCGGTCGATCAGGGTATCGCCTTCGGCAACCAGGGCCGAGATCACCAGGCTGGCCGAGGCCCGCAGGTCGGTAGCCATCACTGGCGCGCCCTTGAGCTTCTCGGTGCCGGTCACGATGGCGGTGTTGCCTTCGACCTGGATCTTGGCGCCCATGCGGTGCAGCTCGTAGACGTGCATGAAACGGTTTTCGAAGATCGTCTCGATCACCGCGCCTGTGCCTTCGGCAATGGCGTTGAGGGAGATGAACTGGGCCTGCATGTCGGTCGGGAACGCCGGGTACGGAGCGGTTCGCACGTTGACGGCCTTGGGCCGCTTGCCGTGCATGTTCACTTCGATCCAATCTTCGCCGCAGGTGACTTCGGCACCGGCTTCCTTGAGTTTCTCCAGGACAGCTTCAAGGATGGTTGGGTCGGTGTCCTTGACCTTGACGCGGCCACCGGTGACGGCAGCGGCCACCAGATAGGTGCCGGTTTCGATCCGGTCCGGCATCACCTTGTAGGTGGCCGAATGCAGGCGCTCGACGCCATCGATGGTGATGGTGTCGGTACCGGCGCCAGTGATCTTGGCACCCATGGCGATCAGGAAGTTCGCCAGGTCGACCACTTCAGGCTCGCGCGCGGCGTTTTGCAGCACGCTGCGGCCCTTGGCCAATGCAGCAGCCATCATGATGTTCTCGGTACCGGTCACGCTGACGGTATCGAAGAAGAAGTTCGCGCCGCGCAAGCCACCTTCAGGTGCCTTGGCCTTGATGTAGCCGCCTTCGACGTCGATGATCGCGCCCATGGCTTCCAGGCCACGAATGTGCAAGTCCACCGGACGCGAGCCAATGGCGCAGCCCCCAGGTAATGCGACTTCGGCTTCACCGAAACGGGCAACCATCGGACCCAGCACCAGGATCGATGCGCGCATGGTTTTCACCAGCTCGTACGGGGCGATCAGGGTCTTGATGGTGCGCGGATCGATTTCGACGCTGAGCTTCTCATCGATCACAGGCTCGATGCCCATGCGGCCGAACAGCTCGATCATCGTGGTGATGTCGTGCAGGTGCGGCAGGTTGGCCACGGTCACCGGGCCATCGCACAGCAGGGTTGCGGCCAGGATCGGCAGGGCGGAGTTCTTTGCCCCGGAAATACGGATCTCGCCATCAAGACGAGCGCCGCCGGTAATAATCAGTTTATCCATAAGAATCTCGAGGCCCTTGGGCTCAGGTGCGCTCGGCCCAAGCCGCGCGGCTGAAAAATTTCATAGTGACCGCGTGGATGCTGCCATCGGCGATCCATGGGTTCAAATGGGCATAGATGCTCTGCTGACGCTTGACCGGGCTCAATGCCGCCAGGTCATCGCTAATCACGTTCAGCTGAAAATTGCAGCCTTCGCCTTCAACTTCCACCTGAGTATCAGGCAGCTTTCCTTCAAGAAAGCTCTTCACTTCTACAGCCTGCATGCTCAACCTCAATCGGCGCCCTGTGCGCGCGGGTCGCACATCATACAAAAAAGCCCCGGGCCTGCGAACCCCGCAAAGCAGGACTCTGACGGGGGGCTTTCCCAAGGATGTGGGTCAGGGGTGCGCCAGCAGCTCGGTCAGTTCGCTGACCTGGGCTATTTCGCGCATGTCTTCGGGCATCCCACGGATGCTCCACGTCTTGCCGGCCGCCTTGGCGTCCCGCATGAAACACAGCAGCAACGACAAGCCGACGCTGCTGGACTTCTGCACCGCCGAGCAGTCGATGACCACCTGCGCGGCACTGACGGACTTGATCAGCGCCTGGCCCTGCTTGCGCAGCGCCGGGCCGGTGCGATAGTCCAGCACACCGCTGACCAGCAGCTCGCCAGCCTCGCCCAGACGAACGGCCGACTCGGTCATTGTTCCTGCTTCTCTTTGGCTTCTTCGGTGACTTCCTTGGCCTTGGCGACTTCACCGGCCCAACCGTCGATGGTCTTGTCCAGGTTGTTGCCGTTGCGCTGCATGGCGTCGGCGAACTGATCACGGAACAGCTTGCCGATGTTGATGCCATTGATGATCACGTTGCGCACTTTCCACTCGTCGTTGATTTTCTCGAGCGTGTAGGAAACAGGGTAGACCGCGCCATTGTTGCCCTTGACCTGCATGTCGACGCTGGTGCGGGTACCGCTTTCGTCCTTGGCCGGCGAAACGGTGATGCCCTGGTTGTTGTACTCGAGCAAGGCATTGCCATAGAACTGCATCAGGCTGCGCTTGAAGTTTTCCTGGAAACGCGTCATCTGCGCTGGGGTTGCCTTGCGCGAATACTTGACGGTCATGATGCTCTTGGAGATGCCGTCGGCATCCACCACAGGACCGACAATACCGTTCAGCGCGTCATAGAACGCGCTTGGGTCCTGCTTGTACTTCTCTTTATTGGCGGCAAGGTCCGCCAACAACCGGGTCGTCGTGTCCTGGATGATGTCGTGTGCCGAAGGCGCAGCCACGGCGCTGGCCATCAGCGGCAGCGCCGCAAGCAACACCAACAGGCTACGTCGCAAGATAGAGATCATTCAAAAGCTCCTCATTTGGCGTCTTTGCTAACGGTATTGAGCAGGAATTTACCGATCAGGTCCTCAAGCACCAGCGATGACTGCGTGTCGTGGATCACCCCACCGTCCTTGAGCACGGTGTCTTCCCCACCCACGCTGATGCCGATGTATTTCTCACCCAGCAGCCCAGCCGTGAGGATAGATGCAGTGGAATCGGTTGGCAGGTTATCCACGCGCTTTTCCAACTGCAGCGTCACCCGACCGGTAAAGTCCTCGCGATTCAGATCGATTGCCGTGACCTTGCCGATAGTGACACCGGCCATCGTCACCTTGGCTCTGACCGTCAAACCGGCGATATTGTCGAAGTTGGCGTAAAGTTTATAAGTATCGGTGCTCGCGGTCGGCGCCAGTCCACTGACCCGCAGGGCCAGCAGCAGCAAAGCCAGGATGCCAGCCAGCAGGAAAAGGCCGACACCGATTTCCAGGGTGCGGTTTTGCATCAGAAATCTCCAAACATCAAGGCGGTCAGAATAAAGTCAAGGCCCAGGACCGCCAGCGAGGCGTATACCACGGTCTTGGTGGTGGCACGGCTGATCCCCTCTGACGTGGGCTCACAGTCATAGCCTTGAAACACGGCGATCCAGGTCACCACGAAGGCGAATACGGCACTCTTGATCACGCCATTGAGCACATCGTCGAGAAAGTCGACGCTGTTCTGCATGTTGGACCAGTAGGAGCCTTCATAGACCCCCAGCCAGTCGACGGCCACCCACGAGCCTCCCCAGATCCCGACGACGCTGAAGATCATCGCCAGCACCGGTAGGGAAATGAAACCGGCCCACAGGCGTGGGGCAACGATGTATTTAAGCGGGTCGACACCGATCATTTCCAGGCTGGACAACTGTTCGGTGGATTTCATGTTACCGATTTCGGCCGTCAGCGCCGAACCGGCACGCCCGGCGAACAGCAGCGCGGTGACCACGGGCCCGAGCTCACGCAACAGTGTCAGCGCAACCATCTGCCCGACCGCCTGCTCCGAACCGTAGCTGGACAAGATGCTGAAGCCCTGCAGCGCCAGCACCATGCCGATGAA
Organism: Pseudomonas fluorescens Q2-87; assembly: GCF_000281895.1. Lineage (NCBI taxonomy): Bacteria > Pseudomonadati > Pseudomonadota > Gammaproteobacteria > Pseudomonadales > Pseudomonadaceae > Pseudomonas > Pseudomonas fluorescens. The sequence continues at coordinate 908,183 of NZ_CM001558.1, read as the reverse complement.
AATCCCCGAGACGACGATGATCACCAGGGACATCACGCCCACCGAATGCAACTGCTTGACCAGCAGGCCAAAACCGCCACCGGTCGAGCTGCGCCCGAGCAATGCGTGCATCAGGAACAACGAGGAGCGGCCCAGCACCGCCACTACGTCGATGCCGGAACGGCCGAACAGACGAATCCTTTCCAACAATGATTTTTTGCGCATCAGCGCTTCCCCAACAGATCGGTACGGTAATCCGTGGCCGGAAAATGGAACGCCACCGGCCCGTCCGGATCACCCTTCATGAATTGGCGAATGCGCGGGTTGTCCGAATCCTGCAACTGCTGGGGCGTCCCCTGCCCCAGCACCTGGCCATCGCCGACTACATAGATGTAGTCAGCGATGCTGGCGGTCTCGGCCAAGTCGTGGGATACCACGATGCTGGTGATGCCCAGCGCATCGTTGAGCAGGCGGATCAGGCGCACGAGTACGCCCATGGCGATCGGGTCCTGCCCGACGAAGGGTTCGTCGTACATGAGGATCTTCGGGTCGAGGGCGATCGCCCGCGCCAGTGCGACCCGACGCTTCATGCCACCGGACAACTCGTCCGGCATCAGGTCGATGGCGCCACGCAGCCCGACGGCCTGCAACTTGAGCAGCACGATGTCGCGGATCATCTCTTCCGGCAGGTCGGTATGCACCCGCAGGGGAAATGCCACGTTCTCGAACACGTCGAGGTCTGTGAACAGCGCACCGCTCTGGAACAGCACGCCCATGTGCTTGCGCGCATCGAAAAGGTCGCTACGCGACAGCTCGGGAAGATTCTGGCCATTGACCCAGACTTCGCCGGCGCTGGGCCGCAGTTGTGCGCCCATCAGGCGCAGCAGCGTGGTCTTGCCGCACCCGGAAGGCCCCATGATGCCGGTGACCTTGCCGCGTGGAATGCGAATATCGATGTCATTGAAGATGCTGCGCGTCCCTCGCTTGAAGGACAATCCCTTCAGCTCGACCGCGTAGGCGTTGTCGGCACTCATCTAAACTCCTTGCGATGCAGCCTCACATTCGAATGCCCTGGCCAGTCGACAGACGTCGATGACGCCGGGTACCCGAACCAGCGGCGAACTATATCACTGCAACCACCATGCGCCCAAGGCCCAAGCCCGTGCCCATTCAGTCCGCTCGCCAGTAAAAGGCCCACTTTATATCGACCTGACGGACCATTCGAACAAAGCATGACGAACTTACGTGAGGGAATTGTTCATTGCCGCTATAATCGCCGCCTTTTCATTGGGCTATACGATTTCTGACATGAGCCAATCCAGCGACCTGATTCAATCGGCACAACGTACCATCCGCCTCGAGCTCGAAGCCGTACAAGGCTTGCTGCCCCATATCGACGCTGATTTCGTACGCGCATGCGAGATGATTCTGGCCAGCAAGGGCCGCGTGGTCGTGGTCGGCATGGGCAAGTCCGGACATATCGGCAACAAGATCGCCGCCACCCTGGCGAGTACGGGCACCACGGCGTTTTTCGTCCATCCGGCCGAAGCCAGCCACGGCGACATGGGCATGATCACCCGGGACGACGTTATCCTGGCCCTGTCCAACTCAGGCTCAACCAATGAAATCATCACGTTGCTGCCGCTGATCAAACGCCTGGGCATCCAGTTGATCAGCATCACCGGCAATCCGGATTCCGCGCTGGCCAAGGCCGCCGAAGTGAATCTCAACGTTCATGTCGAGCATGAAGCGTGCCCGTTGAACCTGGCGCCGACTTCCTCCACCACCGCCGCCCTGGTGATGGGCGATGCCCTGGCCGTGGCCCTGCTGGAAGCCCGGGGGTTCACTGCCGAAGACTTCGCCTTCTCCCATCCCGGTGGCGCCCTGGGCCGTCGCCTGCTGCTGAAAGTCGAGAACGTGATGCATGCCGGCCAGGAGTTGCCATGGGTGCAGCGCGGCACGCTGCTCAAGGACGCGCTCATGGAAATGACCCGCAAGGGCCTGGGCATGACCGTGGTACTCGAAGCCGATGGCAAGCTCGCCGGGATCTTCACCGACGGCGACTTGCGCCGCACCTTGGACCGCACCATCGATATCCACAGTGCGACCATCGACCAGGTCATGACACCCCACGGCAAGACGGCCCGGCCCGAGATGCTCGCCGCCGAGGCCCTGAAAATCATGGAAGACCACAAGATCAACGCCCTGGTGGTCGTCGACGACGAAGACCGTCCGGTGGGCGCCCTGAACATGCACGACTTGCTGCGTGCGGGAGTCATGTAAATGAATGAAGACCTGTTGCAACGCGGCAAAGCCATCAAGCTGGCGGTATTCGACGTGGACGGCGTGCTGACCGACGGTCGCCTGTATTTCCTCGAGGATGGCAGCGAGTTCAAGACCTTCAACACCCTCGACGGCCAAGGCATCAAGATGCTGATGGCCGCCGGCGTGCAAACCGCTATCATCAGCGGCCGCAAGACTCCGGTAGTGGAGCGACGCGCGAAGAACCTCGGCATCCCGCACCTTTATCAGGGACGCGAGGACAAACTCGTGGTGCTGGACGAGCTTCTGGGTCAACTCAACCTAAGCTATGAACAAGTGGCGTACCTGGGTGACGACCTGCCAGACCTGCCGGTGATCCGCCGTGTTGGCCTGGGCATGGCGGTTGCCAACGCGGCCGGCTTCGTACGCGAACACGCCCACGGCATCACCACGGCGCGAGGCGGCGAAGGGGCGGCCCGCGAATTCTGTGAACTGATCCTGCGTGCCCAGGGCCGCCTCGAAGCGGCCAACGCCGCGTACCTGTGAGCCAATCATGCTAAGCAAAAAGATCCGCACCATCCTGGTGTTTGGCTGTATCGCGGCGATTTTCGCCGCGGTGGGCTACTGGAATATCAGCCCGGAACGGTTTCTCGACCAACCCGCGGTCCAGATCGAGGAAAAAATCGACTGGTACGCCACCAATACCCATACGCTGCAATACCTGCCTGACGGCAAAGTGCAGTATGAAATGACGTCCGACAAGGTCGACCACGTCAAGGCCACCGATATTACGCTGGTGACCAAGCCGGACCTGAACATGTTCCGCGGCACCGAGTTTCCGTGGCACGTGCAGAGCGAGCACGCCGAAGTCAATTCCGGCGGCACCGAAGTGGAACTGATCGACTCGGTACGCGTTGCCCGGACCGATGAGAAAAATCGCACGACCATCATCACCAGCACTCGCATGACCGTGTTCCCGCAGCAACAATATGCGCAGACCGAGCAACCCGTTAGAATCGACGGCGCCGGTGGTGTATCGACCGGCACGGGAATGAAGGCGTATTTGAAGGAAAGCAGGATACACCTGCTATCGAACGTAAGAGGACAGTATGAAGCTCGCTAAAACCCTCCCTATTTTGCTCAGTCTGGGCGCAGCACTGGGAAGCGCGAGCGCCTGGGCTCTTCCCACCGACCGCGACCAACCTATCCGCATCCAGGCCGACGACGCCCAACTGGACGACAAGAACGGCGTAGCCACCTATAAAGGTGACGTGATCATCACCCAGGGCTCGATGAAGGTCACCGGCAACACCGTGACCATTACCCGTACCCAGACCGGCGACATCGATGTGGTGACCTCGGTGGGCAACCTCGCCTATTTCGAGCAGTTGCAGACCGCTGGCGATACCAAGCCTGTGCAGGGTTATGGCGTGACCATCCAGTACCACGCCTCCCAGGACCGCGTTGTGCTGATCGACCGCGCCAAGGTCGTCGACAAAGACAACAACGTCACCCAGGGCGAGAAAATCGTCTACGACACCAACAAGAAACTCGCCAGCGCCGGTCGCGCCACCGGCAGCAAGGTGACCGAGCAGCGTCCGCGGATCGACATGGTGATCCAGCCTAAAAAGAAAACCGAGCAGAAGGCCCAGTAATGGCAACTCTGAAAGCTCAGCACCTGGCCAAGAGCTACAAGAGCCGCCAGGTCGTGCGCGACGTCAGCCTGTCCATCGAAAGCGGCCAGATCGTCGGCCTGCTCGGCCCTAACGGCGCGGGCAAGACCACCTGTTTCTACATGATCGTCGGGCTGGTCCAGGCCGATCAGGGTCGCGTACTGATCGACGACCTGGACGTCAGTCACCAGCCGATGCACGGCCGTGCGAAGGCCGGTATCGGCTATCTGCCGCAAGAAGCGTCGATCTTCCGCAAACTGTCGGTGGCCGACAACATCATGGCCATCCTCGAGACCCGCAAGGAACTCGACAAGGCCGGTCGCCGCCAGGAGCTGGAAAGCCTGCTGCAGGAATTCCACATCAGCCACATTCGCGACAACCTGGGCATGAGCCTGTCCGGCGGCGAACGCCGTCGCGTGGAAATCGCCCGCGCCCTGGCCACCGCACCGAAATTCATCCTGCTCGACGAGCCGTTTGCCGGCGTGGACCCGATCTCGGTAGGTGACATCAAGCAGATCATCCACCACCTCAAGGCCAAGGGGATCGGCGTGCTGATCACCGACCACAACGTGCGCGAGACCCTGGATATCTGCGAAACCGCCTATATCGTCAATGATGGCCAACTGATCGCCGAAGGCGATTCCGCGGCCATCCTGGCCAATGACCTGGTCAAGGAAGTGTACTTGGGCCATGAGTTCCGCCTGTAAGCGCAAAGTGTCTGGCAAATCACCCGGGCGTCGCTAATTTATTATGGCGACGCCCTAGGCAAACACTTCAGTTTCAGGCATATAATTTGCTTAAGTTTGGCGCTTCGGCGCCCTGTAGTGGATGGCGCATGTGCGCCGGCGAATAAGGTGTTAAGCCCCTGCCATGAAACCATCGCTAGTCTTGAGAATGGGCCAGCAGCTGACGATGACACCGCAGCTGCAACAGGCCATCCGCCTGCTCCAATTGTCGACCCTGGACCTGCAACAGGAAATCCAGGAGGCGCTGGAGTCCAATCCGATGCTCGAACGCCAGGAAGAAGGCGACGATTTCGACAACACCGATCCGCTGGCCGACAACATCGAGCAGAAGAGCAACACGGAAATCCCGGAACCGTCCTACCAGGAAGCCGCCCCGACGGTGGATAACCTCGAGGATGGCGAATGGAACGAACGCATCCCCAACGACCTTCCGGTGGACACAGCCTGGGAAGATGTCTACCAGACCAGCGCCAGCAGCCTGCCGAGCAGCGATGACGACGAGTGGGACTTCACCACCCGCACATCCGCCGGCGAAAGCCTGCAAAGCCACCTGCTGTGGCAATTGAACCTGGCGCCGATGTCCGACACCGATCGCCTGATCGCCGTCACCCTGATCGATTGCATCAACAACCAGGGCTACCTGGACGAGACCCTCGAAGAGATCCTCGAAGCCTTCGATCCTGAGCTGGACATCGAGCTGGACGAAATCGAGGCTGTCCTGCATCGCATCCAGCAGTTCGAACCGGCCGGCATCGGCGCTCGCAACCTGGGCGAATGCCTGCTGCTGCAATTGCGCCAGCTATCTGTCAAGACGCCTTGGCTGGCCGAAGCCAAGCGGCTGGTCACCGACTACATCGACCTGCTCGGCGGTCGGGACTACAGCCAACTGATGCGCCGCATGAAGCTCAAGGAAGATGAGCTGCGCCAGGTCATCGAGCTGGTCCAGAGCCTCAACCCGCGCCCCGGCTCGCAGATCGAATCCACCGAACCCGAATACGTGGTGCCCGACGTGATCGTGCGCAAGCACAACGACCGCTGGCTGGTGGAGCTGAACCAGGAATCGGTGCCCAAGCTGCGGGTCAACGCCCAGTACGCCGGTTTCGTTCGACGCGCCGACACCAGCGCCGACAACACCTTCATGCGCAACCAGTTGCAGGAAGCGCGCTGGTTCATCAAGAGCCTGCAAAGCCGTAACGAAACCCTGATGAAAGTGGCCACCCAGATCGTCGAGCACCAGCGCGGCTTCCTGGAGTATGGCGACGAAGCGATGAAACCGTTGGTCCTGCATGACATTGCCGAAGCAGTGGGCATGCACGAGTCGACGATTTCCCGGGTAACCACGCAGAAATTCATGCATACCCCACGGGGCATCTATGAATTGAAATACTTTTTCTCCAGCCACGTCAGCACCTCCGAAGGCGGCGAATGCTCGTCCACGGCCATCCGCGCGATCATCAAAAAACTGGTGGCCGCGGAAAATCAGAAAAAGCCGTTGAGTGACAGCAAGATCGCTGGTTTACTGGAGGCACAAGGCATTCAGGTGGCCCGCCGTACCGTCGCCAAATACCGCGAGTCCCTCGGGATCGCACCTTCGAGCGAACGCAAGCGGTTGATGTAACAGGCCACGCCACAGCGTTCCAGTGGCAGGCATTTCTGCCTGCCGCTTTATGCACTGGCAACGAAGGAGAAGCTGTATGCAAGTCAACATCAGTGGACACCAACTGGAAGTGACCGAACCCCTGCGCACCTACATCGGCGAAAAACTCGACCGTTTGGAGAGGCATTTCGACAAGATCACCAACGTGCAAGTCACGATGAACGTCGAGAAGCTGCTGCAGAAAATCGAAGCCACGTTGCATATTCCCGGCGGAGAGGTGGTTGCCAACGCGGAGCACACAGACATGTATGCCGCAATTGACCTGCTGACCGACAAGCTGGATCGCCAACTCAAAAAGCATAAGGAAAAGACCCAGAGCCTCCTTCAGGGCGCAACCGGTCGTTAACCCCCCCAATCCATGATCCGACTAGAATCCATCCTGACCCCCGGCCGTTCCATGGTGAACGCGCCGGGTGGCAGTAAAAAGAAAGCCCTCGAACAAATCGCCAACCTGATCCACCGCGAAGTGCCGGATCTGGAAATGCAGGACGTCTTCGAGGCCCTGGTTGCCCGTGAAAAACTCGGTTCCACCGGTTTTGGCAACGGCATCGCCATTCCTCACTGCCGCCTCAAGGGCTGTGCCGCGCCAATCAGCGCACTGTTGCACCTTGAAGCCGCCATAGATTTCGACGCCATCGACGGCGCACCGGTCGACCTGCTGTTCGTATTGCTGGTTCCGGAAGCGGCGACCGATGCGCATCTTGAGCTGCTGCGCCAGATCGCCAGCATGCTGGACCGCAAGGAAGTGCGCGAAAAACTGCGCAGCGCACCGAGCAACGAAGCCTTGTATCAGGTAGTCCTGGACGAGCAGAACGGTCATTAACAATGCGCATGATCATCGTCAGTGGCCGCTCCGGCTCCGGTAAAAGCACGGCCCTCAACGTGCTTGAGGACAGTGGCTACTATTGCATCGATAACCTGCCCGCCGGCCTGCTGCCGGAACTGGCCGAGCGCGCCCTGATCCATACCGAGCTGGCGCAGCCGCTGGTGGCTGTCTCCATCGATGCGCGCAACCTGCCAAGCCATTTGTCGCGGTTTCCCGAGCTGCTGGAAGAAGTGCGCAGCCGGCACATCCAATGCGATGTGCTTTATCTGGACGCCGATGAAGAAACACTGCTCAAGCGCTTCTCCGAAACCCGCCGGCGTCACCCACTGAGCAATGCCAATCGCTCCCTGGCCGAAGCCATCGACGACGAAAGCCAATTGCTCGGGCCCATCGCCGACCTTGCGGACCTGAAGGTCAACACCACGCACCTGAACCTGTATCAATTGCGCGACACGATCAAGTTGCGCCTGCTGAACCAGCCGGAGCCGGGCACGGCATTCTTGGTGGAGTCGTTCGGGTTCAAGCGCGGCATGCCGGTAGACGCCGACCTGGTGTTCGATGTGCGCTGCCTGCCCAATCCCTACTGGAAGCCGGAATTGCGCGAGCAGTCCGGGCTCGACCAGCCGGTGATCGACTACCTGGCCGCACAGCCGGATGTCGAGGAGATGTACCAGGATATTTCCAGCTACCTGCTCAAATGGCTGCCTCGCTTTGCCGCGAGCAACCGCGCCTATGTCACCATTGCCATCGGCTGTACCGGTGGCCATCACCGCTCTGTCTACCTGACCGAACGCCTGGGTCAGCTCCTGCAACAATCCCTGAAGAATGTCCAGGTTCGCCACCGCGACCTCAGCTAAAGGATTCACATCGCGATGCCTGCTCGGGAAATTGAAATCATCAACAAGCTGGGCCTGCATGCCCGGGCATCGGCCAAGTTCGTTGGCGTAGCGGGCAAGTTCCCGGAGACCAAGATAAGGGTTGGGCGCAGCCCTGAGAGCCTGATCGATGGCAAAAGCATCATGGCGATGATGATGCTCGCGGCCGGAAAAGGCACCAAGATCCATCTCGAAACCGAAGGCGAACAGGCCCAGGAGGCGCTGGATGCCCTGGTGGCGCTGATCAACAACTATTTCGACGAGGGCGAATAGCCCCCACCGCGGCGAGGGAGCTTGCTCCCGCTGGTCTGCGAAGCAGACCCTGTCTATCAGGGCCTTCATGTCTTTCGCTGTTGTTGAGATTTTTGCGGCTGCTGCGCAGCCGAGCGGGAGCAAGCTCCCTCGCCACAGGGATTCCTCAAACATAAAAAAAGCGCGTCACCCGCTAGGATGACGCGCCTTTAACTGCAATTTAACGTCAGCTACCCGCCACCGTCATTCGCTCGATCAGCACCGAACCGGTGCGGATGTTGCTGCGCAGCTCCAAGTCGTTGCCCACGGCCACGATCTGCTTGAACATGTCGCGCATGTTGCCAGCGATGGTCACTTCCTGGACCGGGAACTGGATTTCGCCGTTCTCGACCCAGAATCCCGCCGCACCACGGGAATAGTCACCAGTGACCATGTTCAGACCATGGCCCATCAGTTCGGTCACCAGCAGGCCTCGCCCCATCCGCCGCAGCAAAGCGGCCTGGTCTTCCTCGCCATGGGTCACGAACAGATTATGTACGCCGCCAGCGTTGGCGGTACTCGGCATGCCGAGCTTGCGGCCCGAATAAGTGCCCAGGATGTAGGACACCAGCTCGCCGTTTTCCACGAACGGCTTGGCATAGGTCGCCAGGCCGTCACCGTCGAACGCAGAGCTGCCCATGGCCTGCATCAGGTGCGGACGTTCGTCGATGGTCATCCATTCCGGAAACAGTTTCTGACCCAGCGCACCTTCCAGAAACGACGATTTGCGGTACAGGTTGCCACCGGACACCGCCGACAGGAAGCTGCCGAACAGCCCACCGGCCAACTCGGCGGAAAACAGCACAGGCACTTCACAAGTCGGCACCGGCCGTGCGCCCAGGCGGCTGGCCGCCCGCTGCGCAGCTTTCACACCGATGCTTACCGGATCCGCCAGCAGCGTGCCCTGGCGACTCACGTCGTACCAATAATCGCGCTGCATCTGGCCGTTGGCCTCGGCGATCATCACGCAGCTGAGGCTGTGGCGGGTCGACGCATAACCGCCAATGAACCCATGGCTATTGCCATAGACGCGGCAGCCCTGGTGGGTATTGAGGGTGGTGCCGTCGGCGTTCTTGATCCGACTGTCAGCCTCGAACGCCGCCGCTTCGCAACGCAGTGCCTGCTCAATGGCCTGCTCGGGAGTGATGTCCCAGGCGTGGAACAGGTCGAAGTCGCGCAGTTCCTTGCACATCAGCGCGGCATCGGCCAGGCCTGAGGCCTCGTCTTCCGAGGTGTGCTTGGCAATTGCCAGTGCCGCAGCGACGGTTTCGCGGATCGCATCCGGGCCGCTGGCCGACGTGCTGGCCGAACCCTTGCGCTGACCCACGTACAAGGTGATACCGAAACCCTGGTCGCGATTGAATTCGACGGTTTCCACCTCACGCTGGCGCACCGACGTCGACAGGCCCTGCTCGAGGGACACTGCCACTTCACACGCGCTGGCGCCCTGGCGCTTGGCCTGCGCAAGGATCTGCTCGACTTGTTCCTGCAGTGCCGGCAATGCTTGCGGGCCGACGCTCTGAACTGCACTCATGGTGTTCTCCACTCAAATTCTATTTTCGGGCCGGGTTTGCATGCACGGTGCCTACGCAACTTTGCGTACAAACCCGAGGCCTTCGAGCGACCGGGCCGGACAAGCGGCCCCCGACTGGTTATCATGGCGGCGTTTCTTTGCGGACTGCCACCATGGTTGATTCTTACGACGACTCCCTCTACGAGGGTGAAAAAAGCAAATCCCAGGTCAAACGCGAGCTGCATGCTCTGGTTGACCTCGGCGAGCGCCTGACAACACTCAAGCCTGACTTGCTGGCCAAACTGCCCTTGACCGACGCCTTGCGCCGGGCCCTGGCCGATGCGCCCAAGCACACCGCGAATATCGCGCGTAAACGGCACCTGCAGTTCATCGGCAAGCTGATGCGCGATCAGGACACTGACGCCATTCTGGTTCTGCTCGATCAACTCGATGCCTCCACCCGGCAGTACAACGAACGTTTCCACAACCTGGAACGCTGGCGCGATCGCTTGATCGCAGGCGATGACGGCACCCTGGAAAAATTCGTCATCGACTACCCGGAGGCCGATCGCCAGCAATTGCGCTCCCTGATCCGTCAGGCCCAGCACGAAGTGGCGCAGAACAAGCCGCCGGCCTCGAGCCGTAAAATCTTCAAGTACATCCGTGAGCTGGACGAAACCCAACGCGGCCTGCGCTGATCGTTCACTGGCTCATCACTCCCTTGCCAGGGTAGCAATGACCGTGGCGAGGGAGCTTGCTCCCGCTCGGTTGCGCAGCGACCGCATTGGGGCTACTGCGTAGCCCAGCGGGAGCAAGCTCCCTCGCCACGGGGCCCCTGAATATTTTCACGCGCCCGTGCCACCCACGGTAATCGCGTCGATCTTCAAGGTCGGCTGGCCGACACCCACCGGCACCGATTGCCCGTCCTTGCCACACGTCCCTACGCCGCTGTCCAAACTCAAATCGTTGCCGACCATCGATACCTTGCTCATCGCCTCCGGTCCGTTGCCGATCAGGGTCGCGCCCTTGACCGGGGCGGTGATCTTGCCGTCTTCGATCAGGTAGGCCTCGCTGGTGGAGAAGACGAATTTGCCGCTGGTGATGTCCACTTGGCCACCGCCGAGGTTGGCGCAATAGATGCCCCTTTTCACCGAAGCGATGATTTCCGCAGGGTCGCTCTGGCCACCCAGCATGTAGGTGTTGGTCATGCGCGGCATCGGCAGGTGCGCGTAGGATTCGCGGCGGCCATTGCCGGTACGGGCCACGCCCATCAGCCGGGCGTTGAGCTTGTCCTGCATGTAGCCCTTGAGCACGCCGTTCTCGATCAGCGTGGTGCATTCGGTTGGAGTGCCCTCGTCGTCGACGCTCAAGGAGCCGCGGCGCCCGGCCAGGGTGCCGTCATCGACGATGGTGCAGAGTTTCGAGGCGACCATTTCGCCCATGCGTCCGCTGTAGGCCGAACTGCCCTTGCGGTTGAAGTCTCCTTCCAGGCCATGGCCCACCGCTTCATGCAGGAGTACACCGGACCAGCCGGAGCCCAGCACCACCGGCAGCGTACCCGCCGGGGCCGGGATAGCTTCGAGGTTGACCAGCGCCTGGCGCAGCGCTTCGCGGGCGTAGCCCATGGCGCGGTCTTCAGTGAGGAAATAGCGGTAATCGGTGCGTCCACCGCCACCATGGCCGCCACGTTCGCGACGGCCATTCTGTTCGACGATCACGCTGACGTTGAATCGCACCAACGGTCGCACGTCCGCCGCCAGGCCGCCATCGGTGGACGCCACCAGGATGCGCTCCCAGACCCCGGCCATGCTCACCGAGACTTGCTGGATACGGGGGTCGAGGGCACGGGTGGCGACGTCGATGCGCTTGAGCAATTCGACCTTTTCCGCGCGGCTCATGACTTCCAGGGGGTTATCCGGCGCGTACAACTGCGCCACGTCCTGGCTGCTGAAGGCCTGGACCGTGCCGTTCTGCCCGGCCCGGGAGATCGAGCGGGCCGCACGGGCAGCAGCGCCCAAGGCTTCGAGAGTGATGGCGTTGCTATAGGCAAAACCGGTCTTTTCACCGGACTGGGCCCGTACGCCCACACCTTGGTCGAGGTTGAAACTGCCTTCCTTGACGATGCCGTCTTCCAGCGACCAGGACTCGGAAATCTGCCCCTGGAAATACAGGTCGGCAGCGTCGATGCCCGGACCGGCCAGGTCGCCCAGTACGCCTTGCAGGCTTTCCAGGGTGACGCCGCCGGGGGCAAGAAGGTGTTCACTGACTGAGGACAACAACCCGCTCATATGTTTTACGCCTTGAATTCGTCGTCTTGGACAGGCCGCTGTCGAGCGCCCTGCGAGAAAAAGCGCCGATGGCTGGCCACCGGCATGCGCGCCCGGATGGACGCTTGTTCGCTGCTGTCGCGCTCGGCCACCAGCACAGCCTCGCCTTGATCCTGTTGCGCCAGCACGCGGCCCCAGGGGTCGACAATCGCGGCATGGCCAAAGGTTTCCCGTGGCCCCGGATGCAACCCACCTTGGGCCGCCGCCAGCACATAACACTGGGTTTCGATGGCCCGGGCGCGAATCAGCACGTCCCAATGCGCCGCGCCGGTGACCGCCGTAAACGCCGAGGGCGCCGTGATCAACTCGGCCCCGGCCGCCCGCAGTTCGCTGTACAGCTCCGGGAAACGCAAGTCATAGCAGACCGTCAGGCCAACCTTTCCTACCGGGGTGTCGGCGACCACCACATTGCCGCCATAAGCATAGTCATCAGACTCGCGATAGCGCCCGCGATTGTCCGCCACGTCTACGTCGAACAGGTGCAGCTTGTCATAGCGCGCCACGACTTGGCCTCGATCGTCGATCAACAACGAACAGGCGTGGACCTTGGCTTCGGGTCGCTCCACCGGCGGCAGCGGCAGCGTGCCGGCCACAATCCATAAGTTGAGGTCGCGGGCGGCCTGTTTCAACCAGGGCAGGATCGGTCCCTGACCAAAGGCTTCGGCGCGACCGATGTCGGCGATGTCCCGCCGCCCCATGGCGGCAAAATTTTCAGGCAACACCGCCAACCGCGCGCCGCCAGCCGCCGCCTGTTCCAGCAGCACGCGGGCACGGGCCAGGTTGGCGAGCACGTCGCTCTGGCTGACCATTTGAATCACTGCGAGTGGCATGGTGCTTCCCTCACTTTTTGCTTCATCTGCCCCTGTGGGAGCGGGCTTGCTCGCGAAGGCAGTGTGTCTGTCACATAAGTGCTGAATGTGCTGACGCATTCGCGAGCAAGCCCGCTCCCACGGGGGGACTGGCGCCAGCCTTCAGAACGGCTTGTCGAAGGTGATCTTCGGCTCCTTCCATGGCCCCTTGACGTCATATTTTACGCTGGCAAAGCGCGCCACGCGGTCGCCGATCAGTTTATCGATCAGGAACAGTGCCCCACCCACCGCCGGTGCACCAACGATCAACGCGGCGATGGGCAGGTTGTTGGTCACCGGTAATGTCACCAGCAGCTTGGCGTCAACCCGGTCGGCCACCATGTCCAGCGTTCCGTTGAGTTCCAGGTTGCTCGACGGCCCTGTCAGGGTAATCGGTTCACGGGTCACGTACACCCCTTCGCTCGCCACCAGCAACCCCTTGACCCGATCGTAGCTCAGGCCCTTGCCGAACAAATCGGAGAAATCCAGGCGCAGGCGTCGGCCGATGGAGTTGAAGTTCAGCAGGCCGAACACCCGCAACGCCTGGGCGCTGCCTTCGACTTCGACGAACTGCCCCTTGCTCAGCGAGGCATCGAGGCTACCTGAGAATCGTTTGGTGGCGACCCAGGCCGGCGAACCGGGCCAGCGCCCATCGACATCCAGGCGGAATTCCTGGCTGGTCACGCTTGGCGCAAACCCCCAGCCCTTGAGCACATCGGCGAGGTTCTTGCCGCTGATGCGCCCCTTGTACCAACTGTTGGTGGACCCGGGCGTACCTTCCCAGCCGCCGCTGCCGTTCAACACCATGCCCTTGAGGCCCATGTCCAGATTGTTCAGCGTAATGCCCTTGGCCGTGGGTCGTACTTTCAACGACCACGCACCGATGAGATCGGGTCCCTGGAACAACTGGTCAATGGCGATATCCATGGCCGGGATCTTACCGGGATCGACCGATGCCAGCGGGTCCGGCGCATTCTCATCCGCCTGGACCGTAGGATCCGCAGCTGGCAGGCGAACATAGTCGAGCTTGATGCCGATCGGCGCAGCCTTGGCGTCTGGCAGGCTGACGCTGCCCTTGGCTTGCTGGCTGTCGAGCCGCATGCCCCAGGCGTCCGGCTTGCGATCAAGTTGCACCGACGCCTGGTCCAGGGTCGTGCCCATGGCGGTGAGCTTGCCAATGGTCAAATCGACACTGTTGAGCAACTGCTTGGCACTGCCGCCCGGGTCTTGGCCGGCATACTTGTTCACCAGGTCCTGCCAGGGTCTGACGTCCAGTTCCGAGAGCGTACCGCGCAAGCGCAGGCCCTTGGCCCCAGGCAGGACCGCATCGCCGATGCCCAGCAACAATTCGCCACGTCCATCGGCAATGTTTTCACTCGGCGCGGCGTAAGTGAAATTGGCCAGGTCGCCATAATTGACCCAAAAGCGTCGCTCCGGCCCTTGCAGGGTCATGCGCAACGTTGTGTCGCGACCGACATCGGCCGCCATGCCGAACGGCGCGGGCAGGTCAACGGCAACGCCCTTGAGGTTGGAATTCACCGACAACTGGCTGTCGGCGCCATTGAGGACCACTTGAAGCTGGTAAGGCACCACCCCGGAAACCGGCAACGGCTGCGTGACGTTCAGCCAACTGGTGAGTTTCTTGATCTCCACCTGCCCTGAAGCCGTGACCCGTGTGTTAAGCGCTCCGGCGCGGCCCTCAGCAAAAATCTGTGCGGTCACGGGTCGGTCGAATGCCCGGGCGCTGATGCCCTTGCCGCTGAGCCCCTTGCTGCTGTCGAAACGCAAATCGCCTTTGAGCTGGGTCAGTTCCAGCGCCGGTTCGCTGAGTTTGAGCCGGGCCTTGTCGACGGCGAAGTCCACCAGGATCTTCGGTTGTTCGCCTTTGACCAGCGGGATGTCGAGCTTCAGGCTGCCTTGCAGATCGCCCTCGCCTTCCCAACCGGCGAACGTCTCGGCCGTGCCGATCGGTGCCGTCTGGAGAATCTTCAGGCCGTCGCCCAGTCCTCCGCTGAAGCCACCGTCCAACAGCAGGTGCGAGCTCTGTCCGCTGGGTACGTGGGGGATGTTCACCGACACATCCTTGACCTGGGTATCGAGCAATTGCCCTTGGCTGGCAAAGATGCGCACGCCGCTGTCTTCGACGAAAACGTCACCGCTGACCTTGCTGACCGAAGGCCAGCCCGGCTGGAACGCCAGTTCAGCGTCATGCACCTTGAAGAACAGGCTGATGCTGCGCGCCGCATCCTCGGCACCGTGGTTGAGCGAGCCCTGGTATTGGAAAAAACCTTGGTCTACCGCGCCCTTGACGATTGCCGTGCGCAACCACTCGTCCAGCGCCGGGCTGAGGACCGCCGGCAGGTATTTGCCGGTGTAGCGCCCGTCGCCGTCTACCAGGCCGACCCGCAGGTCCATGTAGTCTTCCTGGCTGTGGTCCAGATGCAGGCGAATCAGGAAGTCACCGGCAATCCGGCCCTCCTCGCCCAGCACCTTCAGGTACGGCGCGATCAAGGTGAAACTTTGCTTGTCCAGCTTCCAGGTCAGCCGGGCGTTGGCTTGCTGGTACTGCCACGGTTTGGCGAAGATCGGGTCCAGGTGCAGGGAAAAATCCTTGCTGTCCATGCGCAGCTCGCCGCCGCCGAGGTCGCCGCTCAGGCTCCCGGATACGTTACGGGCAGCCGGAGCGCCGTGATAGGCGTCAAAGCCCACGGTGTCCAGGTTGGTGGCGAAACTGACTTTCTGGTCCCCGGTGTTCTGCGGCCGGTAATCCACCAGCACGTTGCGCAGGCCACCGGTCACCTTCAGGCGGTCGATGGTCGTCGTCAGTCCCTCGGGCAGCGGCGCCAGGGCATTGAGCAGCGGGGTGAGCGGGGTCAGGTCGAGGCGGTCGGCCTCCAGGTGCCAGCGCTCTTCGGCCTTGTCCGTGGCGTTGCTCTGTTGCAATTGCAGACGCGATTCCCAACGGGTCTCGCCCAGGTTCATCGCGAGGGAGTCGAGGGTCGCGGTGAAGCCTTGGCTGCTGCGCTGGAAATAGCCGTTGAGGGCCAGATTGTGGATGTCTACCGGTTTGCGCTCGGCGTACGCGCCTTGGAGCTGCGGCGCGTTCAACCGCACGGCCGCGCTTTGCACCGTGCCTTCGCCCCAACTCAGCCACAGCTCGCCGCCGGCCTTGATCCGGGAAGGATTCCATTGTTGAGTCAGGCGTTTCGGCAGCCATTTCGCCCAGTCGCTTTGCGGCAGGCTCAGATAGGCATCGGCCTCGCCATTTTTCCAGTCGCTGGCGCGAATGCGGGTGCGCAGGTTGATCGCCACGGGTTGGCCGTCGGGCAGGGTCAGGCGTGCGTCCAGGCGCTGGCGGGTAGCGCCGGTGCGCAGGCTCAAGCCAACATAGGTGAGGGTCAGCGGCGGTTGTTCGAGGGGCTGCAAGGTCACTTGGCTATCGAGCACCGACAGCCTGGACACCACTTGCATGCGATCGAACAGTTGCTGCGGATCGAAGGGACGGTCGTCCTGCACCGGCAAACCTTCCAGGACCCATTTACCATCCGCGCCCTCCTTGAGACTGATCTTCAGGCCGCTGACTTCCAAATTGGCGATGCGCACCTGGCGCGCCAGCAAGCTGGCCCAGAGGTCAGGCACCGCGCGAACCTGGTCCAGGTGCAAGGCATTGGCCCCTTCGCCCACTACCACGTCGCGCGCCGCCAGTACCGGTGCCAGGGCGCTCCAGCTCCCGTCGAGACCGCCGATGTGCACGGGCATGCCCAAGGCTGCGCCGGCTCGTGTCTCGACCTCGGCGCGATACTCGGCCACCAGTGGAACCAACTCGCGTCCGAGACTGACATACAACGCCAGCAACACCAGCAGCAGCGCGCACAGGCTCAGCCCCCAGCGGGTCAGCACAGCCAAAATGCGTGTCAGACGCTCCATGTCACTGGGCTCCCCTGGCAAAGATAATCAAATCAGCGGCCCCGCCGCTTCCCAGGCCCTTCAGAGCAACACCACGTCATATTGTTCCTGCGAATACATGGTTTCTACCTGGAAGCGAATCGTGCGGCCGATAAAGGCTTCCAGCTCCGCGACGTTGCCGGACTCCTCATCGAGCAGCCGATCCACCACTTTCTGGTTCGCCAACACTCTATAACCGGTGGCTTGGTAGGCGCGCGCTTCCCGGAGGATTTCCCGGAAGATTTCGTAACACACGGTTTCCGGGGTCTTCAGCTTGCCCCGCCCCTGGCAACTGCTGCAGGGCTCGCACAGCACCTGCTCGAGGCTCTCGCGGGTGCGCTTGCGGGTCATCTGCACCAGGCCCAACTCGGTAATGCCGATGATGTTGGTCTTGGCGTGGTCGCGCTCGAGCTGCTTCTCCAGGGTGCGCAGCACCTGGCGCTGATGTTCTTCATCCTCCATGTCGATGAAGTCGATGATGATGATCCCACCCAGGTTGCGCAGGCGCAGTTGGCGGGCAATGGCGGTCGCCGCTTCCAGGTTGGTCTTGAAGATGGTTTCTTCCAGGTTGCGATGGCCGACAAACGCCCCGGTGTTAACGTCGATGGTGCTCATGGCTTCGGCCGGATCGACCACCAGGTAACCGCCGGACTTGAGCGGCACCTTGCGTTCCAGGGCTTTCTGGATTTCGTCCTCGACGCCGTAGAGGTCGAAAATCGGCCGTTCGCCCGGGTAATGTTCGAGGCGGTCGGCGATTTCCGGCATCAGCTCGGCCACGAACTGCGTGGTCTTCTGGAAGGTTTCCCGGGAATCGATGCGGATCTTCTCGATCTTGGGGCTGACCAGATCCCGCAGCGTGCGCAGCGCCAGGCCCAGGTCTTCGTAGATCACGCTGGGCGTGGCGATGGTCTTGATCTGCGCGGCGATCTGATCCCAGAGCCTGCGCAGGTAGCGGATATCCATGAGGATTTCATCGGCCCCGGCCCCTTCGGCGGCAGTGCGCAGGATGAACCCACCGGCTTCCTTGATGCCTTCTTTTTCCACGCAGTCGCTGACGACCTGCTTGAGACGTTCACGTTCGCCTTCGTCTTCGATCTTCAGCGAAATGCCGACATGTGCGGTACGCGGCATGTACACCAGGTAGCGCGACGGAATCGACAATTGCGTGGTCAGCCGCGCGCCCTTGGAGCCAATCGGATCCTTGGTGACCTGCACCACCAGGCTCTGGCCTTCGTGCACCAGCGCGCTGATGCTCTCCACTGCCGGGCCTTCGCGCATGGAGATTTCCGACGCGTGGATGAATGCCGCGCGGTCCAGGCCGATGTCGACGAAAGCCGCCTGCATGCCCGGCAACACCCGCACCACCTTGCCTTTGTAGATATTGCCGACAATGCCACGCTTTTGCGTGCGCTCGACGTGAACCTCTTGCAGCACACCGTTTTCAACCACCGCCACGCGCGATTCCATCGGCGTGATGTTGATCAGGATCTCTTCACTCATGGCAGGGTCTCGTTCAGGCATATTCACGATTATGGCCGCATCAGTCAGACGGCGCTCAGCGCGCGTTCAAGGTTTGCCAACAGGGTATGCCGAAATGGCCCAACAACTCGCAGGTTTCGCACAGTGGCAGGCCGACCACGGCTGAATAACTGCCTTCCAGCCCGGCGACGAACACTGCCCCCAACCCCTGGATGCCGTAGCCGCCGGCCTTGTCCCGGGGTTCGCCGCTGGCCCAGTAGGCCGCCGCTTCCCGCTCGGTGATGGCCCGAAAGCGCACCCGACTGCGGACCACATGGGATTCGCAACGCTGCCCGTCCAGTACGGCAATGGCAGTCAACACTTCATGCTCGCGACCGGACAGGCGCAGGAGCATCGACAAGGAGTCGGCCTGGTCCAGGGGTTTGCCCAGGATCCGCCCATCCAGCACCACCGCCGTGTCAGCGCCCAATACGCAGCCGTCCACGCCGTCTTCTTGCAAGGAGCGTTGCCCAGCCTCGGCCTTGCCGCGCGCCAAGCGCTCGACATAGGCCGATGGGGTTTCATCTTTCAGGGGAGTTTCGTCGATGTCCGCGCTGATGGCGGTAAAGGCTACGCCGATCTGCGTGAGCAGCTCACGGCGACGCGGCGAGCCTGAGGCGAGGTAAAGCGGTTTCATCAAGACATCTCCCTCTCAAGGTGCGGGCCAATGCCTGACCAAATCAGTTGATTTTGAAACGCAGGCGCAAGCCCCGTAGGCCGAAGCTGATCCAGGGCCAGAGCAAAGCACTGACCAGGGCTGGCAAGACCAGCGCCAGGGTCGGCTGGCGATTGCCGGTCAGCGCGCTGAGCCACAGCTGTACCAGTTGCGCCAGGCCGAAAATCACCAGGATGACCAGGCATTGCTGCCACATGGGGAACATGCGCAGGCGCTGCTGCAACGACAGCACCAGGAAGGTGATCAGCGTCAGGATCAACGCGTTCTGCCCCAGCAGCGTGCCGTAGAGCACGTCTTCGGCCAGGCCCAGACACCAGGCGGTGACCATGCCGACCTTGTGCGGCAGGGCCAACGCCCAAAATGCGAGCAACAAGGCCAGCCACAGCGGGCGCAGGATCTCCATGAACTGCGGCAGCGGCGAAACGCTGAGCAGCAGGCCGATGGCGAAGGTCAGCCAGACCATCCAGCCGTTACCGGATTGGGTACTGCTCATTCTTCTCGTGCTCCCCTGGAGGCCGGCGCGGCAGCCGGCGTGGAGACGGGCGGCTTGGCTGCGGGCTTGGCGGGCTGGGCCGCTGGCGCGTGTGCCGAAGGCCGGGTGGATGTCGTGGCGGGTACAGCGGGCGCGACAGCCGGCGCATGACCGGAAGGCCTGGCCGGTGTAGGTGCAGTGGGTGCGGCAGTCGGTGTCGTTGCCGGGGCCGTCGCGGCCGGTGCAGGGGCTGCCGGTTTCGGCACGATGGCGGGCACTGGCGCCGGTGTGCCGGAAGCAGCTGGCTCGCCGCCCTGGCGGTCCTGTGCTTCCTGGGCTACGGCGGCGTCGTTGGCGCGTTCTTCCGGCGTGCGATTGTCGCTGAACACCAACAGCAGGTAGCGGCTGCGATTCAGCGCGGCCGTCGGCACCGCACGCACGATGGCAAAAGGCTGGCCGGAATCATGGATGACTTCCTTGACCGTCGCCACCGGATAACCGGCCGGGAAGCGCTGACCGAGGCCGGAGCTGACCAGCAGGTCGCCTTCCTTGATGTCAGCGGTATCGGCTACGTGCCGCAATTCCAGGCGTTCCGGGTTGCCGGTGCCGCTGGCAATGGCGCGCAGGCCGTTGCGATTGACCTGCACCGGGATGCTATGGGTGGTATCGGTCAGCAACAGCACGCGGGACGTGTACGGCATCAACTCCACGACCTGGCCCATCAGGCCCCGGGCATCGAGCACCGGCTGGCCGAGGACGACGCCGTCGCGCTCACCCTTGTTGATGAGGATGCGATGGGTAAACGGATTGGGGTCCATGCCGATCAATTCGGCCACTTCGACCTTTTCGTTGACCAGCGCAGAAGAGTTGAGCAACTCGCGCAGCCGTACGTTCTGCTCGGTGAGGGCCGCCAGCTTCTGCATGCGCCCCTGCAACAGCAGGTTTTCGGTCTTGAGTTTTTCGTTTTCGGCGACCAGTTCGGTCCGGCTGCCAAACTGACTGGCCACACCTTGCCACAAACGCTGGGGCAGGTCGGTGATCCAATAGGATTCCATTAACACCAGCGACATCTGGCTGCGCACAGGCTTGAGCAGCGTAAAACGGGCATCGACCACCATCAGCGCAACCGATAGCACGGCCAGCACCAGCAGGCGCACACCCAATGAGGGGCCTTTGGCGAAAAGCGGTTTAATAGGCCGCTCCTCCCAGGCAAATGTTCTCTTTATTCATACGGCATCAAACCGGCCTGGATACGAATGACAGAAGATAAACGCCAACGGGCAGCACTGCAAAGTGCTGCCCGGGAGCGAACAACATAGACCATCCAGCAAGACTTATTCGCTGGAGAGCAGGTCCATGGTGTGCTTGTCCATCATTTCCAATGCACGGCCACCGCCGCGAGCAACGCAGGTCAACGGGTCTTCGGCCACGATCACCGGCAGGCCGGTTTCCTGGGCCAGCAGCTTGTCGAGGTCACGCAGCAGCGCGCCACCACCGGTCAGCACCAGGCCGCGCTCAGCGATGTCCGAGGCCAACTCCGGCGGCGACTGCTCCAGGGCGCTCTTGACCGCTTGCACGATGGTCGCCAGCGACTCTTGCAGCGCTTCGAGCACTTCGTTGGAATTGAGGGTGAAGGCACGTGGAACGCCTTCGGCCAGGTTGCGGCCGCGGACGTCGACTTCGCGCACTTCACCGCCCGGGTAGGCAGTGCCGATTTCCTGCTTGATGCGTTCGGCGGTGGATTCGCCGATCAGGCTGCCGTAGTTGCGACGCACGTAGGTAATGATCGCTTCGTCGAAACGGTCGCCGCCCACACGTACGGATTCGGCATAGACCACACCGTTGAGGGAGATCAGTGCGATTTCGGTGGTACCACCGCCGATATCGACAACCATCGAGCCGCGGGCTTCTTCCACCGGCAGGCCGGCACCGATGGCAGCTGCCATTGGCTCTTCGATCAGGAATACTTCGCGGGCACCGGCACCGAGGGCCGATTCACGGATGGCGCGACGCTCCACCTGGGTGGATTTGCATGGCACGCAGATCAGCACGCGAGGGCTGGGCTGCAGGAAGCTGTTTTCGTGAACCTTGTTGATGAAGTACTGCAGCATCTTTTCGCAGACGCTGAAGTCGGCGATCACGCCGTCCTTCATGGGACGAATGGCCGCGATGTTGCCCGGTGTACGGCCCAGCATGCGCTTGGCTTCCGTACCGACAGCCACGACACTTTTCTGGTTACCGTGGGTGCGGATGGCCACGACCGAGGGTTCATTCAGGACGATACCGCGCTCGCGCACGTAAATAAGGGTGTTGGCAGTGCCCAGGTCAATGGAAAGATCGCTGGAAAACATGCCACGCAGTTTCTTGAACATGGGAAAGGGACCCTAGGCAACGCGTGGGTAAAAAAGTGCGGCAAACTCTAACAACGACAGGGATTTTGGGCAAGGCGCCAATATGTTAAATTGACCGCTTTTCTGCGCACCAAACCCTACAATCGCGGCCAAAAGACCGTAGAACTGCGGTAGTGTTCCGACAATCTAACACACGGACAGACTACGTCCGTTTTGTTTTCCACTGGAGAATCCCATGGCGCTTGAACGCTCCGACGTGGAAAAAATCGCTCATCTGGCCTGTCTGGGCCTCAATGAAGCCGATCTTCCACACATCACTTCTGCCCTGAACAGCATTCTGGGGCTGGTCGACGAGATGCAGGCGGTCGATACCGACGGTATCGAGCCTCTGGCCCACCCACTGGAAGCCAGCCAGCGCCTGCGCGCCGACATCGTGACCGAATCCAATCACCGCGAGGCCTACCAGTCCATCGCACCAGCGGTCGAAAACGGCCTGTACCTGGTTCCGAAAGTCATCGACTAAAGGGAAAGAGCCTCTCATGCATCACATGACCCTGGCCGAGATCGCCCGCGGACTCGCCGATAAAAAGTTTTCTTCCGAAGAGCTGACCCAGGTCCTGCTGGCGCGCATCGCCCAGCTCGATCCGCAGCTCAACAGTTTCATCAGCCTCACCCCGGAGCTGGCCCTGAGCCAGGCCAAGGCCGCCGACGCCCGGCGCGCCAACGGTGAGAGCGGCGCCCTGCTCGGCGCACCGATCGCCCACAAGGATCTGTTCTGCACCCAGGGCATCCGCACCAGTTGCGGCTCGAAGATGCTCGACAACTTCAAGGCCCCGTACGACGCCACCGTGGTTGCCAAGCTGGCCGCCGCCGGTGCCGTGACCCTGGGCAAGACCAACATGGACGAATTCGCCATGGGCTCGGCCAACGAGTCGAGCTACTACGGCGCAGTGAAAAACCCGTGGAACCTGGAGCACGTACCGGGCGGCTCGTCCGGCGGTTCCGCTGCCGCCGTGGCCGCGCGCCTGCTGCCAGCCGCCACCGCCACCGACACCGGCGGCTCGATTCGCCAGCCGGCGGCGTTCACCAACCTCACCGGTTTGAAGCCGACCTACGGTCGCGTCTCGCGCTGGGGCATGATCGCCTACGCCTCCAGCCTCGACCAGGGCGGCCCGCTGGCCCGCACCGCCGAAGACTGCGCGCTCCTGCTGCAAGGCATGGCCGGCTTCGACCCGAACGACTCCACCAGCATCGATGAACCGGTGCCGGACTACAGCGCCAGCCTCAACGGTTCGCTGCAAGGCCTGCGCATCGGCGTGCCGAAGGAATATTTCGGTGCCGGTCTCGACCCGCGTATCGCCGACCTGATCCACAACAGCATCAAGGAATTGGAAAAGCTCGGTGCGGTGGTCAAGGAAATCAGCCTGCCGAACATGCAGCACGCAATTCCTGCGTACTACGTGATCGCCCCGGCCGAAGCATCTTCCAACCTGTCGCGTTTCGACGGCGTGCGTTTCGGCCATCGCTGCGAGAACCCGGAAAACCTGATCGACCTGTACAAGCGCTCCCGTGGCGAAGGCTTCGGCGCCGAAGTGCAGCGCCGGATCATGGTCGGTGCCTACGCGCTGTCCGCCGGCTACTACGATGCCTACTACCTCAAGGCGCAGAAAATCCGTCGCCTGGTGAAAAACGACTTCATGGCTGCCTTCAACGAAGTCGACATCATCCTCGGCCCGACCACGCCGAATCCGGCGTGGAAACTCGGCGCCAAGAACAGCGATCCGGTCGCTGCGTACCTGGAAGACGTCTACACCATCACCGCCAACCTCGCCGGTTTGCCGGGGCTGTCCATGCCGGCCGGTTTCGTCGACGGCCTGCCGGTGGGCGTACAGCTGCTCGCGCCGTACTTCCAGGAAGGCCGCCTGCTCAATGTGGCGCACCAGTACCAGCAGAACACTGACTGGCATACCCGCACCCCAACCGGCTTCTGAGGAGAAACACATGCAATGGGAAGTCGTGATCGGGCTGGAGATTCACACCCAGCTCACCACCCGGTCGAAAATATTTTCCGGTAGCTCCACCACGTTCGGCTCCGAGCCGAACACCCAGGCCAGCCTGGTAGACCTGGGCATGCCAGGCGTGCTGCCGGTGCTCAACGCCGAAGCGGTGCGCATGGCGGTGATGTTCGGCCTGGCGATCGACGCCGAGATCGGCCAGCACAACGTGTTCGCCCGCAAGAACTACTTCTACCCGGACCTGCCCAAGGGCTACCAGATCAGCCAGATGGAACTGCCGATCGTCGGCAAGGGCCACTTGGACATCGCCCTGGAAGACGGCACGGTCAAGCGCGTCGGCATTACCCGTGCGCACCTGGAAGAAGACGCCGGCAAGAGCCTGCACGAAGAATTCAACGGCGCCACCGGCATCGACCTGAACCGCGCTGGCACGCCGCTGCTGGAAATCGTCTCTGAACCGGACATGCGCAGCGCCAAGGAAGCCGTGGCCTACGTCAAGGCGATCCATGCGTTGGTGCGTTACCTGGGCATCTGCGACGGCAACATGGCCGAAGGCTCGCTGCGCTGCGACTGCAACGTGTCGATCCGGCCCAAGGGCCAGGTTGAGTTCGGCACCCGCTGTGAGATCAAGAACGTCAACTCGTTCCGCTTCATCGAAAAAGCGATCAACAGCGAGATCCAGCGCCAGATCGAACTGATCGAGGACGGTGGCAAGGTCATCCAGCAGACCCGCCTGTACGACCCGAACAAGGACGAGACCCGTCCGATGCGCAGCAAGGAAGAAGCCAACGACTACCGTTACTTCCCCGACCCGGACCTGTTGCCGGTGGTTATCGAAAACTCGTTCCTCGACGACGTACGCACCACCCTGCCGGAGCTACCGCCGCAGAAACGCGAGCGTTTCCAAGCGCAGTTCGGCCTGTCGAGCTATGACGCCAACGTCCTGGCCACCAGCCGCGAGCAGGCCGATTACTTCGAGAAAGTCGTAAGCATCGGCGGCGACGCCAAGCTGGCGGCCAACTGGGTGATGGTTGAATTGGGCAGCCTGCTGAACAAGCAGGGCCTGGAGATCGACGAGTCGCCGGTGTCGGCCGAGCAATTGGGCGGCATGCTCCTGCGCATCAAGGACAACACCATCTCCGGCAAGATCGCCAAAATGGTCTTCGAAGCGATGGCCAATGGTGAAGGCAGCGCCGACGAGATCATCGAAAAGCGCGGCTTGAAGCAAGTCACCGACACGGGTGCGATCAGCGCCGTGCTCGATGAAATGCTCGCAGCCAACGCCGAGCAGGTCGAACAGTACCGGGCGGCAGACGAAGCCAAGCGCGGCAAGATGTTCGGCTTCTTCGTCGGCCAGGCCATGAAAGCCTCCAAGGGCAAGGCCAACCCGCAACAGGTCAACGAATTGCTTAAAAGCAAGCTCGAGGGCTGATGGACATGGAGCCAGTCTTTGAATCTGGCTCATTCCCCTGTGGGAGCGGGCTTGCTCGCGAAGGCGTCATCGGATGCAACATTGATGTTGAATTTGATGGCCCCTTCGCGAGCAAGCCCGCTCCCACACTTGTATTTGGAAACTTTCAAATGAAGCGTCTCCTCGGCGCCTGCGCCCTGCTGTTCCTGCTGGCCGGCTGCGCCAGCCAGAGCGGGACGGTCGATCCACACGGCTACGACCAGACCGGCGTCGCCTCCTATTACGGCTCCAGGCACCACGGCAAGCGCACCGCCAGCGGCGAGCGTTTCGACCAGCACAGCCTGACAGCCGCCCATCGCCAGCTGCCATTCGGCACGCGGGTGAAAATCACCAACCTGGGCAACAATGACAGCGTGGTGGTGCGCATCAACGACCGGGGCCCATACTCACGCGGCCGCCTGATCGACGTTTCCCGCGAAGCCGCCGAGCAACTGGGCATGTTGCGCAGCGGCACCGCACGGGTGCGCGTGCAAGCCCTCGACGATTGATAGACGGAGCCCGGCCATTTCCCTACTTACCGCCCTACCGCTGCTCAGCCTGATCGAACTGCTCGGCGGCCTGCTGTTGCTGATTGCCGGTGCCGAGTTGTTGGTGCGCACCGCTGTGGGCCTGGCAGCACGCTTGCAAGTGCGACCATTGATCATCGGCCTGACCGTCGTCGCCTTCGGCAGCAGCGCGCCACAAATGGCCGTCAGCCTGCAAGCGACCCTGGCGCAGAACGCCGACATCGCCGTGGGCAGTGTGATCGGCAGCAGTATCTTCAATATCCTCGTTACCCTCGGCCTGTCGGCACTGATCATCCCGCTGCGCGTCTCGCGCCAGTTGGTGCGCCTGGACATCCCGTTGATGATCGGCGCCGCCCTGCTGGTGTTCGTGCTGGCCTGGAACGAAGAACTGACCCGACTCGACGGCATGCTGCTGTTGATGGCCCTGGCGGTGTACCTGGGCCTGTTGCTGCGTCAATCGCGGCATTCGGTACGTCCCCACGCGGCGGGTGTCGCAGTTGCGCAGGTGTCCTGGCCCAAGAGCCTGTCGATGATCGTGCTGGGCCTGGCGATGCTGATTTATGCCGGGCACTTGCTGCTGGGCGCGGCGGTGGAAGTGGCGACGGACCTTGGGCTTTCGGAGCGCATCATCGGCCTGACCATCGTCGCCGTCAGCACCTCGCTGCCGGAACTCGCCACCTCGCTGATCGCCGCGCTGAGGGGCCAACGGGACATCGCGGTGGGCAACGTCATTGGTAGCAACCTGTTCAACTTACTGGGCGTGCTGGGGGTGACGGCCCTCGCCGCGCCGACGCCACTTTCCGTCTCGCCCAACGCCCTGGATTTCGACCTGCCGGTGATGCTCGGCGTGGCTGTGTTGTGCTTGCCGGTGTTCTACTCCGGTTACCGCGTCACCCGCGCCGAAGGCCTGTTGTTCCTCGGCCTGTACCTGGCCTACGGGCTGCACGTGGTGTCGTTTACCACCGGCATGCCGTTGGCCGGCCAACTGGAACGGCTGATGCTGTTCTATGTGCTGCCGGCCTTGCTGGTATTTTTGCTGTTCAGCTCTTTGCGCGCCTGGCGCCGCCAACACCATAAGAGGGATTTGCCGTGACCGACACTCCAAAGACCGGCCTGGACATGCGTCGCCAGGTCATGGGCGACGCATTCGTCGACCGCGCCCTGGGCAACGCTACCGAATTCACCCAACCTTTGCAGGACTTCGTCAACGAGCATGCCTGGGGCAGCGTCTGGAGCCGCGAAGGCCTGCCGTTGAAAACCCGCAGCCTGATCACCCTCGCCGCCCTCACTGCGCTCAAATGCCCGCAGGAGCTCAAAGGCCACGTGCGCGGCGCGCTGAATAACGGTTGCACGGTGGAAGAGATTCGCGAGGCGCTGCTGCATTGCGCGGTGTACGCCGGAGTGCCGGCGGCGATCGATGCGTTTCGGGCGGCGCAGGAAGTGATCGATAGCTATCAGAAGCCTGAGTAAAAGCCTGAGCCTTGCAGTGACAGGTCAGGCCTCTTCGCGAGCAAGCCCGCTCCCACATTGACTGCGTTCTTCCATGGGAACGCGGTCGAATATGGGAGCGGGCTTGCTCGCGAATGGATCGAAAGAACACCGCAAACCCGAACCTAGATCCACCCACCCCACTGCAACACAAAAATCCCCACATTAGTGGTAATCGCCGCCATCAACGTGGTGATGACGATGATCGCCGCCGCCAGTTCATGGTTACCCTCGGCCGCCCGGGCCATGACGAAGCTGGCCGCAGCGGTGGGGCTGCCGAAGTACAGGAACAGAATCCCCAACTCGGCCCCGCGAAAACCCCAGAGCCAGGCACCGAGGGTGGTCAGCAGCGGCAGGCCGACCATTTTCACCAGGCTCGAACTCAGGGCCATCTTGCCGCTCTTGCGCAAGGCTGCAAGGGACAGCGTGCCGCCGATGCAGATCAGCGCCAGGGGCAAGGTCATTTGCGAGAGGTATTTGGCCGAGGTCTCGAACCAGTTCGGCAGGCCGATCTGCCAATAGGCAAACGGTGCGGCGACGATCACGCTGATGATCAGGGGATTGCTGATAACGCTTTTGCAGATGCTCCACGGATCGGACTTGATCACCGGGCTGTATACCGCCAGGACGATGGTCGACAGGGTGTTGTAGAACAGGATCACCAGCGCCGCGAGTATCGCCCCCAAGGAAATCCCGTAGTCGCCGTACATGCTCGCCGCCAGCGCCAGGCCGATCACGCCGTTGTTGCCGCGAAACGCACCTTGGGTATAGATGCCGCGATCCTCGCGCGGGCAACGCCAGATCGCCCAACCCCAGGCCATCGCAAAGCTCACCAGGGTAGCGATGGAGAAATAGATCAGCAGGTCGGGCTGCAACGCCGCGTGCAGGTCGGCATGGAGGATGCCGAGGAACAACAGCGCCGGCATGGTGACGTTGAACACCAGGGACGAGGCGATGTGGATGAAATTGTCGTTGATCCAGTAGATGCGCTTGAGCAACGTCCCCAAAAACAGCATGGCAAACACCGGCGCGGTGATATTCAGGGTTTCGAGGAAAATTGCCAGCATGCCGGGGACCTTTGAAAGGGGTGTCGTTAGGTGGCTAATGATAAGCCACCCACGGCGTTGGCGTCTGGTGAAGCGTCTTCGCGAGCAGGCTCGCTCCCACATTTGTTCTTTGGTGAACACAAAATCCATATCCACCGCAGCCCCCTTGTGGGAGCGAGCTTGCTCGCGAAGACGTCGGCTCAGCCAACATCAATGCAAGCTGAACTGCCGCCTTCGCGAGCAAGCCCGCTCCCACAGTGGTTCTCGGCGATCAACAAGTGATCAAGTAATCGGCGCCGGGTTGAACAGCGTGATGTCGTTGAACAGCTTGTGCCGCTCCGCCCAGGTCTGCTTCCTGCCGCTGGCCACGTCCAGGTAGTAGTGGAACAACTCCCAACCCAGCTCCTCGATGGTGGCGCGTCCGGTGGCGATCCGGCCGGCGTCGATGTCGATCAGGTCCGGCCAGCGCTGGGCCAGTTCGGTGCGGGTCGAGACCTTCACCACCGGTGCCATCGCCAAGCCGTAAGGCGTGCCCCGACCCGTGGTGAACACATGCAGGTTCATCCCCGCCGCGAGTTGCAGCGTGCCGCAGACGAAATCGCTGGCCGGCGTGGCGCAGAAGATCAGGCCCTTCTGCTTGAAGCGTTCGCCCGGGCCGAGCACGCCATTGATCGCGCTGCTGCCGGACTTGACGATCGACCCCAGGGATTTCTCGACGATGTTCGACAACCCGCCCTTCTTGTTGCCCGGCGTGGTGTTGGCGCTGCGATCCGCTTCGCCCTTGGCCAGGTACCGGTCGTACCAGTCCATTTCGCGCACCAGCTCCTGGGCGACTTCCTGGGTTTGCGCCCGGGAGGTCAACAGGTAGATGGCATCGCGCACTTCGGTGACTTCGGAAAACATCACCGTCGCCCCGGCACGCAACAGCAAGTCCGAGGCATAGCCCAGGGCCGGGTTGGCGGTAATACCGGAGAACGCATCGCTGCCGCCGCACTGCATGCCCAGGATCAGTTCCGAGGCCGGCACGGTTTCGCGGCGGCGCTGGTCGAGTCTCTTCAGGCGAGTCTCAGCCAGCTCCATGATCTGCTCGATCATTTCGGTGAAACCGTGACTGGAGTCCTGCAAGCGATACAGCCAAGGCTCGCTGAGGTCCACCGAGCTGTCGCCTTCATGCATCACCTGACCGGCCTGCAATTTCTCGCAGCCCAGACTGATCACCAGTGCTTCGCCACCCAGGTTCGGGTTGCGCGCCAGGTTGCGCACGGTGCGGATCGGGATGTAGGCGTCAGTGGCGGTGATCGCCACGCCACAGCCGTAGCTATGGGTCAGCGCCACCACGTCATCGACGTTCGGGTACTTGGGCAGCAACTCATCCTTGATGCGCTTGACCGCGTGATCCAGCACCCCGGTCACGCACTGCACGGTCGTGGTGATGCCGAGGATATTGCGCGTACCGACGGTACCGTCGGCGTTGCGATAACCTTCGAAGGTGTAACCCTCCAGCGGCGCATCGGCCGCCGGCACGTCGGTGGACAGCGGCAGGCTGTCCAACGGTGGCGCGGTGGGCATGCGCAGCTGGTCTTCCTTGACCCAACTGCCACGGGGGATCGGCTGCAACGCGTAGCCAATGACCTGGCCGTAGCGAATCACCTCGCCGCCCTCGGGAATATCTTCCAGGGTGACCTTGTGGCTCTGCGGTACAAAGTCCACGGTGACCAAGCCGTCCGGGAACTCGGTCCCGGCCGGTACGCCTTGGTCATTGACGACGATCACGACGTTGTCCCGCTCATGCAGGCGGATGTAACGAGGCGAATCGGCATGTTCAATCAGTTGCATCGATGCCGCTCCTTCAGGATTTAGCTTCAGACAGGCTGGAGATGTCGGCATCCTTGGCCGTAGGTTCCTTGAGTACCACACGCTTGATCGGGCCAACGATGACCAGGTAGCTGAACACTGCTACCAACGCGTTGCAGCCCACGAACACCAGTGCCCACTTGAACGAACCGGTGGCGCTGATGATGTAGCCGATGACGATTGGCGTGGTGATCGATGCCAGGTTACCAAAGGTGTTGAACAGGCCGCCGCTCAAACCGGCGATCTGTTTAGGCGACGTGTCGGACACCACGGCCCAACCCAGCGCGCCCACGCCTTTGCCGAAGAAGGCCAGGGCCATGAAGCCCACCACCATCCATTCGATGTCCACGTAGTTGCACGCCACGATGCTGCTGGAAACCAGCAGGCCGGCGATGATCGGCGCCTTGCGGGCAAAGGTCAGCGAGTGGCCTTTGCGCAGCAGGTAGTCGGAAATGACCCCGCCGAGTACACCACCGATGAAACCGCAGATGGCCGGCAAGGACGCGATGAAGCCGGCCTTGAGGATAGTCATGCCGCGTTCCTGCACCAGGTACACCGGGAACCAGGTCAGGAAGAAGTAAGTGATGCCGTTGATGCAGTATTGACCCAGGTAAACACCGAGCATCATACGGTTGGTCAGCAGTTGACGGATGTAATCCCACTTCGGACCGTCGGCTTTCTTTTCCTTGCCCTTGTCCTGGTCCATATCGACCATCGCGCCGTTGGCGGCGATGTGATTGAACTCGGCTTCGTTGATCATCGGGTGCTGGCGCGGGCTATGGATCACCTTCAGCCAGATCAGCGAGAACACGATGCCGATCACGCCCATGACGATGAACACGTGCTGCCAGCCGAAGCGGTAGACGATCCAACCCATCAGCGGTGCGAACAACACGGTGGCGAAATACTGCGCCGAGTTGAAGATCGCCGAAGCGGTGCCGCGTTCTGCGGTGGGAAACCAGGCGGCGACGATGCGTGCGTTGCCCGGGAAGGATGGCGCTTCGGCCAGCCCAACCAGAAAGCGCAGCATGAACAGCGCAACCACGGCCGTGGACATGCCGAATTCACCGACATAGCCTTGCAGCACGGTGAACAGCGACCAGGTGAAAATGCTCAGGGCATAGATTTTTTTCGACCCGAAACGGTCGAGCAGCCAGCCGCCAGGAATCTGCCCGGCCACGTAGGCCCAGCCGAAAGCGGAGAAGATATAACCGAGGGTAACGGCGTCGATGCCGAGGTCTTTTTGCAGGCTGGAGCCTGCGATGGCGATGGTGGCACGGTCAGCGTAGTTGATCGTCGTCACCAGAAACAGCATGAGCAGGATCAAATAGCGGACGTGAGTCGGCTTGGTCGCTTGCATGTAAATGTACTCCCACTATTTATTTTTATGCGGGTCAGCAGATTGTGTCGCCAAGGCAGGATGTCCTGCCCTGGCGGTGCCGCACTTACGATCCGATGTAAGAAGTTTTCACCACGGTGTAGAACTCTTGCGCATAGCGACCTTGCTCGCGCGAACCATAGGACGAACCTTTGCGCCCACCGAACGGCACGTGGTAATCCACGCCGGCAGTCGGCAGGTTGACCATCACCATGCCCGCTTGGGAGTGGCGCTTGAAGTGGTTGGCATATTTCAACGAGGTGGTCGCGATACCGGCTGACAAACCGAACTCGGTGTCGTTGGCCATCGCCAGCGCCGCCTCGTAGTCAGCCACGCGCACGACGTTGGCCACCGGGCCGAAGATTTCTTCGCGGCTGATGCGCATCGAAGCTTCACTGTCGGCAAACAACGTCGGCGCCAGGAAGTAACCTTCGGTGTCACACGTCACCACGCCGCCACCGCTGACCAGCCGCGCACCTTCGCTCTGGCCGATGTCGATGTATTTCAAGTCCTGGTTGAGCTGGGCTTCGGAGACGACCGGGCCGATATCGGTGCCAGCCTTCAAGGCATGGCCAACCTTGATCGACTGCATGCGCTCGGCCATGGCCGCGACGAACTTGTCGTGGATACCCGCGGTAACGATCAGGCGGCTCGAAGCCGTGCAACGCTGGCCGGTGGAGTAGAACGCGCTCTGCACCGCCAGTTCGACGGCCTGCTTGAGGTCGGCGTCGTCGAGGATGATCTGCGGGTTCTTGCCGCCCATCTCCAGTTGCACCTTGGCCTGGCGCGCCACGCAGTTGACCGCGATCTGGCGACCCACACCCACGGAACCGGTGAAGCTGATGCCGTCGACTTTCGGGCTGTTGACCAGGACTTCACCGACCACACGGCCGCTGCCCATCACCAGGTTGAACGCACCGGCCGGGAAGCCAGCGCGGGAAATGATCTCGGCCAAAGCCCAGGCGCAGCCAGGCACCAGCTCGGCGGGCTTGATCACCACGCAGTTGCCGTAGGCCAGGGCCGGGGCAATCTTCCACGCAGGGATAGCGATCGGGAAGTTCCACGGGGTGATCAGGCCGACCACACCCAGGGCTTCACGAGTGACTTCGACATTGACGCCCGGACGCACCGACGGCACGTAATCGCCGGACAGGCGCAGGCACTCGCCAGCGAAGAATTTGAAAATATTACCGGCGCGGGTCACTTCGCCGATGGCCTCAGGCAGGGTCTTGCCCTCTTCCCGGGCCAGCAGTTGGCCGAGTTCTTCGCGGCGGGCGAGGATCTCGCTGCCGACTTTGTCCAGCGCGTCGTGACGGGCCTGGATGCCCGAGGTCGACCAGGCCGGGAAAGCGGCGCGGGCGGCTTCGATGGCGGCGTTGACTTGCGCTGCGTCAGCCTTGGCGTATTCACCGATGACATCGGACAAGTCAGACGGGTTGATGTTGGTGCAATAGTCGGCACCGGCCACCCACTGACCGTTGATGTAGTTATCGAAACGCTTTGCATCTGCCACGGATGCTTCTCCTCAAATAAAGTCGTTACAAACAGCCTTACGCAAAAAGCCGCTGATCGCTCAGCGGCCTTGCCGGGTCTGTTACTGCTTGCCTTGCTTGTCGATCAGCGCGGCCAGTGCTTCGTATTCTTCTGGCAGCAAGTCGGTCAATGGCGTGCGCACAGGACCTGCGTCATAGCCAACGATCTTCGCGCCGGCCTTGACGATGCTCACGGCGTAACCGGCCTTGCGGTTGCGGATGTCCAGGTAAGGCAGGAAGAAGTCGTCGATGATCTTGCCGACGGTCTCGTGATCGTCGCGGGCAATGGCGTGGTAGAAGTCCATCGCGGTTTTCGGGATGAAGTTGAACACCGCCGAGGAGTAGACCGGTACGCCCAGGGCCTTGTAGGCCGCGGCATAGACTTCAGCGGTCGGCAGGCCGCCCAGGTAGCTGAAACGGTCGCCGAGGCGACGACGGATCGACACCATCAGTTCGATATCGCCCAGGCCATCTTTGTAACCGATCAGGTTCGGGCAGCGCTCGGCCAGTTGTTCCAGCAGGGTGGCGTTCAGGCGGCAAACGTTGCGGTTGTAGACCACGACGCCGATCTTCACCGATTTGCACACGGCTTCAACGTGGGCGGCAACCCCGTCCTGGCTGGCTTCGGTCAGGTAGTGCGGCAGCAGCAACAGGCCCTTGGCACCCAGGCGCTCGGCTTCTTGAGCATATTCGATGGCCTGGCGGGTGGCACCGCCGACACCGGCAAGGATTGGCACGCTGGTAGCGCAGGTATCGACAGCGGTCTTGATGACTTGCGAGTACTCGCTGGCAGCCAGGGAGAAGAATTCACCGGTGCCGCCCGCTGCGAACAATGCAGAGGCGCCATACGGGGCCAGCCACTCGAGGCGCTTGATATAGCTGTCGCGATTGAAATCGCCTTGGGCAGTGAAATCGGTGACCGGGAACGACAGCAGGCCAGACGAGAGGATGGACTTCAGTTCTTGTGGATTCATTATTCGAACACCCTGGACGCAAATGTTGTGTTGTAAGAAATGGTTCAGCTTCACGAGAAGTTGTAGGTCATCGTACAACTTAAAATATGAACGTCAACTGCATTTCGTCTTTTGTCGCGTGCCGGGGCTGGGGTATTTGTTGCGAAGCCTTATAAATCGGGGCTCTGAGAGAAATTGGAAGAGTGATGAAACTTGCCGACCGAGCACCAGCACCGCTCATCGCCACTGTCAACTCTGCCAGTAGGCGTCGTCAGGGCAACGGGGCATAACCCAGACATGGCCGTGCCATGCCCGGCTGTAGTCCTTTTTTCAACCTTTAAGTGAGTCGCCCGTCCGCAACGAGCAGGGCCGCCTCACAAGGAGTGACATCATGGCGAAGACGTTTGCGAAACCGACGCTCAAGGATTTTCCAGCCAGCGGGGAAGTCACGCTCAGCCTGTCAAAGACAAAGACGTTAACCGTGAAAATTCCGGATGCAGCTTTCCACCCGTACTCGAACGCCCAACTGACTGTGGGCGTCGGCTCGACGCCTCCAACTTCGGTAGGCGCGTTTACATCTCTGACCGAAGGCGAGGAAGGTACGCCACGCAAGGGGGTGACAGTGACGTTAACCAATGCCGACTTGACAGCTTACGCCGGCCAATTGGTCGAGCTTCGTTACAAGGTTAGTTATGAGAGCGGCCGGGACAACGATATATCCGAGCCGCAAATGTTGCGGATCAGCGCGTAGGACTGGCGCCTACTATTGGTCAGACAGGCACACCGATAGAAAACCGGACACCCCTCCCCTGTGGCGAGGGAGCTTGCTCCCGCTTGAGTGCGAAACACTCACTCATAAAAAGGGGGCCGCTTCGCAGCCCAGCGGGAGCAAGCTCCCTCGCCACAGAGGGCAGCGAAGCATCTTAGCCCTGCGCTTGCGCTTCTTCATGAGCCTGGCGCAGCCGTTCGCGGCTGTTGGTCAGGTGCAAACGCATAGCCGCACGGGCCGCCTCGGAGTCCTGGCGGGCGATGGCGTCGTAGATCTCCTCGTGCTCGCGGCTCAGGCGGTTCATGTAGCGCTGCTGGTCATCGTGGGCCAGGCGCGCGGAGTTCACCCGGGTACGCGGAATGATGCTGGTACCCAGGTGAGTCATGATGTCGGTGAAATAGCGGTTGCCGGTGGACAGGGCGATTTCCAGGTGGAAGGCGAAGTCCGAGGCCACCGCATCGCTGGCGTGGGCGGCGCTTTCGCTCAAGGCGTCGAGGGCGGCGCGCATGGTGGCCAGTTGCTCGTCGCTGCGACGCTGCGCTGCCAGCCCGGCAGACTCCACTTCCAGGCTGATGCGCAACTCCAGGATCGCCAGAACGTCACGCAAGGTGACCACTGTGGCCGGGTCGATACGAAAACCGCTCGGGCTGGGTGTATCCAGCACGAAGGTGCCGATGCCATGGCGGGTTTCCACCTGGCCGGCCGCCTGCAAACGAGAAATCGCCTCGCGCACCACGGTGCGGCTGACGCCATGGGCTTCCATGATCGCCGACTCGGTGGGCAATTTATCGCCGCGCTTGAGCAAGCCGTCGCGAATCTGCTCGGTCAGCACCGTCACCAGCTCCTGCGCCAGGCTGCGGCGCTTGCGGGGAAGGCGTGGTACGTCGATCGGGTTTTCCATGTGTCTGTGTCTCGGCAAGCGGCTGAATGGCACCATCATAGCGCAACGTGGTTGTACGATCACCGGGGGCGCGGCGGCCCCATTATCTGTGATTGGCAGATAGACCGGGTTGTCATCATCGCGAGCAAGCTCGCTCTCCCATTGAATCGGTTGTGCACACCAGCCTCAGATTCATCCCAAACCCTTGTGGGAGCGAGCTTGCTCGCGATGGCGGTGGGTCAGTCACACAATCTCAACGGACCTACCGCTTTCGCGAGCAAGCCCGCTCCCACAGGTTTTACGGTGTTCAAGCAACCACGGTGTGCTCCACCAGTTGGCCATTTTCGATACGTACATGTCGTGGATGGAAACGTTTCAAACTGCTTCGATGGCCGACACTGACAATGCTCAGGCCGGGCAACTGCTCGATCAGCGCCTGGTACAACGTCGCCTCATCTTCTTCGTCCATCGCCGACGTGGCTTCGTCCATGTACAACCAGAGCGGTGCATAAAGCAAGGCGCGGGCAAAGGCCAGGCGTTGTTGCTCGCCCGGCGAGAGCATGCGTTGCCAGTGGTTGCTTTCGTCCAGCCGCGCGATCAGGTGCGGCAAGCGGCAAGTTTCCAGCACTTGCTCATAACGTTCGTTGGGATAGATGTCGCCGGGCTGTGGATAACTCAGCACCTCCCGCAGGCTGCCAATCGGTAGATAAGGCTTTTGTGGGAGGAACAGGTAACGCGCCGCTGGCAACACAATGCTGCCATGCCCGGTGGGCCACAGGTGCCCCATCGCTCGCAGCAAAGTGGATTTACCACTGCCGGAACGGCCGCTGAGCATCACTCGCTCGCCGGCCTCGACGATCATGTCGGCGTTGCCAAGCAGATGGCGGCCATCGCTCAAGCCCAGCCCCAGGTTGTGGACCTTCAATTCACTGCCCTGGTTTTGCACGTCGATGGCCGGCACCCGCGCTTCGTTGTCACTCATGGCCTGACGGAAACTCAGCAGACGGTCACAGGTGGCGCGCCACGCGGCCAAGTCGGAGTAGGCGCTGATGAACCAGCTGAAGTTCTCCTGCACATTGCCGAACGCCGAGTTGATCTGCATGAGCTCGCCCAGTTGGATCTTGCCGGCGAAGTAGCGCGGCGCGGCGACGATGAATGGGAAGATGATCGCGATTTGGCCGTAGCCGGAGGTGAAGAAGGTCAGGCGCTTGGACACTCGCATGATGTCCCAGAAGTTATGCCAGACCAGGCCGAAACGCCCGCTCAGGCGACGGTTCTCGTTGGGCTCGCCGTTGTACAGCGCAATGCTCTCGGCGTTTTCACGCACCCGCACCATGGAAAAACGCAGGTCGGCTTCGAAACGTTGCTGGTTGTTGTTCAGGCCGATCAGGCGCCGGCCGATCAGATGCGTCAGCCAACTGCCCACCGCCGCATACACCAGCGCGCACCAGAACATGTAGCCGGGGATGGTGTAGCCAAACACTTCGATGCTGCCCGACACCCCCCACAAGATGATCGAGAACGACACCAGGCTGACCACGGTACGCAGCAGCCCCAACCCCAGGCTCAAGGTATTGGTGGTGAAGCTGTTGAGGTCTTCGGAAATGCGCTGGTCCGGGTTGTCGGTATAGCCGCCCTGCTCCAGGCGGTAGTAATTCTTGTCATTGAGCCAACGGGCGAAATGCTGCTCGGTGAGCCAGGCCCGCCAGCGGATGGTGAGCATCTGCGTAAGGTACAAGCGGTACACTGCACCCAGGATCGCCACCGCCGCGATGCCACAGAAATACAGGATCAACTGCCAGAACGCCGCGCTGTTTTTCTCTTGCAGGGCGTTGTAGAAATCCTTGTACCAACTGTTGATCCACACCGAAATCGCCACGCTGAACAGCGACAGCGCGATGACGGCGATCAACAGCGTCCAGGCCTTGCCCTTCTCCTCACTGCGCCAGTATGGCGTGGTCATTTGCCAGACACGGCGGAAAAACTGCCCGCGCACTGCGTCATTGACCGCGGAATATTCAGCGTTCTGATTCATGGTTAAGGCTCAATAGAGAAAGGAACTCGGGCCGATCATAGTGCAACGGCCCGATTTATCGCGAGGGTGGACAACATTTGTTCAGCGCAGGTTCAGCGACGCACGGGACGTTTCTGCAATTTGCGCTGCAAGGTGCGGCGGTGCATGCCCAAGGCGCGGGCTGTGGCGGAGATATTGCCTTCGTGCTCCGTCAGTACCCGCTGGATGTGCTCCCACTGCAGGCGATCCACCGACATGGGGTTTTCCGGCACCAGGGTGTCGAGGTCGGCGTGCTCGGATAACAGCGCCGCCAGTACATCATCGGCGTCCGCCGGTTTGCACAAGTAGTTGCAGGCGCCGCGCTTGATGGCTTCGACGGCGGTGGCGATGCTCGAATAGCCGGTGAGGATCACCACGCGCATTTCCGGGTCCAGTTCCAGCAACTTGGGCAGCAGCACCAGGCCCGAGTCACCGTCCATTTTCAGGTCCAGGGCAGCGTAGTCCGGCAGGTCGGCCTGTGCGATGGTCAGGCCCTCTTCGGCGGAACCTGCGGTACTCACCCGAAAGCCACGACGGGACATGGCCCGGGCCATGACGCGAGTGAATGTGGCGTCGTCATCTACCAGCAACAGGTGCGGCAGCTCTTCGCCGTCGACTTGGATCTCGTCACTCATGTTTCGTCTCCTCGGTCGGCATGGGGCAGGCGCAGCTCGGTGAGCGTGCCGCCTTCCTCATGGGGGTAGAGTTTCACCGAGCCGCCGGCGCGTGTCACGCTGGCTTTGCTCAAGAACAGGCCCAGGCCGAAGCCTTTGCCCTTAGTGGTATAGAACGGCTTGCCGATCTGCTCGGCAATCGCCAGCGGCACACCCGCGCCGTGGTCGCGAATGCAAATGGTCAGCTCGTAGGCGTTCCAGTCCAGCGCCACTTCCAGGCCTTCGGGGCAGGCGTCGGCGGCGTTGTTGAGCAGGTTCAGCAGCGCCTGGGTCAAGTCCGGCGGCGGCGCCATGCGCGGCACCGGACCCTGGCCCAGGCGCTGGAAGCGATAACTGGCTTCCGGGCGCATCAGGTGCCAGCGGTTAAGGGCCTCGTCGAGCCAATCGGTAACGTCTTGCATGTCGATGGCCAGTCGGCGATTGGCCTCGGCGGCACGCACCAGGTATTGGAGGGTTTCCTTGCAGAGTTGGACCTGATCCTGCAACACACTGAGGTCCTCTTGCAGCGCCGGGTCATGGTGATCCTGGCGCATCTCCTTGAGCAACACACTCATGGTCGCCAGCGGCGTGCCCAATTCATGGGCGGCGCCGGCGGCCTGGGTTGCCACGGCCAGCAACTGCTCGTCCCGCAGGCCCTCTTCACGGCGGATGGCCCGCAGTTCCTCCTGGCGGCGCAACTCCTCGGCCATGCGCGCGGCAAAAAACGTGATGACCGCCGCCGCCAGGGCGAAGCTCAGCCACATGCCGTAGATCTGCAGGTTTTCCCGGGCGATGGGGAACGTTTCCAGCGGGTAGAACCGCGCCAGCAACAGCGTGTACAGCGCCAGGGCGATGCCGGAAAGGATCAGCGA
Source organism: Pseudomonas fluorescens Q2-87 (assembly GCF_000281895.1). Lineage (NCBI taxonomy): Bacteria > Pseudomonadati > Pseudomonadota > Gammaproteobacteria > Pseudomonadales > Pseudomonadaceae > Pseudomonas > Pseudomonas fluorescens. The sequence continues at coordinate 868,754 of NZ_CM001558.1, read as the reverse complement.
GAACCGCCACGGCAAGGTCACTGCAGCGATGGTCAGCGGCACCAGGTAATAGGACACGAAAGGGTTGGTCGAGCCGCCGGAGAAATACAGCAGCGCGCTGTGGATAAACAGGTCGCAGGCCAGTTGCACGGCATATTCGAGCTCGGTTACCGGCCATGAGGTGCGCAGGCGAATGGCGGTCAGCGCGCATAGTACCGAGGAAAAAGCCAGGGTGATCGCCAGTTGCAGCCAGGGCAGCGGCAGCAGATCGAACCAATAGGCGAGCCCCACGGACCCAGCCTGGGCCCCCAGGACCAGAATGCGGATAAACGTCAGGCGCCAAAGGTTCTGGCGAGAGGCAGAAGTCATTTGCAAAGGGGCGAGCATGAGCTCTCCTGATGAGCGCTCCAGGCGGATCGCACGGAGTATAACCAAGCCGCGGGTTGCAGAGGCGGATATGCGGCAAAGCGCCACAGCCTCGAAATGACACACGGCCCCGTGCCTCATTATCTGTATAGAAGTTGTAACTGTGCGAACCGGACCATAAAAGCTAGAGTCTTACCGTTTACGCAGGCTCGGACAAAACCCCTGCGCACCATCCCAAGGAGCTTTCATGCACATGTTCAGTCGTCACGCCGCCCTGCTCGCTTTCAGCCTCGGCACCGTCGCCAGCCTGCCGGCCCTGGCCGCCGATGATCTTCATTACAACCAGATTTCCCTGCGCGCCGATGCCAGCCAGGAAGTGGCCCGCGACCTGATGATCGTCACCCTCTACACTGAGGAGCAAAACACCGACCCGGCCAAACTCGCCGCCACCGTCAGCACCACGCTGAACAAAGCCATCGGCCAGGCCAAGGAAGTGAAGGACATCACCCTGCGCCAGGGCAGCCGCAACAGCTATCCGATCTACGACAACAAGGGCCAGAAAATCACCGGCTGGCGTGAACGCGCCGAACTGCGACTGGAAAGCGCCGACTTCGCCGCCCTGTCCAAACTCACCGGCGAATTGCTCACCGACATGAAAATGGGCGGCATGGACTTCGCCATCTCCACCGCCACCCGTCAAACCAGCGAAGACGCCCTGCTCAAAGACGCCGTCAACGCCTTCAAGGCCCGCGCCCAACTGGCCACCGAGGCTTTGGGCGGCAAGGGTTACAAGATCGTCAGCCTGAACCTCAACACCAATGGTTATCCACAACCTTTCATGCGCGCACCGACAATGATGATGAAAGGCGGCTCCATGGACGCTGAATCCGTGACGCCGGACGTGGAAGCGGGTACCAGCAAGGTGAGCATGACGGCGGATGGGGCGATTGAGGTTTTGATGCAGTGATGATGGGCAGTGGATCAGCCAGTTTTTTGGCTGGCTGAACACTGACTTGAAGCGACAAAGCCCCTTGTGGCGAGGGAGCTTGCTCCCGCTGGGCTGCGCAGCAGACCCAAACCCTGGCGCCTCGGTGTGTCAGATAAATGCAGTCGCTGCTGTTGGGGCCGCTTCGCGCCCCAGCGGGAGCAAGCTCCCTCGCCACGGGGGTTAGGTGTTCGACGAGACGGAGGCGTATTGCTTCAACCGGTGAATCGGGTACATCCAAAAGAACCAGGCCGGCTATCAGGCCGCCTTCGCGAGCAGGCTCACTCCCACAATGGATCGGTGTACGACCGGGAGAAATAGGTCGGCAATAAGACCGCCTTCGCGGGCAAGCCCGCTCCCACAGTTGGCTCGGAGTACGACACAGGAGACAGGCCGGCTATAAGGCCGCCTCGCCAATGCTTTTGATTTTGGGGCCCCGTTAACCACGCTGGCCGAACGCAGGTATTGTGAAGTGGGCATCCCGGCATGGATGCCGGGATAGCTGCGCTGGGCCATGGATGGCCCTTCGCAGCGGGCCCACGGAGCAATGCCGGAGTGAGGGCATGCCGAGCCCTAGCGAGGCACCAAGTGGTGGGGCAAGCCTTTTTTGCTTACTTTTTTTGGCGTCTGAAAAAAAGTGAGTCGCCGTAAGGGCGAAACCCTAAGTCGCCGTTACCGCAGCAATGGATATACACACCGCCCACAGAACATAATCAGGCTACCAGACCGCCATCGCGAGCAGGCTCGCTCCCACAATGGATCGGTGTACGACCCGAAGAAATAGGTCGGCTATAAGGCCGCCTTCGCGGGCAAGCCCGCTCCCACAGTTGGATCGGAGTACGACACAGGAGACAGGCCGGCTATAAGGCCGCCTCGCCAATGCTTTTGATTTTGGGGCCCCGTTAACCACGCTGGCCGAACGCAGGCATTGTGGAGTGGGCATCCCGGCATGGATGCCGGGATAGCCGCGTTGGGTCATGGATGACCCTTCGCGGCGGGCCCACGGAGCAATGCCGGAGTGAAGGCATGCCGAGCCCAGGCGAGGCACCAAGTGGTGGGGCAAGCCTTTTTTGCTTACTTTTTTTGGCGTCTGAAAAAAAGTGAGTCGCCGTAAGGGCGAAACCCTAAGTCGCCGTTACCGCAGCAATGGATATACATACCGCCCACAGAACATAAGCAGGCTACCAGACCGCCATCGCGAGCAGGCTCGCTCCCACAATGGATCGGTGTACGACCGGGAGAAATAGGTCGGCAATAAGACCGCCTTCGCGGGCAAGCCCGCTCCCACAGTTGGATCGGAGTACGACACAGGAGACAGGCCGGCTATAAGGCCGCCTCGCCAATGCTTTTGATTTTGGGGCCCCGTTAACCACGCTGGCCGAACGCAGGCATTGTGGAGTGGGCCCACGAAGCAATGCCGGAGTGAGGGCATGCCGAGCCCAGGCGAGGCACCAAGTGGTGGGGCAAGCCTTTTTTGCTTACTTTTTTTGGCGTCTGAAAAAAAAGTGAGTCGCCGTAAGGGCGAACCCCTAAGTCGCCGTTACCGCAGCAATGGATATACATACCGCCCACAGAACATAATCAGGCTACCAGACCGCCATCGCGAGCAGGCTCGCTCCCACAATGGATCGGTGTACGACCGGAAGAAATAGGTCGGCAATAAGACCGCCTTAGCGGGCAAGCCCGCTCCCACAGTTGGATCGGGGTAAAGCTGCGGAAATCAGGTTGGAGGTCAGGCCGCTTTCGCGAACAAGCCCGCACAATTGGATCGAAGCACAGCCTCGTAAAGCGGCCTATGCCCAAACCCAACGGTCCCCCTCACTTTTCGATATTTCCAACACCCCCACCCACAACGCTACTCTCCTGAAAACCTCACCACCCTCAAGGGATTTCATGGACCGGATCACCTTCAAACCTCTTCTACTTGCCATCGCCCTGATCAGCAGCGTCCCAACGGCCCAAGCCGCCACCACCTTGGTCTACTGCTCCGAAGCCAGCCCCGCCGGGTTCGACCCCAGCCAATACACCAGCGGCACCGACTTCGACGCCTCGGCCGAAACCGTCTTCAACCGCCTCACCCAATTCAAACGTGGCGGCACCGAAGTCGAACCGGGATTGGCCACGAGCTGGGACGTGTCCCCAGACGGCCTGGTCTACACCTTTCACCTGCGCGACGGCGTGAAATTCCACACCACCGACTACTTCACCCCAACCCGCGACTTCAACGCCGACGACGTGCTGTTCACTTTCCAGCGCCTGCTCGACCCGCAACACCCGTTCCGCCAGGCCTACCCCACCGAGTCGCCGTACTTCACCGACATGGGCCTGAACACCACGACCAAGAGCGTCGAAAAAGTCGACGAGCACACCGTGCGTTTCAACTTGAACAACGTCGACGCCGCCTTCGTGCAGAACCTGGCGATGAGTTTTGCCTCCGTGCAGTCCGCCGAATACGCGGCGCAGTTGCTGAAGGAAGGCAAGGCCGGCGACCTTAACCAGAAACCCATCGGCACCGGGCCGTTCGTGTTCAAGCGCTACCAGAAGGACTCGCAAATCCGCTACGCCGGCAACACCGCGTACTGGAAACCCGAGGACGTGAAGCTGGACAACCTGATTTTCTCCATCACCCCGGACGCCGCCGTGCGCCTGCAAAAGCTCAAGCGCGGTGAATGCCAGGTCAGCGGCTATCCGCGCCCGGCCGACATCGAATTGATCGAGCAGGACCCGAACCTGCAGGTGCTCAAGCAGCCCGGCTTCAACCTGGGCTTCCTCGCCTACAACGTGACGCACCCGCCGCTGGATCAGCTCAAGGTGCGCCAGGCGCTGGACGTGGCCATCGACAAGCCGGCAATCATCAAGGCCGTGTACCAGAGCGCCGGGCAACTGGCACAAAACGCCTTGCCGCCGGCGCAGTGGTCATTCGACCCGTCCATCCAGGACGCACCCCATGACGTGACCAAGGCCAAGGCGCTACTCACGGAGGCCGGGGTTGCGCCCGGTACCACCATCAATTTATGGGCGATGACGGTGCAGCGCGCGTCCAATCCCAATGCGCGAATGTCTGCACAGATGATCCAGCAGGATTGGGCCAAAATTGGCATCAAGGCCAACATCGTCAGCTATGAATGGGGCGAATACATCAAGCGCGCCAAAAATGGCGAGCATGACGCAATGATTTACGGCTGGACCGGCGATAACGGCGACCCCGACAACTGGCTGGGCGTGTTGTATAGCTGCGCGGCGGTCAAGGGCAGCAATTACGCCAAGTGGTGCGACCCGGCTTATGACCGCCTGATCCAGCAAGCCAAGGTCTCGAACGACCGCCAGCAGCGGATCGACCTGTACCAAAAAGCGCAGAAAATCCTCAAGCAGCAAGTGCCGATCACGCCCATCGCCAACTCCACGGTGTTCCAGCCGATAAACAGGCAAGTGACCGATTTCAAACTCAGCCCATTTGGCCTTACACCCTTCTATGGCGTGGGTTTGAAGAAGTAACACCCGCTCCATCACGGTGCGCCGCGCCTCGGCGACGCACCGTGAAAGCGCGCAAATTGCCCCGAAAAAACACGCGCAAACGATCAAATGCGTCAGAAGTTACACAGATGCGACATTAAGGTACGTTCGTGCCACTGTTTCGGACTTGTGACCGCTCTGGATCTTGCATTGGGTATGGGGCCTGCATAAGTATCCGCAGGACGACTCACGAGGTCGCCCTCAAATCCAAAAATGACAACAAATCATGAGGCCAACATGCTTAAACAAGCGGTCATTCCGTTTTTAGTCGGCGCGAGCTTATTAGCCAGCGCACCTTTCGCCCAAGCCGCGACTAACCTGGTGTTCTGCTCCGAAGGGAGCCCAGCCGGTTTTGACCCTGGTCAGTACACCACCGGAACCGACTTCGACGCCTCTGCAGAGACCATGTTCAACCGTCTGACCCAGTTCGAGCGCGGCGGCACCGCCGTGATTCCTGGCCTGGCGACCAAGTGGGATATTTCCGACGACGGCCTGACCTACACCTTCCATCTGCGCGAAGGCGTCAAGTTCCACACCACCCCGTATTTCAAGCCGACCCGCGAATTCAACGCCGACGATGTGCTGTTCACCTTCAATCGCATGATCAGCAAGGATGACCCGTTCCGTAAAGCGTACCCGACCGAATTCCCGTACTTCACCGACATGGGGATGGACACCAACATCACCAAGATCGATAAAGTCGACGACCACACCGTCAAGTTCACCCTCAAGGATGTCGACGCCGCGTTCATCCAGAACATGGCCATGAGCTTCGCCTCGATCCAGTCCGCCGAGTACGCCGCCCAGTTGCTCAAGGAAGGCAAGGCCGCCGACATCAACCAGAAACCGGTAGGCACCGGTCCGTTCGTGTTCAAGAGCTACCAGAAAGACTCCAACATCCGCTATTCCGGAAACAAGGACTACTGGAAGCCTGAAGACGTGAAGATCGACAACCTGATCTTCGCCATCACCACCGATCCGTCGGTGCGCATGCAGAAGCTGAAGAAGAACGAGTGCCAGATCACCCTCTTCCCTCGCCCGGCCGACCTCAAGGCGCTGAAGGAAGACAAGGCCCTGAAGATGCCTGACCAGGCTGGCTTCAACCTCGGCTACATCGCCTACAACGTGATGGACAAGATCAAGGGCAGCAACGAGCCGAACGTGCTCGCCAACCTCAAAGTGCGCCAGGCGCTGGACATGGCGGTCAACAAGCCGCAGATCATCGATTCGGTCTACCAGGGCGCCGGCCAGTTGGCGGTCAACGCCATGCCACCGACCCAATGGTCCTATGACACCACCATCAAGGACGCCAAGTACGACCCTGAGAAAGCCAAGGAGCTGCTCAAGGAAGCCGGCGTGAAAGAAGGCACCAACATCACCCTGTGGGCGATGCCGGTGCAGCGTCCGTACAACCCGAACGCCAAGTTGATGGCTGAGATGCTGCAGTCCGACTGGAAGAAAATCGGCCTGAACGTCAACATCGTCAGCTACGAATGGGGCGAGTACATCAAGCGTTCCAAGGGCGGCGAGAACCAGGCCATGATCATTGGCTGGAGCGGTGACAACGGTGACCCGGACAACTGGCTCAACGTGCTGTTCGGTTGCGACTCCCTGAGTGGCAACAACTTCTCCAAATGGTGCGACAAGAAGTTCGACGGCCTCGTCAAGGAAGCCAAGCGCACCACCGACCAAGGCAAGCGCACCGAACTGTACAAACAGGCACAACACGTCCTCAAGGATGCCGTGCCAATGACACCTATCGCTCACTCGACGGTGTATCAACCCATGCGCGCCAACGTGCAGGACTTCAAGATCAGCCCCTTTGGCTTGAACTCCTTCTACGGCGTCAGCGTCAGCAAATAAGGCGACCCGTGGCGAGGGAGCTTGCTCCCGCTGGGCTGCGTAGCAGCCCCTTCTATGAGCGCGATGGCGGAGTTACCCACAACGCCATCGCGAGCAGGGCTCGCTCCCACGGCATACCGTTGCTTTACGCCAAGACTTAGGAAATCGCCTACATCCAAAAGCACTGCGTACCACGGCAGTTGGTTTAGGACGTATCGCCTTTTCCCACAAGTCTTTCAGGCATTACGCATTTACCGCCTGGCCCACGACTCCTACCGTCGAGGCCTGGACGGCTTGCTGATCCTGCGGCATCGCGACGCAATGGAATGAGCTCAGTGCTCCGGGTCCCCGGAAGGACACCGGTTCACTGTTAAAACACCCCGAACGAGAGAGGGAGCGTCATGCGCCATACCTTGGTTTTATCCGCATTGCTGGGCACCGGCCTGCTGGCCGCTACATCCGCAGCCCACGCCGCCGATGGCAGCCTGGTGTTCTGCTCCGAAGGCAGCCCGGCCGGTTTCGACACGGCCCAATACACCACGGCCACCGATAACGATGCCGCTGAACCGCTGTACAACCGCCTGGCCGAGTTCGAAAAAGGCGCAACCAATGTCGTCCCGGGCCTGGCGACGAGTTGGGACATTTCCGAAGACGGCCTGAAGTACACCTTTCACCTGCGCGAAGGCGTGAAGTTTCATACCACCGACTACTTCACCCCGACCCGGGACTTCAACGCCGACGACGTGCTGTTCACCTTCAATCGCATGCTCGATCCGCAACATCCGTTCCGCAAGGCATACCCCACCGAGTTCCCGTACTTCAACGGCATGAGCCTGAACAAGAACATCGCCAAAGTGGAAGCGACCGGGCCGTTGACCGTGGTCATGACCCTCAACAGCGTGGACGCGGCGTTCATCCAGAACATCGCCATGAGTTTTGCCGCGATCCTGTCCGCCGAATACGCCGACCAATTGCTCAAGAGCGGCAAGCCGAGCGACATCAATCAGAAGCCGATCGGCACCGGGCCGTTCGAATTCAAGAGCTACCAGAAAGACTCCAACATCCGCTACGTCGCCAACCAGCAGTACTGGGCGCCGGAACGGGTCAAGTTGAAGAACCTGATCTTCTCCATCAACACCGACGCCTCGGTACGGGTACAGAAGCTCAAGGCCAACGAATGCCAGGTCACCCTGCATCCGCGTCCGGCCGACGTGCCGGCCTTGAAGAACGACCCCAAGCTGCAACTGATCGAGAAGCCTGGATTCAACCTCGGCTACATCGCCTATAACACCCGTCACAAACCGTTCGACCAGGTCGAAGTGCGCCGGGCGCTGGACATGGCGGTGAACAAGCAAGGCATCCTCAACGCCGTGTACCAGGGCGCCGGGCAACTGGCGGTCAACGCCATGCCGCCGACCCAATGGTCCTACGACGACACGATCAAGGACACCGCCTACAACCCGGAAAAGGCCAAGGAGTTGCTCAAGGCCGCCGGAGTCAAGGAAGGCACCGAAATCACCCTCTGGGCCATGCCCGTGCAACGCCCCTACAACCCCAACGCCAAGCTGATGGCCGAGATGCTCCAGGCCGACTGGGCGAAGATCGGCCTGAAGGTGCAGATCGTCAGCTACGAATGGGGCGAGTACATCAAGCGCACCAAGAATGGCGAGCACGACGTCAGCCTGATCGGCTGGACCGGCGACAACGGTGACCCGGACAACTGGCTGGGCACGCTGTACAGCTGCGACGCCATTGGTGGCAACAACTACTCCATGTGGTGCGACCAGGATTACGACAAGCTGATCAAGCAGGCCAAGGTCGTCACCGACCGCGACCAGCGCACCGTGCTCTACAAACAGGCGCAGCAGTTGCTCAAGCAGCAAGTGCCGATTACCCCTGTTGCCCACTCGACGGTCAACCAGCCGCTGAGTGCCAAAGTCGAGGGGTTCAAAGTCAGCCCCTTCGGTCGCAACGTATTCTCGGGCGTCAGCCTGAACCCATAACCGCTTAGCCGCGCAGCGAGGGCTCCCTTGGAGCCCTGACGCAGACGTCTTGCCGTAATTCGCCGATCAGGCTTTATGCAAACGTTTGCGATCTGTAAATGAGTTGTAAAAACCAATAGCCGTATCACCAAAAAAGACCGGCACTAAAAGAAAGAAAAGGAGCGTTACCCATGAAACTGAGCAGCACCGCGTTATTGGCCCTGGCCATCAGCAGCGTCACCGCGACGGCGTACGCAGAATCCCAGAGCCAGGCGGTCACCCCCGTGACCCTCAAGACCAGCAGTGAGCAAAGCGAAGCCAAGGGCTTTATCGAAGGCCAGTCCATCAGTGGCACCACTCGCAACTGGTACGCCAACGAACAATTCAAGCGTGGTGCGAAACTCACCTACCGCAAGAACGGCGAAGCACGCGAGACCGACCGCCGGATCAACTGGCTGCAAGGCACCATCATCAAGTACAACTCGGGCTTCACTGAAGGCACCGTCGGTTTCAGCACCGAACTGGCCGCCTACAACGCCATCGCCCTGGACCAGGACCGCAAGGACCTGGCATCCAACAACGGCGGCGCACCGACCACCCGTCCTGGCGCCGGTAACAACCGCACCCTGACCCGCGAAGGCGGCGACGCCGTTGGCCAGTGGAGCAAACTGGGCCTGGCGAACGTCAAGGCCCGCGTTTCGAACACCACCCTGACCGCCGGCCGCCAGAACTACAGCAGCCCGATGGTCGACGTCATCGGCAACCGTGCCCTGCCCTCCAGCTTCCAGGGTGTGAGCCTGCACAGCGAAGAGTTCGAGAACCTTGGCCTGGACATCGCCACGTTCGACCGCAACTCGCCACGTACCGAAGAAAGCCTGCGCAAGTTCCGCTCCGAATACGGCGACAGCAGCGTTGAAACCGATCACGTCAACACTGCGGGTATCACCTACCAGCCTCTGGCCAGCCTGAAGACCAGCCTCTGGGCAACCCAGGCTGAAGACCTCTGGAACCAGTACTACTTCGGCGCCACCCACGAATTGGGCGACAGCTCGGTGCTGAGCCTGACCACCGGCCTGAACTACTACAAGACCGTGGACTCGGGCAAAAGCAAGCTGGGCGAGATCGACAACGACACCTACTCCCTGTCGTTCGGCCTGACCCACCAGGCCCACAGCCTGACGTTCTCGTACCAGGAAGTGAACGGTAACGAGTACTTCGACTACCTGCACGAAACCAACGGCATCTACCTGGCCAACTCCCTGCTGTCGGACTTCAACGGCCCGAACGAGAAATCCTTCCAGATCGCCTACGGCCTGAACATGGCCGAATACGGCGTGCCAGGCCTGAAGTTCAACATCTACCAAGCTCGCGGCTGGGGCATCGACGGTACTCACTACAACAGCACCGGCTACAGCGATGTGAAGGCCATGGACGGTGAGCACCATTACGAATACGGCATTGGCGCATCTTATGCGGTACAGAGCGGCCCACTGAAAGCCACCGCGATCCGTGCGACCTACACCGCACACCGCGCGAGCGAAAACCAGGCCGACGGCAGCCTCAACGAGTTCCGCCTGGTCACCACCATCCCGTTCAACATTCTCTAAACCTTCCACCGAACGGTCGACTCACAAGGTTGGCCGTTCGGTTTTTGCCATTTAACCGATTGCAGAGGATTGACGATGAACATGATCCCCCTACGCGCCGCCATCGCCGCTGCGCTGCTGAGTGTCGCCGTTGGCGCCACCGCCAAACCCCTGGTGGTTTGTACAGAAGCCAGCCCGGAAGGCTTCGACATGGTCCAGTACACGACTGCAGTCACAGGCGACGCGGTGTCCGAAACCATCTTCAATCGTCTGGTGGGCTTCAAGCCCGGCACTACCGAAGTGATTCCCTCGCTGGCAGATACCTGGGAAATCAGTGACGATGGCCTGACGTACACCTTCCACCTGCGCAAAGGCGTCAAGTTCCACACAACTGAATACTTCAAGCCGACCCGCGACATGAACGCCGACGACGTGGTCTGGAGTTTCCAGCGCCAACTGGACCCGAACCACCCGTGGCACAAACTGTCGAGCGTGGGCTTCCCGTACTTTGAAAGCATGGGTTTCAAGGAGCTGCTGAAGAATGTCGAGAAGGTCGACGAGTACACGGTCAAGTTCACCCTGACCCGCCGCGAAGCGCCGTTCCTGGCCGACATCGCCATGGCCTTCTCTTCAATCTACCCGGCCGAATACGCCGACCAGTTGCTCAAGGCAGGCAAGGCCGGCGACCTCAACAGCAAGCCAGTCGGCACCGGCCCGTTCGTCTTCCAGCGCTACAACAAGGACGCCCAGGTGCGCTTCAAGGCCAACCCGGATTACTTCCGTGGCAAGCCGCCAGCCGATGCCTTGGTATTGGCCATCGCCACCGACAACAACGTGCGCATGCAAAAACTCAAGACCAACGAGTGCCAAATTGCGCTGTATCCGAAACCGGATGACATCCCCAGCATCAAGAAAGACCCGAACCTGAAGGTCGCCGAGCTGGATGCGATGACCGTTTCCTACACCGCCCTGAACACCAGCCACAAATACATGAGCGACGTGCGGGTGCGCAAAGCCATCGACCTGGCCTTCGACAAGGAAGCCTACGTCAACGCCCTGTTCGGCAAAGGCAACGCCACCGTGGCGGTCAACCCGTACCCACCGACCCTGCTGGGCTTCAATCACGAACTGAAGAACCCGACTCGCGATCTGGATAAAGCCCGCCAGTTGCTCAAGGAAGCCGGCGTACCGGAAGGCACCGTGTTCACCCTGTTCACCCGCAACGGCGGCGGCCCGACCAACCCCAACCCGATGCTCGGCGCACAAATGATGCAATCGGACCTGGCGAAAGTCGGGATCAAGGTCGATATACGCGTGATGGAATGGGGCGAAATGCTCAAGCGCGCGAAAAACGGCGAGCACGATATGGTGTCTGCCGGATGGGCGGGCGATAACGGCGACCCGGATAACTTCCTGACGCCTATGCTCAGTTGCGAAGCGGCCAAGAACGGCGAAAACTACGCGCGCTGGTGCAACGAGAAGTTCCAGGCGCTGATCGACCAGGCTCGCGCCACAGTGAACCCCGAGGAGCGCACCAAGCTCTATGAGCAAGCCCAGGTCATTTTCAACCAGGACCAACCGTGGATCAGCATGGCCCACACCCGCATGTTCACGGCAATGCGCAACAACGTAGAGGGCTACGTGATTAGCCCGCTCACCACCAACAACTTCGCCACTACCCAGGTGAAGTAGATAAGAAAACGCCCGGTCGCTCTTGACGCCAAGAGTGGCCGGGCACGCCTAACCGGCTGATGAGGTACACCTGAAGATGTTTAGTTTTATTGCCCGCCGATTGGGATTGTTGATCCCTACGTTCTTCGGCATCACCCTGCTGACCTTCGCGTTGATTCGCATGATTCCCGGCGACCCCGTGGAAGTGATGATGGGCGAACGTCGGGTCGATCCCGAAATGCATGCTCAGGCAATGGAACGCCTTGGCCTCAATAAACCGCTGTATGCCCAGTACTTGGACTACATCGGCAAACTGGCCCACGGTGATCTCGGCGAATCGCTGCGTACCCGTGAAAGTGTATGGAGCGAGTTCAGCTCCCTGTTTCCCGCGACCCTGGAACTGTCCATGGCCGCCCTGTTGTTCGCCGGTATCCTGGGACTGCTGGCCGGGGTGATCGCGGCACTCAAGCGAGGGTCCCTGTTCGACCATGGGGTGATGGGCATCTCCCTGGCGGGGTATTCGATGCCGATCTTCTGGTGGGGCCTGATCCTGATCATGTTCTTCTCGGTGTCCCTGGGCTGGACCCCGGTATCGGGGCGGATCGACCTGCTCTACGACATCGAGCCGAAAACCGGCTTCATGCTGATCGACACGCTGCTGGCCGATGAACCGGGCGCGTTCCTCGATGCCCTGCATCACCTGATCCTGCCGGCCATCGTACTGGGCACCATTCCGCTGGCGGTGATCGCCCGCATGACCCGCTCCTCGATGCTCGAAGTGCTGCGCGAGGACTATATCCGCACCGCCAAGGCCAAGGGCCTGTCGCCGTCGCGCGTGGTGTTCGTGCATGGCCTGCGCAACGCGCTGATCCCGGTGCTGACCGTGGTCGGCCTGCAAGTCGGCACCTTGCTGGCCGGTGCGGTCCTGACCGAAACGATCTTCTCCTGGCCAGGCATCGGCAAGTGGCTGATCGAAGCCATCGGCGCCCGGGATTATCCCGTGGTGCAGAACGGCATCCTGTTAATCGCCTGCCTGGTGATTCTGGTCAACTTCGTCGTGGACATCCTCTACGGCTTTGCCAACCCACGCATCCGTCATCAGCGCTGAGATCAAGACCATGAGTACTCCAACTACCGCGGTAGCAGTCGATCAAAGCCTGCTGTACCCGTCCCCGTACAAAGAATTCTGGCAGGCGTTTTCCCGCAACAAGGGCGCCGTGGCCGGGCTGTTGTTCATGATGTTGGTGGTGTTCTGCGCGCTCTTCGCGCCGTGGGTCGCACCCCATGACCCGAGCGAGCAATACCGCGACTTCCTGCTGACGCCGCCGGCCTGGCTCGAAGGCGGGCAGATGCAATTTTTGCTGGGCACCGACGAACTGGGCCGCGATCTGCTGTCGCGCCTGATCCAAGGCTCGCGCCTGTCGCTGCTGATCGGCTTGTCGTCGGTGGTGATGTCGCTGATCCCGGGCATCCTGCTGGGGCTGTTCGCCGGGTTCTTCCCGCGCATCCTCGGGCCGACCATCATGCGCCTGATGGACATCATGCTCGCCCTGCCTTCGCTGCTGCTGGCCGTGGCGATTGTCGCCATCCTCGGCCCTGGCCTGATCAACACCGTGATCGCTATCGCCATCGTCTCGCTGCCGTCCTACGTGCGCCTGACCCGCGCCGCCGTGATGGGCGAGCTGAACCGCGACTACGTGACCGCCGCGCGCCTGGCCGGTGCCGGCCTGCCGCGCCTGATGTTCATCACCGTGCTGCCCAACTGCATGGCGCCGCTGATCGTCCAGGCGACCCTGAGCTTTTCCTCGGCAATCCTCGACGCCGCAGCCCTGGGCTTCCTCGGCCTCGGCGTGCAGCCGCCCACCCCGGAGTGGGGCACCATGCTGGCCTCGGCCCGCGACTACATCGAACGCGCCTGGTGGGTAGTGAGCCTGCCTGGCCTGACCATTTTGCTCAGCGTGCTGGCAATCAACCTGATGGGCGACGGGCTGCGCGATGCGCTGGACCCGAAACTCAAGAATGCCGCCTGAGGAGATTCCCATGTCACTGCTAGAAATCAAGAATCTCAACGTCCGCTTCGGCGACGCCACCGCTGTGCCGGTGGTCGACGGCCTCGACCTGACCGTGGAAAAAGGCGAAGTCCTGGCCATTGTCGGCGAATCGGGCTCGGGTAAATCCGTGACCATGATGGCGCTGATGGGGCTGATCGAGCACCCCGGCATCGTCACCGCCGACGCGCTGAACTTCGACGGCAAGAACATGCTCAAGCTGAGCAATCGCCAGCGTCGGCAGATCGTCGGCAAGGACCTGGCGATGGTGTTCCAGGACCCGATGACCGCGCTCAACCCCAGCTACACCGTGGGTTTTCAGATCGAAGAAGTGCTGCGCCTGCATTTGAAGTTGTCCGGCAAGGCCGCCCGCAAGCGCGCCATCGAATTGCTGGAAAAAGTCGAGATCCCCGGCGCTTCCAGTCGCATGGACGCTTACCCGCATCAACTGTCCGGCGGCATGAGCCAGCGTGTGGCGATTGCCATGGCGATTGCCGGCGAGCCGAAGCTGCTGATCGCCGACGAACCGACCACCGCCCTGGACGTGACCATCCAGGCGCAGATCATGGACCTGCTGTTGGCCCTGCAAAAAGAGCAGGACATGGGCCTCGTGCTGATCACCCATGACCTGGCCGTGGTGGCTGAAACCGCCCAGCGCGTGTGCGTGATGTATGCCGGTCAAGCGGTCGAAGTGGGCCAGGTGCCCGAGCTGTTCGACATTCCGGCCCACCCGTACAGCGAAGCGTTGCTGGCGGCGATTCCGGAACACAGCATGGGCGCCGAGCGCCTGGCGACATTGCCGGGCATCGTGCCCGGTCGCTATGACCGTCCACAGGGCTGCCTGCTGTCGCCGCGTTGCCCGTACGTGCGCGATAACTGCCGCCAGGAGCGTCCTGCCCTCGATCCAAAATCCAACAGCCTCGCCCGCTGCTTCTACCCGTTGAACCAGGAGGTGGCGTGATGGCCGTCGTACTTACCGCCCGTGACCTGACCCGTCATTACGAAGTGTCCCGTGGCATGTTCAAGGGTCACGCGACCGTGCGCGCCCTCAATGGTGTGTCGTTCGAACTCGAAGCTGGCAAGACCCTGGCCGTGGTCGGTGAATCCGGTTGTGGCAAATCCACCCTGGCCCGAGCTCTGACGCTGATTGAAGAGCCGTCCTCCGGCTCCTTGAAAATCGCCGGCCAGGAAGTCGCCGGCGCCAACAAGGCCGAACGCAAGCAATTGCGCAAAGACGTGCAGATGGTCTTCCAGAGCCCTTACGCGTCCCTCAATCCACGGCAGAAAATCGGTGATCAACTGGGCGAGCCGTTGCTGATCAACACCAGCCTGTCGGCCACCGAGCGGCGCGAGAAAGTCCAGGCAATGATGAAGCAGGTGGGGTTGCGCCCCGAGCACTACCAGCGCTACCCGCACATGTTCTCCGGCGGCCAGCGCCAGCGCATCGCCCTGGCTCGGGCCATGATGCTGCAACCCAAGGTGCTGGTGGCGGACGAACCGACATCGGCGCTGGACGTGTCGATTCAGGCCCAGGTGCTGAACCTGTTCATGGATTTGCAGCAGGAGTTCAACACCGCCTACGTGTTCATTTCCCACAACCTGGCGGTGGTGCAACACGTCGCTGACGACGTGATGGTCATGTACCTCGGTCGCCCGGTGGAAATGGGCCCCAACGAGTCCATCTACAGCCGCCCGCTGCACCCGTACACCCAGGCGCTGCTGTCGGCGACCCCGACCATCCACCCGGACCCGAACAAGCCGAAGATCAAGATCGTCGGCGAACTGCCCAACCCGCTCAACCCACCGTCCGGCTGCGCCTTCCACAAGCGCTGCCCGTACGCGACCGAGCGCTGCAAGACCGAAGAACCGGCCCTGCGCCCGCTCGATAACCGCCTGGTGGCGTGCCACTACGCCGAGCGGTTCCTCGACGGCGCGGCGTAAAGGCATAAGGCAGGTAGAGAACCTTCGCCTTGGGTCATGTATCCGGCATGAAAAACCCCTCCAGCCTCGACTGAGTATCAGTTTGGGCTGGCGGGGTTTTCTTTTTTAAAAGAACGCCCATACAACACTGCATGACAACCGCCATACCGGCTCACTCGTGCCGCGCTTCACCGCTAAACTGCGAGAACCATGAATATCCAAAGGAGCAGGACATTGAACAAGGAACTTCCAACAGACTTTGAGCACTTCGTCGAGACACTGACGCGCTTGAGCAACAAGAACGGCTTGACCCTGGGCCGGCTGAATCGCCAGGAACTGGCGGTAATACTTTTGTACATCAGCTGCGCGCTCAAGCCCGGCGAACGCTATAGCGAACGTGACGCCACCGCGCGGCTGGATCAATGGAAAACACAATATGCTCCCATGCTGCGAAGCGATGTGGTGGAGCTGCGGCGTACGCTGATTGATGGCAACTACTGGATGCGAGAACCCGAAGGACGCGGTTATGAACTCGACGCGACCATTGTCGGCCATCCGTTGTTCATCCGGCTCGGTGAAGAGCGTCTGGAAATGCGCATAGCCGAACAGCTTCTAGCGGCTGCCCGCGCCCGTGAAGAACGCAAGAGAGCTGCGTTGCAAGGTTCCCCCCGCTAAGCGTGTGTCAAGGATCAGGGAGGGGGGCTTTTGGCGTTCTCCTCCCCTGATCGCACTTATTGCACTCTGACAAACACGGCCTGCTCGGCAAGCGAACTCCGCGCATCCGCAGTGTGAAGCTCGGGAGCCCATCGGACAAAATTGCTCAGCACCCGTCCCTGCCCGCTACTGGGCAGCAGCAGGTGCATGTAAAGCCCGCTGTCAGACGAATGAGCGACAACATCATCGGCGAACACGCGAAGGACCGGCTGACATAAAACGATGCCGCAAGCACCCAACCGTGAATTGCGCGACAGCAGATAGTTGTCGTGACTGCCGAGTAGTGGGGTCTGGGCAAGTGATGTCGCGACGCGGTCATACAGCGCAGCCTCGCTGCAACGGTCGACATCATCGATCACAATCTGTCGGGAGCCTTCCTTGACGACGTGTTGCCAAACAAATCGACTGCCCTGAAGAATGCTCGAAGCGTGCTTCAAAAAGGCCACGATCCAGCCGACGTCCGGATCGCTGCCATTGACGATACCCTCGGGCCAGCTCAGCGCTGCTTGCGTCTGCTCCCCCGTGTGCAGCGGCATTGCCCCGATATTCTGCGGATCCAGCCACGCGGCCACGGCCCGCAAGCGTGCTTCAGCAGCCTTGAAGTGCGTCGCCGATTCCGTTGATAACCTGGGCTGCGGCACGGCAGGACTTTGCGCCGGCAAATGGGCACTGAACCTGAAGCGGTCGACGATTGAGGCAGGTAACTCAACCTCATCGCCATGCAACAACTGATGCTTGACTGCCGCATTGAAGCCGTCCAGATACCCGAGGATATTACTCTGCTCCATTCCCTGGCGATGCAGATAAAACAGACTCCATTGCTCAAAGCCGAACTGTGGCAACCACGTGGAGTTTTGTGCGGTAAGAAAAAACCGCTCGGTAATGGATGCAGCCAGTTCGCTGTCCATCGTGTCGTGCGCCCAGTCGAAGCCCGACCCGGTGATGCCGTACTTCTCCCGATCATTCCAGATGGGTGTCAGCGGGTCGCAATACCACACCTGCGCTCGGAAGGTGTCCGGCCGAAAGGTTTCGATGAAGTCCAGGCTCTCTTGCACCGTGTCGATGGTTTCCCCTGGAAAGCCAATGATGAACGAGGCGTGCGTCGCAATGCCCACCGAGCGGAATGCACTAATGGCCTGTTCATAGTTCTTGCGACGTGACGTCTTGCGCATCAATGCAAGCATCTTGTCGGAGGCAGACTCGATCCCCAGAAAAACGCCTTCGCACCCTGCGCGCGCCATCAGTTCGATGGTTTCCGGGTCGCCCTGATCAGAGCGATAGAAGGAGTTCCACTTAAAGTTGTACTGGTTGTCGATCATCATCTGCATGATTTCCCGGAAGCGCTGCTTGGGCACATTGAATGTGTCATCCAGGAACGTCAGCGTATCCACGGTGCCGATCGCCTTCACCGCGTCCAGTTCGCGTTCTACATCGCGGGTGGACAAGTAGCGGTACTTACCGGCCCGCTGGGGAAAACCGCAGAATGCACAGGAGTATGGGCACGACTTGGCTGTACGCGTGGACAAAAAACGTCCGATGCCGCGCGGTTCGAACAACTTGTAATTGACGAAATTTTCCTTCAGCTCGTTGTATTCTGGCTCATCCGTACCGAACACCCACGTATCACCGTCCCGTACCGCCGTGCGGCTCAAGCCGATGACTGAACGGTTCTGGTTGAGCGCCTCCAGTACCTGGCGAAGTGTGTCCTCCCCTTCATTGCTGTTGATATAGATATCACCGCCAAGAACACTCAAGTAGTCGCCGAGCAGCTCGCGATCATGAGCCTTGAACAGACCGCTGATATAGGGCCCGCCGATGATGATCTGCACCTCAGGGGCAAAGGAGCGCACGAAGTCCACAATCTCCTGCACCGGATGGGGCATCACATAGAGGGTCGTGGTGATGACCACCGCGTTGATCGTCCCGGATGTCAGTTTTTGCGCCAGAACGTCCTTCTCTTTCTGAAAAAGGTTGACGTAGTCAAAAGCAATGCGGTGCTTGTCGAGATAGGTCCCCAACACCATCACAACCGGCCATAGAAAGTCGGCATTGTTCAGGTCCAGGTCAGCTAGCCCCTGCAATTCACGCGTCTTGTTCAGCACGCCCAATGCATGAAACCGCGAGCCCTCATAATTGACAAACGCCAAGCGCAGATCCCGTTTCGCTGCCGCTTCAGGTGCAAGTTGATCGAGCATCTGACAGTAGTCGTCAAACGAGAAATCATTGAAGCCAATGATCATGCATTTTTTAATGGGCATCGGGTCATTCCTCCCTGGAATGGAACGAGTACATACTCGCGTTTCTACTGCTTGATGGCTTCAGCCGTGGGACGTGTCCCAACGTCGCGTGTCCGGAATGAAGTCCGCGATGTTGGTATAGGCCCCAGCCTCCATACATTTGTCGACGAACAGTTGGCCCACCACAAGATCCAGGACACCCAACCCAAATGGCGAGAAAATCAGCGGACGCGAACGGTTGATCAAGCTCGGGGTCTTTAGGACTTGCGCGAGCGTGCCGTGCACAAATGAGCGATCACCGTACTTCTGCTCCGCCAGATGGGGAGAAGTATTGGCTTTCATGCAATGTTCCACATCGTCGAATACGTTGAACGCATGCCAGATGATGTCCGGGCTGATATCGCGCAGCGAGACATTCAGAATGATCTGTCCGGGCGCAAAGACATCGTCTCCCGATACATAAGGCGTGCCTGCGTTGGTGGCGAAAACAATGATATCGGCAGCACTGATAGCTGACTTCCAGCTCTCGACGAAACGCGCTTCCTGGCCTGTCCCGGCCTCTATGTGATGACGAAGCTCAGCGGCCGACCCCGCGTCCAGATCACAGACATTTACCTGACCGAACCTCCAGCCATCAGCCATGAAAAAATCAAAGATTGCGCGGGAAATCACCCCGGCGCCGACGAATGTAACATTCACCGCCTCCTTCGGATCCGCCACCAGCGCCCTTGCAGCGAGCACTGCAGACGCCGCGGTCCTGGCCGCGCTGATTTGCGAGGCTTCAAGGCATGCCACCGGGTAACCCGTTTCGTAATCGTTGAGCAACAGGACGGCCGAGGCACGCTGTAGATTTTGCTCGATGTTCTTCGGATAACTGGCAATCCACTTGATGCCCGAAATGGGCGTGTCGTTGGCAATGGCAGCTGGCAAAGCAATGATCCGATCCGATTGACGTTCTTCGAATCTCAGGAAATAACTGTCGGGGTTGTTGGTCAGGCCGGCATCGTGCTGCAAGTAGGTTTCTTCGACCAGACGCAGAATGTCCTCGCGCAACGAAGGCATCAGACTGGCGATCTGCGCGCCAGAAACGACGGTCAACGCGTGGGACGACAGGTGTCGGGAGTCTTTCATGGAAGGTCTCATTGAATGGCATCGTGTTGTAAAACCGCTGTGTCACGAGCGCTTCCTTCGGCCTCCAGGAGACTGAATTGATCTAACGTTTCGTTCAGCAGATGTTTTAGTTTCAGCATGTTTTCAGGCGAGATTCTGTCAGCCTGGTACTGCAGCTTGATAAAGCAATGATCAGTCGTGACAGGTACCCACAAAAATAGCGGCCACGGCTGATAGTCGGGTAGCTGGACCTGGGAGACAGCGACACCTTCAAGATCCCAGCTTTCAAACGGGCTTTCTGCACCGATGTGAACAGGCAGGCTCTGTCTGATTTCGGATTCGGCCATGATTTCACCGATAGAAAGACCGACGCTGTCGAAGGTTTCGTAGAGTGAGTCGGCGACTTTGAGGATGTGAGCCTGCAACGACAATTTCGAGTCAACGCGTATTCGCAATGGAATGCGCGCTGACAGGTAGGCGACGACAGTCTGCGTGCCTTCCGTCCAACGCGGCGTCACATTGGTCTGGATCAAAAAATCGTCCGTCGCGCAAAAATGTGCGAGAGCAATAGACGCCGCCGCGGTGTAAACCACAAAAGGCGTTACATCCAACGTATTACAAAGTCGGTTGATGGCCCCATGAATCTCCACACCGGGGGTCATTACATCGAAGGTCGACTTGGCTTGCGCGCTCTCGCCGATGAGCAAACCCGGAATCAGCGGGATCTTCGCGTCCTTGAGATAGTGTCGCCAGAACAGCGCCTGACGCTGATGCTCATCCTGCTCCAACGGCGCTGCCAGCGTTTCATGATCGAAAGTGAGCGGCTCCAGCAACGGTTCCGGCGCGGCGGATATCAACCCGTTGTAGGCGGTCGCCAGATCGTCGAGGATGACCTCCAGCGACCATGAATCGACAACGATGTGGTGAATGATCAGTGCAAACAGGTAACGATCCTGCCCGAGCTTTTTCAGATAGGCCCTGAACGGTATATCCACCTTCAGATCGAGCGACCGTCGGCACAAGTTCTCGATACAGTCTTCCAGTCTGGACAACTCGAACGGTTCACCATCGACGCTCAGTACGTCAGTTACCTCGGTTGCGGGAAATCGTCGAGGGCCTTCTTCCGTTTCGTAGAAGTGGGACCGCAGTTGTTCGTGACGATTGACCACCGCGTCCACCGCTCGGCTGAACTGCGCGATGTTCAATGGCCCGTCCAGTACAAAACCAATGCTCACGCAGGCCGTTTCCGCGAGGTCGTAGGCGCTGGACGCGCTCCAATAATAGCGTTGGTATGGGTTCAGTCCTTTGCCCGCCATTATTTACCCTCCATCAGACAGGCCATTTTTGCCAGTGTCGGAGCGCCAAACACGCGCTTGAGATTGATTTGAATACCACTGCGTTTCATCAGCGCGACGAGACGCATCGCCAAGAGGGAGTTACCACCCAACGCAAAGAAATTCGCCTCACGGTTTTCAATCGGACGCCCTAGGATCTGTGCCCAGATCAGCGCCAGGGTTTCTTCCTGAGGGGTCATTGCCTCCGGGGCCCCGCTCTCCTCCACCAGGTCGCTCAACTGCGCGATCAACGCTGCCCGATCGACTTTACCCGCCGGATTGCGCGGCAGTTCATCCAGAACGACGATCCGCGCAGGCATGAAATAAGCGGGCAACTCGGCGCTGATCCGGGCCCTCAGCTCAGGCTCCAGCCGCCCATCGTCAGCTTTGTCAGACGGCGTCACAAAAAGCGAGATCCTCACGCCCGAAGTGCCGGCATCGACGCAACAAGCGTGGCAGCTTCTAATCAGCCGCGAAGCCATGGCACAGGCCTCGATCTCGGCCAGCTCGACACGGTTTCCGTTGATCTTGACCAGATCGTCCTTGCGTCCCTCGAACAGGATGCCTGCGTTCACATCGCGCCTGGCGAAATCCCCGGTTCGAAAGCTCAAGCTGTCGTCGCCGGCCAAGCCACGGATAAACCGTGCATTGCTCAGGTCCGGATTGCCCAGATAGCCCAAGGCAACACTCACTCCGCTGATGTAGATCTCGCCGAGTTCGCCATCCGGAACGTCCTCCAGCGCTTCGTCAAGGAGGCGCACCGTGACGTTGGAGATCGCTTGGCCAATATCCGCTGGAGAGGTGTCGAGAGAGCACAACTTCACCGTTGTAGCGACCGTCGCCTCAGAAGGCCCATAGGCATTGATCAAACGGGTCTTGCTCGCCCAGTTGACAATGACTTCCTTGTTGCACCTCTCGCCGGCCACGATCAATGTACTCAGGCTGATCGGTAACTCGGACGGCAGCAACGACACCAGTGACGGAGGCAACGTGGCGACATCGATGCGACGATTGCACAGCAGGTTTTGCAGATTATCGAAATCTCGCAGCTCGTGGTCAGCCACGGCAACCAGACAGCCACCTGCAAACAGGGTCATGGTGATTTCGGCAATGATCGCGTCGAAACAGACCGGGGAAAACATCAGCACCCGACTGCCCTGCGTAATGCCATACGTCACCGCATGATGGGCAAGGTTAGGGATGCCCCGGTGCGAAACCATCACCCCTTTCGGTTGCCCTGTAGAGCCCGAAGTGAAAATGATGTACGCCAGGTCTTGTGGTGCTATCCGCGGTTGTTCGAAGTGCAGGGACTGCGCCGTATCCCGAGCCTGGCCGAGGGTCACGACCTTTTCAGCGACCAGGGCAGGATTGTTGCCAACGATGTACCCATCAGGGACCAGAACCAGCTTCGCATTGGCAGCGTCCAGCTGTACGGACAAGCGGGCTGGGGCGGCGTCCAGGTCCATGAGGATTAAGGCTGCGCCACTCTTCATGACACCTAGCAAGGCCACCAGCAGATCCTTGCCGCGCGGACAACCAATGACCACTATCGCGCCTGCACCAATCGCGTTGCGTGCCAGGTAGGTCGCGATTCGCTGACTGTCGGTGTCCACTTCGCCATAGGTATACAGAACACCGCCATCTTCTATGGCGGGTTCTCCTTTGAAATCGTGACTAACGCGGGCCCACTGATCGAGAAATATCTGTGTTTGCGCAACGTCGCTCGGGGGGAATTGAAGTTGTGACAAGCTAGGTTCCTTCTGCTCTGAGAAACATCAACCAACGCACCGCCGAGATTCAACCCACCATCGCGTGTTGATACATCTGGCTACCAAAGTTGGCGTCACACCACTTATCCGAATAGATCGTTTCGAGATACCGCTCACCCATATCGGGGCTGATCACGACCACTTCGTCGCCCGCCGGAATCTGTTTCCTCAGGCGCTTGACCGCAACCAGTACGGTCCCCGTGGACCCCCCAAGCAGCAGGCCGTAGCCCAACGCAACACTGCGACACATGCGGATCGTCTCGACCTCATCAACGAACTCGATATGCTCGACTAGATCCCGCTCGAGAATTTCCGGGCGCCGACTCGTTCCCAAACCGGGAATGAGCCTCTTCTTGGGCACCTCCTGAAAGTTGATCGAACCCACGGTATCGACGGCAATCAGTTTTACCTCTGGCGCTTTTTCACGCAGATATCGCGCGCAGCCTATAAGCGTCCCGGTGGTACCGGCACCGACAAACAACCATTTGCAGTTGGGGTGCTGCTGCAGGATTTCCGGCGCAGTCCAGTTGTAGTGCGCCAGTGGGTTGGCCGGGTTGGCGTACTGGTTGGTCCAGAAATACCTCGGGTCCTGACGGATCATTTCCTGAATCAAGGCAATGCGCGCCCCGAGAAAACCGCCATTTCGGTCGCGGGTGTCACAGACAATGACTTCGGCGCCGTAAGCCTTCATCAGGTTGACACTGACCTGATTGACGTTGGGATCGGTTATGCAGGTAAACGGATAACCGCGCTGCGCACAAATCATCGATAACGCAACACCGAGGTTTCCCGAGCTGGACTCGATTACTTTTCGTCCGGGTGAAAGTAGGCCCAGACGCTCACTTTCTTCGATCAGCGATATTGCAGTCTTGAGTTTTATCGACCCGGCCGGATTCAACCCTTCTATCTTCAGGTAGACCGGCACGTCGCCAATGAAGTTAGCCAGCTTGTGATACTGATTCGCACTGTAAATTTGCATCATGCTCAAGGTATCCATTTCCAAGAGAAGATATTTGACGCGAATGGAAAACAATCCTTTGTTGAAGATCGACCATTTGCGCAACGCAGAACTTTTCGGGGTTGAAATTGAGTTCGATCAGAAAATCATCTGCCGGAACCAGACCGAGAACCAAAGGAAACTCCGACTTCTCGATCCACTGCAGATTACTGAGGCGGTAGCGATCACCGACCGGCAAGTTGTCCTGAAGCTCGAAGTTTTCGACCACGAGAACGGTATTGAACAACGCCTCCAGACCAAGTCCGGCAGCACTCCGGAAATGACTCATCGAGACATGCCCTTCGTCCTGCAGGGCTGCACTGCTGCGCTGCAACTGCCGAAGGGCCTCGACGGAGAACGGCGCCTGTGCATCGACCTTGCACGGGACGATGGAAGTCATCAGCCCGATGATGTCTTGGGAGCCCTCAAGGTCGACAGGCCGTCCCGAAATAGCCCAGCCGAAGATGGGTGTGAAGCTCTGGGTGTTATCGGCCAGGATCTGTGCCCAGATACGCTGGAAGAGAACCGCAACGGTCACACCCAGCCCGGCGCAGAATCGCTCGATGCAACCCGAAAGGTCACGTCCGAGGGTAAACCGGTAGACGTTGTGATCTGCACGCGAGGAGGGCTGATAGGCAACCGGACTGGTAAACAGACTGGGCCTGGCGTCCGCCAGATAATGTCGCCAGAACGGACGATTTTCCCGCGCCTGCTGACTGGCCAGCCACTCGATATAGTCACGATAGACGGGACCGAAGACCGCCTCGGGCTGCACACCTCGGATCATCTGGTCGTAGATGGCAAACAGCTCTTTGATGACCTTGGCCACACACCAGCCGTCCAGAAGGATGTGATGGTAGGTCCAGATCAATTTGTGCGCCTGCAAACCATCGGACAGCAACGTGAAGCGAGTCAAAGCAGGCGTCGCAAGATCAAAGATCCGTGAACGATCATCCTTCATCAGGCGTTCATATTGCGCCGGATCACCATTACCCGCGATGATCGGCCAACTGCAAGTTGCCTTCTGCAGCACATATTGCACCGGTCCCGCCACCGCATCCCAGAAGAACCCCGTGCGCAGGATCGGATGACGCTCGGCCAGCACCTGCCACGCCGCATCCAGCACACTGATGTCAACGTCACCATTAATGTCCATGACGTACTGCAGTGTATAGGTGTCGTCATCGCTCATCAGGTGCTGGAACAGGATTCCCTCCTGTGTCGGTGACAACGGATAGATATCCGCCGGTACGGCGCCGACGCCTGCAATCAGCGACTGCAACTCATCGTCCGTCAGATCGACATCCGGATAGTCGCCGGGCACCCGCACCACGGCGCCCGCCGTGCAATGCTCGATGATCTGGGCCAATGCATCGACGTAGCGCGTCGCAAGATCCCCGGCCTCCTGCGGGGACAGGATCCCGTCGTCGTAATACCAGTCGATTTCAAATCGACCCTGGGCAATCCTTGCCTCGATCTCCAGTGCATGTTGGCGTCCGTTGCGCGGGTCCACCGACACCTGATCGAGGAGACTCAGGACCTGGGCAGACGGCATCGACACATCCGGGTCATCAAATGACACGTTGTCCCATTGCCCGAGATAGTTGAATTGCACCATGGGCTCGGCAGCAGGAATCACCCGGGACTCATTGAACAGGTAACGCAGCAGACCATACCCTACACCTCGTTGCGGGATATCCGCGAGTGTACGTTTGGTCGCCTGAATCAAACTTCCAAGCCCCTCTTGGGGATCATTCAGGCATACCGGGAACACAGAGGTGAACCAGCCTACCGTGCGGCACACGTCGACACCTTCCAGGACGCTTTCACGGCCATGTCCTTCGAGGTTGATCGCAATGTCCGGTCTCGCCCGCCAGCCGGAAAACGCCCGGACCAGCGCGGAGATCAGAATGTCATTGATATGGGTGTTGTAAGCCGCAGGTACCTCCCGGATCAAGGCGTTGGTCGCCGCGCAACTCAACCCCCGGGACAACATTGCGGTGCGACCCGATGGTCGCCGGTTCAGGTCAAAAGGTATCGCAGCGGGAATTGCCTCGATGACCCGCGACCAGTAGGCGGTCTGCGACAGGACATCGTTCTTGAATGCTTGGCCGTGACTCGCAAGCTGCTGCGCCCAAGCGCGAAACGGGGTGACCTGCGCAGGAACCGTGCTGCCGGCATAGAGGCGCAGATAATCCTCGACGAGGATTCGCAGGGACACCGCATCGATCACAAGGTGATGCGCCACCAGCACCAATAGATTGGTGTCGGGATCCGGGGTGCGAAACAGCACCGCACGAAACAAATCGCCCTGCTCGAGGTCGAGACCGGACAGAGACTCGTCCAGCACCGCCCGGATATGCTCCAGCGATTGATCGATCGATGCAGCCAGTTGCGCTGTCCTGCAACTCGACTGCACATCGACGGGATTGGCCGGAATAGTCTGGTCGTATCCATCGCCGATCTTGAACTGCGCACTCAATATCGGATAGCGCTCCAGTATCTTGTAAGTGATCGCGACAAGGGTATCGGCCGCGACGGGACGGTGAATCTCGACCGCCGTGCCGAGACACCAATGGTCAGGATTGACTAGCTGCTGTTCGGCGAACCAGCGCTGTACAGGCACCAGTGCTGTTGCACCGGTCGGCGGATGAATTTCTCCGCGGGCGGTACAGTGCAGTGGCCGCACTGCCTGGGCGATTTCGGACAGTGATCGACTGGCAAAGATACTGTCAAGATCAATTGTCATCCCATCACTTCTCAAACGAGCGATGAGTTGCAACGCACCGATCGAGTCTCCGCCCGAAGAGAAGAAATTCTGCTGCAGGGCAATCGTGTCATCGCCGATGATTGCACGCGCCGCAGCCAGCACCATCGTGTCGAAGGACGTGTGCTGCGAAGACGTCGGGTGTTGATCTTTCGGAGCCGAAGTTTCGTCACCGACCATGGGCACACCTTGCCAGCCCAGCCACTCTTGCAGCGGGCGATGTGCTTCACAGATATAGGTCAGTGCACTCAGGAAATGTTCGCACAGCGCCTCTGCTCGCTCCTCGGAGACATATTCAGGATCGCGAATGAAATCCACAGTGATGGCATCTGCGCTGCTAAGGACTTCAACGGCAAAGGCAAACTCGGTGAGGTCAGTCACCTGCGTGAGTTCGACCGTGACGCCGGGGGCCTCAAGCACAGCCCAATCCGCCAACGTCTCGACGTTCAGCACCGTATCAAAAGCGCCGTTGGCAAAACGCGAACGCGTGCTGGCCAACGCCTCGTTCATGTATATCGATTCGAAGCGAAGCAGCTCGGCGATGCGCCTACTGACCGCCTGGAGGCTGACCTCGGGGCTCTGCGTCGCCGCCAGTGCCAAGGGAATCGGCAAGGTATTGGCGTACATCCCGATATCATCCAGCCCAACCCCGGTGTCGGCACGCCCCGAGACAATCATTCCAAATAATTGGTGCTGCCCGCCATTTATTGCATTGAGTGCCATCCCCCAGGCCGTTGCCGCAACAGCGGCAATCGTGACCCCGGCACGACCACACAGCCTCGCGATGCCCTGCTCAAGTGCCGCGGGCAGTCGTCTTTTGAAGATTCGATGTTCGACCGGTTTCAAGGACGGCTCAGCAAGCTTGTCTGCTACGCAGACCGGCACATGGAAGGGCTCCAGGAGGTCCGACCAGAGTTGCTGATCCTCCCATTGCAAGTGGAATTTTTCCTGGCCGGCGATATAGGTTGAAAATGCATCCTGCGCCACCGGCGCTCCCGAGAAGACTTCGCTCATCAGCGCAAAGATCGATGCACCATCGAGCACGAGATGGTGGACACTGAGGATAAATTGATAATCCTGGCCCCCAAAATGGAACAGATGCACTCGATAGAGCGCCGGCTGATCCAGCTCGAAACCGGTCTGTTTTTCCTGAACGAGGAAGTCTTCCACATGCTTGCGCTGGTGCTCGTCGTCAAGGTGCAAAAGACTGGTCCGAGACCATCGTAGTGGAGCGTCTTCGACAACGACACGCACCGGTTGGCCCGTCGGCGCGAGAACGAACGCGCTGCGCAGTAACTCATGGTGTTGATGAGCCTTGCGCCACCCGTCTTCCAGCACGGCACCGCCATCAGGCAGCACCATGCGGAACGAATACTGCAGCACGTAAGTCGTGCGATGACGGGTTCGTAGCGACTGAACGTAGATGCCCTTCTGCGCCGGCGAAATCTGCTTGAAGGATGATGAATCGCCCTTCGCTTGTTGCGGATTCAAATGTGTAACGCCCGCCCTAGCTGCGGTGCCGACCACCGCGTTTTGGGTTCTGGCCACTTTGAGCAGCCCGAGCGTGGTTGGATGCCGGAAGATGTCCCCGAGAGTGAAGGCATATCCGTGGACCTTTGCCCGTGCAATGAACTGCAAGGCGAGAATTGAATCAGCCCCCTGCTTGAAAAAATCGTCGGCGGGTCGCAACGCCGGGTTACGCAGCAATTCACGCCAAGTCTCAAGCAGCGCCTCTGCGCCGACACTTGCAGTTGTCGCAACGCTCTGTACGGTGTCAGGCGCCGTTGTTTCATTAGCGATGGCCGTGAGTTTTTTCTTGTCGATCTTGCCATTGGACGTTTGGGGAAGAGACGACTGAACCCGGAACTCGGATGGAATCATGTGTTCCGGCAAGACGTCGTGCAGGTCGAGACGCAACCTATCAAGATCGGTTGCGGTGCCCTCCTGCTCGACGATGAAAGCCGTCAGGAAGGCACGAGTGCGCGAAGTGTTGAGTACCACTGCCGCCTGTTTGATGTAAGCCAGTCGCAGGATGCCGAATTCGACCTCACTCAGCTCGATCCGGTGACCTCGCACCTTGACCTGATCATCGGCCCGACCGTGATAGTGAAAGACACCCTCGGCATCACAACTGACGAGGTCGCCAGTCTTGTAGGCTCGGCGGCCATCGACAATGACAAACGCCTTGGCAGTCAGGTCGGGGCGACCGATATAGCCGAGCCCCACCGCAATCCCTTCGACGTAGAGTTCGCCGACTTCACCTACGGGCAAAGCTACCCGGTCAGCATCGCGTACGACCAGCCGAACACCGCGTACCGCCCGCCCGATCGGGATCGCCTGGTCAGCCGCAGGCATCCGGGTAATAACCTGGTGAGTGATGTCGTCACTGCATTCAGTTGGCCCGTAGGCATTGACCAAAGGGACGTGAGGCTTGGTCGCCAACCAACGTTGGGCAAGTGAAACGGGCAGCACCTCACCCGTGGCGACGAGGCAGCTCAAACGGTCGAAGCGTGCGTTTTGGGCATCCACGCAAATCGCATCCAGAATGGCCAACAGATGACTCGGCACCACTTGCAGGATATCGATTTCGTCGAGCTCGATCCGTGCCCCCAGACGATCCAGATCAAGAAACTCCGAACGGGTCAGGATTGCCGTACGCCCGCCGCAGATGAGTGGCGCCAGGAATTGCCAGACGGAAATGTCGAAACTCTGTGGCGCTGTTTGCGCCACGTTGGGTGCCTTGTGCATGCCCAGATCTTCGACTTTGGCCAGCAGATGATTAAGCATTCCACCATGATGGACCATCGCCCCCTTGGGCATCCCTGTCGAGCCAGAGGTGAAAATCACATAAGCGAGACTGTCGTCCGCCAGTATGCAGCGCTCGAACGGCGACCCGTCCTTAAGGCCTTCGAGCCGGACCGGCATTGTCAGAAGCCCAACATCGTCGATCAGTAACTGGGCGTCGTCTTCCGCTATCAGCCATTGGCAACTGCATTGCTCCAGCATATAGGCCCGCCGATCCAGCGGCAGAGTACGATCCAGAGGGAGATAAGCGGCCCCTACCTTGAACAGGCCAATCATCGAAATGAGAAATCCGAGTCCCCTTTCCAGACCGATAGCGACAATATCGCCCGGCCTGACAGATGCGACGCTCAGCATGCGGGCGAAGCCGTCGGATATTTCGTCAAGATCGCGATAGCTCAGACTGTTGCAGCCATCCGAAGCTGCAATGGCGCCAGGCGCCCGCCGAACCTGCTCGGCGAATACATCCAGAAAATTGTCCATAGCATTCCATGTTTATGGTCTAAATTTCGATGCTTCTTGTGTCAGGCACCTTCTCGAAGGTATTTCTTGACCCCCCAATGCCAAAGCAATCTCGACAACAACAAGAAGGCCAGGGTGGCCAGAACAGCGCCCGCCAATGACCGCCCCGTCGTCAACCCCATCGCTGATTGTGCGGGCACTTCCATGATGAAAAAGACAGGTACTACGGTCATGATCACGACCTGGATCCACTCCGGGTACGCGCCGGACGGAAACCGACCGGTAGTCAAAAACATGAATAGCAGGTGGGAAATGTTGCTGGTCTTCTTGGTCCAAAACGCCAGGCTCGCGATACTGAACCAGACCGAATAAACCAGCGCACATGCCAGTATCAGGAATACGAAGAAAGCGACCAGCGTCTGCAACGTCAATTGTCCCTGCGCATGGCTACCGCCCAGCATCAATCCCAGCCCCAGCAGGGCGCCGAAGATATGCCACAGGCGGAGCTGCCCAAAAGCCAGGATAGTTTTAAGGTCAACCGGCTTGGATAAGTAAGTATCAATGGACTTGTTGATAATCAACTTCGAGGCAGCCTCGCAGTTAGGCAACACCACCATTTGTACAAAGGAGCGAATAAAAATGAATGCCCCATACAGCACAATCGACTGCTGCTTGTTCCAGCCACCAATTGTCTCGACATTTCCAAAGAAAATCTCGATCACGACATAAACGGACAATCCCAGCAAAGCAGTGTTCAACAGGCTGACAAAGACCGGAACACGATCCTTCATATTCGCCTGCAACCGTGCAGTTAGAAGCGCCTTGACTGCGCCTAATGTCTTCATTACCCAAACACCGAATAACGCTTAACACCTTTGGCCCAGACAAAATGAGCCAACAACGAGAGCGCAACGACCAGCACTATCTGAAACAGCAATCCGTTGATCAGTTGTTCGACGGTCAGCTCCCCCATAATGATTCGTATTGGAAAACTAATAATATAAGGGAACGGTGACCACTCAAGTATCGACTGCATCCATGCGGGATAAAGTGTCAAGGGTGCGAGAACACCACCAAACAGAGTAAGCATGTAAGTCAAGACCAGATCAAAGGTACTTGCCTGATCGGACCAGAAAGCCGCAAGCCCACCAATGAAATACAGCAAGTAATTTATGGCAAACCCAAGCATTACCCCGAGCAGTGCGGGGAGAAGATAGCTCAGGTGTAAATATTGGCCCGCCTCAGAAAACAGGAATACGCCGGCCACCAGAAAAAACACTGGAATAACCCTGACCATCGCCGAAGCCAGCTCGCTCAAGAAATAATACAGCGCAATGTTGAATGGCCTTAAAAGGAGACTGCCTATATCACCCGAATGGATGTCGCTCTCCACTTCCTCAGCAGCCGTACTAGAGACTATTTCGCCAACTAGAAACACTAGCGCAAAGTAAGCCGCAAACCTTACTGGTGTAAAACCTTCCAGTGCGGCATCTTTTGCAATACCCATCCAGATGGCCATCATGAACAACGGCACCAAAGACGCGAGCACCAATACGAACAACTCTGCGCGATGTGCAATTTTGCGACGAATGGCCGTGCGTGCCACCCCTGCGACTTTCACTGCAAACCGGCTCATGCGACAAGCTCCCCGGAAGCACCCGGGACCTTTTTCCGGGTATCGGGCTGAGAGGCCACGAACAGCTTCAACAGCGCCTCTTCGATCGGCGGATCACCAATGGAAATGTCGATGACCGGCTGCTCGGCCAGAACCCGCGAACAAACGGCCACGACCTCGGCAGCCGGGACCAGCATTTCATGCACAAAGCCGTCCGTGGAACGCACCAGACCATATCTGCCCAGCGCTGAAGCCACGATATTTTCGGATAGCTCCACCGTGATGATGCGGTGATCCGACATGCGTTTACGCAATGACTCCAGGGTGTCATCAAAGGATATCTTGCCATCGGAAACCACAACGACTCGCTCACACAGGGCTTCAATATCCTGCATATAATGCGACGTTAGCAGTACGCTTACATTGCGCTCGCGACTATAGTCCCGAACAAACGAACGAACTATCTTCTGCACGCCGACATCAAGCCCGATGGTAGGCTCATCGAGAAAAAGAACCTTGGGATCATGAAGTAATGACGCAACCAGCTCACACTTCATTTTCTCGCCAAGCGATAAGGTACGCACTGGCGCCTTGGCCAACTTCGACACCTGAAGCAACTCATCCAAATAACCATAAGTCTTTTTGAACTGTGCATCAGAAATTTCAAATATCTTCTGATTCAACCGAAAGGTTTCCATGGCCGGCAAGTCCCAGATCAACTGTTGACGTTGCCCCATGATCAGCGAGATGGACTTGAGAAATTCCTTACTCCGCAGTTGAGGCTTATGACCCAGAACCGATATTTGTCCGGCAGTCGGGTAGAGTAACCCCGACAGCATTTTCAATGTAGTGGTTTTACCTGCGCCATTCGGACCGAGAAAGCCCACGACCTCACCCTGCTTGACGGTGAAGGAAATATCGTCAACCGCAGTCTTTTCAGAAGTCTTGGGAGATACAAGCTCTTTCAACCAACCGAACGCCCTTTCTGAGCGCTCTTTTATTCGATAAGTCTTGGACAAATTTCTTACACTGATGCTATCCATCGCGACTGAGACCTTGAAAAAATGAGCTATCCATTGCGCATATCGTTTCGACGTCGAGAAATATCACGCAATAATCCATACCGTCAAGAAACATCATTGCAAATTTAATTTTTAAATATCGACTCCTAATTGATCATTGCGTAGACCAGCACGGGATCAACGCTCTGCCACGACAATGGCTTAATGAAATCAGCCCTGACAAAACAGCCTCTGGCTCGCGGTTTTTCCTTTGTCGATGTTTGCCGACGGCTTAAAACTAATCGCTTGTGACTTCAACGTCGAGAGCAAAGCGTTTGGTCATGGAAAAGAAGAATGGAGCTACGAGTGACGGAGAAAAGTGTTACAGAGAAAACCTACAAATGTCTTCGGCCCGCTGCTAAATCTCCGCAGTTTCGGGTGCAATCCGTCAAGGCAGAAGGCGTTATTTGCCGGTGATTTACGACTGCCTGTCGCCATCGCCATCGCCATCGCCATCGCCATCGCCATCGTCGGTATCCGATTCATCAGCTGCGCAGTCCAGCGGGAGCAAGCTCACTCGCCACAGGGGTAAGTCCTTGCCTTGGATAATGCGCCCTGCATAAAAAACCCCTCCAGCCCCGACTGAGTATCAGTTTGGGCTGGAGGGGTTTTCTTTTAGGTCAGCAGTCTACGTCTGGCTATCGCCTTCGTCAGCGTCGCCCTCACCACCATCACCACCGTCGTCGGTGTCCGGCTCGTCTATGGTCGAGTCATCATTATCCTGATCGCCTGACTCCTCTGTGGTGGTCGCGGCAAGCATCAACCCGCCCTGCGTCACTTGCCCACTCGACGCGTGCTGCTCATGCTCATCACACTCCGCCCACGCGGCGGTGGAGCCCAGGGACAGCATCACCAACACCTTCAGCAAAAACATCATGCGTAGCAGCTTGTTCATAGCCTATTCCTTCTTTTTCGGATAAAGCCGCGGCCCGACGGCACTCAAGAAAATCTAGTTATGAACAGGCCGGTTCACCAGATAGGACGCTCCAGAACCACCATAAATGCCACCGCCCGACAGATTGGTTTCGAATAAGTGTTATCTCCAAACCTGCTAACGCCAGGAACCCATATGGGAGCAAGGCTTGCCCGCGATGGCGCCAGTACATTCAACACCCCCGCTATCGCGAGCAAGCTTTGCTCCCACAGAGGGATCTGTGCCGAACACAAGTTTCTTGCCCAACGAAAATCCACAGGGGCTATGGATAACCGGGAGATTGAGCACTGACACAAGACCAGTGTGGGAGCGGGCTTGCTCGCGATGACGGCGGCACATCCACCATCCAGGCAAGCTGACCCGCCGCTTTCGCGAGCAAGCTCGCACACACAGATTGGGTCCGCATGATATTGGCGCTAACACCCGCCCTTCTTAAAGCCTTACAGACATATACCCAGTAACACGGAGCACTAGTCCTGAGGCTACATCGTCTTGCACCTTTACCTACAACTCAGCCAGAATCCGCCGGCTTGTGCGCCTTGAGGCTGGACTCTATGGTTACCGGGTCGCTGAAAATCAGCGGTCGGGTTTAGCGACTCGAACCATAGGCACATAAGCAACCATGCTGCATTGCGGGGTCCAACCGCGATTACGTTATGGCGGCTGTATGTAGGAGACCTTCGGGTCTGCCGGGTGCCTATGTCCGGTTCGCTAACCTGCGTGCAGTCGCCACCACTCTGTTTAGCGACAGGTCTTGGCGACGCCCATTCCTCATAGGAGCGTCATCATGCTCAAAGCTACACCCAATCCACCAGAATCAGACCCCACCTCTTCCTACTCAAGCCTCGATCCGGAAAAGTTCCACGAAGCCACTGAGCGGGCGCTCGATTATTATTTGAAGCCGGAACAGGCCAAAGCCAAGAAAGAGCCGCGAACAGCTCAGCTCTTGACCGTCGTGGAGGGGATTGATAGCGAAAGCCTGCTCGCCAACCTCAGCGAAAACCTGGCCTCCGCCAACGCCATGATCAGCGACTTGGCATTCGACCTTGAAGGCTCTCGCCGACATGTTGCGCTGGGGATCCTGCAAGTGATTGAGGTGAGTGAGCTGCTGGCGAATCGGGCGCTGGATATCGCCGATCCGCGTTAGCAACGTGCCCCAGGCAAGCTGACTTGCCGCCATCGCGAGCAGGCTCGCTCCCACAGAGAATCTGTGCCGAACACAAATTTTCTGTTCTCTGAAGATCCAGTGTGGGAGCGAGCCTGCTCGCGATGACGGTGGCATCCAACATCGACGCAAGCTGACCCACCGCTTCGCGAGCAAGCTTGCTCCCACAATGGGTCACGCTCGATGCTTAGTGATGCTCACGCGTCGCGCGGAATTTCACATCCGGCCAGCGCTCTTCCATCAGCGCCAGGTTGACCCGGGTCGGGGCCAGGTAGGTCAGGTGACCGCCACCGTCCATCGCCAGGTTTTCCACGGCCTTGTTGGAAAATTCCTCGAGTTTCTTCTTGTCGCCGCAATCGACCCAACGGGCGGAGTACACGGTGATCGGCTCGTAGGAGCACTCGACCTTGTATTCCTCTTTCAAGCGGCTGGCGACCACGTCGAACTGCAGCACACCGACGGCACCGAGGATGATGTCGTTGCTGCGGGTCGGGAAGAACACCTGGGTGGCGCCCTCTTCGGCCAATTGCTGCAAACCTTGGCGCAGTTGTTTGGATTTGAGCGGATCTTTCAAGCGCACGCGACGGAACAGTTCCGGGGCGAAGTGCGGGATGCCGGTAAAGCCCAGGGCTTCGCCTTCGGTGAAGGTGTCGCCGATCTGGATAGTGCCGTGGTTGTGCAGGCCGATGATGTCACCGGCGAAGGCTTCTTCCAGTTGCTCGCGTTCCGAGGAGAAGAAGGTCAGGGCGTCGCCGATGCGCACGTCCTTGCCGGTGCGCACGTGGCGCATCTTCATGCCTTTTTCGTATTTGCCGGAGCAGATGCGCATGAAGGCGATACGGTCGCGGTGCTTGGGGTCCATGTTCGCCTGGATCTTGAAGACAAAACCCGAGAACTTTTCTTCCACCGGCTCCACGGTACGTTCGTTGGCAACACGAGCCAACGGGCGCGGGGCCCAATCGACCACGGCGTCGAGCACATGGTCCACGCCGAAGTTGCCCAACGCGGTACCGAAGAACACCGGAGTCAGTTGGCCGTCGAGGAACTCCTGCTGGTTGAACTCATGGCAGGCGCCCTGCACCAGCTCCAATTGGTCGACAAAGCGGTCGTACTCGTCACCCAGATGGGCGCGGGCCTCATCGGAATCGAGCTTCTCGATGATCTTGACTTCGGTGCGCTCATGCCCGTGACCGGCGGTATAGACAATGATGTAGTCGTCGGCCAGGTGGTACACGCCCTTGAAGTCGCGGTAGCAGCCGATCGGCCAGGTGATCGGCGCGGCCTTGATCTTCAGGACCGCTTCGATCTCGTCAAGCAGTTCGATCGGGTCGCGGATGTCGCGGTCGAGTTTGTTGATGAAGCTGACAATCGGCGTGTCCCGCAAACGGCAGACGTCCATCAGCGCGATGGTCCGTGGCTCGACGCCCTTACCACCGTCGAGAACCATCAATGCCGAGTCCACCGCGGTCAGGGTGCGGTAAGTGTCTTCGGAGAAGTCTTCGTGGCCCGGGGTGTCGAGCAGGTTGATCATGTGATCGCGATACGGGAACTGCATGACCGACGTGGTAATCGAGATACCCCGTTGTTTTTCCATTTCCATCCAGTCGGAGGTGGCATGGCGGTCGGACTTGCGAGATTTCACCGTGCCGGCGACCGCAATCGCCTTGCCCATCAGCAAGAGCTTCTCGGTGATGGTGGTCTTACCGGCATCGGGGTGGGAAATAATGGCGAAAGTGCGGCGTTTCGCGACTTCGGCGGCCTGTTTGGTCATGGGAAATCGCCTGGCAGGTGATTCAAAAAAGGGCGGCGATTATAGCCCAACTTGTGCCAGGAACCGAACCGTTGAGCACATCCAGGGTGGCCAAATGCTGCCTGATAGGGGAACCTTTTACGACGTGGAGGCGTCCACCCCCCTGATGCGAATACCTGTCAGGGTCTGGAAAATCAGCAAGTTAGCCTGACGGGGCTGCGCTCATGGCTCGATCTGCGTGCCGTTTAGCGGCATTGAAAAGAGCTGCTTCTCGCGAACGTTTTCCCGGCAACCCGTGATGGTTTGCCGCCCGGGAAAGCGTGCGCCGACTAAAAAGACAAAGGAGTCCGCCTGTGGCTATCCGCTATGGCAAAGGGCTTATCGGGGGTGCGGTCGTCGTCGCCCTCCTGGCCCTGTTGGTCCACTGGATCGGCATCGATACGATCCAACGTTACCGCGACGACCTGCTGTTTTACCTGCAAGCGCACCTGATGCTTGTCATCGTTTCCATGCTCGCAGCCCTGATCGTGGGCATCCCGGCCGGCATCGCCCTCAGCCGCCCCGGCATGGTCGGGCGCGCCGAACGCTTCATGCAAGTGTTCAACATCGGCAATACCGTGCCGCCTCTGGCCGTGTTGGCCATCGCCCTGGGCATCCTCGGCATCGGCAGCGGGCCGGCCATCTTCGCCCTGTTCCTCGCCTCGCTGTTGCCCATCGTGCGCAACACCTACGAAGGTTTGAAAAACGTCCAGGGCTCTCTCAAGGAAGCCGCCGTCGGCATTGGCATGACCCCGCGCCAGGTGCTGTGGAAAGTCGAGCTGCCCAACGCCGTTCCCATCATTGTCGGTGGCGTGCGCGTGGCCTTGGCGATCAACGTCGGAACCGCGCCGTTGGCCTTCCTCATCGGCGCCAACAGCCTCGGCAGCCTGATCTTCCCCGGCATCGCCTTGAACAACCAGCCGCAACTGTTGCTCGGCGCAGCCTGCACCGCGCTGCTGGCATTGCTGCTCGACGGCCTGGTGACACTGGCCAGCCGCCTCTGGCTGGAACGCGGTCTGCGACCGTCATAAGCCAGGCTGGATAAAGGAATCGTTATGAAGAAGTTGAGTTTGATACTGGGCTGCGTCCTGCTGTTCGCTGGGTTCGCCCAAGCCGCAGAAAAACCCTTGATTCGCCTCGGCGCCCGGGTCTTCACCGAACAGACGCTACTGGCCGAAATCACCGCCCAATACTTGCGCACCAAGGGTTACGACGCGCAGATCACGGGCGGTCTGGGCAGCAACCTGGCCCGTAGCGCCCATGAAACCGGGCAACTGGACCTGCTATGGGAATATACCGGCGTGTCGCTGGTGGCCTACAACCACGTCACGGAAAAACTCGACAGCGCGCAGTCCTACGCCCGGGTGAAGGAACTCGACGCGAAAAAAGGCCTGGCCTGGCTGACGCCGTCGAAATTCAGCAACACCTACGCCCTGGCCCTGCCGGAGAAGGTCGCGCAGAAATATCCGCAGATCAATTCCATCAGCCAGTTGAACGCGGTGCTGCAAGCCGAAGCCGATGACAATCACCTGGTGGCCCTGGACACCGAATTCGCCAACCGCTCCGACGGCCTGGCGGGCATGGTCAAGCAGTACGGCATGAACCTGACCCGCAAGAATATCCGGCAAATGGACGCCGGCCTGGTCTACACGGCCCTGCGCAACGCCCAGGTATTCGCCGGTCTGGTGTACACCACTGACGGCCGGCTGAACGCTTTCAAGTTGAAACTGTTGGAAGACGACAAGCATTACTTCCCCGACTACACCGCCGCGCCGGTGGTGCGCCAGGCGTTCCTCGACGCGCACCCGCAACTGGCCGCGCAGCTCAAGCCCCTGGCCGAGCTGTTCGATGACGCAACCATGCGCCAGCTCAACGCCCGTGTGGACGTCGACCACCAAAGCCCTTCCGCCGTTGCCGCCGATTTCCTGCGCCAGCATTCCCTGCTCTCAACCCAATGACCTGGAGGAAAAGCCATGGATTTTCTCGACGCCTTTTCCCATCTGGACTGGCCGCTGGTGCTGCACCTGACCTGGCAGCACATCACCCTGGTGGGCATCGCCGTGACGCTGGCGATCGTGGCCGGCGTACCGCTGGGTATCTTCATGACCCGTTTTCCTGCGCTTGCCGGCCCGTTGCAGGCCAGCGCCACGGTGCTGCTGACGATTCCGTCGATAGCACTGTTCGGCCTGTTGTTGCCGTTCTATTCCAAGTTCGGCCAGGGCCTGGGCCCGATGCCGGCGATTACCGCCGTGTTCC
This sequence comes from Pseudomonas fluorescens Q2-87, assembly GCF_000281895.1. Classification (NCBI taxonomy): domain Bacteria; kingdom Pseudomonadati; phylum Pseudomonadota; class Gammaproteobacteria; order Pseudomonadales; family Pseudomonadaceae; genus Pseudomonas; species Pseudomonas fluorescens. Next base: position 829,850 of record NZ_CM001558.1, on the reverse strand, counting down.
TTTATTCCCTGCTGCCGATCATGCGCAACACCTACCTGGCCCTGACCGGCGTAGAACCGGGTATCCGTGAGGCCGCTCGCGGCATCGGCATGACCTTCGGCCAGCGCCTGCGCATGGTCGAGCTGCCTATCGCCGTGCCGGTGATCCTGGCCGGCGTGCGCACCGCCGTGGTCATGAACATCGGCGTCATGACCATCGCTGCCACCATCGGTGCCGGTGGCCTGGGCGTGCTCATCCTCGCTTCCATCAGCCGCAGCGACATGTCGATGCTGATCGTCGGCGCCGTGCTGGTCAGTCTCCTGGCCATCTTCGCCGACCTGCTCCTGCAATGGCTGCAACGCTCGCTGACCCCAAAAGGACTCCTCAAATGATCGAACTTCAAAACCTCAGCAAAACCTTCAAGAGCAACGGCAAGGACGTCAAGGCCGTGGACTCGGTGAACCTGACCGTCAACGAAGGCGAGATCTGCGTGTTCCTCGGGCCATCGGGCTGCGGCAAGAGCACCACGCTGAAGATGATCAATCGCCTGATCCCGCCGACCTCGGGCAAGGTCTTGATCAATGGCGAGGACACCACCGGCCTGGACGAAGTGACCCTGCGCCGCAACATTGGCTACGTGATCCAGCAGATCGGCCTGTTCCCGAACATGACCATCGAGGAGAACATCACCGTCGTGCCGCGCCTGCTGGGTTGGGACAAGCAGAAATGCCACGACCGCGCCCGCGAGCTGATGAGCATGATCAAGCTCGAACCCAAGCAGTACCTGCATCGCTACCCCCGTGAATTGTCGGGCGGCCAGCAGCAACGGATCGGCGTGATCCGTGCGTTGGCGGCCGATGCGCCGCTGTTGTTGATGGACGAACCCTTTGGTGCGGTGGACCCGATCAACCGCGAGATGATCCAGAACGAGTTCTTCGAGATGCAACGGGCGCTGAACAAGACCGTGATCATGGTCAGCCATGACATCGACGAAGCCATCAAGTTGGGAGACAAGATTGCAATCTTCCGCGCCGGCAAGCTGATCCAGTGCGACCACCCGGACACGCTGCTGGCGCATCCGGCGGATGAGTTCGTCAGCAACTTCGTCGGCCAGGACAGCACGCTCAAGCGCTTGCTGCTGGTCAAGGCCGAAGACGCGGCAGACAACGCCCCGTCGGTCAGCCCCGAAACGCCGGTGGCCGAAGCACTGGAACTGATGGACGAACATGACCGTCGCTACGTGGTGGTCACCTGCGCCGAGAACAAGGCCCTGGGTTACGTGCGCCGTCGCGACCTGTACCGCCAGACCGGCACCTGCGCGCAATTCCTGCGTGAGTTCAACGCCACCGCGGCCTACGACGAACACCTGCGGATCCTGCTGTCGCGCATGTACGAATTCAACCGCTCGTGGCTGCCGGTGATGGACGCCGAGCGGGTGTTCCTCGGCGAGGTGACCCAGGAATCGATTGCCGAGTACCTGAGCTCCGGTAAGTCTCGGGGCGGCAAGACCAGTATTGTCTCGCCGGCCGAGGCAGCCTCTGCCTGACTTCTGATAGCTCCCGCACTCTGGAAAGTAGCCTGGGACCTGTGGCGAGGGAGCTTGCTCCCGCTGGGGCGCGAATCGACCCCAAAAAGCGATGAGCGCTTCGCACTCAAGCGGGAGCAAGCTCCCTCGCCACAAAGGCAAAAGCGACATTGAGCAGCCTGAAAAACCGATCCAATTGAACATCAACCTGTCACACCGGTCGGTTACATCATGAGCTGTCGCGGGCCGCACGACGGAAGTGTGCAAAAACGCGACATTTTTAGTTGATCTCAGGCCCCTCACGCCCTACAGTTCGCGCCGAACGTCCATGCTGGAAACGATCCATCCGGCTCAAGTACTGACGACGAGACAGCAAGGCCAAGGGAATCACGCATCCCGTGGCCTTTTTGCTTTCGGCGACATGCCTTGGGAAGTAGGCGAACCAAAGTGGGGATACGGAGGACGTTCACGGGGGCTGCTTGCCCTCACACCCATTGATCCTGATGTTTGCCAGTAGGAGTCCCAAGTATGTCGATCCAGGTCGAAGATTATTTCGCGCGCGAAACCTTCCAGAAAATGAAAGCGTTCGCCGACAAGCAGGAAACCCCGTTCGTGGTGATCGACACCGCGATGATCTCCCAGGCCTACGACGACCTGCGCGCCGGTTTCGAATTCGCCAAGGTCTACTACGCAGTCAAGGCCAACCCGGCGGTGGAAATCATCGACCTGCTCAAGGACAAAGGCTCGAACTTCGACATCGCCTCGATCTATGAGCTGGACAAGGTCATGAGCCGCGGCGTGGGCCCGGACCAGATCAGCTATGGCAACACCATCAAGAAATCCCGGGACATCCGCTACTTCTACGAAAAAGGCGTGCGCCTGTACGCCACCGACTCCGAAGCCGACCTGCGCAACATCGCCAAGGCCGCGCCGGGCTCGAAAGTCTACGTGCGCATCCTCACCGAAGGCTCGACCACGGCTGACTGGCCGTTGTCGCGCAAGTTCGGCTGCCAGACCGACATGGCCATGGACCTGCTGATCCTGGCTCGCGACCTGGGCCTGGTGCCGTACGGCATTTCGTTCCACGTCGGCTCGCAACAGCGCGACATCAGTGTCTGGGACGCCGCGATTGCTAAGGTCAAGGTGATCTTCGAGCGCCTGAAGGAAGAAGACGGCATCGTCTTGAAGCTGATCAACATGGGTGGCGGCTTTCCGGCCAACTACATCACCCGTACCAACAGCCTGGAAACCTACGCCGAGGAAATCATCCGCTTCCTCAAGGAAGACTTCGGCGATGACTTGCCGGAAATCATCCTGGAGCCGGGCCGTTCGTTGATCGCCAACGCCGGCATCCTGGTCAGCGAAGTGGTACTGGTGGCACGCAAGTCCCGCACCGCCGTCGAGCGTTGGGTGTACACGGATGTGGGCAAGTTCTCCGGCCTGATCGAAACCATGGACGAAGCCATCAAATTCCCGATCTGGACCGAGAAGAAAGGCGAGATGGAAGAAGTGGTCATCGCCGGCCCTACCTGCGACAGCGCCGATATCATGTACGAAAACTACAAGTACGGTTTGCCGCTGAACCTGGCCATCGGTGACCGTCTGTACTGGTTGTCGACCGGTGCCTACACCACCAGCTACAGCGCGGTGGAGTTCAACGGTTTCCCGCCCCTGAAGTCTTACTACGTGTAATTCGCCACAGTGTGAAACCCGAAAGCCCGTGACCGATGTCACGGGCTTTTTTCATGGTTCCAATCGGTAAGACAGGGCGACCAGGGCACGCGCCATTCCGTCCAGTTCCCGCAGCGGATGAGCCAACTGAGCGAACGAAGTCTGCGCCCGCCGCAGGCTCTGCTGCCGGTCATTGACTTGGAGCTCGACCTTCATTTGCTCCAGGAAATAGCCCATGCGATGGCACACGTCGGCGATGTTGTTTCCCGCTGACGTTGCCCTCACATAAAGCGTGCGCAGCATCTCAAGATGCTCGCGGGCTTTTGCCCTGCGTTGCTGCTGCGAGTAATACGCGTCTGGATCGAATTGCATATTCGGCAGGCAGACCCGCCCCAGGGCGTAGTAAATCTCGATCTTCGAATCCGGCCCGTGACAGCTGCACAGCCTCAGCGTCAATGTGTCGATGAAGCGCACAAAAATGCTGTGGATCGTCTGGGAAACGTCCACGACCAGGGCCTTGAGCCGCGCCACCGCCGTCGCACATTCCTCCAGCCGCAGCACGAGGTTGCCGAGCAATTGCATCAGGTCTGACGTGCGATTGCTCCCCATCGGGCCAAAATTGACCGGCGTGAAACGCGAGGGATCAAGGTTGCCGAGGGATTGCCGAGTCGGTGTTTCCCGGGCCACCTGCTCAAACTCTCGGACAAAAATGGAGGTTTGCCCGACCAACTGGCGGCCCATCGCCCCCAGTGACGGCACGACTGCGACGATGGCCCGCCAGTTGTTTTTATTGGCTATCGCCGTCCGGGTCAGTGCCTGCCCATCCGGAGGTGCCAGCAGTAAGTGTCCGGAACGGCGGAAAACATCCGAGAACTGCTCGATCTCCTTCAAGGCATCCGGCAGACCGCTCAAAAAATCGATGTACTCTTTCAACGAAGAAAAATTCTTCTCGTCCAGCAAGAAGTCGAACATGTTCGATGCCTCATAACGGGCGACTGTCGGTCACTACGAAGACAGCCCGACAGTCGCGTACTCCATGGTCAACAGCCCGACCGGCTATCCTTGCCCGGTGAAGCTCAAGCGATTGCCAATGGCAGGGACAGTGGCGTCAGGAATCCAATGAACTGCCGGGCCTGCTGGATGAAGTCGGCGCTGCGCTCGCTCTCTTCGAGGTACCCGTTGGCGTCCATCTGCCTGGCAAAGGCTCGATAGGCCGAGACCACGCCCTGGTATTCGCCCACATAACGGCGGCGCTCATCGTCGATGCCGTGGATGACCCGGATGAACTCGGCCTTGCCCTTGAGCGCCATGATCTCGTTGTTTTTCCCATCGATATCGCCATTCAGCGCCTCGATCTTCCCAACCAGCCTGTCTCGCTCGCGCACCAGATCGACGAACCGGACGCCTTCGCCGACCTGTACCAACGTTTTCTTGAGCTGCTCGATGGCTTGCATGACCAGTTGCACTTCAGGCGGGGCTACGCCGAGCTTCATCACCTGCTCCAGGTTCAGCACCAGATCGTTGCCAATCGCTTCGATGCCGACCTTGCTGAGCGACCCGATGGCCTCAGTGACTTGGCCACGCTCCTTCTGGCGTTCGCCCCGTTCATCGTGCAATTGTCCGAGGCTGGCCTCGACGGCTTGACGCTGCTTATCGAGGTCGTCAATGAAGCCCAGGCTCAAGCGTCGATCGAACACATCGTGAATGACCGCCAACTGATCGCTTAGCCGGCGGGTGGCCTGTTGCGTCCATCGGCTTATGCCCGCCAGGACTTCAGCACGGTCAACCTTGATTTCCTCGATATTCTTTTCATCGAACGCGCTCGCCAGCTCTTTCTCCAATCCCTGTAGCTGACGAATCCGCCTATCGAGGACCATGCTCGCGCTTAACGCGGACTCGCTCAGCACATCGCAACTCTTGCCCACGCTGAGCACCACGTCATCGAACCGCGCCCGCAGCTGCGGCAGGTAATTCCATTGAATGGACAGCGCACGGGCCTGGACTGCGCCGTCTCGCATCTGCCGGTTACTGTCGGCCATGACCTGGAGATCGACCTTGGGATAGTCGCTACGCAATGCGTAGGGTGCGAGGGTGAGCGCAGCGCGAGGTTGGATGCCATAAATACGCTCGTAGTCCCGGTCCGCGTCCTTGAATACCGCGATCAAGGCGTCTGCATCCTGTTCGATCTGCTTCCACGGTTGGGCGACTTGTCTGAAGGCCAGGATGAATCGCCTCAAAGTCAGGGCGTCATGAATGCCGGCAATCGCTTCCTGGGAGGTCGTGATGTAGAGATGCATGACGTTCCACACGTGCATCAGGTTCTGCGTCGCGATGTCGGCGTCGATGGCCACCAGCTCAAGCCCCTGCAAGTCGTGCTTGACGCGACTCAAGGAACCGAGGGTCTGGTTTCTGCTCCGGAGCGCTTCAATCGCTGCTTCCTGCTCCTTGTACAGTCGGTTTCTTTCGGCCCGGATGCTCTCGGCTTCCACCCCCAGGTAAATCGCCAGCGCCAGGCCGATCAGATTCAATCCGGCCGCAGCGCCGAGGGATTTTTGCACCGCCTTGGCGTACTCGTCGTTTTTTCCTCGATGCGTAACGCCCGCTCTTCGACCTCGCGCTTGAGCATCTCGACTTCGATGGGCAGCGCCGTATTGCCAATCAGGCTCAGGCGCAGCTTTATATCGGGAAGAATGTATTGACGAAGGTCATAACCAAAAAGATCGAGGCTGTTCTTGATGGTTTTTACCCGCCGGAAGTTATCCTCGACCCTTTCGAAAATCCGGCCTAGATAATAACCCACCTCTTCGACAATGCCCGGCTCCAGCTCAATACCAGGAAATTTTATACCCAACTCCATTTCCAACTTTCTTAACTGCTCCAATGTCTGGATATTATATCGATCAAGTTCCCTGGTAGGCTGGACTTCGATATAGATCTCATCCATCGCCTTGCCGTAAAGGGTCATGTTCGCGGCGAAAAGTTTCAGTTGGCTACCGGTCAACATGATCGATTCGCGCAGGGGCGACCAGCGTTGCGCATGGTTGCGGGTGGCGCGGAAGGTCCTCAGGAAATCTTCATGGCGCAGGCCCGGGCCACCGCCGGCATCGTCACCGAAACTGAGGTAATCCCTAACGTCTCCAGGCGTATAAGGCAGGGCCAAGGCGGCGGCTTCATATTTTCTCAGGTCGATGATCTGTTTCTTGGTCAGCAACAACCCCGTGCCACGGGACTCGCCTTCCTGCGCCGACGTCGAAGCGTTGGATAACGTCTTGGGCGCCAGTTGTGCAAAGCGGATGATATCTTCAGTCGAGGCGCCTTCCAGTGCCTCATTCCAGACGGCTTGAGTATTCATAATTAATCCTTTAATTATTTAATTGCCAAACAGCGAGCCTCGTTGGCTCATTGGCATTTGAAAGTACGGTCAATGTACAGCTGAGCGAACACTAGACGATGAAGTTAGAGGAAGTCAAAGACCGAAAACAAAGCAAACATTAGCGAATAATACAAAGTTGGCGGGCAACTTAGTTTGACCCACGATAAATGTTTCGCCGAATAATCATGTCGTCTCTCATTGACAGCGGCAATTTTGCGCACCGGGAAAGACCGAAAAACAGCGCCAGCGTCTGGACTGCAAGCCTTGCTTCTTCACCACGGAGGTATCCGTTAGCCAACTGGCACCGGGCAAAAGCCCCGCTCGCGCAACTGATCGGGATTTTTGTGTGTGTTTATGAATGCTTCTCGATAACACACGGCATAATGTGCGCCGTGATAAACAGCGAAGAATGAACAAGGCGAGCGACGTGTTGAAGAAAACCCTGTTCCAGTTGCACTGGTTCTTCGGCATCAGTGCCGGGTTGGTCCTGGCGTTGATGGGCATTACCGGGGCTGCGGTATCGTTCCAAGACGAGATTCTACGGGCCTTGAATCCACAAGTGCTGATGGTTGAAAAACAACCGGCCGGCGTCCTGCCGCCCGCCGAGCTGGTAGAACAGATCGAGGCCGCTTCCGGTAAAACCGTCGCCATGCTTTGGGTCGAGACCGACAGCGGCAATGCCGCGCGGGTGATTTTCAGCGCGCCGCCCGGGGAAAAGCGCGGGGCCATGCGCTATTTCAATCCCTACAACGCCCAGTTCATGGGCGAGGTGGTGGGCCAGGATTTCTTCGGCCTGATGCTCAGGCTGCACCGGGTCCTGACCTTGGATGAAGTGGGGCGGCAGATCACCGGCGCGTGCACGCTGATCCTGGTGTTCTTCTGCCTGTCCGGGTTGTACCTGCGCTGGCCGCGCCAGTGGAAAAGCTGGCGCGCCTGGCTGACGCTCGACTGGGCGAAAAAAGGCCGCAGTTTCAATTGGGACCTGCATTCGGTGGCCGGGACCTGGTGCATGGTGTTCTACCTGTTGGCGGCCCTGACCGGCCTGACTTGGTCCTATGAGTGGTACAACAAGGGCGCGACCCGCCTCTTGTCCGATTCGCCCAAGGAAGAACGCGTACGCAACCGCGGCCCCGCACCGCAAGGCCCGGCTCCGGTGGCTGATTATCGGGCCATGTGGAGCAGCATCTACAGCGCCGCCGGCCCGGACCTGTCCGCTTACAACGTGCGCATGCCGCCGGTGGCCGGGCAGCCGGCAACGGTGTTTTACCTGCTGAAAACCTCACCCCACGACCGAGCGCTGAATCAGATCAACCTCGACCCGGCCACGGGGGTCGTCAGCCGCCACAGCCGTTACAGCGACAAGAGCCTCAAGGCGCAATTGCTGACCAGCGTGTATGCCCTCCACGTCGGCAGCTACTTCGGCCTGGTCGGGCGGATCCTGGTCACGGTGGCCGCATTGACCATGCCCCTGTTCTTCATCACCGGCTGGTTATTGTATTTGGACCGCCGTCGCAAGAAGCGCCAAGTGAAACAGGCACGCCAGCAACTCGCCGACAACCCGAGCGACGCCCCGGCCTGGCTGATCGGCTTCGCCAGCCAGAGCGGTTTCGCCGAGCAACTGGCCTGGCAGACCGCCGGCCAGCTCCAGGCCGCTGGCTTGTCGGTGAACGTCCAGCCACTGGCTGGCGTCAGCGAACAAGACCTGTGCAACGCTACCCGCGCCCTGTTCGTCGTCAGTACGTTTGGCGACGGTGACGGGCCGGACAGCGCTCGCGGCTTCGAACGCAAGCTGCTGGGCCGCGCCGTGGGCCTGGAGCGTTTGCAGTATGCGGTGCTGGGCCTGGGCGACCGGCAGTATGAACATTTCTGCGGCTTCGCCCGGCGCCTGCATGCCTGGCTGACGGAACATGGCGGCAAGACCTTGTTCGCCCCGGTAGAAGTCGACAGCGGTGACCCTTACGCCTTGCGTCACTGGCAACAACAACTGGCCGAACTGACCGGCCAAGCGCCGGTGGACACCTGGCAGGCGCCCAGCTTCGAGCACTGGACCCTGAGCCAGCGCACCCTGCTCAACCCTGAGAGCAGCGGCTCGGGCGTCTACCTGTTGGGCCTCACGGCTCCGGGCCCGAGCAGTTGGCTGGCCGGGGACCTGGTGGAAGTCCTGCCGCGTAATGACCTGTGGGCCATCGAGCATTTCCTCGACGGGCTCGGTCTCTCCGGCCACGCTCGCGTGCAAATCGATGGCCTGCCACAGAGTCTCGATCAGGCCCTGGCGACCCGCCAGTTGCCTGAAAACCGCGCCCATCTGGTCGGCCTGCATGCCCAGGCGCTGGTGGATGCGCTGGCACCGCTGGCGATACGCGAATATTCCATCGCCTCGATCCCGGCCGACGGCGTGCTGGAGCTGATCGTGCGCCAGGAACGCCATGCCGACGGCAGCCTGGGCACCGGTTCCGGCTGGCTCACCGAACATGCGCCACTGGGCAGCGCCATTACCCTGCGGGTGCGCCGCAACAGCAGTTTCCACCTGCCACCCCAGGGCGTGCCGATGATCCTTTTGGGCAACGGCACTGGCCTGGCCGGCCTGCGCAGCCTGCTCAAGGCGCGCGTCACCGAGGGCATGCAGCGCAACTGGCTGCTGTTTGGCGAGCGCAACCGTGAACACGATTTCCATTGCCGCGACGAACTGCAGGAATGGGTGACTTCAGGCGACCTGGAACGCCTGGACCTGGCCTTCTCCCGGGACCAGAAACAAAAAATCTACGTTCAGCACCGCCTGCTGGAATCGGCAGCGCTACTCAAGCAGTGGGTGGCCGACGGCGCGGTGATCTATGTCTGCGGCAGCTTGCAGGGCATGGCCTCAGGGGTAGATCACGTACTCAACAGCGTGCTGGGGCGTGAGGAAGTGGAGCGGCTGATCGAGCAGGGGCGGTATCGGCGGGATGTTTACTGACCACCTCAAATAATGCACAACACCCTGTGGGAGCGGGCTTGCCCGCGAAGACGTCCTGTCAGTCATACATTTATCAACTGACACACCGCTTTCGCGGGCAAGCCCGCTCCCACAGAAAATTTTCTGTGCTCCTTGGATCAAACCGGCTGTAACTTCTTCTCGAACACCGCCACGCCTTCCAGATCCCGCAGCACCACGCTCATCTCCCCGCTCGGCCCGTCGATATTCACCTCACCAAAGAACTGATACCCCGCAAACGGCGAGGTGTTCTGGGCCGGCGGCGCTTTCTGGAACACCACTTCGGGACCGAAGGTCTTGTCCAAGGCATTGGGGCCGAAGCTGCCAGCGTTCAACGGCCCGGCGACAAACTCCCAGAACGGTTCGAAGTCCTGGAACGCGGCCTGTTCTGGGTGATAGTGATGGGCCGCGCAATAATGCACATCGGCGGTGAGCCAGACGTAATTGCGCACCTGATGTTTGCGCAGGTAACCGAGCAATTCGGCGATTTCCATTTCACGGCCCTGGGCCGGGCCGGGATCACCGTTGGCGACCGCCTCCCAGCGCGGCACACCGGGGCTGACTTCACCATCGGGCACACCCAGGCCGATGGGCATGTCGGCGGCGATGACTTTCCACTGGGTGCGGGACTGCTTCAATTCGCGCTTGAGCCAATTCAACTGTTCACGCCCGAGGAAGGGTTTGGCCGCCCCCAGGTTGGCGTCGTTGGCTTCGCGATAGCTGCGCATGTCCAACACGAACACATCCAGCATCGGCCCGTAACTGAGCTTGCGATAGATCCGCCCGCCGCCATCGGCCTTCTGCAAACGCATCGGCGCATATTCCAGCCAGGCCTGCCGCGCACGCCCCACCAAGGTGTGGATATCCCGGGTCTGGTAGCGCTCGTCCAGTTGCTTGCCCGGCGACCAGTTGTTAACCACCTCATGGTCATCCCACTGCCAGATCTGCGGCACTTCGGCGTTGAAGCGCCGCAGGTTTTCATCCATCAGGTTGTAGCGATAGTTGCCGCGATACTCGTCCAGGGTTTCGGCCACCTTGCTCTTGGCTTCGGTGGTGAGATTGCGCCAGATACGCCCGCCCTCGGTGGTGAGCTGCGCCGGCACCGGGCCGTCGGCATAGATGGTGTCACCGCTGTGGATGAAGAAGTCCGGCAGGCGCAAACGCATGGCTTCGTAGATGCGCATGCCGCCGATGTCCGGGTTGATACCAAAACCCTGGCCAACGGTATCGCCACTCCAGACGAAACGGATGTTGCGCTTGAACTGCGGCACACTGCGCAGATGGCCTAGCCAGGGTTCGCTGGCAACGCCGCTTTGGGCGTCTTCGAAATGCACACGGTAGAAAATCGCCTGGTCAGGCGGCAACCCGGTGAGTTCGACCCGGGCGGTGAAATCGCTACGGGTGTCGGCCACAGGCGAGACAAAGCGGCGGGGATTGCTGAATTGGCTACGGGTGTCCCACTCCACCACCATCCGCGCCGGGCGGTCGCTGCGGCTCCAGATCATCGCCCGGTCGCCCTGCAGGTCGCCGGACTGCACACCATCGGTGAGCACCGGTCGGTCCTTGACCGAGGCCATCACCGCCGGCGCCAGCCCCGGCAACAACAACCCCGCCCCCACGGCTTGCATCACACGACGACGGCCCAGGTCGAATTCGCTCATGGTGTTTCCCCCAAATGGAAAAACTTAAGCATGGCTGTGTGAAATGGGTGTGACAGGAATTTTATGAACACCAATAAACCAATGTGGGAGCGGGCTTGCTCGCGAAAGCAGTGTGTCAGGCGATTTTTTATCGACTGAAGCACCGCTTTCGAGCAAGCCCGCTCCCACAGGGGACCTTCATTGCGTCAACAAAGTGGTCAGGCTTTGGCTGGCTCCAACGCCATTTCTACCACCTCAGGACGCTTGAGCACTGCATAGGCCACCGCCGTTACCAGGCTGCCCGCGACGATTGCCAGCAAGTACAACAGCGCATGGTTGATCGCATTCGGAATCAGCATCACGAACAACCCGCCGTGGGGCGCCATGAGCTTGCAGCCGAAGTACATCGACAGCGCGCCGGTCAACGCACCGCCGGCGATGCTGGCCGGGATCACCCGCAACGGGTCCTTGGCGGCGAACGGGATCGCGCCTTCGGAGATGAAGCACAAGCCCAGCACCAGCGCCGCCTTACCGGCCTCGCGCTCGGTCTGGGCGAATTTGCGGCGGGCGATGAAGGTGGCGATGCCCAGGCCAATCGGCGGCACCATCCCGGCGGCCATGGTCGCGGCCATCGGTGCGTAACTCTGCGAGGCCAGCAGCCCCACCGAAAACGCATAGGCGGCCTTGTTGATCGGTCCGCCGAGGTCGACGCACATCATCGCTCCCAGCAGCACGCCCAACAGGATCGCATTGGTGGTGCCCATGCTGTCGAGGAAGTGGGTCAGCGCTGCGAGCATGCCCGCCACCGGCTTGCCGACGATGTAGATCATCACCAGGCCAGTGACCAGGCTCGCCAGCAGCGGGATGATCAGGATCGGCTTGAGCGCTTCCAGGCTCTGGGGCAAACGCGCGTAGCGATTGATCGCCTTGGCGACGTAACCGGCCAGGAAACCGGCGATGATCCCGCCGATAAACCCGGCGCCGAGGGTGCTCGCCAACATCCCGCCGATCATCCCCGGTGCCAGGCCCGGACGGTCGGCGATGGAGTAAGCGATGTAGCCAGCCAGCAGCGGCACCATCAATTTGAATGCCGTGTCGCCGCCAATCTGCATCAGCGCCGCCGCCAGCGTGCCGGGCTCCTTGAACGCGGTGATGCCGAACACGAACGACAAGGCGATCAACAAACCACCGGCCACCACCATCGGCAGCATGAACGACACGCCCGTCAGCAGGTGTTTGTAGACGCCGGTCTTTTCCGCCTTGGCCGGGCCGCTGGCGCCGCTCGATGCGCTTTCCTGCCGGCCTTCGACCAACGCCTTGTTCAGCGTGGCTTCGGCCTGTTTCAAGGCGATGCCCGTGCCGCAGCGGTAGATTTTCTTGCCGGCGAAGCGCTCGGTGGCGACTTCGATGTCGGTGGCAAGCAACACCACGTCAGCCTCGGCGATAGCCTCGGGGCTCAACGGATCCCGAGCCCCTACCGAGCCCTGGGTTTCCACTTGCAGGTGGTAGCCCAGTTTTTTCGCCGCCTGCTGCAACGCCTCGGCCGCCATGAACGTATGGGCAACGCCCGTGGGGCAGGCGGTGATGGCAACCAGGCGCGGCGCGCGCTCAGCCGCCGCAGGCACCGGCTCCAGTACATCCGCCTCGGCAAGCACCGTGGCTTCTACAGCGCCGCGACGCAGCAATGAATCAACGTCTTGCAGGGCCTGGGCCGGGGTGCTGCGAAACACACGCTTGCCGACAAACCGCGACAAGTCCAATGGGCCGCTGGCAACCAGCAGGATCCACTCGGCCGCGTCGAGGGTCGCCGCCGACAACTGACGTTCCGGATGGGCCGGGTCATGCACTTCGACACTGGTGCTCCAACCTTGGCGCTGGGCTGCCGCGTCCAGCAGGCGGGCGCACAACACACTGGTGACCATGCCATTCGGGCAGGCCGTCACAATGGCTAATTTCATTTTGCGAACCCTCTTATTGTTCTGTCAGGGGGCGCACGCGCACGCCCTGTTCAAGCGACGCCAGCAGTGCCGTGTCGTGGATGCCAAAGCCGATCTGCGTGACCGCCATGGCGGCGATGGCCGTGGCCGTGCGCAGGGTCTGCTCCGGAGTGTCGGCGCTGAGCAGGCCATGCAGCATGCCCGCCAACAGTGAATCCCCGGCACCCACGGTGCTGGCGACGCTGACCTTGGGCGGCGAGGCATGCAGCGCCGCACCGACGCTGAACCAGTTCACGCCATCGGCGCCGTGAGAAATCACCACATGCTCGATGCCTTGGGCGTGCAGGCGCTGCGCCGCTTGCGCCTGGGCCAACCCACTCACCACCTCGCAACCCAGCGCATCGGCCAGTTCCTCGGTGTTCGGCTTGATCAGCCAGGGCCCCGCCGCCAAGGCGACGCGCAAGGCTTCGCCACTGGTGTCGAGGGCCACGTTCAGGCCGAGCTGTTTCAAGCGCACGATCAACGCCTGCAACCACTGCGGGCTGACGCCCCGGGGCAAGCTGCCCGCCACCACTACCACGTCGTGGCCGGGGGCGATGTGTTCCAGTCGCTCCAGCAACGCGTGCTGCGCGGCTTCGTCGACGACCGGGCCCGGCCCGTTGAGGTCAGTTATACGTCCGTCCTGCTCGGCCAGCTTGATGTTGCTGCGGGTTTCCCCGGGCACACGGATAAAGGCGTCGATAAAACCACGCTGGGTAAACAGCGTCTCGAACGCCTGGGCATTGTCTTCCCCCAGGAAACCACTGACCGTCAACGTATGACCGAGGTCGGCCAGCACTTGGGCCACGTTCACGCCTTTGCCGGCGGCGTGGGTGTGCATGGCATCGCTGCGGTTGACCTGTCCCGGCTCCAGGCGCGCCAGTTCAACCGTGAGGTCGAGCGCCGGGTTGAGGGTCAGGGTAAGAATCTTCGCCATTACAGCGCCTCCACTAATGCGCGCACATCATCGGCGCTGCCCACGGCCAACGCCTCTTGGGCCAGGGTCTGTACTTGCGCCAGGCTCAGCTCGCGAACCCGCGCCTTGACTTCGGCAATGCTGCGCGCCGAAACGCTCAACTCGTCCACGCCCAGGCCCACCAGCACCGGCACCGCCAGTGGATCAGCCGCTAGCTCGCCGCATACGCCGACCCACTTGCCATGGGCATGGGCGGCACGCACGGTGATATCGATCAGTTGCAGCACCGCCGGATGCAAGCCATCGGCCTGGGCCGACAAGGTCGGGTGACCACGATCGATGGCCAGGGTGTATTGCGTCAGGTCGTTGGTGCCGACACTGAAGAAGTCGACTTCCTTGGCCAGCACCGGCGCGAGCAAGGCAGCGGACGGCACTTCGATCATGATCCCCAGTTGCAGGTCCGCCACAGGAATCTCCAGGCGCAGGCGTTCGGTCATGTCCCGGGCCTGACGCCACTCGTCAACGCTGCCGACCATGGGGAACATGATCCGCAGCGGACGGTTGTCCGCCGAGCGCAACAAGGCGCGCAACTGCGCTTCCATGACCTGCGGACGCTGCAAGGTCAGGCGAATGCCGCGCACGCCGAGGAACGGGTTCTCTTCTTTCGCGATCGGCCAGTACGGCAGCGGTTTGTCACCGCCGACATCGAGGGTGCGCACCACCAGCGGCCGGCCAGCCAGGCCATCGAGCACCTTGCGATATTCGGCTTCCTGGGTCGCTTCGTCCGGTGCCTGGGTGTGGGCCATGAAAATCAGCTCGGTGCGCAACAGACCGATGCCTTCGGCGCCCTGCTCCACCGCGCTGCCGACACCGGCGCTCTCGCCGATGTTGGCAAACACTTCCACGGCGTGACCGTCGCGGGTCAGCGCCGGCTGGTGGCGCTGTTCGGCAGCAACCTTGAGGCGCTGCTCGCGGGTGTCGCGTTCTTCCCTGGCCCGTTGCAGGGTAGCCGCGTCGGGGTCCACGTGCAGGCGACCGCGCTGGCCGTCCAGCAGCAAGGACGTGCCCGGCGCCAGCAACAGCACCGCTGGCCCAGCGCCCACCAGTGCCGGAATGCCCAAGGCTCGGGCAACGATCGCGCTGTGGGCAGTCGCGCCGCCGCGAGCGGTCAGGATACCCGCGACACGGGCCGGGTCCAGACGGGCGACGTCGGACGGGCCGACTTCGTCCATCACCAGGATGTAGGGTTGATCGGGTTCGTTCGGGGTTTCGACGCCGCACAATTGCGCCAGCACACGACGGCCCACGTCTCGCAGGTCGGCGGCACGTTCGGCGAGCAGTGCGTCCTGCAAGGCCTCCTGTTCTTTCGCGGCGGCTTCGATCACCCCCATCCAGGCCGCTTGCGCACTCTCTCCCAGCTTCAAGCGGGTGTCGACTTCGTCGGTCAGCTCCGGGTCGTCGAGCATTTCCTGGTGGGTGATGAAGATCTCGCGGATGGCCTTGGCCTTGGCGCGCTCGACCAGCCCTTCGATATCGCGGCGCACCTGGTTCAAAGCGTTTTGCAGGCGCTCGCGCTCGATGGCCGCCGACTCGCCGCGCAGCGGATAATCGATGGCTTGCAGCACCTGGATATGGGCCGGGCCGATGGCAATGCCCGGCGCCGCAGCGACGGCCTGGATCAGGCTGCCGGATTCGGGCGCCAGCATCACGGCAGCCACTTCGGCTATCGCGGGTTCTCGCGGCGTGCTCGGTGGCGGCAGCGGTTCGACTTCTTCGCCAAGGCCTTCTTCGATGGCTGCCAGCAATGCCGGCAGCGCGTCGTTGGCAATGCTCGGTTCGGCAATGAATTCCAGCACCTGGCCGCGCCGGGCGCCCAGGCTCAACAGTTTGCTCAAGCTCTTGACCGACACGGCGCTGTCCTGGCCGTCGACGATACGCACGCGGATCTCGCCATCGAAACTTTTCGCCAGCTGCGCGAGGATCTTCGCCGGCCGCGCGTGCAAGCCATGGGCATTGGCCAGGCCGATGCGGGCGCTGGGCCAGTCGGCGGGCAACTCACCACCGAGCACTTCCAACACCTTGCGGCTGCTGGTGGCGCGGCCCAGTTCGTGGCCACGACCTTCGATCAGCAGCGCGCAGAGCCTTTCCAGCAAGCTTTGGTGAGCCTCGCCAAGGCTGGCAAGGCAGAACAGGCCGCTCAGGGGTTGGCCCAAGTAGCGGATGGGTTTGTCCGGTGTGACGAACGCCAGTCCCGGACGCTTGACCGTCTGCTCGCTGTGCAGCCACCACAGGCCATCACCCAGGGGCAGCGCCTCGACTTGCTGCAAGACACCGGCAAAACCATTACTCACGCAATCGGCCTGGCGCAGCAGACGGGCGCCGCGCCAGACCAACTCTTCGAAGTCGTCAGCCGACACGCCAAGGCCAATCATCTGCGCATCCAGCGCCAGTTCCTGCGGCGCGCCTTGCAGCAGTTTCAACAGCGCTTCGGCGGAGCTGGCACGGCGCAGGGCCTGGCCCAGGTCAGTCTCGCCGAGGGCGCGGGTCAGCAATTGCAACAGGCGCAGGTGTTCGTCGGATTTGGCCGCGATGCCAATGGCCAGGTAAACGATCTGGCCATCGCCCCAATCCACACCTTCGGGAAATTGCAGCAGGCGTACGCCGGTTGAATACACCAGGTCGCGGGTTTGCGGGGTGCCGTGGGGGATGGCAATACCTTGGCCAAGAAAGGTCGAGCCCTGGGCTTCGCGGGCCTGCAAGCCGGCGAGATATCCCTCAGCTACCAAGCCATCGGCCACCAGTCTGTCAGCGAGCAATTGCAGCGCAGCGTCTTTATCCACAGCGGTTTGAGCCATGGATATCTGCTCTAGAGTGAGCTCGAGCATGCTTTCTCCTTCTTGGCGTCCGATTGGCGCCAGGTATTGTTTTGAATGAATCAGCTTAGCGTTGCAGGACAGCTTTTGGCGCTATCGCGGCAGAGAAGCCAAAAACCCTGCTAACCTTGAAAATACGCTTGCTGAAACGTTTAATCTAGAAAGAATGGCACGTTACTCGATAATCTCTCATCCTTGAAGTGCAACTTGTCGCCGGTGCTGGGCAGTGACGATCATCTTGAATCGGGTAGGATGGCCCTTATTGGCGGGACAGCCTCGAAAAAACAAGGAAAACCGGGTTGAAACTCAGTGATATTGCCCAACTGGCCGGTGTGTCGGTGACCACCGCCAGCTATGTCATCAACGGCAAGGCCGAACAGCAACGCATCAGCAGCGCCACCGTCGAACGGGTGCGAGCGGTGGTTGAGGAGCATGGCTTCACGCCCAATCCCCAGGCCGCCGGTTTGCGTAGCCGACACACGCGCACGCTGGGCTTCATTCTGCCGGACCTGGAAAACCCCAGCTACGCACGCATCGCCAAGCTGCTGGAGCAAGGGGCGCGGGCGCGGGGTTATCAGTTGCTGATCGCCAGCTCCGACGATGCACCCGACAGTGAGCGGCAATTGCTGCAATTGTTCCGTGCCCGGCGCTGCGATGCGTTGATCGTCGCCAGTTGCCTGCCGGCCGGGGACGACAGTTATCGCCAGTTGCAAGCCAAAGGCATCCCCATCATCGCCATCGACCGGGTGATGGAACCTGCGCATTTCTGTTCGGTGATCAGCGACGACCGCCAAGCCAGCCTGCAACTGACGCGCAGCCTGCTTGAGACGAACCCTCGGCAAATCGCCCTGATCAGCGCCCGCCCCGAGCTGAGCATCAGCCAGGAACGGACCGCAGGGTTTAACGAGGCGCTGGCCGGGTTCGACGGTCAGGTGCTGATCGAGCATGGTGAGTCGTTCAGTCGCGAATGCGGCCGCCAGTTGATGGATGAACTGCTTGCGCGCCTGGGGCACCTGCCCGATGCGCTGATCACGACCTCCTACGTTCTGCTGCAAGGGGTGTTCGACGCCCTCCACGATTTCCCGCTCAAGGCACGCCCGCTGCGCCTGGGCACGTTTGGTGACACGCAGTTGCTGGATTTCCTGCCGCTGCCGGTCAATGCCATGTCCCAGCAACATCAACTGATTGCCGATAAGGCCTTGGAACTGGCATTGGCGGCCATCGAAAACGATGTTTACCAACCTGGCGTGCAGGCCATCGAGCGGACCTTCAAGCAGCGCATTCATCAGGGCTGATTCAAGCATGGAGCTGATCGACACCCACACCCACCTGGACTTTCCCGACTTCGACGCAGACCGCCCGGCGCTGCTGGCTGAAAGCCGCGCCTCGGGCGTGCGGGAAATGGTGGTGCTTGGGGTGTATCGGGACAATTGGCAGCGGGTCTGGGAGCTGGTGCAAAGCGACCCCGACCTGTACGCCGCGCTGGGCCTGCACCCGGTGTATCTGGACCAGCATCGCCGCGAAGACATCGTGCAATTGCGCGAATGGCTGGCCCGCCTGGCCGGGCACCGGCAGCTGTGCGCGGTGGGGGAAATCGGCCTGGATTACTACATCGAAACCCTCGACCGTGAGCGCCAGCAGGCGCTGTTCGAGGCGCAATTAAATCTGGCTGCGGAGTTCGAACTGCCGGCGCTGATCCACGTGCGCCGCAGTCATGCGGCCGTAATCGCAACCCTCAAGCGCATTGGCCTGAAACGCACGGGCATCATCCACGCCTTCGCCGGCAGCTTTGAAGAGGCCCGCGAATACATCAAGCTCGGTTTCAAGCTCGGCCTGGGCGGCGCCGCGACCTGGCCCCAGGCCCTGCGCATGCACCGAGTGCTGGCAAAACTGCCATTGGACGCGGTGGTGTTGGAAACCGATTCGCCGGACATGGCACCGGCGATGTTCCCAGGGCAACGCAACAGTCCGGCGCACCTGCCGGCGATCTGCGAAGCACTGGCCCAGATCATGGCAGTGAGCCCTGGGCAATTGGCCGAGGCCAGCACCGCCAACGCCCGCGATTTGTTCAACTGGTGAAAAACCTGTGGGAGCGGGCTTGCTCGCGAAAGCGTTGTATCGGTCAACAAGAAGGTTGCCTGGCACTCCGCCTTCGCGAGCAAGCCCGCTCCCACATTCTGCTTTGCAGGGGCTAGATTAATCACACCCGAAACGCATTGATCAACTGCTTGAGCTGCACCACCTGGGCGGACAGTTCACGGCTGGCGTCTTCGGTCTGGTGCGCGCCTTCGGCGGTGCGTTCACCGGCGCGGTTGATCTCGACGATGTTCTGGTCGATGTCATGGGCCACGGCCGTCTGTTGTTCGACTGCGGCGGCGATCTGCTGATTCTGATCGACGATCATGCCGACCGCGCCGAGGATGTTGTCCAATGCCTGCTGAACCTTTTCCGATTGACTGACCGTGCCGCTGGCCATCTCATGGCTGGTGCCCATCGCCTTGACCGCAGCACCCACGCCGCCGTGCAGGCGGGAGATCATCGCTTCGATTTCCTCGGTCGATTGCTGGGTTCGCTTGGCCAGGGTCCGCACTTCATCGGCCACCACCGCAAAACCGCGCCCCTGTTCACCGGCCCGTGCTGCCTCGATGGCGGCATTCAGGGCCAGCAAGTTGGTCTGCTCGGCGATGCTCTTGATCACGTCCAATACACGGCTGATGGCCTGGCTGTCGGTCGCCAGTTGGTTGATCACCTGCACCGACTGATCGATCTCACTGGCCAAGCGGGCGATGCTGCCCTGCTGCGACTCCACCAGCCCACGCCCACTCAGGGTTTCATCGTTCACGCTGTGGGCGCTGCTGACCGCTGCGGCGGCACTGCGAGCAACCTCTTGGGCCGTGGCCGACATCTGGTTCATCGCCGTGGCCACCAGTTCGATCTGGCTGCGCTGCCCGGCGACGGCTTGGTTGCTCTGGGCCGATACCGTTTCCACCTGCCCGGCCTGGCGTTCGACTTCAGCGACAGTGCGGCCGACCTGTTCGATCAGGTCATGGATTTTCGCCACCGTGCCATTGAACACCTCGCCCAACTCGCCCAGTTCGTCCTTGCTGCGGGCCACGAAATTGACCGTCATGTCCCCGGCGGCCACTTTGTCCATCATCTCGCCCAAGTGTTGGAGCGTGGTGCGGGTCGAGGCGTAGAAACCGGCGTACAGGTAGAAAATCAGCAGGAACACCAACGCCAGCGCCACGGCCTGCAACACCATGTGGCTACGGTTCTGCTCCAGGCGATGCTGCAACTGCACGCCAAGAAACCCCTGTGTTGCCTCGTTCAGCCGATAGGTCTGTTCCATCAGGCCACTGACCTGCTCAAAGAATGCCGGCCAGGGCGCATCGAGCGTGTCGGCCATGACCACCTGTTCCTCGATCAGCTCAGAGGCTTTCTTCAAGGTGCTCTTGCTGCCGCCGGCGGGCTCGGCCAAGGCTTGTCCGGCCGCCTTGCTCGAGCCCAGGGCGTCTTGCAGCTTCAGGTCATATTCACCCTGGAGTTTCTCGATCTGCGCCAGTAGCTCATCGAACCGGGTACTCGACGCCGAATTGAGAAAACCCAGCCCCAAGGAAGAAGCCCCCAAGGCACGGCCTTCACCGAGGATCTGGGTGACCTTGGGGGTCATGCCGATAATCAGTTCGCTGAGCTGGCGGATATCGCTCTGATTGTCGCGGCTGAGCCCCGCCTGGCTGGCGATGATCTGGCTGAACATCTGTGCGCTGTTGAGCAGCTTGCCAATCAACGCGCTTTTGCTTTGCAAGGAGCTTTCGGCCTGCTGGGCCTTGAAGGCCGCGATCATCTCATCGCGCTTGGCATCGAAGGCGCTGGCCTGCTCAGGCTCGACCGCCACTGCGTTCATGCCTTGCAGGCGCGCCAGTACCTGCTGCTCGAGGGTGCCGATCTTCGCCTCTACGTCACCGGCCTTGCCCGACTGACCCAGGCTGGCGTTGATCTGCACCAGGTTGTTCAGGGTTTCCAGGTCTCGGCGCAAGGTCAGGCTGCTGCCCAGCAGGTCGAGACTCTGCAACTCCACTTGCGTGCCCTGGAATTCCCGATAGGAGTCGCGCACCAGAAAAAAATTGGTCACCAGCATCGGCAGCAGGAACAACACGCTGATCAGGCTGAACTTCATGCCGAAGCTCAGGCGATTCATCAGCGCGACGGCGGGCCAGAGCAAACTCTTCACAAGGAAGTCTCCCGGTAATGTTTTTATTGTTTTATGGGCGCGCAAAGACAGCACAAAGCCACTATTGGGGCGCTGTCCTTGTATAGCCTAAATTGGCCGGGAGATTTGTAACTTAAGGTTAACGAGAAGCGCGTTAATCGTTTTTTAGGCCAGCACCGTCCACAACGCAAACCCGGCATACCAGAGCACCGCCGCACGCAGCAGCAATTCCCAAAGTCGATCCAGGCTGTTGATGCCGTCCGGTCCCGCGACGGGCTTGGGGATCTCGCCGGCCACCAGGCCGACTTTGTCGATGAGGTCGGCGGCGCTGATGTTCCAGTTCAGCAGTTCATGCAGCATGACCCGGCTGACTGCCACGAAGTTGCCCACCAGGGCGAAGCTCGCCGCCAGCAACCGCACCGGCCCCCAGTCGAAGGCATGGCGCAGTTGCGCGGCCCGCTCGGCAACGCCGGGGTTGTGGCTGTGCTCGGCGGCCAGTGCCAGCAATCGATAGCTCAAAGCCGCTACCGGCCCCAAGAGGAAGTACCAGAAGATCACCGCGAAAAAGCTCTGGTAGGCCTGCCACAGCAAATGCCCCTGGACCTCCTCCAATAACTGCTCACCGTCATCGGTTTCGATGTCGAGGTCGCGCTTGGCCACATGGGCAGCCGCTTGCAGGTCCTCTCGACGCCAGGCATCGCGAAACGGTCCCAGGTCGGCCAGCAGGTCGCCGCGTCCCAAACTGTAGATGACCACCACCAAGTGCACTGGCAATGCCAGCAGACCATACGCCACCGGCTCCAGCACCCAGAGCAGCAATGCCAAAAGTGCCACTGGCAGCAAGACCAGTACCACCAGCACCAGCCATGGACGGTTGACCCAACGCGGGCTCGCTTCAAGCTTGTTCAGTTCGCGCAGCCAACCACCGTCGCGCTGTACGCGCTGGCGCAGGGCCGAGAACTTCTCGATCCAGACCGCCAGGAGCAATACCAGAAAACTCATTGTCCTTCCTCTTCTGTCAGGGCCGCGCGATAGCGCGCCCAGTCGAATGCCGGTCCCGGATCGGTCTTGCGCCCCGGTGCGATGTCGCTGTGCCCGCAAATACGCTCGACGGTGATCGCCTTGAACGCGGCTCGCAACTGCCGGGTCAGTGCCACCAGCGCGGTGTACTGCGCCTCGGTGAACGGCAAATCATCGGTGCCCTCGAGTTCGATGCCTATGGAAAAATCATTACAGGTTTCCCGCCCCTCGAAACACGAGACGCCCGCGTGCCATGCACGATCCAGACAGGAGACAAACTGGGTGACGGTGCCGTCACGCTCGATCAGAAAATGCGCAGAGACGCGCAGGTCGGCGATACCGGCAAAATAGGGATGTTCCGTGACATCCAGGCGATTCTGGAAAAATTCCTGCACCTTGCCCGTGGCGAATTGCGCCGGTGGCAGGCTGATGTTGTGGATCACCAGCAGGGAAATTTCGCCCTCGGGGCGCGCATTGAAGTTGGGTGACGGGCAATGACGCACGTTTTCGCACCAACCGCTCGCGGAGTCGAACTGCATACAGGTTCCTTCGATGACAACGCTGATGTCATCAGTATGCCGTGATCGGCCCGGGCTGCGCGATCACTTGCCGCGATTGAGTTGCCGCAGATTACCCAGTACTGACTCCAGCGCCCGATCGAACAACAGGGTGTCGTCCAGCAAACGCGCCGCGCCGCGACGAAACTCCAGGGCCAGGCTGGTGCGGCTGTGTTCCAGCACCTTGAGCCCGGTGCGGTTGACGAAGACGTATTTGCCGGTGGCCTCGATGATCGCCGCCAGCTTGCAACGCAGGTTGTTGTCCTCGTCTTCCTGGAATTCGACCCAGCTCCCCAGGCGCAACTGGTCAACCTGAAGCAGGCCCACGTCATCGGCGGGCAATCGAACCGCGACGTTGTCCACCGGTGCCTTGTGGGGGGCGCGCAGGACGATTCGTTCCAGCACTTCGATCATGACCGGCGAATCGGACGATTGCGTTTGTTCCGGCGCCTGTCCCGTGCGCTCCAGCGACTGCACATGCAGGACTTCCAGCTCGCTGAAGAATTCGCTGGTGGCAAACGGGTCGAACGCCGAACGGCTAAGCCCCTCACGCAGGGCCTTGAGCAGTTCCGGCACCATTGCCAGCAAACGCAGGCCCGCGTCGGGCTCATCGTGGGGCTGGACGCTCCAGATCAGTTGCTCCAGAGTCAGGACGTCGGCTTTCCACTCAGCCGAATCCTCGCCGTGCTTGAAGCAAGTCAGCAGCAGCACCTGGCTCCAGGCCTGCTGCACGAACTCCACGACCGCCTGCGGCAGTATTTTGCCCAGCATCAGTTGGTTCAGCGCCCCCTCGACCCGCTGACGCGCCAGCTCGGCCTTGGCCCGTCCTTCTTCGGCGTCACGGATGCGCTGTTCGAGCAGCTCACTGCGGCGGCGCTCGTCACTGGTGAACGCCAGGAAGTCGGCCAGCAGTTCGGAAAAAATGGCCGGGTCATCGACAAAGTCATTCAACAGACGCTGCACCACCTGTTCGATGCGCAAATAAAGACTGTCGCGCTGGTGATCGTCGCAATCGCCCCAGCCCATGGCCGCCGCGGCAATTTCATTGAGCAGTCGACGGGCCGGATGATTAGTGCGGCTGAAAAAGCTTTTGTCCTGCACAGCCACTTTGAGCATCGGGATCTGCAGGCGGCCAATCAAGGCCTTGAAGGAATCCGGCAGGTTATGGTCGTCGAGGATGAACTCGAACATCATCGAGATCAGGTTGATCACATCCTCATCGGCGTCCTCGACCACCCTAGACTTGCCGCTCCTGACGCTGACCCGGGTCAGCAATTGCTCAAGCTGGCCGCGCAGGTCGAATTCGTCGTGGACGGTTGGCGCCGGGACGTATTGCTGCAAATGGGAGAGCAGGCGAAGCAGGTCTCGCGTGGAGATCGGCTGGGCCGGTGCGCTGGGTTCCAGGGTCGGCGCCACGCTGCCACGCACGTGCATCAACAGTTTCTGCAACGCGGCAAACACCTCCTGCACGCTGTCATCGACCTCAGCAGCACTGGGCTTGGCGGCGATATCGGCTGGCGGTCTGGGGTTCTCTTCGGGACGGTCCGAGGCGCGCCGCGACGGTGAAAGCCTGAGTTCCGGCAAAATCCCGGTAGCGGCCAGCAACTGGTTGGCCTCGGCATAGAGCTGGTCGCACTCGCTGAGTACATAGCGCTCGAACAATTTGAGCAGGATCAGCTTGACCTTGATCCCTACCCCCAGGTTGCGCCCGGCCTGCAGGAATTTCTCACACAGCAGTGCCGGGCTCAGGGGATTGTGCTGGCTCGCCAATGGCCGTCCCAGCAACACCGTGAGCCGCGCCGTCAGTTGCTCCAGGGACGTGCCATCGCGCCTGAGCACGCGAGCGACCATGGCATCCACCGCCAGATGACGCTCCAGCTCGTCTTGAGTGGGTTGGGAGGGGATACCGGGAGACAGGACAGGCGCGAGGGTCGCCTGGGTGAGATCGTACTGGGCAAGGCTGACGAACGCCTCGAAAAACTGCTCGATGAACTCGCGCTCGATGCTCTTTCGCTTCAGGCGCAGGTCCCGCATGGCTTCGAAGAACAGGTTCTGTTCGACATCGTCGCGCGCCCGGTCGGCCATTTCGAACAAGGTGTCGTCGGCGTTATCGAACAACCCCTGCAAGCCCACGCGCAACTGCTGCGCGGCCTTGTCGCGAACCTGAAGCAGAATCACAGGCAGGCGGGCGAGCGGCGAACGATTCGCCTGATCGGTAGAAACCTTATGCAAAGGCACTACATTCCCGTCGTTGTGCATCCTGGCCTCCTGAAACGGTATTCTTCGGCTCGCGACGTCAAAGCTATGACGTCAATCGAAAGGCGGATTATCAGGTAAAAGAACCCTGTCGTGCCAGCAGACTCTGTGATCCAGCTCCAAATACGGCGCAATAAGTGACCGGGAAAAAGGAGAAATGTTGCGAGGATGCGACCAAATGCAGGTATCTGTTTATGCAGGCGAGCGTCAGCGCCTTGGGTTCGCTCGCGGCCTGGCCCTATAATCGGGCCACTTTGTTTGTGGAGCCCGTTATGCCGAATCTACGTCTCGCCGATCTGACCGCCGAAATCGAAGCCAACGTGCGCCGTGCGTTGCTGGAAGACATCGGCAGCGGCGACATCACCGCGCAACTGATCCCTGCCGAACGCCTGGCAAAGGCCACCATCATTACCCGCGATGCCGCGATCATCAGCGGCACGGCGTGGGTCGATGCCGTGTTCCGGCAACTGGATCCGCGCGTCGCGGTGCATTGGCAAGTGCGTGACGGCGAGCGGGTGAGCCCCGACCAGGCGTTATTCCACCTGGAAGGCCCGGCTCGCTCGCTGCTGACCGGCGAACGCAGTGCGCTGAATTTCCTGCAGATGCTCTCGGGCGTGGCCACGCGGGCCCGCTACCTGGCGGACTTTGTCGCCGGCACCCAGGTCAAGCTGCTGGACACCCGCAAGACCCTGCCCGGGTTGCGCCTGGCCCAGAAATACGCCGTCACCTGCGGCGGCTGCCATAACCACCGCATCGGCTTGTACGATGCGTTCCTGATCAAGGAAAACCATATCGCAGCCTGCGGCGGGATCGCCCAGGCCATCGCCGCCGCCCACAAGATCGCCCCCGGCAAGCCGGTGGAAGTCGAAGTGGAAAGCCTGGCGGAATTGAAAGAAGCGCTGGCAGCCAACGCCGACATCATCATGCTCGACGAACTGAGCCTGGACGATATGCGCGAAGCCGTGCGCCTGAATAGCGGCAAGGCGAAGCTGGAGGCCAGCGGCGGCATCAACGAAAGCACGTTGCGGCCAATAGCCGAGACCGGAGTGGACTACATCTCGATCGGTGCGATGACCAAGGATGTGAAGGCGGTGGACCTGTCGATGCGACTCAGTCTCTGAGCAGCGTCAAGCCCCAAGCTGCAAGCTTCAAGCCGCTCCGTGCTTGTCTTGCAGCTTGTAGCTTGTAGCTGCTCTTAAACTACAAGATTGTTCATCTCGCAGTACTCATCCCATTCCACACCCAACACCTCGGCCGCCTCTTTGTGCAACGCAAGGCGCTGCGCCTCGAATTCTTCAGGCGTGCTGGTGTACCTGAGCGTCAATTCCCAAGGCTGCAGCCCCTGGGCTTCGGCCTCATCTTCGAATGCCCATTGGATCTGGTCTTTTTGATCGTCGGCGGGCAAGTCCTTGATCTCTTCCAGCAACTGAGGTGCATCCAGTACGTATTTTTTCAGCGCTTCTTCGTGCCTGGCTTCTTGGGTCAATGCTTTAACGGTCATGGCGTTCTCGCTGATCTGGGGAATGGAAGATGGATCTGGATCATCAAGGATCTCTCTGACGCAGAAAACCGTGTGAAGCCCGGTTTACCTGGCCTTCAGAACCATTCGGGGATCATCTGAAAACTGCTGGGCGATGCACATGCAGGCACTGAATATAGGATGTTTTGCTGACGATTTACACGGCTCTTTACATCTATCCCACAAAAAACATACGTAAAAGAAGCCGAGGCCCCAGGAACAACTGTCAGAACAACCAGTCATAGCGATGTGCCATGTCAGCACTTCACAAGGAACCCAGTGATGCGCAGCTTTTCGAAACGTTCGTCGACCCGGCTTGCTACCGTGACCCTTCTTCTAGGCAACCTGACTTTGATCGGCGCTGCTCAAGCGGCTGTCGAAGTCATCTCCGACTTTCCGCTCTTTTCCGACACCATTCCTGCCCTTCGCTACTCAAATGACAAGTACACACTCGTCAACACCAACGTCAGTGTCACAGCGTTGGAAAAACTGCCAAAGGCCGTGGAGGATAATGCCTCCGAACTGGAAAACCAGAAGCGCACACTCAGCGATCAGGCACGCCTAATTGAGGAGTTCAAGCGCAACAGTGGTTCCAGCTCCTCCTCCAGCAGCAAGGAGATTGAGGATCTCAAGCGCACTATCAAGGAACAGGAACGCGATCTGAACGACCGGGCAAACAAGTGGAAGAACTCAAGCGCAACAGCGGCTCCAGTTCAAGCTCGAACAACAACGAGATTTCTTCCCTGAAACGGGAACTCAGCGATCAGGATCGCGAGATGGATCAGCTCAAGCGTACGGTCGAAGAACTGAGCAGGAAGGTAAAATAACGAGGGGGATGGTGCCCGAGACAGGAATCGAACCTGCGACCTTCGCGTTACGAGTGCGCTGCTCTACCGGCTGAGCTACACGGGCGGTGGGCTAAACCTAGCACTGACCTTGGGGGCAGGCAACCTGCGGCACGGTGATTTCGTGCACACAGCAAAACGCCCCGAACCAGTCGGGGCGTTTGCTTGTTCAACAGCTAAGCGAAGGGGTAATTAAACGCCCGATGCCTTGGCTGCTGCGACGTCCTTGATGGACAGCTTGATACGGCCGCGGTTGTCCACGTCCAGTACCAACACTTCCACTTCCTGGCCTTCCTTCAGGATGTCGGTCACTTTCTCGACACGAGCATCGCTCAGCATGGAGATGTGAACCAGACCATCCTTGCCTGGCAGGATGTTGACGAACGCGCCGAAGTCGACGATGCGTTCAACCTTGCCGACGTAGATCTTGCCGATCTCGGCTTCTGCGGTGATGCCCAGGACGCGCTGGCGTGCTGCTTCTGCCGCTTCCTTGGTTTCGCCGAAGATCTTGATCGAACCGTCGTCTTCGATGTCGATCGAAGCCTTGGTTTCTTCGCAGATCGCACGGATGGTCGCGCCGCCTTTACCGATGACATCACGGATTTTGTCGGTGTCGATCTTCATCGCGATCATGGTCGGAGCGTTTTCCGACAGTTCAGTGCGAGACTGACCAATGATCTGGTTCATCTGGCCGAGGATGTTCAGGCGCGCTTCCAGGGCTTGGCCCAGGGCGATCTCCATGATTTCTTCGGTGATGCCCTTGATCTTGATGTCCATCTGCAGTGCGGTGACGCCTTTGGCGGTACCGGCCACTTTGAAGTCCATGTCGCCCAGGTGGTCTTCGTCACCCAGGATGTCGGTCAGGACGGCGAATTTCTCGCCTTCTTTCACCAGGCCCATGGCGATACCGGCAACCGGCGCCTTCATCGGCACACCGGCGTCCATCAGGGCCAGGGAAGCGCCGCAGACCGAAGCCATCGAGCTCGAACCGTTGGACTCGGTGATTTCCGATACCACGCGAATGGTGTATGGGAACACGTCAGCGGCTGGCAGCATGGCCTGGACCGAACGACGGGCCAGACGGCCGTGGCCGATTTCGCGGCGACCGGCGCCACCCATCCGGCCACACTCGCCCACCGAGAACGGAGGGAAGTTGTAGTGCAGCATGAACGGGTCTTTCTTTTCGCCTTCCAGGGTATCCAGCAGTTGCGCGTCACGGGCGGTGCCCAGTGTTGCAACGACCAGCGCCTGGGTTTCGCCACGGGTGAACAAAGCCGAACCGTGGGTCTTTGGCAGGACGCCGACTTCGATGTTCAGCGGACGTACGGTGCGGGTGTCGCGACCGTCGATACGTGGCTTGCCGTTGACGATGTTTTCGCGAACGGTGCGGTATTCGATCTCGCCGAAAGCAGCTTTGACTTCAGCGGCAGATGGCTGGCCTTCTTCACCGGACAGCTTGGCAACGACCTGGTCTTTCAACTCACCCAGGCGTGCATAACGGTCGGCCTTGATGGTGATGGTGTAGGCCTGGGAGATCGCTTCGCCGAACTCGGCACGGATCGCGCCCAGCAGTGCGGTGGCTTCTGGCTGTGGAGCCCAGGTCCAGGTTGGCTTGGCAGCTTCGGCAGCCAGTTCTTTGACAGCGTTGATCACGACCTGGAACTCGTCGTGAGCAAACAGGACGGCGCCCAGCATCTGGTCTTCGGTCAGCTCTTTGGCTTCCGATTCAACCATCAATACGGCTTCCGAGGTACCGGCAACGACCATGTCCAGGCTCGAAGCTTTCAGTTGCTCGTAGGTCGGGTTCAGCAGGTAGCCGGTGCTTTCGTGGAACGCGACGCGGGCAGCGCCGATCGGGCCATCGAAAGGAATACCGGAGATTGCCAGCGCAGCCGAGGTACCGATCATCGCAGCGATGTCCGGATCGGTTTTCTTGCTGGTGGAAACGACGGTGCAGACAACCTGCACTTCGTTCATGAAACCTTCTGGAAACAGCGGACGGATCGGACGGTCGATCAGTCGGGAAGTCAGGGTTTCTTTCTCGGAAGGACGGCCTTCGCGCTTGAAGAAACCGCCAGGGATCTTACCGGCAGCGTAAGTCTTTTCCTGGTAGTGAACAGACAGAGGGAAGAAGCCCTTGCCTGGATCGGCTTGCTTGGCACCAACAACGGTCACCAATACGCTGACGTCGTCGTCAACGGTGACCAGCACTGCGCCGGAAGCCTGACGGGCGATACGGCCTGTCTCGAGGGTAACGGTCGATTGACCGAACTGGAATTTTTTAATGACCGGGTTCACGGTGTCCTACCTTCTTTGTGGCTCTTGGGGAACTTGTCTTCTTGCGAAATTCTTGGGCAATGTCGGGAATCGGCCCGACCCTTGTCCAGGGCAAAACGTGTATCCAGATAAAACTTGAGGCTGGGAGCCTGCCATGGGCCGGCGGGAATCCCACCGGCACACGACAAACAACCAACCTCTAGCGCAATCGCTTATTAGCGACGCAGACCCAGGCGACCGATCAGAGTCTGATAACGACCCAGATCCTTGCCTTTCAGGTAGTCCAGCAGCTTACGGCGCTGGTTTACCATGCGGATCAGACCACGACGGGAGTGGTGATCTTTACCGTTGGCCTTGAAGTGACCTTGCAGCTTGTTGATGTTGTGGGTCAGCAGTGCAACTTGCACTTCTGGCGAACCAGTGTCACCAACAGCTTGCTGGTAGTCAGCTACGATTTGTGCTTTTTCTTGAACGTCGAGAGCCATGAGGCAATCCTTCTATCAGGAAACCACCCAGGGGCGGTTTCAACAGGCCAGGGACAAATCCCTGTATCTAAAAATGAGTAGTGACCATGCCTGTTAACAGCCACACTCGCCAACCTGCTGTTACGCAGGCTGGTTCCGGTCATTCTGACCGAATCAGTCGACGCGGCGCGATCCGCCCGTCTTCGCTCACTTCACCGATACCGATGAAGCGACCATTGTGATCCTGTACCCGTACCATGCCGAACTTCGGCGCATCCGGGGCACGTACCGGCTGGCCGTTGAGCCAGTAGAACGCGCTGTGTTCCGAGAATTGCAGCAACGGCCAATCCAGCAATCCGCTGTCCGATGGCATCAGGAAACGGTCGACCGCTTCGTTGCCGCCTTCGGCGTGTACCGCTTCGAGCTCTTCCAGCGTGACCGTCTGGGCCAACGTGAAAGGCCCGGCCTGGGTCCGTCGCAATTGAGCCACGTACGCGCCACAGCCGAGCTGCTCGCCGATATCCTCCACCAGGGTCCGGATATAGGTGCCCTTGCTGCAATCCACGGCGAGCCGTGCAGTATTACCGTCAAAGGCCAGTAATTCCAAGCGCGCAATAGTAACAGAACGCGGTTCACGCTCCACTACTTCGCCTGCACGAGCCAACTTGTACAACGGCTGGCCATCACGCTTGAGGGCAGAGTACATCGGCGGTATCTGGCTGATTTGCCCACGAAAACGCGGCAATACAGCCTCGACATCCGCCTGACCAACGGTCACCGGACGCTCCAGCAAAACCTCACCCTCGGCGTCCGCCGTGGTGGTGGTCTTGCCCAGTTGCGCCAGGGTTTCATAACCCTTATCGGAATCGAGCAGGTATTGCGAGAACTTGGTCGCTTCGCCGAAGCACAACGGCAACACACCGGTGGCCAGCGGATCGAGGCTGCCGGTGTGACCGGCCTTTTCAGCGTTGAGCAGCCAGCGAACCTTCTGCAACGCCGCGTTGGAGGTGAATCCCAACGGTTTGTCGAGCAGGATGATACCGCTGACGTTACGACGGATACGTTTGACCTGAGCCACCGATTACTCCTTGGTGTCTTCGGGTTCAGCCGCAACCGGGTGCTGGCTGTCTTCAGCCACGGCGCGCTCGATCAACGCCGACAGATGCGCTCCTCGCACGACGCTTTCGTCGTAATGGAAGTGCAGCTGTGGAACGCTGCGCAGCTTCATCTCACGGGCCAGCTGCATGCGCAGGAAGCCGGCAGCCGAATTGAGCACCTTGATGCTCTGGGCGATTTCCTCGGCGCTGTCCTGGCCCATCACGGTGATGAAGATCTTGGCGTGACCGACGTCACGACTGACTTCCACTGCGGTGATGGTGACCAAGCCGACGCGCGGGTCTTTGACTTCGCGACGGATCAGTTGGGCCAGCTCGCGCTGCATCTGATCGCCGATTCGTTGGGTACGGCTATATTCTTTTGCCATGTCTTGTTACCTGTTACTGCCCCACGGCGAAACCCGCAAGGTCTGAAAGCGGCAAACGCCCGGCCTGGCAAAAGCCAGACCGGGCGCTGCGTTTAGAGTCCGCCAGCCAGGCAGCGCATGTTCATGCAACTTCCCGACGCGGCTCTTGAAGTGCGCGAGTTAGAGGCTGCGAGCAACCTGGACCTTCTCGAAGACTTCGATCTTGTCGCCGACCTTGACGTCGTTGTAGCTCTTGACGCCAATACCGCATTCCATGCCGGCACGAACTTCGGAAGCGTCATCCTTGAAGCGACGCAGCGATTCCAGCTCGCCTTCGAAGATAACGATGTCTTCGCGCAGTACACGGATCGGACGGTTACGGTGAACAACACCTTCGATCACCATGCAACCGGCGATGGCACCGAACTTCGGCGAACGGAACACGTCGCGAACTTCGGCCACGCCCAGGATGTTCTCCCGCACGTCGCTGCCCAACATACCGGTCAAGGCTTTCTTGACGTCTTCGATGATGTCGTAGATCACGTTGTAGTAACGCATGTCCAGGCCTTCCTGCTCGACGATCTTGCGAGCGCCGGCATCGGCACGCACGTTGAAGCCGAACAGTACAGCGTTGGAAGCCAGTGCCAGGTTGGCGTCGGATTCGGTGATACCACCGACACCGCCACCGACCACGCGCACTTGCACTTCGTCGTTACCCAGGCCGTTCAAGGCGCCGTTCAACGCTTCGAGCGAACCACGGACGTCGGATTTGAGGACGATGTTGAGCGTCTTCTTCTCTTCCTGGCCCATGTTCTCGAAGATGTTTTCCAGCTTGCCGGCGTGAGCGCGAGCCAGTTTGACTTCGCGGAACTTGCCTTGACGGAACAGAGCCACTTCACGGGCTTTCTTCTCGTCAGCCACAACGCTCATCTCGTCGCCAGCGTCCGGGGTACCGTCCAGGCCGAGAATCTCGACCGGGATAGCCGGACCGGCTTCCTTGATTGGCTTGCCGTTCTCGTCGAGCATGGCACGCACACGGCCGTAGTTCGAACCGACCAACACCATGTCGCCTTGACGCAGGGTACCGTCTTGAACCAGGACCGTTGCAACCGGGCCACGGCCTTTGTCGAGACGGGACTCAACAACCACACCACGGCCAGGAGCCGAAGGTGTAGCGGTCAACTCCAGAACCTCGGCTTGCAGCAGGACGGCTTCGAGCAGTTCGTCGACGCCGGTACCCATTTTCGCGGAGACCGGAACGAATGGAGTGTCGCCGCCCCACTCTTCAGAAGTCACGCCGTGAACCGACAATTCGCTACGGATGCGATCGAGGTCAGCACCCGGCTTGTCGATCTTGTTCACCGCAACCACCAGCGGCACGCCAGCTGCCTTGGCATGCTGGACCGCTTCGATGGTTTGCGGCATCACGCCGTCGTCCGCTGCGACCACCAGGATCACAATGTCGGTCGCCTTGGCACCACGGGCACGCATCGCGGTAAACGCGGCGTGACCCGGGGTGTCGAGGAACGTCACCATGCCGCGGTCGGTTTCAACGTGGTAGGCGCCGATGTGCTGGGTAATACCGCCAGCCTCACCTGCCGCAACCTTGGCACGACGGATATAGTCGAGCAGGGAAGTTTTACCGTGGTCAACGTGGCCCATTACGGTCACGACCGGCGCACGGGAAACCGCCTCGCCTTCAAACTTCAGGGACTCGGCCAGGGAATCTTCCAGGGCCGTGTCGCTGACCAGGGTCACTTTGTGGCCCAGCTCTTCAGCAACCAGTTGGGCAGTTTCCTGATCCAGTACCTGGTTGATGGTGGCTGGCGTGCCCAGCTTGAACATGAACTTGATGATTTCAGCAGCCTTGACCGACATCTGCTGGGCCAGATCGCCCACAGTGATGGTCTCGCCGATCTTCACTTCACGCACGACCGGGCCGGTTGGGCTCTGGAAACCGTGAGCGTTGCGTTTCTTCAGCTTGGCCTTGCCGCGACCGCCGCGACGGAAGCCATCGCTCTCTTCATCGGTAGTACGTGGCGCAACACGTGGTGCCGGCGCCTTTTCCTTGACCGAAGCACGATGAGGAGCGTTTTTGCGCTCGCCATCGCTGCTGCCACGACGGTTGTCGTCGGCACGTGGCTTATCGGGACGACGCTGTTCATCGCGTTTACGGGCATCAGCCACAGGTGCAGGCGCTGGCGCCTGGACCGGAGCGCTTTCGCGAACAGGCTCGGCCGCCGCGGCAGGTGCCGCAACAGCTTCGGCCGGAGCGGATGGCGCAGCAGCAGGCTGGCGACGCGCTTCTTCTTCGGCGCGACGCTTGGCTTCTTCTTCAGCCTTCTGACGTGCAGCATTTTCTACTGCGCGACGTTCTTCCAGTTCACGTTTGCGCTCGGCTTCGATTTCTTCCGGGCTGCGCTGTACGAAGACTTTCTTCTTGCGGACTTCAACGCTGATGCTCTTGCTACCGGCAACACGCAGGGTGCTGGTGGTTTTACGCTGCAGAGTGATCTTGCGTGGTTCTTCCACTTTCGCCTTGTGACTGCTCTTCAAGTGAGTCAGCAGGGACTGCTTCTCACTGTCGGTCACATGTTCCTCGGCGGCGGTGTGCGGCAGACCTGCCTCACGCATCTGCTGCAACAGGCGCTCTACCGGTGTTTTGACCTCATCGGCCAGTTGTTTCACCGTGACTTGCGTCATGCACTTCTCTCCTCAGGCCGCGCCTAATTACTCGAACCAGTGGGCTCGGGCGGCCATGATCAACTTGCCGGCACGATCATCGTCAATGCCGTCGATGTCGAGCAGGTCGTCAATAGACTGCTCGGCCAGGTCTTCGCGGGTAATTACGCCGCGCACCGCCAGTTCCATCGCCAAATCCTTGTCCATGCCCTCAAGCGAGAGCAGGTCTTCGGCCGGATGGGCGTCTGCCAGCTTTTCCTCAGTAGCGATGGCTTTGGTCAACAAACGATCCTTGGCCCGAGCGCGAAGCTCGTTGACGATTTCCTCGTCAAAGCCGTCGATGTTGAGCATTTCCTCCACCGGTACGTAGGCAATCTCTTCCAGGCTGGTAAAGCCTTCATCCACCAGCACCTGCGCCAGTTCTTCATCGACTTCAAGCTCTTCGATGAAGTTGCGCAGGATGTCGCCGGTTTCAGCTTGCTGCTTAGCCTGGATGTCCGATTCGGTCATCACGTTCAAGGTCCAACCAGTCAATTGGCTGGCCAGACGCACGTTCTGACCACCGCGACCGATGGCCTGAGCGAGATTGTCTGCGCCTACGGCGATGTCCATGGCATGGGCATCTTCGTCGACGATAATTGCCGCCACTTCAGCAGGCGACATGGCATTGATCACGAACTGAGCCGGGTTGTCGTCCCACAGGACGATGTCCACGCGCTCGCCGCCCAACTCGCCGGATACGGCCTGGACACGCGAACCACGCATGCCGATGCAGGCACCTTGCGGGTCGATGCGTTTGTCCTTGGAGCGGACCGCGATCTTGGCACGCGAACCCGGATCACGGGAGGCGGCCATTACTTCGATCAGGCCTTCAGCAATTTCC
This sequence comes from Pseudomonas fluorescens Q2-87, assembly GCF_000281895.1. Taxonomy (NCBI): domain Bacteria; kingdom Pseudomonadati; phylum Pseudomonadota; class Gammaproteobacteria; order Pseudomonadales; family Pseudomonadaceae; genus Pseudomonas; species Pseudomonas fluorescens. The sequence goes on along the minus strand of NZ_CM001558.1, from coordinate 794,751 downwards.
GGCACTTCGATGCGGAACAACTCGATCAGCATTTCCGGCGCGGTACGCGACAGGATCAGCTGCGGGCCGCGGTTCTCGGTGCGGATTTCCTTGAGCAGCGCACGCAGGCGCACGCCGACCCGGAAAGTTTCGCGGGAAATGATGTCTTCACGAGCCAGCAACGCTTCGGCGTTGTTGCCCAAGTCGACGATCACGTTGTCGCGGGTGACTTTTTTCACGGTGCCGGAGATGATTTCGCCCAGGCGCTCGCGATATGCGTCGACCACCTGTGCACGCTCGGCCTCTCGAACTTTCTGCACAATGACCTGCTTGGCAGTCTGTGCAGCGATGCGACCGAATTCGATGGACTCGATTTTCTCTTCGACTACGTCTCCAACCTTGGCGCCAGGATGCGTCTCTGCAACCTTGCTCGGCCAGGTTTCGATAGCCGGATCGTCCAGGTCGGCTTCCTCGACCACCGTCCAGCGACGGAAAGTCTCATAGGCACCCGTGTGACGATTGATTTCCACACGCAAATCAACTTCGTCTTCGAACCGCTTCTTGGTAGCAGTGGCCAGGGCCAGCTCCAGCGCTTCAAAAATAACGTTAGCCGGTACGCCCTTTTCATTGGATACCGACTCAACAACCAGCAGTACTTCTTTGCTCATCGTACGCCTCGCCTTTCGCAAGCCATTGGATCCGCGGGATCCGCAGTATCTGGCACGTATCAGTCAAAACTGGGAATAATGTTGGCCTTGTCGATCATATCGATCGGCAACAGGAACTCATGGTCATCTACCTGCACCACGACGTCCTGCTCTTCTACACCGCGCAGAAGGCCTTGAAAGTTGCGTCGACCTTCGAAGGGCGAGCGCAGCTTGATCTTCACTTGTTCACCGGCAAACGAAGCGAACTGTTCAAGGGTGAACAGAGGGCGTTCCATGCCAGGCGAGGAAACTTCAAGGGTGTATTCGGAGGTGATTGGATCTTCAACATCCAACACACCGCTGATCTGACGGCTGACGATGGCGCAATCGTCCACCAACACGCCGCCTTCCTTATCGATATAAACGCGCAACAGTGAGTGGCGACCTTGAGCCGAAAACTCAATACCCCAGCATTCATAGCCAAGGGCCACGACCACCGGGGCCAACAAGGCCTGCAACTGTTCTAGCTTGCTCGACACCTGAACCCCCTCGTGCATGTTTGTGCATGCTGTGCAAATAAAAAAAAATGGGCGAATCGCCCATCCCTGAAACGCCGTCGAACAGCGGCGTTATAAAGTGTCCAGCTAACAAAAAGCCCCTTGGAAGGGGCCCCTGAAACTGGTTGCGGGAGCCGGATTTGAACCGACGACCTTCGGGTTATGAGCCCGACGAGCTACCAGACTGCTCCATCCCGCGACAAAGCTGGGGCGGAAGTATACGACCGATCCATTACAGGGTCAATGTAACCCTTCCACCTACAAGAAAGCCCGCAATTGCGGGCTCTCCTGATAATTGGTACCGAGAAGGGGACTCGAACCCCTACACCCTATGGGCACAACCACCTCAAGGTTGCGTGTCTACCAATTCCACCACCTCGGCAATACAGCGTTTGAAACCTTCTTACTTCTGCTCTTGAGCTGGAGGCACGTCAGTCGCCGGGTTGGCCGACTTTTGCTCTTGAAGCACCGGGACATCATCAGAAGCCGGTTGTTGTTGCTTGGGCGCTTCCAGTACCGCTGGGTTTGGCAAACCTACTTGAGTCAGCTCATGAGCTTTCTCTTTAGCAAAGTAACCTAACCCTAAGCTGGTCATGAAGAAACCGGCGGCAAGTATAGCAGTAAACTTACTAAGAAAGGTAGAGGAACCTTGGCTTCCGAATACAGTATTTGAAGCACCTGCACCGAAAGACGCGCCAGCATCCGCACCTTTACCCTGCTGCAGCAATACGAGAGCAACTACGCCCAGTGCACCCAGCAGATGAAAAACGACTACGACTGTTTCCAGCATTTTTTCAGTTTCCCGCGGCGCGACAGATCGCACCGAACTCATCTGCATTCAGGGACGCTCCACCAATGAGCCCCCCATCGATATCCGGCATGCCGAACAGTTCGACCGCATTGGCCGCCTTCACGCTGCCGCCGTATAGAAGCCGCACACCTCGTGCCACTTCAGAATTCTCTGCCGCCAACTGTGCGCGAATGGCTGCGTGCACATCCTGCGCCTGTTGCGGCGAAGCAGTCAGCCCGGTGCCAATGGCCCAGACTGGCTCGTAAGCAATGACTGCCTTTGCAAAAGCACCGACACCCAGATTTTCAATGATGCTGCCCAACTGAGACCCGACAACCTCAAGGGTCTTTCCGGCTTCACGCTGCTCGAGGGTCTCCCCTACGCACAACACCGGAATCAGACCGCAGGCCTGAGCCGCGGCAAATTTGCGAACCCAGGCACTATCCTGCTCACGCATGATCAGGCGACGCTCGGAGTGCCCAACCAAAACCAGTGAACAACCTGCATCCACCAACTGACTCGGCGCAATCTCACCGGTCAATGCGCCTTGCATGGATTCCACCGCAGAGTTCTGCGCGCCGACCGAAATCGACTTGCCCTTCAAGCCATCAACCACTTGGTTGATATACAGGCAAGGCGGGAATACCGCGACATCAACACCGCTAGACAAGGCCAGATGACGAAGGCCTTTGATCAGCTCAGCGACGCTGGCGCGGGTACCGTGCATCTTCCAGTTACCAGCTACCATAGGGCGACGCATGCTGTACCTCGTCGGTCAAAGTGGGCGCAGATGTTACCCAACCGATTCATGACTGGCAAGCCGAATTCAGGCAGAAACTTCAGTAACAAGTTTTGCCAGCTCTTCGGCATAACCGCGAACTTGCACTTCATCCTCGCCTTCGACCATGACACGCACCAATGGCTCTGTGCCGGACTTGCGCAACAACACGCGCCCACGCCCCGCCATTGCCTGGGTCACACGTTCGCTGGCCTGCTTGACCGAGGCATGTTCGATCGGATTCGCACCGCCACCGAAACGCACATTGATCAGTACCTGCGGGCATTTGCGCAACGCTTGGCGAGACTGGGCGAGCCCTTCGTCGCGCGCCTTGAGCGCCATCAACACCTGCAAGGCGGCGATGATCGCATCTCCTGTGGTGGTATGGTCGAAGCACACGATGTGGCCGGAGTTCTCCCCGCCGACCACCCAGTTACGCTCCAGCAATTCCGAAATCACGTAGCGGTCACCGACGTTGGCCCGCACGAACGGGATATCCAGGTCCGCCAAGGCCAGCTCGAGCCCCAGATTACTCATCAACGTACCGACCACGCCACCCTGCAACTTGCCGCGTCCATGCAGGTCACGAGCAATGATGAAGAGCAATTCGTCACCATCGACGACCGTACCGGTGTGATCGACCATCAAAACCCGGTCGCCGTCGCCATCGAACGCGATCCCGAGATCGGCTTGCTCGGCCAATACCGCAGCCTGCAAAGCCTCAGTATGAGTGGAGCCACAATTGTGGTTGATGTTCAGGCCGTTAGGCTGGGCGGAAAGCACCACCACCTCAGCCCCCAATTCCCGAAACACGCTCGGCGCAACTTTATAGGTGGCCCCGTGGGCGCAATCGACGACGATCTTCAGGCCGGAGAAACTCGTGCCGGTCGGCACGCTGCCTTTGCAAAATTCAATGTAGCGACCCGACGCATCGTTGATCCGCGACACTTTACCGATCTTGCTCGACTCAACCACAGTCATCGGCGTATCCAGCAGCTCTTCAATCATCAGCTCGATGTCATCCGGCAGCTTGGTGCCCTGGCCGGAGAAGAACTTGATGCCGTTGTCATCATGGGGGTTGTGCGAGGCACTGATCACGATACCCGCCTGCCCCTGGAACGTACGCGTCAGGTAGGCGATAGCCGGCGTAGGCATCGGACCCAGCAACATCACATCGGCGCCCGCCGATGTCAGGCCGGCCTCAAGAGCCGATTCGAACATGTAGCCGGAAATTCGTGTGTCCTTACCGACCAGCACTTTGCAGGCGCCCATTTTGCGGAACGCCATGCCCGCCGCCCAGCCGAGCTTGAGCATGAAATCAGGTGTAATAGGGTATTCGCCGACCCGACCACGAATACCGTCGGTGCCAAAGTATTTCTTGCTCATAAGTGCTCCGTCATTCTTATTCGGCTGAATCCACAGCTGCGATCATCCGCACGACATCCATCGTTTCGGCTACATCATGCACGCGCAATATGCGCGCGCCTTTGGTAATGGCCAAGGCCGCGAGTGCAAGACCGCCGTACAGGCGCTCTCCCACCGGACGACCCAAGGCATTGCCTATCATGCTCTTTCGCGAGACCCCAACCAACAGGGGCCGCCCCAGTGCATGCAAGGCTTCCATATGTTTGAACAGGCTCAGATTATGGCCCAGCGTCTTGGCAAAGCCGAACCCGGGATCAAGGATGATCCGCTCGGCAGGGATACCCACGGCCGCACACTCGTCCAGACGCGCCACCAGGAACTCGCCGACTTCCCGAGTTACATCATGATAATGCGGATCGTCCTGCATGGTCCCGGGCTCGCCGAGCATATGCATCAGGCATACCGGCAAACCGGTGGCCGCGGCGGCGTCCAGCGCGCCGTCGCGCTGCAGGGAACGTACATCATTGATCAGCCCCGCCCCCAGTCGCGCGGTCTCGCGCATGACTGCCGGGGTAGAGGTATCGACCGAGATGATGACATCCAGCTCGCGATGGATACGCTCGACAATCGGCGCAACCCGCTCCAGCTCTTCGGTGGGCGAGACCGCACGCGCACCCGGCCGGGTCGATTCGCCACCCACGTCGATCAGCGTGGCACCGGCGATCACCATCGCTTCGGCATGCCGCAGCGCAGCGTCGAGCTGGCTGAATCGGCCACCGTCGGAAAAGGAGTCGGGAGTGACATTGAGAATGCCCATGACATGAGTATGGGCCAAATCAAGAACCCGGTTGCCGCAAGGCAACCGGGTCGAGGACTGAGCAGAAGTCATTTCAAGCCTTAAACGTCAGCAGCCGGACCGCCAATCGGTGTTTCCGGGCGCTCGCCCTGTACAGCCGGAGGCGTGCCGGAAGTGCCAGTGCCACCGGACCAGTCACGAGGCTCGCGAGGCTCACGGCCCGCCATGATGTCATCGATCTGCTCGGCATCGATGGTCTCATATTTCATCAAGGCATCAGCCATGGCATCCAGCTTGTCACGATTGTCCGTCAGAATCTGCCGGGCGGTGCCGTAGCACTGGTCAATGATACTGCGCACTTCGGAGTCGATCAGCTTGGCCGTCTCGCCAGAAAAACTTGCATGCTGACCACCGCCACCACGACCGAGGAACACTTCGCCCTCTTCTTCGGCATACATCAATGGCCCCAGCTTCTCGGACAGACCCCACTTGGTCACCATGTTCCGGGCGATCTGGCTGGCACGCATGATGTCGTTGGACGCGCCGGTGGTTACACCGTCAAAGCCCAGCGTCATTTCTTCAGCGATACGGCCGCCATACAGCGAACAGATCTGGCTGATCAATGCGCGCTTGGACAGGCTGTAGCGATCTTCCTCCGGCAGGAACATGGTCACACCCAGGGCGCGACCGCGCGGGATGATCGATACCTTGTAGACCGGATCATGCTCAGGCACCACACGACCGACGATAGCGTGACCCGCTTCGTGGTAGGCAGTGTTCTGCTTTTCTTTCTCGGACATGACCATCGATTTGCGCTCGGCGCCCATCATGATCTTGTCCTTGGCCAGCTCGAACTCCTTCATCTCCACGACGCGCTTACCAGTACGCGCGGCGAACAGCGACGCTTCGTTGACCAGGTTCGCCAGATCGGCACCGGAAAAGCCCGGTGTACCGCGAGCGATGACGGCCGGAGCAACGTCGTCACCCATAGGCACCTTGCGCATGTGGACCTTGAGGATCTGCTCCCGACCGCGAATGTCCGGCAGGCCTACGACGACCTGGCGGTCGAAACGACCTGGACGCAACAGTGCAGGGTCAAGGACGTCAGGACGGTTGGTGGCGGCAATCACGATGATGCCGTCATTCATTTCGAAACCATCCATCTCGACCAGCAACTGGTTGAGGGTCTGTTCGCGCTCGTCGTGACCGCCGCCCATGCCGGCGCCACGATGGCGACCGACGGCGTCGATTTCATCAATGAAGATGATGCACGGCGCGTGCTTCTTGGCCTGTTCAAACATATCGCGAACACGGCTGGCACCCACGCCGACGAACATTTCCACGAAGTCGGAACCGGAAATCGTGAAGAACGGCACCTTGGCTTCACCAGCAATCGCCTTGGCCAGCAGGGTCTTACCGGTACCCGGTGGGCCTACCATCAGCACGCCACGAGGAATGCGGCCACCCAGGCGCTGGAACTTGCCCGGATCACGGAGGAATTCAACCAGCTCGCCGACTTCTTCCTTGGCTTCGTCGCAGCCTGCGACGTCGGCCAGGGTAGTCTTCACCTGATCTTCCGATAGTAGCCGCGCCTTGCTCTTGCCGAAGCTCATCGGCCCGCCCTTGCCTCCGCCGCCGCCCTGCATCTGGCGCATGAAGAACATGAACACGGCAATGATGACGAGGATCGGGAAGCTGGCGACCAGGAGCTGGGTCCAGATGCTTTGCTGTTCGGGTTGCTTGCCTTCGACCACGACGTGGTTGTCCACCAGGTCACCGATCAGGCCATTGTCCTGGATTGCCGGACGAATGGTCTTGAAGTTGTCGCCATCGGTGCGCTTGCCGGTGATCACATAGCCATCAACGGCTACGCGCTCGACCTTGCCATCCTTGACCTGCTGGATGAAGTCGGAATAGTTGAGGGTCTGCGGCTCGTTAGGGCTGGAGAAGTTGTTCATCACGGTCACAAGGACAGCGGCGATGATCAACCACAGGATCAGATTCTTTGCCATATCGTTCAATTAACTACCCTCTGAAGCAAGCTCCGCTACTGGCGCGCGCTTCGCATGATATTCACCGGCCTAACTTACTACATTACCTACGACTCTGGCAGGCGCCGTCTGTAACCCTTTGTGAAACACTTTCTACACAATATTCGCTAATGCTCACGGGACGAAATACGAAAAACCTATCGCTCCGGTCGAAAAACCTCTTATTCCTCACTGCGACCACGGAAACCACGGCCCAGCAGGTACTGCTCACGGGAGCGATCACGCGATGATTTCGGCTTGCGTGTCGTGACCTTCTCGAACTGCTTGCGCACGCTCTTGTGGTATTCGTCGAAGCCTTCACCCTGGAAGACCTTGATCAAAAAATCACCACCTGGCTTCAACACCCGAGTCGCAAGATCCAGTGCCAACTCGCACAGGAACATTGATCGCGGCATATCAACAGATGCCAGTCCACTCATATTGGGGGCCATATCGGAAATCACAAGGTCCACCTCGTTTTTTCCAACCGCTTCAAGGATCTGCGCCAGTACGGCGTCCTCGGTAAAGTCGCCCTGAATGAAGGTCACATCCGGGATGCTGTCCATTTCCAAGATATCGGAAGCGATCAGTGTGCCTTGCCCACCAATCAGACGACTGGTCACTTGGGACCAGCCACCCGGGGCGGCGCCCAAGTCGATCACGCTCATGCCTGGACGGATCAAACGGTCTCTTTCCTGAATCTCCAGCAGCTTGTAGCTGGCACGGGAACGATACCCGTCTTTTTGCGCCATTTTCACGAATGGGTCGTTGAAATGCTCTTGCAGCCATTTAAGACTTGTCTTGGAACGGGCCACGGGCCACCTCAAAAATAAAACGAGTCGTGATTAAGTGGGCGGTCCCGTACTCGCTCGGGTAAACTGGCCGCCGCTTTTTACAAGATCAGACGCAGGGGTCAGATTATGCCGCTCACTCAAGAGCAGAAGAAACAATACAAATCCATTGGCCACCATCTGAAACCGGTTTTGACTGTGGCTGACAACGGTTTGACTGAAGGTGTTCTCGCCGAACTGGAACGCGCCTTGGGCGATCATGAGCTGATCAAGATCAAGCTCAACATCCTCGACCGCGAAGCCCGCCTGGCTGCCGTTGCCGAACTGTGCAAGACCGGCAAGGCAGACCTCGTGCAGGTCATCGGCAAGATGGCGCTGATTTATCGCAAGAATTTCAGCGTCAACAAGCAACTGTCGAACGTTCACCGCTTCAAGTGATACCAAGGGTCAAGGGTGTGCGCTGCACACCCTGCCGCTCCATCCAGGAACCGGTTGCAATACCAGCACCAACCCGGAAAAACCCAGCACCAAGTAACTGAATGCCTGCCACTGGCTTGCATCTGGCCAACCGAAACGTACTACAAAGTACATCCCGCACGCGTACAACGACATGAGCAGCAACTGCCCACGAATGTCACGCCATAGACTGGCTGGGCCCTCGGCCTGAACCAGCACCAAAGCCTGAAACATCACGCACGCTGCCGAGAACCCCACCAGCAATGCCGTCAGCATGCTCGCGATTTCGTCGATAAGCAGCGGTGCCAGGCCGACTTGACCCAATACCGGCAGCAAACCGATGTGCAGCAACCAGACGCCGCCCACCCACAACATCTGGGTGAGCTGCCAGATCATGGCGCCGGCTCGCAGCGGGCGCCTTCGCTCAGATGTGACGGACTTCGACAATCTCATACTCGATGACACCGCTGGGCGTCTTCACAGCCACCACATCACCCTCTTCCTTGGCAATCAAGGCGCGAGCAATGGGCGAACCGACGGAAATCTTGCCAAGCTTGATGTCTGCCTCGTCCTCGCCAACGATCTGGTAAGTGACGCTTTCATCGGTCTCGACGTTGGCGATTTCCACAGTAGTGCCAAATATCACCTTGCCGGTGTGCGGGATAGTCGTGACATCGATGACGACCGCATTCTGCATGCGGCCCTCGATATCCCGGATACGCGCCTCGACCATACCCTGCTGCTCGCGAGCAGCATGGTATTCGGCGTTTTCCTTCAGATCGCCCAATTCCCGGGCCGTGCCGATGTCCTGGCTGAGCTTCGGACGAACGACCTTGGTCAGGTGGGCGTGTTCCTCTTCCAGGGCCTTTGCGCCCTGAACAGTCATCGGGTACTTGGTTATGCTCATGCCTTCAATCCTGCATGTAGATCCTGCAAGCGACGGACGGTCTTCTCTGGACCGAACTTGAGCGCTTCGCAGATCGCTTCGCCCGCAGCAATGGTCGTGGTGCAGTAGATCTTGTGCTGCAGCGCATTGCGACGAATGGAGTAGGAATCGGCGATCGACTGACGACCTTCGGTGGTGTTGATGATCAAGGTGACTTCGTCATTCTTGATCATGTCGACCACGTGCGGACGCCCCTCGGTCACCTTGTTCACGCGGCGCACTTTCAGGCCTGCCGCTTCGATCAGCTTGGCAGTCCCGGCCGTAGCGACCACTTCGAAGCCCAAGTTGATCAGATCACGGGCCACGCCTGCAACCAGTGGCTTGTCGTCATCACGCACGCTGATGAACGCGGTGCCGCCGGTCGGCAGCACTTCGCTGGCGCCCATCTGGGCTTTCGCAAAGGCTTCGCCGAAGGTATCGCCCACGCCCATCACTTCGCCGGTGGATTTCATTTCCGGGCCGAGGATCGGGTCCACCCCAGGGAACTTGGCGAATGGGAACACTGCCTCTTTCACACTGTAGAAATTCGGAATGATTTCCTTGGTGAAATTCAGCTCTTTCAAGGTTTTGCCAGCCATGACGCGCGCCGCGATCATCGCCAGGGAAACACCGATGCACTTGGAGACGAACGGCACGGTCCGGGAAGCGCGCGGGTTGACCTCGATGACGTAGATGTCTTCGCCCTGCAAGGCCAGCTGCACGTTCATCAGGCCGATAACGCCCAGTTCCAGGGCCATTTTCTTGACCTGCTCACGCATCTCGTCCTGGATGTGCGCTGGCAACGAATAAGGCGGCAGCGAGCAGGCGGAGTCACCGGAGTGCACACCGGCTTGTTCGATATGCTGCATGATCGCGCCGATCACCACGTCCTTGCCGTCGCAAACCGCATCCACGTCCATTTCGATGGCGCAGTTGAGGAAGTGATCCAGCAGCACCGGGCTGTCGTTGGAAACTTGAACGGCTTCGCGCAGGTAACGCTTGAGCTCGTCTTCCTGGTAGACGATTTCCATCGCACGACCGCCCAGCACGTAAGACGGACGCACCACCAGCGGGTAACCGATCTTGGCGGCAGCACGAATCGCTTCATCTTCGCTGCGCACTGTGGCGTTTGGCGGCTGACGCAGGTTCAGGCGCTCGACCATCTGCTGGAAGCGCTCACGGTCTTCGGCACGGTCGATCGAATCCGGACTGGTACCGATGATCGGTACGCCGGCGGCTTCAAGGGCCCGAGCCAGTTTCAGAGGGGTCTGGCCGCCATACTGGACGATCACGCCTTTGGGCTTCTCGACGCGGACGATTTCCAGCACGTCTTCCAGGGTCACCGGCTCGAAGTACAGGCGGTCGGAAGTATCGTAGTCGGTGGACACGGTTTCCGGGTTGCAGTTGACCATGATGGTCTCGTACCCGTCGTCGCGCAGCGCCAGCGCAGCGTGAACGCAGCAGTAATCGAACTCGATACCTTGGCCGATCCGGTTAGGACCGCCGCCCAGGATCATGATCTTGTCGCGAGTCGATGGCGCGGCTTCGCACTCTTCTTCGTACGTGGAGTACAGGTAAGCCGTGTCGGTGGCGAACTCGGCCGCGCAGGTATCGACGCGCTTGTAGACCGGGAACACTTCCAGCTTGTGACGATGAGTGCGCAGGCTCTTCTCGGTCACACCCAGCAGCTTGGCCAGGCGCATGTCGGAGAAGCCCTTGCGCTTGAGGCGGAACATCATGTCGTGGTCGATGCTGGACATGCCCAGGGTCTTGACCTTCTCTTCTTCCTTGATCAGATCTTCGATCTGCACCAGGAACCAAGGGTCGATCATGTTCATGCTGAATATCTGCTCGACGGTCATGCCGGCACGGAAAGCGTCAGCCACGTACCAGATGCGCTCGGCGCCCGGCACAGTCAGCTCGCGCTTGAGCACGCTCATGCTTTCAGGATCGTTCAGGTCAAGCTTCGGATCGAGGCCGCAGACACCCACTTCCAGACCGCGAAGGGCCTTCTGCAGGGACTCCTGGAAGGTCCGGCCGATAGCCATGACTTCACCCACCGATTTCATCTGGGTAGTCAGGCGTGCGTCGGCCTTGGCGAATTTCTCGAAGGCGAAACGTGGCAGCTTGGTAACGACGTAGTCGATGGACGGTTCGAAGGACGCCGGGGTCTTGCCGCCGGTGATGTCGTTCGACAGCTCGTCCAGGGTGTAGCCCACGGCCAGCTTGGCGGCGACCTTGGCAATCGGGAAGCCGGTGGCCTTGGATGCCAGGGCCGACGAACGGGATACCCGCGGGTTCATCTCGATGACCACCATGCGGCCAGTGTTCGGGCAGATGCCGAACTGGACGTTGGAGCCGCCGGTTTCCACGCCGATCTCACGCAGTACCGCCAGGGAGGCGTTGCGCAGGATCTGGTATTCCTTGTCCGTCAGGGTCTGGGCCGGTGCGACCGTGATCGAGTCGCCGGTGTGTACGCCCATCGGGTCGAAGTTTTCGATGGAGCAGACGATGATGCAGTTGTCCTTTTTGTCGCGGACAACTTCCATTTCGTATTCTTTCCAGCCGATCAGCGATTCGTCGATCAGCAGCTCCTTGGTCGGCGACAAGTCGAGACCGCGGGCGCAGATTTCTTCGAATTCTTCACGGTTGTAGGCGATGCCACCGCCGGTGCCGCCCATGGTGAAGGACGGACGGATGATGCATGGAAAGCCGAGGCGTTCCAGGACGGCGTTGGCTTCTTCCATGCTATGGGCGATGCCCGAGCGCGGGCAGTCCAGGCCGATGGATTTCATCGCCTTGTCGAAACGCGAACGGTCTTCGGCCTTGTCGATGGTGTCGGCATTGGCGCCGATCATTTCCACACCGAACTTCTCCAGGACGCCTTCGCGCTCCAGGTCCAGGGCACAGTTCAGCGCGGTCTGGCCACCCATGGTCGGCAGCAGCGCGTCCGGACGCTCCTTCTCGATGATCTTGGCAACGGTCTGCCACTTGATCGGCTCGATGTAGGTGGCGTCGGCCATGGCCGGGTCGGTCATGATGGTGGCCGGATTGGAGTTCACCAGGATGACGCGGTAGCCCTCTTCGCGCAGGGCTTTGCAGGCCTGGGCGCCGGAGTAGTCGAATTCGCAGGCCTGGCCGATCACGATCGGGCCAGCGCCGAGAATCAGGATACTTTTTATGTCTGTACGTTTTGGCATGGGTTTGTCACTCAAATCCGCAGGTCAGTCGGCTAGGCCGTCGAACAATCTTTGAAGCGCCTGAGGGGGCCGCCGAATTCGGGGCCGCCCTCAGGCTTCACGCGGTCAGCGTCGCTTGGCCATCTCGTTGATGAAGCGATCGAACAGCGGCGCCACATCGTTCGGGCCCGGGCTGGCTTCAGGGTGGCCCTGAAAGCTGAACGCGCTCTTGTCGGTACGCTCGATGCCTTGCAGCGTGCCGTCGAACAGCGATTTGTGGATCGCACGCACGCTGGCCGGCAAGGTCGCTTCATCCACGGCGAAACCGTGGTTTTGGCTGGTGATCATCACCACGCCTGTGTCAAGGTCCTGCACCGGGTGGTTGGCACCGTGGTGACCATGCCCCATTTTCAGGGTCTTGGCGCCCGAAGCGAGGGCCAGCAACTGGTGGCCGAGGCAGATGCCGAACACCGGGATCTCGGTTTCCAGCACATCCTTGATCGCCTGGATCGCGTAGTCGCAAGGCTCCGGGTCGCCCGGGCCGTTGGACAGGAACACGCCGTCGGGCTTGAGGGCCAGGACATCAACGGCTGGGGTTTGGGCCGGCACCACGGTCACGCGGCAACCGCGCTCGACCAGCATGCGCAGGATGTTCAGCTTGACGCCGTAGTCATAGGCAACCACGTGGTACGGCAGCTCGGAAGCTTCGATGGTCGCGTGACTGTCGGTTTTCAGATCCCAGACCGTGGAGCGCCACTCGTACTGCTTCTTGGTGCTGACGACTTTCGCCAGGTCCATGCCCTTGAGGCCTGGGAAGCCTTGCGCTGCAGCGATGGCCGCTTCTTCGGAAATATTGTCGCCGGCCATGATGCAGCCGTTTTGCGCGCCTTTTTCCCGCAGGATGCGAGTCAGGCGACGGGTGTCGATACCGGCGATCGCCACGACATTGTTGGCTTTCAGGTAATCGGACAGGGACATCGTGTTACGCCAGTTGCTCGCTACCAGCGGCAGGTCACGGATGACCAGGCCGGCGGACCAGACGCGATCTGACTCAGCATCTTCCGGCGTGGTGCCAGTGTTGCCGATGTGCGGATAAGTCAGGGTAACGATTTGTTGGGCGTAGGAAGGATCGGTAAGAATTTCCTGATAGCCGGTCATTGCGGTGTTAAACACCACCTCACCAACGGTCTGACCGTCGGCTCCAATGGCTTCGCCGCGAAAAATGCTGCCATCAGCAAGGGCGAGTATGGCTGGCTTAGTCAAGAAGACCTCCCGTAAATAAAGCCTGAAAGGGCGATCGCAGGTTGTAAAAAAGCGGAGTGACGTATGGACACGTCACCCCGCTTCTTCACTGAATTATTCTGCGCGCTTTTAGTGGACACACTAAAGCTGTAGCTTACAGAAAAAGGCTTTTTTGGTCCACCGCTAATGAGCCTTAAAGGCAGGGGAATGCGACAGGCCGTCGCGAAGCGGTTTAAAACGGGGCGCAGTATAACCTGAACCCCGTTCCAAAGGAGCATTAACGCAGGTCGAGCACGTCCTGCATGTCGTACAAACCAGGCTCGCGGCCGTCCAGCCACAGCGCGGCACGTACAGCGCCCTTGGCAAAGGTCATCCGGCTGGAAGCCTTATGGGTGATCTCCAGTCGCTCGCCTTCAGTGGCGAACAGCACGGTGTGATCGCCCACCACGTCGCCACCGCGCACGGTCGCAAAACCGATGGTGTCGCGCTCACGGGCACCGGTGTGCCCTTGACGTCCGTAGACGGCCACTTCTTGCAAGTCGCGCCCCAGCGCATCGGCAATCACTTCACCCATGCGCAGGGCCGTTCCCGAAGGCGCGTCGATCTTGTGCCGGTGATGTGCCTCGATGATTTCGATGTCCGCATCGTCGCCCAGGACTCGGGCCGCCATGTCCAGCAACTTCAGCGACAGGTTCACACCCACGCTGAAGTTCGCCGCGAACACGATCGGAATGTCTTTGCCAGCCTCGGCCAACAACTGCTTTTGCGCAGCGTCCAGTCCCGTGGTGCCGATCACCATGGCCTTGCCGTTCTTGCGGCAGATGGCGAGGTTCTTCAGCATCACTTCCGGCAGAGTGAAATCGATCAGGACATCAAACTCATCGAGCACTTTGTCCAGGCCACCGGACATCGGCACGCCGATACGACCGAGCGAGGCCAGCTCGCCGGCATCAGCGCCCACCAGCGTACTGTCGGGCCGAACGATGGCCGCCGTCAGGCCGGAGAGCGGCGAACGCTGCTGCACCGCCTCGACCAACGCCTTGCCCATGCGCCCCGCAGCGCCCATCACAGCTATACGTCGCATGTGAGCTCCTTACAGATCGCCGAAGAAGCGCTTCACGCCTTCGAACCAACCGGTGGTTTTCGGAGAATGACTGTTGTCATCCGCCAACGAACTACGGAACTCCTCCAGCAATTCACGCTGGCGTCGGCTCAGATTCACCGGAGTCTCCACCGCCACGCGGCACATCAGGTCGCCCGCACCGCCGCCGCGCACTGGCGCAACGCCTTTGCCACGAATCCGGAACTGCTTGCCGGTTTGCGTACCCTCGGGGATCTTCAGCTTGACGCGACCATCGAGAGTCGGAATCTCAAGCTCGCCACCCAAGGCTGCGTCGACAAAACTGATCGGCACTTCGCAGAACAGATGCTTGCCGTCGCGCTGGAAAATCGCGTGCTCACGCACGTTGATAACCACGTACAGATCACCGGTCGGGCCGCCCTGAGCGCCCGCCTCGCCTTCGCCGGACAGGCGGATACGATCACCGGTATCGACACCGGCCGGCACTTTCACCGACAGGGTCTTGTACTCTTCGACACGCCCTTCGCCGTGGCAGGAGTCGCACGGGTCGGAAATGATCTTGCCCTGGCCATGGCAACGCGGGCAGGTCTGCTGCACCGAGAAGAAGCCCTGCTGCATGCGCACCTGACCGATGCCGCCGCAGGTTGGGCATGTCACAGGCGAGGAGCCTTTCTTGGCGCCCGAGCCGTCGCACGGCTTGCAGTTGACCAGCGTCGGAACACGGATATTGACGGTGGTACCGCGCACCGCTTCTTCCAGATTCAGCTCCAACGTATAGCGCAAGTCGCTGCCACGCTGGGCACCGCCACGGGCGCCGCCGCGACCGCCACCGAAGAAATCGCTGAACACGTCGCCGAAAATATCGGAGAAATTCTGGCCACCGAAACCGGCACCACCGCCACCCATGCTTGGGTCGACGCCGGCGTGACCATACTGGTCGTAAGCCGCACGCTTGCTCGAATCAGAAAGCACTTCGTAGGCCTCGTTGGCCTCCTTGAACATCTCTTCCGACGCTTTATCGCCGGGATTACGGTCCGGGTGGTGCTTCATCGCCAAGCGACGATAGGCCTTTTTCAGGTCTGCCTCGCTGGCCCCCCGCTCGACACCCAACACTTCGTAAAAATCACGCTTTGCCATTAGTCTTTGCACTCTTATAGGACGTCCGGCAAACCTCTCCTGAACCTTGCCAAACTCGTTGAGCCCCAATACAGGCCCGGACCCAACTCACGTCAATTCAACGATCCTGGTCTTTAATTTTTCAGCCAGGGCCCCGGCCAAAACGCGGTGCCTGTCGCCGGAAAGCAGGAGCATTCCCGATCACACCGCCAGCATCCGAACACTGTCGCATGCTGTAAAAATTCTCTGGCTCCAGACACGCCAACGCGGGAGCAAGCTCCCGCGCGGCGACATCCTACCAGCCACCGCACAAATGCAGTCAACCGGCCGACCAACAAGCGTTACTTGTGGTCTTTCACTTCTTCGAACTCAGCGTCAACGACGTCGTCGGCTTTTTCGGCCGATTCGCCCTGGGCAGCTGCGCCTTCAGCGGGCTGCGCCTGCTCGGCATACATCTTCTGAGCCACTGGCGCGGAGACCTTGGACAGCTCTTCGATCTTCGCTTCGATGGCAGCCTTGTCGTCGCCCTTGACGGCAGCTTCCAGGGCAACCACGGCGGCTTCGATGGCAGTCTTCTCTTCCGCAGTCACTTTTTCGCCAGCATCGGCGACCATCTTGCGGGTCGAGTGCACCAGGGCATCGCCTTGGTTGCGGGCGCTGGCCAGCTCTTCGAACTTGCGGTCTTCTTCGGCGTTGACTTCAGCATCGCGAACCATCTGCTGAATTTCTTCCTCGGACAGGCCGGAGTTGGCCTTGATCACAATCGACTGGGTCTTGCCAGTGGCCTTGTCTTTCGCGCCGACGTGCAGGATGCCGTTGGCGTCGATGTCGAAGGTCACTTCGATCTGTGGCACACCACGTGGGGCTGGTGGAATCTCGGCCAGGTCGAACTTGCCCAGGGATTTGTTCTGGGCAGCCTGCTTGCGCTCGCCTTGCAGCACGTGAATGGTCACGGCGCCCTGGTTGTCGTCGGCAGTCGAGAACACCTGGGATTTCTTGGTAGGAATCGTGGTGTTTTTCTCGATCAGCGCGGTCATCACGCCCCCCATGGTTTCGATACCCAGGGTCAGCGGGCTGACGTCGAGCAGCAGAACGTCCTTCACGTCACCGGCCAGGACGGCGCCCTGGATGGCAGCACCCATGGCAACGGCTTCGTCCGGGTTCACGTCCTTACGGGCTTCTTTACCGAAGAAATCAGTGACCAACTTCTGAACCAGCGGCATACGGGTCTGGCCGCCGACCAGGATCACGTCGTTGATCGAGCCAACGTCGATACCGGCGTCCTTCATCGCGATACGGCAAGGTTCGATGGTGCGTTGAACCAGGTCTTCCACCAGCGCTTCGAGCTTGGCGCGGGAGATTTTCACGTTCAAGTGCTTAGGACCGGTGGCGTCTGCAGTGATGTACGGCAGGTTCACGTCGGTCGACTGGCTCGAGGACAGTTCGATCTTGGCTTTTTCAGCGGCTTCTTTCAGGCGCTGCATGGCCAGCGGATCGCCCTTGAGGTTCATGCCGCTTTCTTTCTTGAATTCGTCGACGAGGTAGTCGATCAGGCGGATGTCGAAGTCTTCACCGCCGAGGAACGTGTCGCCGTTGGTCGCCAACACTTCGAACTGGTGCTCGCCATCGACTTCAGCGATTTCGATCACGGAGACGTCGAAGGTACCGCCACCCAAGTCGTAAACGATCACGGTGTGATCGCCCTTGGCCTTGTCCATACCGTAGGCCAGAGCGGCTGCGGTTGGTTCGTTGATGATACGTTTTACGTCCAGGCCCGCGATGCGGCCGGCGTCTTTGGTCGCCTGGCGCTGGCTGTCGTTGAAGTAGGCTGGAACCGTAATGACCGCTTCAGTCACCGCTTCGCCGAGGTAATCTTCGGCGGTCTTCTTCATTTTCTTCAGGATTTCGGCCGAAATCTGTGGCGGAGCCATTTTCTGGCCGTTCACTTCAACCCAAGCGTCGCCGTTGTCAGCCTTGGCGATCTTGTAAGGCACCATCTTGATGTCTTTCTGCACGACTTCTTCGTCGAACTTGCGACCGATCAGACGCTTCACCGCGTACAGGGTGTTATGCGGATTGGTCACTGCCTGACGCTTGGCCGACTGGCCAACCAGAATTTCGCCATCGTTGGCGTACGCGATGATCGACGGCGTGGTGCGCGCGCCTTCAGCGTTTTCAATCACTTTGGCCTTGCCGTTTTCCAGCACGGAGACGCACGAGTTGGTGGTCCCCAGGTCGATGCCGATAATCTTGCCCATGTTAACTCTCCCGGAACTTGGATTTTGTTGCCGCAGCAGTGGTGGCTAACTGCGGTAGCACTTAAACGCTTGACATATAGATGGGGTCGCTACGACCGATTTCAAGCCTGCTCGTCAATAGAAGGCGAAACGGGTGCCGGCGCCTTGCTGACCACAACCATGGCCGGGCGCAGCAGGCGGCCGTTGAGCAGATAGCCCTTCTGGAAAACCTTCAGGACGCTGTTTGGCTCGACATCGGCGCTTTCTTGCATCGCCATGGCCTGGTGGTGCTCGGCATTGAAGGGTTCGCCGTGTGGATCAATGGCTTCGAGCTGATAACGCTTGAGCGTGTCCTGGAACATTTTCAGGGTCAGCTCGATGCCTTCACGCATTGGGCGAATGTTTTCGTCGTCCGGATTGGACAATTCCAAGCCGCGCTCCAAACTGTCGATGATCGGCAGCAGGTCGCCTGCGAAACGCTCAAGAGCAAACTTATGGGCTTTTTCCACATCCTGCTCGGCGCGGCGGCGGACATTCTGCAGGTCGGCGGCTACACGCAACGCCTGATCCTGTGCACCGGCCAGCTGCTCTTCGAGCACTTGTACACGTGCCGTCAGATCTTCACCCGAATCCTGGGAAGCCTGATTGGCGTCTAGATTTTGCGTGTCCTGCGTCTGTTCGTCAGCCATAGAGATTTCTCCTTTCAACTTCGTCCGCGAGCTCGACTCGCGCTTCTGCCCCGGTATATGGGGCCAGGTTTTCGAGCTTCAAGGGCCGTCCGACGAATTAACCCTACAAAAGACAGTTACAAAGCCATTCCTTCCAGCGCTAAGAAAGTCGCCCAGCCAAGCAAATCGAGCTAAGCCCAGGCATTGTCAGCCGGAAACAAAACACTGTATAAATAACCAGACCTAACATCTGGGAGCGGCCTCATGCTGGTGCACCTGTCCGTACACAACTACGCCATCGTCGAGCATCTCGACCTCGAGCTCGATCGGGGCATGAGCGTGATTACCGGCGAAACCGGTGCTGGTAAATCCATCATGCTGGATGCCCTGGGCCTGACGCTGGGCGATCGCGCAGACAGTGGCGTGGTGCGCCCCGGAGCGGACAAGGCCGACATCCTGGCGACGTTCGACCTGGTCGACATTCCCGAAGCCAGCACCTGGCTCGCCGAGCGCGACCTGGACACCGACGGCCTGTGCATCCTGCGCCGGGTCATCACCGCCGAAGGCCGCTCGCGGGGCTACATCAACGGTACGCCTTGCCCATTGGGCGACCTCAAGGCCCTCGGCGAACTGTTGATCGACATCCACAGCCAGCACGAGCATCAATCCCTGCTCAAGACCGATACCCACCGCCGCCTGCTCGATGAATACGCCGCAGCCACCGACCTGGCCCGCCAGGTTCAACTGGCCGCCCAGCGCTGGCGCCAGACACGACAGGAGCTGGACCGACTCTCCAATTCAGGCGACGAGCAGCGCGCCCGCCATCAATTGCTGAGCTATCAGCTCGAAGAGTTGGAGAACCTGGCCCTGGGTGAAAATGAACTGGAGGAGCTGGAGCAGGAACACAAGAACCTGACCAATGCCGAAACCCTGCTGGGCATTTGCCGCCAGGTGGTCGAGCAATGCAGCGAGAACGATTCAGGGAACGTGCTCAACGCGCTGACGGCGAGCTTGAACCGGCTTTCCAGCGTGAACAATTCGGTGGGCGCACTGAGCGAAGCCACGAACCTGCTGACAAGCGCACAGATCCAGGTCGAAGAAGCGGTGGGCGAACTGAACCGCTTTCTCGATCACTTCGATGCCGACCCGGCACGCCTGCAATACCTGGAAGAACGCCTGGACACTATCTATACGCTGGCGCGCAAGCACCGCGTCCAGCCAACCGAAGTGGCGGAACTCCAGCAGCGCTTGCTGGATGAACTGGAAACCCTGAACGCCAACGATGAATCCATCGAACGCCTGGGGGACGAATTGGCTTCCTATGCGCGTCATTATCAAGAAAAGGCCCAACAGCTCAGCGAACTGCGAAAGCAGGCCGCGACAGGGCTGGCCAATGCCGTGGAGCAGGAAATCCAGCGGCTGGGCATGCCAGGTGGCCGCTTCACCATCGAACTGCGCCCCAACAGTAGCGATGACCTTCAACCCAATGGGTTGGAGCAGGTGGAATTGCTGGTCAGTGCCAACCCCGGGCAACCACTCAAGGCACTGGCGAAAGTTGCGTCCGGCGGCGAACTGTCACGGATCAGCCTGGCCATCCAGGTCATCACGGCGCAGACCTCGCGCGTACCGACGCTGGTATTCGATGAAGTAGACGTGGGCATTGGGGGACCAACGGCGGAAATTGTCGGCCAATTGCTGCGCCGACTCGGGGAGCGTGGCCAGGTGCTGACGGTCACCCACCTGCCCCAGGTCGCAGCCCAGGGACACCAGCATCTATTTGTGCACAAGGTCCGCGGCGAGGATGCCACACGTACCGCAGTGTCCAAGCTCAATAAAAACGAGCGCGTGGAGGAAGTGGCGAGAATGCTGGGAGGCATCGACCTCACCAAGGAATCCCTGGCCCATGCCAGGAAAATGGTTGTCGCGGCGAAAGCCTGAGGAACGCCGTATGGCAAGAAGGCGACCCTGGGGTCGCCTTCTTTCGTTTTGAGAGCTTATGGCTCGCGCGGCGTGCTTACTTCTTCTTGCGTACATGCAAGACGAGATGGTGATCGATCAGCTCGAAACCATGCTCTTGAGCAATATCCTTTTGCAGCTTCTCGATTTCGGGACTGAAGAACTCGATAACCTCACGGCTTTCCACGTCCACCATGTGGTCGTGATGCTCCCCGTCCGCCAGTTCAAAGACCGCATGACCGCCATCGAAATTATGACGAGCCACAAGACCCGCAGCCTCGAACTGGGTCAGGACACGGTAAACCGTGGCCAGACCAACGTCCTCGCCAGCCTCCATAAGCGCCTTGTAGACGTCTTCGGCACTCATGTGACGCTGCTCTGCCGAATCGAGCATTTGTAGAATCTTGACCCGTGGCAGGGTCACTTTGAGGCCGGCTTTGCGTAGTTCGCTATTTTCAACCATGGTCAGCTTTCTCGCGATGCTGCTTCGCAGCTTCTCTTATTGCGGGTATGATCGGCGTTTACGTTGTCCCAGCCAAGATAGTGGAAGTCGCCCACCGATGCAAAACACCAAGCTCTTGCTAACCAGTTTCACCTTTGTGGGACTGCTCGCACTCGCCGGTTGTTCATTCCCCGGGGTTTACAAAATCGACATCCAGCAGGGCAATGTCGTCACGCAGGACATGATAGACCAGTTACGCCCGGGAATGACCCGTCGGCAAGTACGGTTTATCATGGGCAATCCTCTGCTGACCGACACGTTCCATGCCGATCGCTGGGATTATCTGTACAGCTTGCAGCCTGGCGGCGGTGAGCGGCAACAGGAGCGCATCAGCGTTATCTTTAGCCCCAATGACCAACTCGTCAGCCTGTCGGGTGATTTCATGCCTGGCGTGAGCCGCGACGAGGCCATCATGGGCAAGGACAGTGGCACGACTGTCACCGATCCGACCCAGAACGCCGAAAAGCCCAAGCCGGAAAAACCGACCAAGCCAGGTTCGTTGCTGGACCAGATCCAGAAGGATGTGGACAAGGTCGAGACCGTACCTGTCCCAACTCCAGAACCCCTGGACACGTCACCGCAATAAATCGCGACATAAAAAAACCCGGCATGCCGGGTTTTTATTGCCTGCGATTCGAAGCCAACTATTGGCGCGCTTGAGCCGCTTTGGCCGCGCGCAGACGACGAATTTCTTTCGGATCAGCCAGCAATGGCCGATAGATTTCCAACCGATCAGCTGCCTGCACGACCTGACGATCCGGATCGGCTACCACTTTGCCAAAAATCCCGACCGGGCATGTCGCCAGATCCAGCTCCGGGAACGCTTCCGCAATCCCCGAAGCCAGCAGCGCTGCGCGAACAGTCGTACCTTCCTGCACTGCAAACGCACGCAAGACCTGGCGCTCAACGCTGGCGTATACCACTTCGATTTCAATCAACGCTTGAGCTCGGCATTCTGCTTGGCGCGCTGGCAAAAGGCGTCGACCAGAGTATTGGCCGCCTGATTGAACAGCGGCCCCAACGTGGCTCGCACCAGTGGGCCGGCATAATCGAACGACAGATCCAGGCTGATCTTGCAGGCTTTCTCACCCAGCGGCTTGAATACCCAGACGCCGTGGAGCTGATTGAAAGGCCCCTCTTCCAGATTCATTTCGATGGACTGCCCCGGCACCAGGGTATTACGCGTGACGAAGCGCTGGCTCAACCCTCCCTTGGCAATATTGAGGCTGGCGCGCATATGGGTATCAGAGCTTTCCAGCACTTCGGCGGAGGAACACCAAGGCAAGAATTGCGGATAACTCGCCACATCGTTGACCAGGTCGTATAGCGCCTGCGCCGGATAAGGCAGCAAGGCCGAGCGTTGAATATGTGTCGTCATGTAAGCGTCACTTCCACAGCTGGGCGGCAAACACTACGAGAATGCCGATGGGCGCCACATAGCGCATCAAGAACAGGCTCAAGGCGAACAATACCGGGCTACGCAGCGACAATTCATCACGCACCGCCTCACGCCCCATGATCCACCCCGCAAACACCACGAAACACATACCTCCTAATGGCAGCATGATCCGTGATGTGAAGAAATCAATCACGCCGAAGAAATCCAGACCTCCGGTTGCGCCCCACTGGTAGAGACGGAACAGGCCGTCTTCGTTCACGAAAAACTTCGCCTGCTTCCATATATTGAAGGAAAACACCGTGCCTAGCCCCACAAACCAGCAGGTAAAGGCCAGCCAGAACGTCACCCAGGCGCGGCTGAGCCGGGTCCGCTCAACCAGATAAGCCACCATGGGCTCCAGCAGGGAGATGGCCGAACTCCAGGCCGCGATGGCCACCAGGACGAAAAACACAACGCCCATCACTTGACCGAACGCCATGCTGCCAAAGGCAAAAGGCAGGCTGACAAACATCAACCCGGGCCCTTCGCTGGGGTTCAGGCCGGCGGCAAACACAATCGGAAATAATGCCACGCCCGCCAGCAGCGACACGAACGTATCCAGCAGCGCGACACCGACCACGGTCCGCGTGAGGGACGCGTTCTTGGGCATGTAGGCGCCATAGATCATGATCGAGCCGACCCCAACGCTCAGTGAGAAAAACGCATGCCCCATCGCCGGCAACAGGCCGTCCAGGACTTTTTCCGGCTGGAAATCGAACATGAAATGCACGCCCTCCATGAAATGCCCGGTGGTCATGCTATATCCCAGCAGCACCAGGATCATCACGAACAGCAACGGCATCATGATCCGCAAGCTGCGTTCAAGCCCGGCGACGACGCCCCGGGCAATCACCACGGCGGAAAGCACCATGAAAATCGTATGCCAGAGGGTGAGCCGCCAAGGATCGGCGATCACGTTACCGAAGTAGGCGCCCACCTGGTCCGGCGTGGCGCCCTGGAAATCCCCGCGCCCCATGTCGATGATGTAGTCCAGCGACCAACCGCCGACCACGCTATAGAAAGAAAGGATCAGCAGCGCCGTGATCATCCCGGCGAAGGCGCCCCACGACCACTTGGTTGAATGCCCCGCCTCCAGTGCCAGGACCTTCAGGGCATTGGCCGGGCTTTGTCGGGCGCGGCGACCGATCAGGGTTTCGGCCAGCATCACTGGCGCGCCGATGAGTGCGATGCAGGCCAGGAACATCAGTACGAAGGCGCCGCCACCGTAGACGCCGACCATGTACGGAAACTTCCAGATACTACCCAGCCCCACGGCCGAACCGGTCGCCGCGAATATGAAGACCCAGCGGCTAGCCCAACTGCCGTGCACAGAAACCTTGTCTGTCGACATCGTGATCACGCCCAAGCGTTCAAAAAAGAGGCCGCATTGTCCGGGATTCACTCAACGTGCTCAAGCATGCAGCTTCACCGTAGCCGACACGCACGCAACTGCCTATAATGCCGCCCCTATGGCTAAACAGAAGAAACACCCCACAGGGACCATCGCGCAAAATAAAAAGGCGCGACACGATTACTTCATCGAACAGCGTTTCGAGGCTGGCATGGTCCTGGCCGGCTGGGAAGTAAAGAGTCTGCGTGCCGGCAAGGCGCAACTGGTCGACAGCTATGTGCTGCTCAAGGATGGCGAAGCTTGGCTGCTGGGCAGTCACATCACGCCGCTGACCGCCGCCAGCACCCACGTGATTGCCGACCCGGTGCGCTCGCGCAAGCTGCTGCTCAACAAGCGCGAGCTGGAAAAGCTCTTCGCCTCCGTGCAGCAGAAGGGTTACACCTGCGTCTGTACGTCGTTGTACTGGAGCAAGCACTTGATCAAGTGCGAGATTGCGCTAGGCAAGGGCAAGAAGGAATACGACAAGCGCGATACCGAACGCGAACGCGACGCCGGTCGCGAACTGCAGCGTGCGGTGCGCAACAAGGGCAAGGAAGACTGAGTCTTTCGCCCTTGAGACCGCATTCGCGAGCAAGCCCGCTCCCACCTGGTCCTACCGATCACACAATGATGATTGGACATAAATCCCATGTGGGAGCGGGCTTGCTCGCGAATGCAATCGCCCAACCACAACAACACTAACTGGCTAGATCCCCTTGCGCCGCTCCGCCCGCGCAACCCGCTGCACTTCCTGACGCACCTCTTCCAACACTTCCTGTACATACAAAATATGCCGGCTGGACACTTCCCGCGCTTGCTCGGCGTGGCCGTCCATAATCGCCTGGTACAGTTCCCGATGCTGGCTGATCAACATGTCGCGGGTTTCACTGCGCTGTTTGTACATGCCGCCGATATTGGTCACCACGTTGCGCTTGAGCAGGTCGAATAATCCGCGGATGGTATGCAGCAAGACCGCGTTATGACTGGCCTCGGCGATTGCCAGATGGAACCGCGCATCCGCTGCCCCCTCCTCCGCCCGGCTCACTTCTTCGTGGCGCGAATAGCAATCCTGCAACGCTTCGAACGCCGCCGTCAGCCGCTCGCGATCTACTTCCGTGGCCCGCTGCGCCGCGTAATAAGCACAGGAAGCCTCCAGCGTGTGACGGAACTCCAACAGATCCCGTTGCGCCTCGGGGTTGCTCTCCAACAGCTGCAGCAGCGGATCGCTGAACGTCGAGCCCAGCGACTCCACCACGTAATTACCGCCGCCCTGGCGACTGACTAGCAAACCCTTGGCCGCCAGCTTCTGGATCGCCTCGCGCAACGACGGACGTGATACGCCGAACTGTTCGGCCAGGGTTCGTTCGGCCGGCAGCCGTTCGCCAGACTTCAACGTCCCCTCAAGGATCATTCCCTCAAGCCGCTCGACAATATCGTCAGACAAACGGCGCTGACGAATTTGATCAAACCCCATAACTCGACTCTCCACGATCCCGACGGCTCGCCGGGCTCTCTATTCTGGCCCATCCGGACCCAGTCCACACCCATCAAAAACGGTTTGCTCGAACGGATCAGATGCTATCTGCACCGCTTATTCGACGAAAGTTTCAGGGCGGCAAATTGACACACGACAACCAAGGCTTTTACCCTAGCGATCAGCGCTTGTAAATTGGTATTACCAATTACCCAATATCGCTGACCAGTGCCTGACCAACAACAATTAGGGGCCCACCCATTATGCAAACCTGGCAACAGCTCTACAGCCCGCTCGGCAGCCTCGGCTTGTCCGCACTCGCGGCCGTTATTCCCATCGTGTTTTTCTTCCTGGCCCTGGCAGTGTTTCGCCTCAAGGGACACGTGGCCGGTAGTATCACGTTGGCCCTGGCGATTGCCGTGGCGATTTTTGCGTTCGGCATGCCTGCGGACATGGCTTTTGCCGCTGCCGGCTATGGTTTTGCCTATGGCCTGTGGCCCATCGCCTGGATCATCGTCGCCGCCGTTTTCCTCTACAAACTGACGGTCAAGAGCGGCCAGTTCGAGGTAATCCGCAGTTCGGTACTGTCGATTACCGATGACCAGCGCCTCCAAGTGTTGTTGATCGGCTTTTGCTTCGGCGCATTCCTGGAAGGCGCCGCCGGCTTCGGAGCGCCAGTTGCCATTACTGCCGCGCTGCTGGTCGGCCTGGGCTTCAACCCCTTGTATGCCGCCGGCCTGTGCCTGATCGCGAACACCGCCCCGGTGGCGTTCGGCGCGCTGGGCATCCCGATCATCGTGGCCGGCCAAGTGACCGGGATCGATGCGTTCAAGATCGGCGCCATGACCGGTCGCCAACTGCCTTTGCTGTCGCTGTTCGTGCCGTTCTGGCTGGTGTTCATGATGGACGGCCTGCGCGGCGTGCGGGAAACCTGGCCGGCTGCGCTGGTGGCAGGCTTGAGCTTCGCCATTACTCAATACTTCACCTCCAACTTCATCGGCCCGGAACTGCCGGATATCACCTCGGCCTTGGCCAGCCTGATTTCCCTGACGCTGTTCCTGAAAGTCTGGCAACCCAAACGCACCGCAGGCGCACAGATTGCCGGCGCCACCTCCAGCGCAACCATCACCGCCAGCGCCGGTGGTTTCGGACTGCCTCGCAGCACCGTGGCATCGCCCTACAGCCTGGGAGAAATCCTCAAGGCCTGGTCCCCCTTCCTGATTCTCACCGTGCTGGTGACGATCTGGACCTTGAAGCCATTCAAGGCGATGTTCGCCGCTGGCGGCTCGATGTACAGCTGGGTGTTCAACTTTGCCATTCCACACCTGGACCAGATGGTGATCAAAGTCGCACCAATCGTGATCAACCCCACCGCCATTCCGGCCGTGTTCAAGCTTGATCCGATTTCTGCCACCGGCACCGCGATTTTCTTCTCTGCGCTGATTTCCATGCTGGTGCTGAAAATCAATGTCAAGACTGGTATTACCACTTTCAAAGAGACCCTTTTTGAACTGCGCTGGCCGATCCTTTCCATCGGCATGGTCCTGGCGTTCGCCTTTGTTACCAACTATTCGGGCATGTCATCGACCATGGCCCTGGTATTGGCAGCCACCGGCGCGGCATTTCCATTTTTCTCGCCGTTCCTGGGTTGGCTGGGCGTATTCCTGACCGGCTCCGACACTTCCTCCAACGCGCTGTTCAGCTCGTTGCAAGCCACCACCGCGCACCAGATCGGCGTCAACGACACCTTGCTGGTGGCGGCCAACACCAGCGGCGGCGTGACCGGCAAGATGATCTCGCCACAATCGATCGCGGTGGCCTGCGCGGCGACCGGGCTGGTGGGCAAGGAATCGGATCTGTTCCGTTTCACGCTCAAACACAGCCTATTCTTTGCAACGATTGTCGGCTTGATCACGCTGGCCCAGGCCTATTGGTTCACCGGCATGCTGGTTCATTAAGTCCTACACGTAATACTGAAAAAACCGATGCCGAACCGTGATTCGGCATCTGCTATTCACAACCGGGTCTGCAAGGCTGCTGAAAGATTTCCTGTCTATATTTCAGCAGCCTCAGCGGACGGATAACCGGGACCACCCGGAGACACGCCTGATGAGCGAGCTTTTCTACAACGCTGTGCCGAATGCGACCCGTGTCGCCCCGCCATTGCCCGAGCCCCGGCAGTACCCCAGCGAAAAACCGCAACGGGTCTACCTGTTCGGAACGTGCGTGGTGGACCTGTTCTATCCCGAAGCCGGTATGGATGCGATTCACTTGCTGGAGCGCGAAGGGATTCGGGTGGAGTACCCGCAAGGGCAAAGTTGCTGCGGCCAACCGGCTTATACCTCCGGTTATACCGAGCAGGCGCGGACGGTGGCCCGGGCGCAACTGGCCTTGTTTGCCAATGACTATCCGGTGGTGGTGCCCTCGGGCTCCTGTGCCGGCATGCTGCGCGAGCATTACGCCGACCTGTTCAAGGACGAGCCCGATACGCTCAAGCAGGTCCAGGCCTTGGCTGCGCGGACCTACGAACTGGCGGAGTTCCTGCTGTTTGTCTGCAAGGTCCAGCTCAACGACAGTGGCGCGCCGGTGAAGGTTGCGCTGCACACGTCCTGCTCGGCACGGCGTGAAATGAACACCCACCTGCATGGCCGTGCCTTGTTGGCGCAGTTGCAGAATGTGGAGCGAGTCGAACACAGCCATGAAAGTGAATGCTGTGGTTTTGGTGGGACGTTCAGTGTTCGCATGCCGGACATTTCCGGCGCGATGGTGGCCGACAAGACCCGGGCATTGAAGGAATCCGGCGCCCATCAGGTCGTCAGTGCTGATTGCGGCTGCTTGATGAACATCAACGGCGCACTGGAAAAACAACGGGAGGCGCTGCGCGGTCAGCATCTGGCGAGCTTTCTCTGGCAGCGTACCGGAGGTGTCGCATGAGTACGCCGACGCTGATTCCGACGGTTGAAGTGCAAGAAGATTTTCGCGCCCGAGCCCACAAGGCACTGGGCGACACGCAACTGCGAAACAACTTTCGCAATGCGATGGATTCACTGATGACCAAGCGGGCAACGTCCTTCAGCGATGCCCACGAAAGGGAACACCTGCGAGTGCTGGGCAATGCTGTCCGCGCCCGTGCGTTATCCAAGTTGCCCGACCTGCTCGAGCAACTTGAAACCAACCTGACCCGCAACGGTGTGAATGTGCATTGGGCGGAGACGGTGGACGAAGCCAATGGCATCGTCCTCTCGATCATCCGTGCTCACGAGGCGCGGCAAGTGATCAAGGGCAAATCGATGGTCAGCGAAGAGATGGAGATGAACCATTTCCTCGAGGCCCGGGACATTGAATGTCTTGAGTCCGACATGGGGGAGTACATCGTCCAGCTCGACCACGAGAAGCCTTCCCACATCATTATGCCGGCGATCCACAAGAATGCCGGTCAGGTCGCGTCCTTGTTCCACGACAAACTCGGCGTGGAGTACACCAAGGACGTTGACCAACTCATTCAGATCGGTCGCAAGGTGTTGCGGCAGAAATTCTTCGAGGCCGACATCGGCGTCTCGGGCGTCAACTTCGCCGTCGCCGAGACCGGCACGCTGCTGCTGGTGGAAAACGAAGGCAACGGGCGGATGTCCACCACCGTGCCGCCAGTCCACATCGCCGTGACTGGCATCGAAAAAGTCGTGGAGAACCTGCGCGATGTCGTGCCGCTGCTCTCCTTGCTCACACGCTCCGCCCTCGGTCAGCCGATCACCACCTACGTCAACATGATCTCCGGTCCGCGCAAGGCCGATGAATTGGACGGCCCCCAGGAAGTCCACCTGGTGCTGCTGGACAACGGTCGCAGCCAGGCGTTTGCCGACAGTGAACTGCGCCAGACATTGAACTGCATCCGCTGCGGCGCTTGTATGAATCACTGCCCGGTCTATACCCGAATCGGTGGCCACGCCTACGGCGAGGTGTACCCGGGGCCTATCGGAAAAATCATCACGCCGCACATGGTCGGCCTGGCCAAGGTGCCGGACCACCCGAGTGCATCTTCGTTGTGCGGCGCTTGCGGTGAAGTGTGCCCGGTGAAAATCCCGATTCCGGCCTTGCTGCGACGGCTGCGAGAAGAAAACGTCAAGGCGCCGGACAGCGCTCATCCCGTGATGCGCGGTCAGGGCAGCAAGTACTCGCCCAAGGAGCGCTTCATCTGGAATGGCTGGGCCTGGCTCAACAGCTCGCCGCGCCTGTACCGGTTGTTCGGTTTCCTTGCCACGCGCCTGCGCGCCCTGACACCGAGTAATGTCGGGCCATGGACCCAGAACCACAGCGCTCCAAAACCCGCTGCCCGCTCATTGCATGACCTGGCCCGCGAACACCTGAACCAGCAGGGAGACCGTCGATGAGTGCCAAGGAAAATATCCTAGCCAAGCTGCGCAAAAGTCTGACGGGCGCCACGCCCGTTGCCGATAATTTCGATGTCGAACTGGTGACACAGACCTACCGCTACGCACCCGAAGAACGTATCCCGCAGCTGCGCAAGCTGATGGAAGCGGTACACACGGAGATCCATCTGACGTCCGGCGAAGATTGGCCGGCGCTGCTGGCTCAGCTGTTGCGCGACCGGCAACTGCCCAGCCTGCTTATCGCTCCGACCACGCCACATGGGCAAAAAATCACACAGTTCTGGGCGAACAATCCGGACCTGCCGGCCCTCAAGGCCTACAACCGCCCCGTGGAAGAATGGAAAGCCGAACTGTTCAACGACACGCCCGCCAGCCTGACCGGCACCCTTGGCGCCATCGCCGCGACCGGTAGCCTGATTCTCTGGCCGACGCGGGAAGAACCGCGATTGATGAGCCTCGTGCCGCCGGTGCATTTCGCCCTGCTCAAGGCCAGCGAGATCCGCGACAATTTCTATGAAGTGCAACAGGAATTCGAATGGGCCCAAGGCATGCCCACCAACGCCCTGCTGGTGTCGGGCCCGTCGAAGACTGCCGACATCGAGCAAGTCCTGGCCTACGGCGCCCACGGCCCGAAAGATCTGGTGGTTTTGATCCTGGAGGACCAATGACCCTTCCGGCCTCTTTCCTACGCGACGTACAACAGCTCATCCCACAAAAACGCCGTTTCGACGATCCGTTGTCAACCTTGGCCTTCGGCACCGACGCCAGTTTCTATCGGCTGATTCCGAAGCTGGTGGTACGGGTCGAAACAGAAGATGAAGTGGTCGCATTGTTACAGCTCGCCCAGCGCGACCAGGTGCCCGTCACCTTCCGCGCCGCCGGCACCAGTTTGTCTGGGCAAGCCATCAGCGACTCGGTGCTGATTGTGCTGGGGGATAATTGGAACGGCCGCGAAGTCCGCGGGCAAGGCGCGCAGATTCGTTTGCAACCCGGCGTAATCGGCGCCCAGGCCAACGCTTGGCTGGCACCGTTCGGGCGCAAGATCGGTCCTGATCCAGCCTCAATCAATGCCTGCAAGATTGGCGGTATCGTCGCCAACAACGCCAGCGGCATGTGCTGCGGCACGGCGCAGAACACTTACCACACCTTGGCCGGCATGCGTCTGGTACTGGCGGACGGCACACGTCTCGATACCGAAGACGACGCCAGCGTGGCGGCTTTTCGTACAAGCCATGACGAACTGCTGGAACGCCTGGCGACACTGGGCCGCGAAACCCGCGCCAACACCGAACTGGCTGCGCGAATCCGGCACAAATACCGTCTGAAAAATACCACCGGCCTGTCACTCAATGCCCTGGTGGATTTCGACGAGCCTGTGGATATCTTGAGTCATCTGCTGGTGGGCTCCGAAGGCACTCTCGGCTTCATCAGTGCGGTGACCTACAACACGGTTATCGACCATCCCAACAAGGCGTCGGCACTGATCGTCTTCCCGGACGTGGAAACCTGCTGCAACGCGGTCACTGTGCTGAAAAACCAACCGGTGTCGGCCGTGGAACTGCTGGACCGTCGCAGCCTGCGTTCGGTACAGGACAAGCCGGGCATGCCGGATTTCGTACAGCACCTGTCGACAAATGCCTGCGCCCTGCTGATCGAATCCCGCGCCGCTTCTTCGTCGCTGCTCCAAGAACAACTGAGCCTGATCATGGCTTCGCTGGCGGGCTTCCCGGTGGAAAAACAGGTCGACTTCACTGAAGACCCACGGGAGAACGCCCGCCTCTGGGCCATCCGCAAAGACACCTTCCCGGCGGTGGGCGCGGTGCGCAAAACCGGAACCACGGTGATCATCGAAGATGTGACCTTCCCGGTGGAACAACTGGCCATCGGGGTGAATCGCCTGATCGAACTGTTCGACAAACATCACTACGACGAAGCGATCCTTTTCGGACACGCACTGGAAGGCAATCTGCACTTCGTCTTCACCCAAGGCTTCAACAACCCCGAAGAAATCGCACGCTACCAGGCGTTCATGGAGGACGTCGCGCAATTGGTGGCAGTGGAATTCGGCGGCTCGTTGAAAGCCGAACACGGCACCGGACGCAACATGGCGCCGTTCGTCGAGCTGGAATGGGGCAGCGATGCCTATCAATTGATGTGGCAACTCAAGCGCCTGCTCGATCCCAACGGCATCCTCAACCCGGACGTGGTGCTCAGCGAGGATTCGCAGATCCACCTCAAGCACCTCAAGCCGTTGCCGGCCGCCGATGAGATTGTGGATAAGTGCATCGAATGTGGTTTCTGCGAGCCGGTGTGTCCGTCTAAAGACCTGACGTTGAGCCCACGCCAGCGCATCGTGATATGGCGGGACATCCAGGCGAAAAAGCGCGCCGGCATCGATACTTCGGAACTGGAACACGCCTACCAATACCAAGGCATCGATACCTGCGCCGCGACGGGCCTGTGCGCGCAACGTTGTCCGGTGGGCATCAATACCGGCGAGCTGATGAAAAAGCTTCGCAGCCGTGAGGCAACGAAGACGAAAACCGCCAACTGGATCGAAGGAAATTTCGCCACCACGCTGCAAGGCGCACGCTTCGCCCTTCACGTCGCCAACGGTGCGCGAATGCTGCTAGGGGCGCCTCGCCTGGCAAAACTTTCGGCCTCATTGACGCGGCTGTCCAAGGGCCAGGTACCGCAATGGAGCAACGCCATGCCCCAGCCGGAAAAGGCCATCCGCTTCAGCCCCGCCTTGTCGGACGAGCGTCCGAGAGTGGTGTACCTGGCGGCCTGCGTATCGCGAGTCATGGGCCCGGCAGCAGGGGATAAGGAGCAGATGTCTCTGTACGAAAAGACTCAACGGCTGCTGGAAAAAGCCGGCTACCAAGTAGTCTTTCCCGATAATGTCGACAGCCTTTGCTGCGGCCAGCCTTTTGCGTCCAAAGGCTATGTCGAACAAGCCGAGCACAAACGCCAGGAACTGATCGGCGCCCTGTTGCACGCCAGTCGCGGCGGACTTGATCCGATCTATTGCGACACCAGCCCCTGCACGTTGCGATTGGTCCAGGACCTGGGCGATGTGCGTCTGGACCTGTACGACCCAGTGCGTTTCATCCGCACCCATTTGATGGACCGTCTCGATTTCATCCCACAGGAGGCGCCCATCGCCGTTCACGTTACGTGTAGCACGCAGCACCTTGGCGAAAGCCAGGCGTTGATCGATCTGGCGCGCAAATGCAGCAAAAACGTGGTCATCCCAGAAGGCATCCAATGCTGTGGTTTTGCTGGCGACAAAGGCTTCACCACGCCGCAATTGAACGCCCATTCGCTGCGCACCTTGAAGGACGCGGTCCAGCATTGCAGCGAAGGGATTTCCACCAGCCGCACCTGCGAGATTGGTCTTACGCAACACGGCGCAATCGACTACCACGGGCTGGTCTACCTGGTGGATCGAGTGACCCAGGCCAGGGCAACCTGAAGAAAAATAGAACCCTGGCGAACGACCGCAGTCCATTGAGCAGGTCCTGCAAATGCAGGGCTTCCTCAATAGGTAGCCGTCCTGATGGCCAGCAAATGCGGCCCTTGGGTCAAGGAGAGACACATGAAACGCTCTGTACTGTTAGGTCTGTTTGTCACTGCCTCGATGCTGGCGTCGTCCTCGTTCGCTGCCGGCGGCTCGAGTGATCTCTGCGATACCAACCTGAAAACCATTGAGAACGCCAAGACCCAGATCCAGGGCTCCCCGGAACTGCAAGCGCGCGTCGAGGCGAGCGTCCAGCAAGCCAAGGCCCATCAGGCTTTGAACACCAAGGAAGGCACCGAAAAATGCATTTCCGAAACCACCCAGACCATCCAGGAAATCCGGAAGGTCAGCAAAGACGGCAAGAACTCATAGCAGGTTGAGGCCAGCCTTCGGGTTGGCCTCAGACGCGAATTGGCGTACACTGCGAATGCCTGCCGCTTCACAGCTTTACGAAGCGTCAGGTTCGGGGCCGTTTAGGATTCGACGCCGGTTGCGAAACTCTAGGTGCATGCCGAGTTGGTAACAGAACTCGTAAATCCACTGTTGCAACTTCTATAGTTGCCAATGACGAAACCTACGGCCAGGACTACGCTATCGCTGCGTAAGCAGCCTTAACGCCTGAGCTTCTGGTACCTTCGGGTCCAGCAATCACGAGGGGATGTCCGTAAACCCAAAGTGATTGTCATATAGAACGGAATCGCCGTGCAGTACGTTGTGGACGAAGCGGCTAAAACCTACACAACTCGCCCAAAGCACCCTGCCCGTCGGGTCGCTGAGGGTTAACTTAATAGACACGGCTACGCATGTAGTACCGACAGCGGAGTACTGGCGGACGGGGGTTCAAATCCCCCCGGCTCCACCATTTCATCATCTAAAGACGTCCACGGACGTCTTTTTTTGTGCCTGAAATTCAGTACATTCGGTGTTTCAGCGCTGCAAGGGGCTTTCCAGTTTTTTGTGCCCCAGGGCTGTTTGGTATTGCAGATGGCATCCCCGGCTACCCGAGGCTGATCTTGGGAGCACATCTCATGTGCGCTCAAACCGAAAGACAAGGAATACGTTCTCACAAATGGCGACGGGCCTATTCCAGCACCACAAACCAGGCACTTAGCGAATCTCGCCAGTGCCTTTTTCATGCCCGAACAAATCATCCCGGCGCCATAACCGAAGCCCCCTCCCCAAACTCAACACTCCTCTAACGCATCACGCTTTTGCACAGCGGAAAACCCTGCGACAATCACTAATAATTCTCAACAACACCTTGCTTATCATTAGAGCCTCAGGAGCCTTCAATGTCGCGCGCCACACCCCTGTGTTATTTCAACGCGTCACGTGATCTGTTAGCCATGGCCATTTGCATGGCAGCCCTTTCACCGGCCCTTGCCGATGACAGCAGCGCTGCTCAGGAAAAATCCAAGCCCGCCACCCTGGAGCTGGGTGCGACCGAAATTTCCAGCGGCCCGCTGGGCAGCATCACGGAAGGCTCCGACTCCTACACCACGGGCATCATGTCGACGGCGACCAAGCTGCCGCTGACGATGCGTGAAACGCCACAAGCCACCACTGTCATTACGCGTCAGCGCATGGATGACCAGGCCATGACTAGCATCAACGACGTGGTGAAGTTCACCCCTGGGTTGTTCCTCGACTTTTCAAGCGGCCCCGGTCGGCAGACGTACTCGGCGCGCGGTTTCGAGATTGATAACCTCATGTACGACGGCATACCGAGCGGCTACGACGGCGTCAACGTCGGGGCTCAGCCGAACCTTGCGATGTTCGACCGAGTCGAGGTCGTGCGCGGCGCCACCGGCCTGGTGACCGGTGCAGGCAATCCTTCGGCGGCCATCAACATGGTACGCAAGCGGCCGCTCGCCGAGCAGCGAGTCACGCTGACAGGCGCCGCCGGCAGTTGGGACGATTACCGTGGCGAGATCGATGCGTCCAGCCCGCTCAATGACAGCGGCAACCTGCGTGGTCGGGTCGTCGCGTCTTACCGCGATGCCAACAGTTTCATCGACGATGTCGAGGAGGATCACGGCTTATTCTATGCAATCACCGAAGCAGACCTGAGCGAAGACACCACCCTGACCCTCGGCTTTTCGCACCAAAAGGACAAAACCAATTACTTCTGGGGCTCGTCGATGATCGGCCAGGATGGCCATCACCTGGACTTGCCGCGGTCGTACAACCCTGGCACCGATTGGGAGAACAAGGATCAGGAGATCAACACGCTTTTCGCCGAAGTCCGCCATCGCCTGGCCAATGAATGGAGTCTTCAGTTCAATGCCAACTACGCTGAGCAGAACGCGTTGTTCTCTGGCTCGTACCAGTCACGCTGGGTCAATAACACACTGGCTCGGACTGTCTACCAGTCCGCCCATGATGAAAACCAGGCCGGCCTGGACGCTTTCGCCAATGGCCCCTTCGAAGCGTTCGGACGTACCCACGAACTGGTGGTGGGCGCCAGCAAGCGCATCTATGACATGACCACTCACAACTATTCTCCGTATGACATGAACTGGCCGATCAACGCCGGCAAACCGGACTTCGTCCACACGGATAATGGCCGCGAAGTCACGACCCAGGATGGCCTGTACGCAACCACCCGCCTGAGCTTGGCCGATCCACTGAAGCTGATTCTTGGCGGGCGGCTGGACTGGTACGACTACGACAATCGGGATGGCGAAGGGGATTACAAGGTCACTCGAAACGTTACCCGTTACGCAGGCTTGATATACGACCTGGACGACCACCATTCAGTCTATGTCAGCTACAGCGACATCTTCACGCCACAGAGTTCCAAGGACACCTCCGGCACACCGGTCAAGCCGATCGTCGGCAAGAACTACGAGGTCGGCATCAAGGGTGAATATTTTGACGGTGCGCTGAATGCGAGCATGGCCCTGTTCCGCGTCGACCAGGAAAATCGCGCCGTGCAAGTGTTCGTGCCGAACTGTCCACAGGCCTCTTGCTACGAGGCCTCCGGCGAGCTTCGCAGCCAGGGTGTCGATTTCGAATTGCAAGGCGCATTGACCGAAAATTGGCAGGTCGGTGGCGGCTATACCTACGCTCGCGTGCATACCATCAAGGACAGCGCCAATCCGCAGAAGGTGAATCAGCGCTTCGACACCGACACGCCAGAGCACCTGTTCAAGCTGACCACCCGCTACCAATTCCAAGGCCCGCTGGAAAAACTGCGCGTCGGCGGCAACGTCTCCTGGCAGAGCCGCATCTACAACGACGTCGCGTTGCTCGATGGTAGTAACTACCGGCTCAAGCAAGGCGCCTATGCGGTCACAGACTTGATGGCCGGATACCGGGTCAACCAGCATCTGGACCTGCAGCTCAATGCCAATAACATCTTCGACCGCAAGTACTACTCATCCGTCGCCAATTCCATCAGCTACGGCGGCGACGCTTATGGCACCCCACGCAACCTGATGATGACCGCCAAGTACAGCTTCTAGATTGACCAGGCGCAGGGATGCAGCCCTGCGCCACCCCAAAAACCTGTGTCCGCGCGCCAGTGTCCGACGACACCCTCTACGACATCCCGGGGGTAACGCCCCCCATCATAGGTCCGGATGTTCTGCCGCAACGCCGCCAGGAATGAAAACGCGTTCTCCACCCGCTCGCCCTCGAACCCGTGGTAATAATTTTGCGCAGTCACCACCGTGCCGGCGCCCCGTTTGTTATCGGGTTGAAGGCAATAAGGGATCGACAGGAAACCTGGCTATCAGCCAACTCAAGAACGGCTGCATGAACTGGAAGGGAGCGCATCGGGTTACGTATCATCCCCTATATCCTCTACGGTGTTGCACCATGCGAAAAACCTTAAACTGGCCTCTGATCATTTCGAATAGAAATAGATGAGGATCGATTTTCCATTCTTGGGTATGACATTTAAGTGAACTGGGATGATCTGAAGGTTTTCATCGTCGTCGCCAAGTCGAACAACGTGACCGAGGCCGGTAACTCGCTCAAGGTTTCGGCCTCGACGGTGTCGCGCAAGATTGCCGCACTCGAGGACTCGCTCAGCACCGTGTTGTTCTTGAAAAAGACCAATGGGTATTTCCTGACCGAAGCTGGCAGGGCATTACTACCGCTGGCGATGGAAACCGAAGAGCGCTTCAAACTCATCGAGCGGCAGATGTCGCAGCCAAGCGATCGAATGGCCGGGCAGGTGCGCATCGATTGCCCGGAGTTGATGGGCACGCACCTGATCATCCCCGGGCTGGCCCAGTTTCATGAGCTATACCCCGAGATCAGTTTCGACTTCATCAACTCGGCGGTGTCGTCGAAACTGACCCAAAGCCACAGCGACATCATTATCCGACTGCGCAGGCCCGATAACGGCAACTTCACCATGCGCCGGGTCGGGACATTGGTGCAGGGCCTGTTCTGCTCCGAAGGTTATGCCGCTTCCAATAGCCTGCCGGCGGAGCCCGCCGACTTGAAGCACCATCACTTGATTGGCTGGACCGAGGAAATGTCTTACATGCCGCTGGCGCAGTGGCTGAGCGAACTGAGCGACGATCAGAAGCTGTGGATCCGCGTATCCAACCTCAACGCCCAACTCAAGGCCGTGGAAGCCAATCTTGGCATTGCCGCGCTACCGGCCTACGTTGCACACCAGTCGGGCCTGCGTCAGGTGCTGGCCGACAGTTCCCAACACCGTTCCCATATCTGGCTGCTGCGCAATCAAGCGACCCAAGGTGTGGGCCGCGTCGACCGAGTGGTGGATTACCTGACGCAGCTGTTCCACGACAAAACGGCAGACATGCAATAGCGTTCGGCGTCCTGGCTGTTGCTCCTTTAAAGCGGACCAGTCCGCAGGAATATCCAGACCGCTACCGCGATCAACATCAGCCCAAACACCGCATTTTGAAGTACCAATAATCTTGGTCGCGCCCGGATCAGCTTCTGCACGCTCGACCCCATGGACACCCAGATGACGTGAGAGAAAAAATTCAGCGAGATCAGCGCCGCGCTCAAGATCAACACGACACTGCTGCTCGTCTCGCCAGAAGGTGTGAAGGTGGAGAACATCACCAGCAGCATCACGATTCCTTGCACGTTGCTCAGCTGCACGACGATGCCGTCTCGAAATTGCAAGTGCATGGCTTTTTCACCGGGCGCTTTCAAGGGACGTCGCAGCAGGCGCACACCCAGCCACAAGATGTAGAAACTGCCCACCACTTGCAGCACCCAAACCAACTTGGGGCTGTTCATCAACGTGTGATAAAGCCCGAGCCCGACCAGCACCGCGAGCAGAAAGTAAGTGATGTCCAGCCCGACGATAAACCGCACCGAACGGCGCACGCCGCTCTGTGCGCCGGAAGTGGCGACCATCAAGTTGCCAGGGCCCGCACTGAGGGTCAGCGGTACCATGGTCGAGAGCCAAAGCAGCCAGTTAATGCTGAGTACTTCTTGCACGTTGTTTTCCTTGATCGCCGCGCGGACTGCACTCCCTCAAGTCTAATTCGCAGAGGCTTATAAGGTTATAGCGAAGAGCGCAAAGCGATATCCCATAAATGTGGGAAACCGTTCTGCCGCTCTTATTGAGACCTTCGCCGACGCTGACAAGGAATCAGATACCCGGGCCCATTACGCGAGCCGGCAACCTGGCCAGGCGATCCCAGCCTTCAGCATTGATGGCAGTGCAATTGAACAGCGCCAATGTGCGCAGCGGCAGTTGCTCTAAAACCGCTACGGCGCCTGAGGTAATCCGCGACGTTCCGGGATCCGCCGCAATCGTCAGGTCACGCAACGGCATCCGGGCGAGATGGGCCACTCCCGCGTCGGTGAGCCAAGGGCTGTCATACAAACCGAGGCGTTGCAGCGGCAAGTTTCGCAGGCAAGCCAAGTCCGCATCACGCAGATCCAGGCCGCTGATTTCAAGCTGCTCCAATGGCAAACCCAACTCGACAAGCTTGCGCAAAACCTTGCCATCGACGCCGCGACAAAAGCTGAGTTTCAGCCGTTTCAGTGGCAGGCCGGCGAGTTGCTTCAACTCTTTCCAAGTGACGTCGTTCAATGACAGGTCCAGGGATTCCAATTCCAAACCGCGCAGATCCTTCAACGTATCTGCATTGATGCCTTGCACATCAGAGAGCCCAAGACGCTTTAGTGGAAACTCGTGCAGCACATCGAGCCGCTCGATTATCTGGTGTGACGCCTTGAGATCCAGATCGGCGAGCGGCATGCCTACCAGTACTTCAAGATCGTCTTCGCAAACATAAGAGGACTGCAGCGAAAGCCGTTCGATGGGCAAACCGGAAATGGCATTCAGCGTGGCGTCCGTTGCGTAACAATAATCCAGGCTCAGGGAACGCAAAGCTGTCAGACCGCAAAGCCATGAAGGGTCCTTCAGGATCGCGCCACTCCAACCGAGGGACAGTTGCTCAAGTGGGTGACTGCATAACTGCGCCATTCCACGTGAAGTCAACTCGCCCACACGTTCCAAGGTGAGTGATCGCAACTTGAGTTTTGAAAGCCCGACAAGGCCTGCGTCGGTCACGTCATCACAACGGTCCAACGACAATTCCTCCAGCGCGCTATTGCCGAGTTGCTCGAAGAAGTTATCGTCGAAGTCTTCGCCGTAAGTGCTTAACTTCAGCCGGCGCAGCCGTTCGATGAAAGGAAGGCTGGCCGCGTTATCGTCGCGGGAGAATCCGCTGATTTCCAGGCCTTCGAGGGCAAGGTCTGGCAAGCGCTGCCATAGGCTTTGATCGCAGCTGAATCGCGGGCTGTTGAGCACCAGCGTGCGCAAAGGCAACCCAGCCAAGGCATCGCACCACGCAGGCTCGGCGTTATTCAACGCCACATGATCAACCGGCAGGTTGCCAAGCTGCGCCAGCAACGGCCCGGGGCGATTGACGTGTGCCGTGGCATTCAACTGAGCAATCACGACATTGGCCGCCGGATCGCCCAGCCCTGCCGCGACGCGGATACCGTCCAATGAAACCTCAGCGGCGTCGAGTAGATCGCGGTAAAGCGCGGCACGTGTGGTGATGTCATCGGGGTGGGTGGCGAGTTGGGTGATTAGCGCGTTGCGGGTGGGGATGGGGATGGGCACGGTCTATGAGTCCGAAGTGGGCGAGCGCAGGGTCTGCTGCGAAATGAAGTTCATGCCTGCTGCTTACTGATGCGCACCGATTTGAGATATCAGTCCAGGATCAGGTTCCAGATCACCAGCAACGGCAATCTCAACATTCTCATACAGCTGCGCTGCACTCTTCGTCCGAGCATCCCACCAGTCGGGCCGAGTCGTAACAGGTTGGCCGGTGACATCCCTAATGAGACGAACGATGTCGAAGGATCGAAGCCCATCCACGTGCTCACTTAAGCTCCCAGTCGTGTTGGCCCACATCGGATCAAGTACGAAATCGATTCCCTTCATTCTCGCCAATTTCGCAGCAGGCACAAAATCCGAATCACCGGCGATTAAAACAATGACATCGGCGAGCTTTTCAAGGGCAAGAGTCGTGATGTCCATGCCCAACTTGGTATCGACAGTCTTTTGTTCGACCTTGTAATGGAAATCATCATTCGTGAGGTCTGCCCAAACCTTCTCACCACGCAACAGGGCCCTAAGGGAATGGGAATTCAGTTGCCAGTCACCGCTTTTGGCCAGTTCGCCCAGTCGAAGCGCCGTTTTTCGGCTCGATCGAAGCTGATCGTGGAGATCTCTTCGCAATCTATAGGGAGGATGAGCTTTGAAATCCATATGGCCAGCAGATTTGTGACCGTCAGGAATTATTGGTAATCGAACCTGATTGGAGGGAGGTGGGCAGTCATAGTAGTAAATTCGATACAGCTCGCGGCTCGCT
Source organism: Pseudomonas fluorescens Q2-87 (assembly GCF_000281895.1). Classification (NCBI taxonomy): domain Bacteria; kingdom Pseudomonadati; phylum Pseudomonadota; class Gammaproteobacteria; order Pseudomonadales; family Pseudomonadaceae; genus Pseudomonas; species Pseudomonas fluorescens. The sequence goes on along the minus strand of NZ_CM001558.1, from coordinate 753,614 downwards.
GAGCGCTCGTCTTCAATGTGAAGCTTCACTAACTTTTTTATGATTTGGGATAGGTGGTCGGCGGATATCAGCAGTTCCTTGCTGAAGTACTTACGGCCGAAAAACATAACCCTCTGGAAGAAAAATCCTCCATCGATGAGAACGGCGGTTCGCTTCACTGGCTTTTCCTTGGGCAAAAAAAAGCTCAGGACTGCTGGGCAGGTTCTAACAATTGCCTGCGCGCTGTACTGAGCTGCTGGGCGAAAATCTATTCGCCTATGCCGCCTATGTCAAGGTCAAATGGCTCTCCTGAGTGTTTCGGGAACGAGCTTGGAGTGGCTGCTCTGGCTCCTTTGCTCGCCGAAAACCAACGTGGCGAAATACAACCACCGACAGACCAAAAAATCCTACATGAAGCTCGGAAAGTGACGTCTTGTAGCTCTCAAGCAGGGCGGCCTATATTCCGTCGTCGCCCTAATGGCGACTCGGGTTTGGCGACCCGGCAACGAGGTGCGAGAGCGATTGCTTGTTTGCAGGCGCTCCCGCATCCGCGATACTGCCGCCGCAATGGCAGTTGTGCGCGGGAGATCTCCGGGTCTGCCGGTGCCTCGTTCCGGTTCGCCAACCTGCGTACAGCTGCCACCTTTTCGTTTGGCGACGAACAGTGGGTAGCTCTTTACTTACTAACGAGGCGAAAACTCATGAATAGATACATGCCCATCACCGGCATCGACTGCATCCCCGCCACTCTGCTCATCGACACCGAAGCCCCGCTCGACGTCCTCTTCGAAACCGCCGATTACCGTATTCGCACCGTAACCCAGCTGCTGGAGAACATCGCGTTCCGCTCGGAAATCAGCTCCGACACGCTGGTGCTCTCCGACCTTTGCAAAATGCTGACAATATCGTTGCGCGATGGGTGTGACGTGATGGATGTGATTGGGAGGCGGTTGCGGGGTAAGCGTCCGCCCAACACACCTTGCGTGATTAAACGGGCACCCACCTGTGCGGCAACAGCTCGGTAATCTCACTCGCCCGCTGCGTCGGCAGGCGTGTAAGAACATCCTTCAAATACGCATACGGATCATGCCCGTTGAGCCGCGCCGACTGGATCAAACTCATGATCGCTGCGGCACGTTTACCACTGCGTAACGAGCCCGCGAACAGCCAGTTCGAGCGACCAAGAGCCCACGGCCGAATTTGATTCTCGCACCAGTTATTATCGATGGGTACAGCACCGTCATCGAGATAACGCGTTAGCGCTATCCAGCGTTTGAGGCTGTAATCCAATGCCTTGGCGATGGCCGATCCCTCAGGCACAAGCTGCCTCTGGGCGATCATCCAGGTATGAAGTGCGTCGATAATAGGCGCTGCTTTTTCCTGCCGTATTCGCTGTCGGACACCCGGTTCCAGCTCGCGGACTTCTCGTTCTACTTCGTACAAGGCCCCGATGTAGTGCAGCGCTTTTTCGGCGATCTGGCTTTTGTTGGTCGCGTGCAAGTCGAAGAACTTGCGGCGTGCATGGGCCATGCAGCCGATCTCCGTGACGCCCAGTTCAAAGCCTGCCTTGTAGCCAGCGAAGTCGTCGCAGACTAGCTTGCCGTTCCAGTGGCCAAGGAAGGCTCGGGCATGTTCGCCAGCACGGCTCGGACTGAAGTCATAAACGACTGCTGCCAGATCGCAGAACTGGCTGGTGGCATAGGCCCAGACATAAGCGCGGTGAGTTTTCTTAGCGCCAGGCATCAGCATTTGTACCGGCGTCTCGTCGGCGTGGACGACGCCGTGCGTCAGCACGGCTTCGCGCAGCGCATCAACCAGCGGCTGTAATTGCACGCCGCAGTTGCCCACCCATTGCGCCAAGGTCGAGCGAGCAATAGGCAGTCCGGCGCGGCCGAAGATTTTCTCCTGCCGATACAGCGGCAGATGGTCGGCAAACTTGGCCACCATGACGTGGGCCAGCAGGCCCGCCGTCGGGATGCCTTTGTCGATGACGTGCGCCGGTACCGGCGCCTGGATCAGTGTTTCGCACTGCTCGCAGGCCCATTTTCCACGGATATGGCGCTCGACCGTGAAAACGCCCGGTGTGTAGTCGAGCTTTTCGCTGGCATCTTCGCCGATACGCTTGAGGGCGCAGCCGCATTGGCAGTGGCTGTTTTCCGGTTCGTGATGGATCAGAGTGCGAGGGAACTGCGGTGGCAGCGCAGCGCGCTTGGGCTGCTGGCGCATTTTGGCTTCGACAGACACGGGTTGCAGTGCTTCAAGCTCAGCTTCGATGGCGGCGATATCGGTGTCGATCAAGTCGTCGAGCAAGCTGGCTTGATCCGGACTTAGCTGCTCGCTGCGCTTGGCAAACTTGAAGCGTTTGAGCAGCGCGATCTCGTGGGCCAGCTTCTCGTTGACCGACTTGTGATGAGTAATTTGCTTGTCCATCGTCTCGACGCGCTGGATCAACTGCGCCGCCAAGGCTCGCAGTTCTTCAGGGTTTAATTGATCGAGATTCGGATGCGAAGTCATACCGCCGATTTTGCCAGAGAGGGCACATGGCTGCGACAGACTGATGGGCCAATTGCGCTGGCAAGCGCGCCATGGCAGGTCTTAAAGCATCGAGATGATTCCGCCTGCACCGACGCGCTGCCAAGGTAAACCGAGCACCAGGGCCTGAAGTTGCTCGGCATCCAACTCAACTTCTGAGCCGTGTCGCACACCCGGCCAGAAGAAGCGTCCTTGATTCAAACGCCGGGCGGCAAGCCAAATCCCCACGCCGTCATGCACCAGCACTTTCATGCGATTGGCGCGGCGGTTGGCGAACAGATAGGCACAGTGCGGCTTCGCCGCACCGAACACCGCGACAACTCGCGCCAGCGCGGTTTCAGTGCCGGCGCGCATGTCCATGGGCTCGGTGGCGAGCCAGATGGAGTCGACGCGGATCATCGAAGCAGGTCTCGTAGGAAAGCGGAACACGACGCTGCATTTTCTGTCGGCCAACTCACCACAACTACGCCTTTTGAATGAGGCACTTCGATCCTAATCGTGGCAGAAAGGACTTGATGCACCGCTGGCGCTGCCTTGACCGGGATGAAGGCGGTTTGCAGCGCCAGAGTTTTCTGCGCATGCACCCGAATCCATTTATGGACTAGATTGGCGTTGAGGTTGTGGGTCAAAGCGACATTGGCAATCGAGGTGTCAGGCTGCGCACATTCGGCAATGACTTGGGCCTTGAAGGATTTGGAATAGGAACGACGTTCTTGTGGCATGGGCGTCCGCTTAAAAAGGCTAAAAAATGGTGTCCACTTAAATTTAGGTGGACACCATCGCCTTAAGCGATGGCATCAGGAAGATGTGTTGCCCAGACGGTTACGTTGCGGGCGCAGGCGGCTGAGTAAATGAAAACGGGCGACCTTTGGGGTCGCCCGTTTCACGATCCGTTAGAGACACTGCCACTGCTGGCATCGATGATGTGCTGAAGGACTGGAAGCGCTGAGGAGTCAATCTGCTAGGTTGGTGGGTAACCCAATGCCACCCATTTAAGCGGGGCGCATTGGTTTTATTTGTGGCCATAACGTAGTCCCGACCGTCGGGAGCGACTCCATCCATCTGCTGCGATGAGCTGTGGCGCAGTTCGTCAAGAACTGCGCCACAATTGCGCCAAAAACTCCTCAAACAGCGCCAACACAACCATGCCTTCGACGAAAAAGGGGATTTATTTATGCTTCACAAAGGGCTTCTTTTTATCCGCGCCACTCAAATCATACGAACCGTCAGCCACGTTTGGCACTCGGAGACAGGACGAACGGCGCCGTAATGTCGAACGTTTCCTGACCCGCTGGAACCATGTAGGGACCCTCCATGGTCAGGCGGTACATCGCAGACACCACGGCGATGTCCACCTCGGGATTACCGGAACTCTTGCCCAAATAAACCTTTGGCTTGGGGCTTCCGACCGAGAACCGAAAAAGCACATTGACCGTCCATGTCTGACCGGCGAAATTGAGCCGCCTGAACTTACGCGAGTACCGCAACCAGAAGAAAAAAAAAAAGGGGGACAAAAAAAAAGGGGACAGATTTATTTTAGAAAACTGGGCAAGCCAATAAGCCCGCACCCTCTGCATTTCATAAAAAAAATCTGTCCCCTTTTCGCTCTTTTCGCTGAATGCTTTCATTGTGACCTTACCGTGCGAGAGTAGCCTGCACCCCTCTCTAGCATTAGGTCAAGGCGGGCTGTCCCCGAGTCCTCACTATTTATTAACCAATCCCAATGCTTCCCCAAGACTCTCAACGAAATCGGCCTGCTCATCAGAATACTCAGTAGCGATCTCAGAAAATTGCAGACATAGGGCGTTTTTCGTTTTTAAATCGGCCATTTGAAGAGTCGCCGCCAACTGCTCAAGTGCCTGGACAGACGCATCCGGAGCAACTACATCCTCGCCAGAAAATTCAAGAAATATTGCAATTTCGGCGATGGCACGCGCAACACACTTATTGATTTCCTGACTCATGGACCACCTTCATTGAAATATTTCTAATTTTTTTAAAAAAAAGGGGACAGATTTATTTTAGAGCACTGGGCGAGCCAATAAGCCCGCTACATTTCATTAAATAAATACGTCCCCTTTCCGTTTCTCTCCCTCTGCGCCTCACAAAATAGATATGCGCCCTTTTTTCACCTAGGATGGAGATCTATTTGCAAATTAAACCACTACAACATCACCAGAATCCAAATAAATTGAATAGGCCTCATACCCACCTTCGCTATCAGCCTCAACGACGATCGTGTCGCCAGAATGGAATGTTATCTCCAACCCCGCGCCTTCAGCCTCTTTAGCAATAAAGGGGACAGATTTATTTAAGCCGCGATAAATAAATCTGTCCCCATTTCGGTCGGTCCCCTTTTCGGTCGCTTTTCGGCTCCCTTTTTTCCTTTACGCCGTACCTGGCAACTTAATTATTCCTGCCCGCTTCAATATCTTCCACCCACACAGCTATCCGAGGTAGCGCCATACCACATTTCGGGCAATTACAACGAGGAAGCGATAATGCCTTATAAGAAACTCCTAAGCCATCATCAACGCCAAAATACAAAGTCGGATCTGAAGGATTAGCAATTTTCCCACCCCATTTGCATTGATCGCAAGCCACCCTTTCGATGAGCACTCGCTGCCATCGTTCATCCATACGATATAAACATAATGGCACCCAAGGCTTCAACGACTTAGTCAAATGTAGCCCCAAACGGAATTGACCTTCGCGCCCAGATACAAAATCAAGCATATTGCGCACAACAATTTCAAGTTTGTCATTGAAAATAGTTCCATCTTGATACGTGCCTGCATTCAAGCTCTCCTCCCACTCGCTGACACTGGGAGCAACTACAAGCTGGCCATCAATCACTAACTCTGTATATTTTTCCAGATAGACCTCTTCAGAAATTTATTTTTGAAAAAAGGGGACAGATTTATTTTAGAAAACTGGGCAAGCCAATAAGCCCGCTCCCTCTGCATTTCATAAAATAAATCTGTCCCCTTTTCGCTGTCCCTTTTCGCTGAATGCTTTCATTGTGACCTTACCGTGCGGGAGTAGCCTGCCCCGCTCTCTAGCATTAGGTCAAGGCGGGCTGTCCCCGAGTCCTCACTATTCATTAACCAATCCCAATGCTTCCCCAAGACTCTCAACGAAATCGGCCTGCTCATCAGAATACTCAGTAGCGATCTCAGAAAATTGCAGACATAGGGCGTTTTTCGTTTTTAAATCGGCCATTTGAAGAGTCGCCGCCAACTGCTCAAGTGCCTGGACAGACGCATCCGGAGCAACTACATCCTCTCCAGAAAATTCAAGAAATATTGCAATTTCGGCGATGGCACGCGCAACACACTTATTGATTTCCTGACTCATGGACCATCTTCACTGAAATATTTCTAATTTTTAGTCAAACTTTTTTTTGAAAAAAAGGGGACAAAAAGAAAAAAAGGGGACAGATTTATTTTAGAACACCGAGCAAGCCAATGAATCGACTCTTTCCGTACCTTATAAAATAAATCTGCCCCCTTTTTGTTCTTCCCCTTTTTGTTCTTTGCAAGAGCATCTGCCGCGCCTGCGCCTTTTGCCCCGTAGCAATTAAGGCTAACTTTTTAAATTAAAGCCCCGCCCCCCTACTTAAAGCCAACATATACAGCCTCTACCGTGGCTTGCCCCCCCAAATCGTTCATATCAGGAGCATAAAACCTGACCGAGTTCTGATTAACGTTTATGCCGGTTTTATCTTTCTCCACTTCAAAAGACACACCCTCAGCCACAAAAAAATTCTCAACATCCTCAATAGACAGACCTAAAAGCTGCTTACCATCATAATAAAAACAAGCATTAGGAAGATATACCTCCAACCCCAACAACTCATCAGAGCAGTTGTACCAAACTTGCATTACAGCCTCACCAAACGCGTCAACTGAATTTTCTGAAAACTCAGTTTTAGGAAAAACCCTATATGGCAAACCAATAACTTTCCGGACTTCCTCTCTACCTTGCCCGCAAAAGAAATTTTCGAGACCATTAGACTGGCTGTAATTTAACCTCATGAAATCTACCTCGGTTTAAAATCTTCAGGATTAAGACTTTTTGAATACTTTAACATTTGCTCAATAGCCGCGTCGTATTTATCACCAAACTTACTTCGTATATCGTCGACATCCATTTTTATAGCTTCATGAAGCTTCCCTTGTTTTAGCAATTCCTCTTGCTGCGCTCTATAAGCTTTTGCAGCATCTGAATTTCCATTGCTAGCAGTAAACTTGTGGTCATTTGGGTCCATTTTTATCGCAGGACCATCAACAGAACTGATCGGAGCATCCGTATAACAGGATCTTGCAGGACAATGATGAGAGTCAAGATTGTCGTTTACAGGTTTCGATGTATCGCGATGCGCTCCACCCAAAACCTCGTTTGAACCTGATGCACCTTTTGCCCCTTTCCCATCCATCACCGAAACAGAAGTACGCTCCTCCACACCTTTACGTTTCGAAAGCACCCCTGTCAACACTGAGGCCATGAACTGACCGCCGCCGATCAGGTACTTGTCCGTTTCGAACTTTGGATCAAGCGTAGTATCTTCTATCTCATCCGCGATTTCTTTCCCTACGGCTTCGCTGAATTGTTCGGTTTTCTCAAGCAGTGCTTTGCCCGGCGCGGTTTCAGAGGCCGCGTTGATGACCGCCAATTGCACAAGCCCTTTGGGACCTTGTGCCATAGCAATCACCACCGAGATCGCTTGCAGCTCATCCTGATGCGCAGCGGTGTACTCATTGATACCCGAAAATGTCCGTAAGGTATCTTGGGCAAGACTCAACCTCTCGACATCGTCCTCAGTGACATAAGAGGTATCGAGTTCCAAAGCCGGTGGGCGCCCTGTGTCAGACGGGGTTACCTGAACTTTCTTGCTAATAGCCTCGACCTGCTTAACATCCACACCAGCGAGCCGGCCTACCTCAGCCAGCACCCGCTCTTGGAAGTCCGGGTTACTCATGGTCTTCATGGCCTGAGCACGCGTAAGACCACCGATGATCAACGCCTCCATAGTCGCTTCGGCGAAATCGACGCCCACCATCGCCGAGGCACCCGCATCCATTTTCCGCCCCAACCCTGCCTCGATCTTGTTGACCGCCGCATTGAAGTCGTAGCCGGCTTGCTGGAAGTTTTTCTTGGCCGTCTCGTCGTAACTGCGGAGTTGCTTGGTCCACTCCTTGGCGGTTTCAAACGGCGTAAGAGCTGCCGTCATAGAAGACTTGGTCACGTACAGGTCTGTACGGTGTTCATCGTCCCGGGTGATTTCGTAGGCCTTGTCGACGTCGCGGTTCAGGCCTTTGGTCGAATCGGCTACGGTCCCGGCGTCATTGCGCACCACGACGTCGCCCGCCCCCACGGTGGCCCGTACGAGCTGCTGGCGGTCCTTCTCATAGTTCCAGCCTTCGACACTCCAGCCGTTCTTGTCCTTTTCGCCCTTGCCGACCTGGCTACCGTCCTGGGCTCCGCCGCCCCCCTTGGAGTAGCTGCCACCGACGTTCAGGTAATAGCCATGCTCCTTGTCCTTGCCTGCGATATCGCTGAAGCCCAGCGTGCCGGTGTCGAGTTTGAGCTTGCCGGTATCCGAAGCGATAAGCGCCCCGTCGAGCTGGGTGTGGTTTTCGGTACGGATGTCGACCTTGTCCTGCCCGGTGATGCGAGTCTGTTGCTCGACCCATTCGGTCGAGCCAGTGGTCTGGCCATAGCCGACCGAACCACTGACACCCGCTCCCGGCCCCACGGTCACCGTCACGCTGAGGTCGAATTCCTTGCCTTCGACCTTGCCCGTATCAGGCACCGACGAGACATTGAGGTCGCGGCCAACCCGGCCGATGACTTCATTGCCGCGCAGGTCCGCACCGGCGATATTCGTGTCTTTGCCGCTGGTGAAGCCCAGGCGATTACCTGCGTACAGATAGGCCTGTTGTTGCCGCTGGGCTTCACGCTCCAGGTTGCCTCTGCCCAGATTGACGCTGGCGTAAATGCCGACGCCTTCAGAGCCGACGCTGAGGCCTACCTCACCGCCGCCGCTCTTGCGGGTGTTGTCGCTGCCGCTGTCGTTCTGGGCGGCGCGAATGTTCAGGTTGTTTGCTGCGCGCAGGTCGATATCACGCTGAGCCTTGACCTGCGAGCCAATCAGGTTCAGATCATTGCTCGCCTGCAGGTTGACGTCCCGCGCCGCATCCAGAGAAGTGACCGTCGACGTTTGCTGTTCGCTGTCGCCGCTGGCAATACCATTGCTGCCACCGACGCCAAGCTTGAAGCCGCCGCTGGTTCCACCATGGATACCGCCCCAACTTTGTCGCTCACGAGTCTCTTCGGCATAGCTGCCTTTGGCGGCATCGAGGGTGACATCGCGTCCCTTGATATTGATATCGCGACCGGAGATCAATTGGCTGCCGCTGATCTGAACATCGTTGTTGGCAGCAATATTCAGATCGTTACCTGCGTTCAGCGTCGACGAGCGACGGGTCTGTTCAATGAACTGCTGACTGGTGCTCTGCTTGCTGTTACCGATCTTGGCGTCGAACGTAGGGCCTGAAACAAATTGGGAAACGCCGTCCACAGCCTTCAACGTACTGGAAGCCTTGCTGACACCATCTTCGCCCTGGCCGGCACCTTTGACGGCATCGCGGGTTCGGCCGTAGTTGTGGTTCATGCTCAGGCTGGCGCCGTTTCGTTCGCTCTCGCGTTGATGCTCGATCAGTTGCATTTCGCGGGCAGCGTCGATCTTGATATTGCGACCGGCCGTCAAGTCGATATCGTTGAACGCCTCAAGGTCTGAGCCGATCTGGGTGATATCTCGCTTGGCGTTGACGGCCAGGTTTTGACCGGCAATGATCTGACTGGCCGCAGCGGTTTGCTGCTCCAGCCGGTTTTTCTCTTTGGTACGGTCCGCACCGGCGAAGAAATTGATGCCGTTGGCGTCCGAAGACACACCGATCCCGGCTTGTTTGTTCTTTTCCCAGTCCCGCTCGGAACGGCTGTTCTGCGCGGCCAGGACATTCACATCGCGTCCGGCGTCCAGGCTGACGTTGCCGCCGGCCTTAACACTGCTACCAACGACGTTGATGTCGCGCTCGGCCTGCAAAGCGGCGTCGCGTTCGGCCTTCACTTGGCTGCCCACGCTAGTGCTGCTTTGGGCTTCGCGTCCGGCCTTCTTGGCTGATGCGAAGGACAGGAAACCACCCGACACCGATAACCCGTTTTTCTTCTTGTACTCCTCACTCCGGCTATAAGCCGTATCGTTGGCCGAGACCAGGTTAATGTCGCCACTGTCCTTAACCAGACCCGCACGCAGTTCCACATCATTGCCAGCAGTGGTCTCACTGGCCCGCACGCGCAAGTCGTTGCCCGCCGCGATAACCACGTCGTTGCCGGCCTCTAGCTCACTGGCTACCTGGGAGGCCGTGGTCTTCAACTCGCTCTTGCCGCTCTTGGACAAGCCGAGGAAACCCGATTTTGTTTTCTTGCTGTAGGAACCGTGCTCCTCGACACCCGAGAGCACTGCTACATCACCGGTGGCACCGACGACCAGGTCATTGCCGGCTTTCAACTGACTGCCGATCACGGTGACATTACGACCGCCATCCAGCGTGACACCGCCACCGGCGGCTTGGCTGGTATTGACCGTCAGGTCCTGCCCCGCCTCCACCACGGATGCGACGTTGGTGCTGTGGTAACTTTCCCGCTGTTCGCTTTTGCTGCGCCCGAAAGAGCCTTTGCTTTTCTTCGAGTAAAACTCAGCAGCTTCGTCCGTTGCGGACAACAGATTGATATCGCGCGTGGCGTCGAGGGCAACATCCTTGGCGCCTTTCATCTGGCTGGCTATGAGGCTCAGGTCTTGCCCCGCCTTGGCGCTGAGGTCGCCTCCCGACTGGATAACCGAAGCCTGCTGGCGCACCAGGTCGCTGCTGCTTTTGACTTTTTTGCTCTGGGACGAACGATGGCTTTCGTTGGCCTCGGACTCGATGGCGATATCGCGCCCGGCCGTCAGCGCCAGGGTGCTCTGGGCGATAACGTTGCTCGCAACGACCCTCAGGTCCTGCCCGGCCGTTACCTTCAGCTCGCGGTCAGCCGTAACGCTAGAACCATTCTGGATAATGGTCTGATCCCGGTGTTTGCTGCCCTGCGTATGGCTGTCCACCTGCTCGGCGGCGGTGATGTTCATATTTCGGGCAGCGCGCAATGTGGTGTCGTTACCACTCTTGAGCACACCACCAACATTGGCGATATCCCGCCCAGCGCCCGCGCTCAGATCATGACTCGCCTCAATCCGCGCCGCACTGTCGACAAAACCACGTTGTTCGGTCTTGGAGCCGGTGCTGCTGGCATGCGTGGTGATGGTTCGTTCGTTGGTCAAGTCACCGGCCACGGCCACAACACTGACATCCCGCCCAGCAATAACCCCACCCGCCCTGTTAGTCAGGTTATTACTCGCCAACGCATCCAGCCGACCACCCGCCTCCATCAACCCACTGTTGACCAAGCTGTCGCCAGCCGAGGCCCTCAGGTTGCTGGACGCACGCAAGGTGCCCGCATTGTTCAGATTCTTACCCGCAATCAGGCTGACATCTGAGCCCTGGATCAACGCGCCATTGGCCGCCAGACGATTGTTGGCCTGGGCCAGGTAGAGCACCGGCACCAGCACCTGCTCGTTGTTCACCGTCCGGGTTTCCATCCAGACGATGTCGTGGGTCAGGGCCGCGACTTGTTCGGCCGTCAGGCTGACGCCCAGGGACAGGTTCAGCGCGTCCTTGCTGGCGATGGCGTTGTTCATTAGGTACTTGAACATGCCGTCGTCGGAGGTCTGGCCGTCGAGGAAACGTTGACCGGTGCGGGCGATCACGGCTTGTTGGATCAGGCGCTGTTCGTAGAAGCCATCACCCAGGCGCTTGGCGGCGATGTCGGGGTCGTAGCCCAGGTTCGTCAGCAGGTAGTCCGAGCTCATGAAGCGGCGCATGTCGGTCAGCGCCGGGTTGGTTTCGATCAGGTACTTTTGCGGGTTGGTCTGGAACGAGCTGTCCGGCAGGCCGCGCACTTGGGTCAGGCCTGAGCCTTGAGTCGGCGTGGTCGAGGCGTCGCCGCTCATGCGGAACAGGCCGTTTTGCCCGGTCGGCAAGTCAAAGCCCGGCAAGGCCAGCGGATCGACCTGTTGCTGGGTCAGGTTCGGGGGCAGTTGCCGATTGACGCTGACGCGGGTGGAGAAAACGTTGTCAGCCTGGGTATCGGTGCGCGGGCCGGCACCGACATAGTTGTAGCCGCCACGCACGACGCTGTTGTCGGCGTTGCCCTGGGTGCGGACGCTGACCGCACCGCCGGCCTGGATAATCGCGGCGTAGGTCTGGGTATCGGTAGTACTTGTCTGGGTGCGGAACTGCGGGAGCTCACGTTCGGTCATGCCGATGAAGCGGCTCATCGCTGCCTCGAGGCCACCCAGGTCATTGGCGTTGTAGCCTGGGCTCTGCACCCAGTATTTGTTGGTGAAGTCATTGGCGGCGGCGCGCCAGCCGCCTGGGCTGCGCGTGCGCTCGGACATGAAGGTGCGCGAGGTTTCGGTCTCGCCAGTCTCGATGCCGATGTTGTTCAGGCTGACGAGGTTGGCGCTCAATGCACCGCCAACGCCGATGCTGCTGCTCCGGTTGGTCAGGGTGTCGCCCTGGATATCCAGGTTGCCGCCAGTGGTGATGCTGGAGGCGGCGCTGGCCGCGGTGACTTCGAACTTGTCGCGCTGGATGATCTGCCAGACGTGGTTTTCCTTGCCACCGCTGCAGTCGCCGGCGTTGACCCCTTCGATACAGGCCACTTCCCTGATCGAGGCGGTGTAGATGCCTGCATCGTGGGTGGTCAAGACCTCGCGGACGTTGTCGATCATGCTGGCCGCCAGGCGCATGTTGCCGTCGCTTTGCAGCGTGCCGGAGCTGTTGAGGATGCGGCTGGCACGCGTGCCGAGGCCGTCGCGATCGATGTTCAGATCACCGAGGCTGTAGATATCGGCATAGCGGTTGGTCAGGCTGTTGACACGCAGGCTGGTATTGCCGCCGCTGAAAATCAATCCGTGCTCGTTGAGCAGATCGCCGGTCGATACGCCGAGCACGCCGGCACTGCCGAGGGTGCCGTAGTTGTTGATCGTGGCGGCAGTGACGTTCATGTCCGCCGCCGAGGTCAGGCGACCGTAGCTGTTGAGGACACCATCGACCACGACGGTTGTGCTGCCGCCGCCGGCGATACTGCCGTTTTGCTCCAGGTTGATCAGCGCCGCCTTGAGGCCCAAGGTGCCGAGACTGCTCAAGCGGCCGTTGCCTGTATAGGCACCGGTCAGTTGCAGGTCGATGGCCCCATCGCTGCCGATCAGGCCGTCGACGCGCCAGTTGCTGCCACGGCCCTCCATGCTGTTGGCGCTGAGCAACTGGCCGGTGGCCGTCTGGGTCAACTGGTCGACATGAACCACCAGGTGCCCGGCCTGGATCGCGGTGCTGTTGGTCCAGCGGTCAGCCTTCACCGTCAGGTTGCCGTAGGTCATCAGTTGCCCACCCGCCTGGCCCAGGTTGGCCTGGCTGATGCCAAACAGTCCCAGGCCGGTGTGCAGCAGCTTGCCACCCACGTTCTGGACGCTGCCGGTGTCGAAGTCCACATCCTTACTGGCGGTTTCGAGGGTGCCGTCGCTGTTATCGAACAGACCACCGATGTTGAACGCTGTGGTGCTGTTATTGCCCAGGGTACGCAGTTGGCCTTTCTGGTTGCTCAGGCTGGCGGCAAGGATATCCAGGCTGTCCTGGCTTTCGATGATGCCGGCGTTGTTGTTCAGCGCACCCGAAAGGTCAAAGTCGATACGACTGGCGCTGACCTGCCCACCGCCGCTGTTTTCCAGATTCCGGCCAGTGACCCAGACCTTGCCAGTGGCATACATCCCGCCGTTGCGATTGTTGATATCCGCCGCCGCGTTGGTGACTACGACATCACCAGCTTGTGCAGCGATGCGCCCGCCGTCGTTGAACAGCCCAGCCAAGGCTCGGATGCTGAGTCCTTGAGCCTGGATCGTGCCGCCCTGACGGTTCACGTCATAGCCGTTTTTCAGCACGCCGGTGGTGCGTGCCTCCAGCGCGGCCTTGACGCTGGACAGCACGCCGCCACGGTTGTCCAGGTTGGTGGCGAAGACACTCAGCTTGGCGTCCTTGGCGATGATGCTGCCGCCCTGGTTATCGATGTTGCCCGATACATCCACGGTGACCAGGCCTTCGCCTTGCAGCGTGCCCTTGGCGTTATTCAGACTGGCAGCATCGAACTCGACCTCGGCAGCACGGCTGGCGAGCAGGCCTTTATCGGCGTTGTTGACCGCGCCGGTGGCGCTGACCAGCAGCTTGCCATTGGCGGCGACGGTGCCTTTGTTGCTGTTGTCCAGGCTGGCGGTGCGCACAGTCACGATGCCTTGGCTGGACAGTTCGCCGCCCCGGTTATTGATCGCGCCGGTGTTAGTGATGTCGAGGTTCTTGCCGGCCATTACCAGGCCGGTCAGGTTATCCAGGTTGCCGAGGATCAGCGTCGCGCTGTCCAGGCTCGACAGTTCACCGGCATTGTTTTCCAGATGGCCCACGTTGGCCGTCAGCAGGCCCTGGCTATTGATCAGGCCGCCCTGGCTGTTGAGGACTTGATCGGCATTCAGGTGCAGTTCGGAGTTGCCCAGGATCCGGCCTTTATTGCGGTTATCCACAACATTGGCCGTGACGGTGGTCTTGCCCCGTCCACTGAGCGTACCGCCCTGATTATTCAGCGCCGCGGTGGTCGTGACTTTCAGGTCGCGGCTGGCAATGATGGTTTTGCCGCTGTTGTTCAGTTGATTGGCTGAGAGGGTGACATCACCTGTGGTATTGCGGCTGTTATCGGCATTGACCCCGGCTTCGATAATCCCCTTGTTGCTCAGCGTGCCGCCGCTGTCCAGGTGAATGCTGTCGCGCGCCACCAGGTTGTTCTGGCTGGTCAGGTCGCCCTGGGTCTTCACCCTCAGTCGGCTACCGGCGTACACCTGGCCGCGGGCTTCCAAGCTTTTGGCGTCGATGTCGACGGCACCGGCAGCCGCCGTCTGCGCCAGACTCAAATGCCCATTGGCATCGAGCTGGATATCCCCCCCGCTGGCAACCATCTTGCCGTCCAGCTTCACCCCAACCCCGGCCTCGGTGCCCACCAGCTTGATGGCGCCTGCGTACATACCACCCAACGCCGAAGAGTCGATAGCCAGCTCCGGTTTCGCACTGCCATCATCGGCACGGGCGGTGGCGTTCAGGGTATTGGCGTTGAGGTCATTGCGCCCGGCCACGATGGTCAGGTTTTTCGCCTGAATCTCGGCGTTGATCTTGGCGCTGCGGGTGATGATTTCGAAACGGTCGACGTTGTTCGCGTTCAGGCCCGCGCCTTCGATGGCGACGCTGCCCTGGTCCACCTGATAACGGCTCAATTGGCCGTTCTCGATAATCGGTTTACCCGTGGTCAGGGTCGCTTTGGGCGTGTTGATAAAACCGCAGCCGTTGCAGCTGATGCCGTAGGGGTTGGCGACGATGACGTGGGCCGACTGCCCCGCCACTTCGGTGTAGCCGCGCAGTTGGCTAGGGTTGCCGCCGTTGACTTCGTTGAGGATGGTCTTGGCGGCGGTGCCGTTGAGGTTCGGGTTGCCGAGGATAATCCCGCCCAGTTGTGTGGACTGGGCGGGGTTGGTCGCGTTGTTGAGGATCACGCCGTTGCTGCCGACGTTGTAGTCCTTGAACTGGTTGTGGGACAGACCGCTGCCGTTGGGCTTGGCGATATTGACCACAGGCACGCCGTTGCCTGCCTGACCGAGCGTAGTGCCCGGCGCGCTGACCACGATGCCGTCCGCCTGGGCCCACAGCGGTTGCCAGAACATGACGTTGGCCAACAGGAACGCCAGGGCGCGCTTGGGCATGCCCCAGAATACGTCGCGGGTTTTCAGGGCAGCGGAAGGCTGGCGGGCCAGGAAAGCGTATTGGCGGTCGTCCATGATCAAGTCTCGTTGCAGCAGAAATTAAAGAAACCGTGCTTAAAAAAACGCATCCAGGCGAAAGTAGATCGGCGCTTCGCGCTCAGTCAGCGCGTCTGGGCGTTCCAGGGAATGAGCGAAAGTGACGCTGGCGTTCAGGTGTTCACCTCGGGCAAACAGCTCCACCGAATTGCTCGACACGCGCCCGTGCTCATCGCCGTTGTAGGGATTGCCGCGAATCACGCCTTGGTCATAGCCCAGGCCAGTGCCGTATTCGGCGAATACCGGGCGCAGCCATTCCAAGGTCACCGGGCGGCTCCAGCGCAGGTCGTTGCGCCAGTAGCCGCCGCTGTCGCCGGACAATGTCTGGTCTTTGTAACCGCGAATCGACGACTGGCCGCCCAGGCTCATGCGCTGCGAGCTGAACAGCGCGTCCTCGCTGCGTTGGCCGGTCATCAGGCTGCTGAAGCTGAAGGATTCGCCGCCCAGCACGAACGGCTGCAGGTAACTGAGAGTGGCGGTGTATTTGCGATAGCGGGCATCCGGCACCCCAGGTCCCGGCTCGTGATCGCCCTGGGCATCAAGGGCGCCGATGCCTTGCTGCATGCCCAGGTCAAGGTTGACGAAGGCATTGCCGACTCGCCGGCCATGGTTGATACCGAACTGCGCCTCGCTGATGCGATTGCTGCTCTCGTTGAGCTTGCTGTCTTCGATGAAATTGTTGGTGCGCAGGTACGCAAGGCCGGTGTTGAGTGAGGTCTTGCTCAGGGCATCGCGATGAATCACCCGCTCCAGGCGCACTTGGTGGTTCTGGCTGTCGCCGCTCTGCTTGAAATTGAAACCATTGGCCTGGCCCAGTGCGCGGTACTCGCTCTGGCTGTAGGTGTAGCTGAGGTTCCACCAGCCAAACGGCAGGTTGTAATAGAGCATGGCATTGCGCGAGGTTTTCTGGTGGTCGCTGACGGCATCGTGGCCGCCGCGCAGGGCCAGTTGATCAGCCAGGCCCAAGGGGCTGTCCCAGTCCAGGGAGGTGCCCCATTGCTGCTCGCCGGTGCTTTTCTGCCCATCGTTATGCCGCGACAGGCCGACGCGCCAAGGCTTCTGCGGGGCGTTCTTGACCAGTACCTGGCTGCCACCGATGTTCTGGCCGGGCGTCAATTCCATCTGTGCCTGATTCGATGGCAGGCGATTGAGCTGATCGACCATCTGCTCGATATCCCGCAGGTTGAGCAGTTCCCCCGGCTTGCCGGGAAACGCCATCGCCAGTTCCCGCTCGGACACCCCACTGCCCTCGGCCCCCTTCAGGCCTTCCAGGCGCCCCTCGACGACCAGCACTTGCAGGTGGCCGCCGGACAAGTCCTGTTGCGGCAAATAGGCGCGACTGGTGACCAGGCCTTTTTCCAGGTAGTAATTGGTGATGACCTTGAGCAACTGGTTAAGCTGCGGCACGCCCAGGCACTGGTTGAGGAAAGGCTTGAGCAGGCGCTGGCGCTCCACTTCGGACAAGGCATCGGCGCCCTTGAGCTCGATGGTCTTGATCGGGAAACAACGGCTGTCGGTCGGCGCGGCAGGGGCCTGGGGCGCGGCCGACTTGCCTGGCAGGTCCTTGAGTTCTTCAAGACGCCGGCGCTGTTCTTCGAGCAGGCGATCCTGACGTTCACGGATCAGGTCCGTGTCACCGGGCGTGGGTGCGGCGTAAGCGAGCGTTAACGGAGAAAGGCACAGCAAAGCCAGGCATAACCTCGCCCAATGGGCGGGTAGGAACATGTTCGATCCCTCGATACGGAAGTGACAGCAAGCTCGTGAGCGGGGACGCACACCCCGAAACACACCCACGCTGCTGACGCGCAAAAACTACGCGCACCACCAGACCCTGCTTATCGCTTTCGGTTCAAGAGAGCGGAATTTCTCTGATCAAAAAAGAGACGTATCTCACAGGACGCGTCTAAAACCACCTCTGTGATCGCCCGGATGGGCCGCTGCAGAGGACGGCGCCGCATGAACTTTTCTTCACCCCGGACGCCCGCAGGATTCGGTAAAGTCCCCTCGCTCATTCAAGAAACTAAGGTTTTAGCCCGCTCTCCCGCGGGCTTTTTTTTGCCTCGCGTTCAGGCTGAGGTCTGGGCCTCGCCCAACGCCGACTGGACGGATGTCGTCACTGGCCCCTGCTTCAGCAGCGGCTGCTCCAACGCGGCCCGGCCATAGAACAGCAACGCCATCGACCCACAACTCAACCAGACGAAAATGCCCGCCCAGAAGGTGTGAGACATGTAGTGCCAGCCCTGAAAGACCCGCGTCGTGCCATAGATGAACCCCAGGGTCAGGGCGCCATACATCAAGGCTTTGGCATGGCGCCAGCGGTAGCGCCGGGCGACGAAATACAGCGCCAGCATCGTGAAGCCGCCGGACGCGTGACCGCCAGGCCAGCAGCGACCGTCGCCGGCGACTTTCAGCAAATCGAAATTCTGATACCACTCCTTGTGTTCGATCTTGCCGGCGTATTGGGTGGTTTCCACCGGGCAGTACACGCTGGTATGGCCCTTGAGGTAATGAATGACCCCGGTGCTCAAGGCAAACGCAAAGACCACATAAAGGAAATCGCGACGGTGCTCGTGGGCAAAACGCAGCGGCTTGGTCAGCCTGAGCTTATCCAGCACGCGCAACAGGCCTGCACGTTTTTCCGGCTTGAATACCGGCCAGAAAAACGACAACAGCGCACCGATGATGGCCGCCTCGCCGGTCCAGTTCGGAATGATCCGCGCCCACTTGTGGGTGATTTGCTCGAACAACCGCACGTGCTCCAAAGGGAATACCTGGCGCACCGGGTCATAGAAAAAATCGCTGATGGCGATGTCGATGCGGGTCATGTCGAACAGCAAGAACACCACCGCCGCACAGAGCAGGGGGATTCCGAGGTTGAACCCGTAGAAACGGGCGCGAGCAGACATCAGCATGAGCGATCCTAATCGTGGGAAAAATTACTGAAACATCACCGAGCGCCAGTCAGACGCTTCGATAAACCCGAGCAACCGTGGCGCCGGCTGGGCGGTGGACACGAACAACGAAGCGCCATAGCCAAACACCGACGTCGGGCGGTGGAGCGTGGTTTCCATGGCTTGCATGCATTCGCTGTGGGTGACCAGGATCAGATTGCGCCCGGGCACCTTGTGGGCCAGGGCATTACGCAGCAGGTCGTGCCGACAATTGGCCAGCCAATCGTCTCCGGCGCCGACCTTGTTGAACATGTATCCCGCCGTCTGCGCGGCACGGATCAGCGGGCTGTTATAGATGTCGGCGTTGTCCAGCCCCAACTGCTCGAATCGGGCACCCAGGCCTACCGCAACCGCACGAGCCCGATCAGTGATGCCAGAGGGGTCATTCAGGCAAGCAGCCTTGGAGTGGTCACACCGTTCGACATGGCGTACCAGCACGATCATGTCGCCCTTGGCCCAGCCATCGGCCAAGGCCCGGGCACCGGCGACGTTGCCATGGGCCAGGTCCGGCACCGCCGCCGGGCGCAGCAGCCAGAAGACCAATGGGATCACCAGCAATGCCGAAGCCAGCACCACTAGGGCGTTTTGGTGACGGGCAAACCGGCGTGTATCGATCGAGCGCGTCAGGCCGAAAAGGCTCAGTCTCAGTTCCACATCAAGCCGCCTCGACGGCATCCATCCAATCATTCGATGGCGCGACAGTAGTGGGCACGACGTAGGCACACGGTGAAACCGATGTGAAAAAAAGCTTGGAATACCCGACGAAATATCCCGCGAAATCCCAAGGCCAGGAAAAAATCTTTCAGATTCCACGGCGGCGGCCGATACAGCCCTGTTACATGTTCTTGCTGGCTCTTAACAACAACAATCTTCCAGCCAATCGATGATCAAGCAGCACAACGTTCCTGGAGGAATTTGATGAATAGCTGGTTTGGCAACATTAGCGTCAACATGAAATTGGGCCTGGGTTTCGGCCTGGTGCTGGTCCTGACCTGCCTGCTGGCCCTGACCAGTTGGACCAGCCTGGGCGGCCTGATCCAGCGCAGCAACTGGATGAGCGACATCACCCAGCTCAATGCCGGCCTGACCAAACTTCGGGTCGTTCGCCTGCAATACATGCTGGCCAACGGCGACGAAACCGCCGCTCAAAATGTGCAGACCACCCTCGATGGGTTCGTGGCGCAACAGAACGCACTGCTCAGCAGCTTCAAGAGCCCGGAAAACGTCAAGCTGCTCAAGGAGCAGAGCGCGATCATCAGCGCTTACCAGGTGTCCCTGAACAAGATGCGCAGCGCCTACCGCACCGGCAACACTGCCCGCGATGCGATGGGGGCAAACGCCGAGATTGCCTACAAGCTGATCGAGACTATCGATTCCGACGTACGGCAAATGGCCCTCAGCGACGAGCGCTTCGCGCAGTTCCAGGCCATCACCCAGGCCAAACAGGCCTTCATGCTGGCCCGCTATGAAGTGCGCGGCTACACCGCCAACAGCAACGCCGACACCGAACGCAAGGCCGTCACCCAACTGGACGACGCCATCGCTTCGCTCAAGCCGTTGAACGAGCACTTCTCCAGCACCCGACAGAATGAACTGCGCCAGCTGGAAAACGCCCTGACTCAATACCGCAGCGCCCTACAGGCCTTCAAGCTGGCCACCGCCGATGTGGTGCAGGCGCGCAAGGAAATGACCGACCAAGGCACGACCATCGTGACCTTGAGCGAGCAGCTGTACCAGATCCAGCTCGACCGCCGTGACACCGAAAGCGCCCAGGCGCGCACCCTGCAACTGGTCAGCACCTTGCTGGCGTTGCTGGTCGGCATCATTGCCGCCGTCATCATCACTCGCCAGATCACCGGCCCGCTGCGCGACACCCTGGCCGTGGTCGAACGCATCGCCAGTGGCGACCTGTCGCACAACGTCATCGTCACCCGTCGTGATGAACTGGGCGTGCTGCAACAAGGCATTGCGCGCATGGGCGTGACCCTGCGCGACCTGATCAGCGGCATCCGCGATGGCGTGACGCAAATCGCCAGCGCGGCTGAAGAATTGTCCGCCGTGACCGAGCAGACCAGCGCCGGGGTCAATAGCCAGAAAGTCGAGACCGATCAGGTCGCGACCGCCATGCACGAAATGACCGCCACGGTGCAGGAAGTGGCCCGCAATGCCGAAGAAGCCTCCCAGGCAGCCGCCGCCGCAGACGGCGAAGCCCGTGCCGGCGACAAGGTGGTCAACGAAGCCATCGCTCAGATCGAGCGCCTGGCCAGCGAAGTGGTGCGTTCCACCGACGCCATGACCGTGCTGCAACAGGAAAGCGACAAGATCGGCAGCGTCATGGACGTGATCAAGGCCGTGGCCGAGCAAACCAACCTGCTGGCCCTCAACGCGGCCATCGAAGCGGCCCGCGCCGGTGAGGCCGGTCGTGGTTTTGCCGTAGTGGCTGACGAAGTCCGTGGCCTGGCCCAGCGCACGCAGAAATCCACCGAGGAAATCGAAGGCCTGGTGGCCGGCCTGCAGAACGGTACCCAGCAAGTGGCGGCCGTGATGAATAACAGCCGCAACCTCACCGACAGCAGCGTGGCCCTGACCCGCAAGGCCGGCGTGTCACTGGAAAACATCACCCGCACGGTGTCGAATATCCAGTCGATGAACCAGCAGATCGCCGCTGCCGCCGAACAGCAGAGCGCCGTGGCCGAGGAAATCAGCCGCAGCATCATCAACGTGCGCGACGTCTCCGAACAGACCGCAGCCGCCAGCGAAGAAACCGCAGCTTCCAGCGTTGAACTGGCGCGGTTGGGTAATCAGTTGCAGATGATGGTGAGCCACTTCAGGGTTTGATCACGACAAACGCCCGTTTCCAGCTGGAAATGGGCGTTTGGTGTGAAGGTATTACTCAAGGGTTCCAGGGATTGATGACTTCAATTCCTGGGAATTTGAAGTCCTTGGTGTTACGGGTTGCAATCAGAGCGCCGTGCGTTCGGCAAATGGCTGCGATTTGCGCATCGGCCATACTCGCCGCCCGCCCCTCAGCCTCGCATGACGCAACCAGGGCCGCGTACTCGACAGCTGCGTGGGCATCAAAGGGCAGGATCCTGTCGACAAAATCCTCCATATCGACTGTATTCCGCCTGTTCAATCTCCATGCAACGCATCGCCCTTTCGTACAAAACCCACCCCCTCTCGTCCTACCGCCTTTTGTCGCACGCTGCTGTACGGTTTCTCCTGGACACGCACATTCCGTTCGGAAAGGAGATGGACAACACATGGACGCAAGCAACGATTCACTGTTGCATCGGCTCATCAACGCGCCAGTTAGCGAGGACAACGCCCGGGCCGATTTCGGCACAGCCATGCAGCGCATGGGATTGGCGTCGGTCTTCGATGTCATGCGCATGGGCAAGGCGAAGTTCATTCTTGAACTGGGCAAGCACACCGATGTGGATGGCGGGCAGGCCTACGAAAATGCCGCGAGCTTTGCCCAGCAGGTCAGCCGCCTGTTTCAGGAACACTTGATAGCGCCCGGCAATGCCCGGCAACGTACCCGGCGCAGCCTGGCTTCGGGTTCAACCTCGACGTCCGTCAGCTATCAAGCGCTGTTCAACGAGCGCTGGGATCAGTTCTGCAAGGAAGGCGACATCGCTGCCATCGACTCGCCGGTGGCCTATCTGCGGGCGCTGTATCTGTTTGCCGGCCAGTTGGAAAACGCTTCCCCATCAAGCGACAAAATCACCCTGAAGCAACGGCGCCCGGACCTCACGGCGCTGATGCTCGATCAGCAGAGTGCCTTCGTTGCGCGACCGATGCTGGAGATCGTCAACGACACCTTGCGCAGCGCAATCGAAGCCCATCTAGCAACGACCGGCAGGACCGTCCACCAGGTTCTGGCCAGCGAACATTACCCTTTCTCACTGCCTTATGACCTGCATCATCACCAATGCCTGCTTGGGCTCGACGCAGGCAGACCCGCGCTGGGCGAGCTGAATTACCGGGTCAGCCTGCAACTGCCATTCTCCCCCGGCGACTCACCTTATGGGCGCGTATCGCAATCTCATGTGGAGGCGCAAAAACTGCTGTCCGGACTAAGTCCCGAACAACAGAAACTGCTTCTTGCGCCCGCCAGTTCCGACCTGGACCTTGGCGTCCTGAAGAAAAGCTACGGCACTGAAGACATCAATCGCCTGCACGATCTTTCGTTCTTCAAGGAGCGCACCGGGCTCACCACCGAACAGGTCGAGCAGTTGCTGGCGCAAGGCCCATACAGCCCACGGGTTTCGACCAACAGCCCGCCCTCGACTTTTCCCAGCCATGGCGCCGGTTACATCAATGGGTCCGAATCGGAACCCGCCCTGGCTATTTCCAGAGCATCGAATGCCTTTGCCTACGGCTCGCGAGAACGTTTCGCACGCTTGCAACGAATGATCCGACTGCACCGCTGGACCGGCATTCCCGTCGCGGACCTGGATACGCTGCTCGTCAACGCCCTGCGTTCGGAAAGCAGCACGACGATGACCCTCAACACCAATACCTTGCGCACGCTGGGGGTCTATCGGTACCTGAACCAACGCCACGGCATCGCGCCGCAAGAGTTCGCGTCGCTGCTGCATGACATGCCGATTTCAGCCTGCGGGCAGCAAGCGTCATTGTTTGATCAAGTCTTCAATCGAACCCGATTGCTCGAACATCCACCAGTGCAAGACCTTGTCACGACGGACCCGAAAACCCTCAGCTATCTCAGCGCGGGCCTCGGTCTTGCTGTTACACAAGATTCGCTGTTGTGGCTGATCAAGCAGACCGAGAAATACCTGCCTTCGTTTAAATACGATTTATCCACACTCTCGTCCCTCTACCGCCAGGCCCGGATCGCCGGGATGTTCGGGCTCACGCCCGTCGAATGCACGGCATTGGCCCATCTATTGGGCGGCGAAGAGTTTTGCAAAGCATTGGTGACCGGTGCATTGAGCCCGTCCCACGCCCCGCAGCCAGACATCCTCGATGTTCTGATGGCACTGGATTGGGCCGTCGACTGGCTCAAGGAAGGCAACCGGGAAGTCGCGCCATGGTGTCGCCTGTTCGACGCCATCGAAGGTGACTTGCCAATGAACAAGAATATGGAGCGACGACTATCGATACTGCTGGCAGAGGACCGCCTCCCTAGCGGCGACCGGCACGTGGTGGAAACCCTGCTGCACGACTTTGTCGACTTGTCCGCAGACTATGCTTCCTGCGTGATGCAATTGGCCGACACCCATGCCACGACGATTGTCGCGGCCATCGAGAAGTCCCCTGGAACAATGCCCGCCCTGCTGGCGACCGTATTGCGCACTGCCCAAGCGTGCAAGGCAATCTACCTGAACAGCAGCACGCTGCGGCAGTTGCTGAACAACCCAAGTTGGCTGGCCGCCAATCACCCGGGGACGCTGACACCTCAAACCCTGTACCTGCTCGATCGCTTCAGCCACTGCGCACAGCATCAGGCCCGGTCAGAAGAACACCTGCTGCACTACTTGCAACTTGCTAATCAAGACTCGACGCAAGGCGCTGCGGAAGAAGCCAACAAGTTGTTAGCCAGCCTGCTGGACTGGAGCGCCGACGAAGTAAGTTGCCTGACCGCACAACTGCAACACAAACGGGCTCGGTCAATGGAAGCCGTGGATTGGGTCATGCGCTGCCAGGCGTGCTGCCAGCGCACCGGGTTGTCGGCCAGCCTGCTGCTCCAGGCAAGCGCATTGAACAGCGACAGCCAGACATCGGACTGGAGGACCGTCGGTGAAGCGTTGGTCGCGGCCCGCCACTGACATGCTCCCTCTTGCTTCAACATTCAAGGATTGAATATGACCGTTGCCATGAAAAAGCAGCTTGATGAAAGTCTGCGCGATGCACAGTTAGCGCTCTATCTGTACAAGGTCGCGCCCAACAACCCCACCACAAAAAACCTGAAGCTCAAGACGGCCGAGGCGCTTTACGAACATTGGCTGCTCGATGTGCTGGTCAGCCAGGATGTGCCCACCACGCCCGTGGCGTGTGCCATCGCCAGCCTGCAGCAATACATCCATCGCATCCTGATGAACCTGGAACCCGGTTACGACTCGGCCAGCCTGAGCGTCGAGCACCTGAAGACCTGGCGCAACGAGATGCATCAGTACCCGATTTGGGCCGCCCATCAGAAGTTGCTCTATTTCCCCGGGGCTTATCTGGACCCACAGCTCAGGAGCAACAAGAGCGACAACTTCAGACAACTGGAAAACGACCTCAACCAGAACCAGATTCAACCGGATGCGGTCCAGTCGGCGGTCATGGCGTACCTGACCCGCTTCGAAGAAATCGCCAACCTGAACATTCTCAATGGCTACATCGACGGCGCGGACCTTGCCAACGACACTTACTACTTCATTGCCAAATCCCGCTCGGAGAACAGCTATTTCTGGCGCTCGCTGAACATGGCCCAACGCCCGCTCGACGGCCCGCCACCGCTCCCGCCAGCCATCCCGCCCAAACTTGACCAGCCGGATCCCCAGGCCTGGTCAGACTGGGAAAAAGCCAACGTGCCGATTTCCGACAGCGCGATCGAACACTCGATACGACCGGTGTGGTTCAACAATCGCCTGTTCGTTGTATGGGCCGAATACATCCATCAAGAGCCGTCGGCCACCCGCGACGCTTCTTCAGCGTCACCAACGGGTACTCACCCGCCTCTATTGCGCTTGAGCCTGTGTTTCAAAAAACCGGATGGAAGCTGGAGCACTCCGCGGGTTTGCCTGCAAGGTTATTGCGAGGACACTGCGCTTCGCAGCAAGGGTCTGGATGCGATCAAGGCATTGGTCGGCACTGTTGCTGTACATCACCAACAAGACTCGCACGACTTACTTTATCTCGCGTTGTGCGTCAGAGCGCCCCAAGCAAACTCGTCCAACACCTTCATATTCAAGAAAACCACTTACCTCGATAAAAATCTCGGCGTCGAACCCGCAGGTTCAGACACCTCAAAACAAACGCCGGCAGAACAGTATCTTCCGCACTCAAACATCCATCGCATTCAACTGAAGGTGCCTCTCCAAACGGAAGGCGAGCCGCCGATAACAGGCGTTTTTCTTGGTCAGAAGCTGAGGCCTGAAACTCTTCCTCCCGAGATTACCAGCGTGAAGTCCAGCCAGGGGAACACTCAGTTTCTCGATTTCGCCAACTCAGCGCTCAGCGACAACGATGCCCTGGACACCCCACGCCAACCCATCAGGCTCACCACCGCATTCGCCCCGGAACTGATCCGCCGCACCGAAAACAGCCTGAATGAATTGTTCGATTGGCAGACGCAACACCTGCCGGAACCCGCTTTATCAGGCAGCCCTCATAACAAGATGGATTTCCACGGCCCTTACGGTCGTTATTTCACCGAGCTGTTCCTCTACGTGCCATGGCTGATCGCCCATCGGTTGAACACCGAGCAGCGATACGAGGAGGCCGAACGCTGGCTCCGTCATGTCTTCGAACCAGGTCTAGGGGATCAAGAGTGTTGGCGAAGCGTCCCTTTGGTCGACAGCAACACAACCGCCTATCACGACCAGGCGCCCCATGATCCTCACCAGATCGCCCTCAGTCATCCGGTGCACTTTCGCAAAGCGCTGTACTTTCTGTACCTCGACATCCTGATCAACCGAGGCGATGCCGCGTACCGCGCGCTGACGCCCGACAGTCTCAGCGAGGCCAAGCTTTGGTATGTGCGGGCACTGGAGTTGTTGGGACCGCGGGCAGACGTTCAACCACCCGATCAATGGGCGAAGATCAGCCTGCAAGCGCTGAGCGAAACCACCAACGACAAGCTGCGCGATTTCGAACAATCCCTGACCGGCTCGAACGCCAACCACTCGCTGCGCCTTCGTGAAAACCCTTCGCAGTCATCCCTACCCGCCATCGACACCGCCCATTTACGCGTACCGTTCAACCCGGAGCTGCTCAAGCGTTGGGACATGATCGAAAGTCGCCTGTACAACCTGCGGCATAACCTCGATATCATCGGCAAGCCGCTGCATTTGCCGGTATTTGCCGCGCCGCTGGATCCTCGTGCCCTGCCCGGCGCCAACGCCCTGAACATCACCGACAGCGCGCCACCAAGCCTATCGCTCCCATACCTGCCCAATTATCGCTTCGTGACCCTGCACAGCCAGGCCCAGGGCGCCGTCGAAAGCCTCAGCCAGTTCGGCGCCACGCTGCTGTCGCTGATCGAGCGCAAAGAACAGGCGCAATTGCAGGAACTGCAACAACAGCAAGCCTGGGATCTGGCGAAAATCTCTGTCGACCTGCAACGTCAGGCACTGAAGATCGACCGCCATAACCGCCAGGCGCTGCTGGCCAGTCGATCCATCGTCGAGGGGCGGGTCAATTACTACCGGCATCTGCTGGACAAAGGCGTCAGCGAAACCGAGAAGAAAGCCTGTCGGTTGTATTTGAAAAGCGGCGCGTCCGAACTGGAGGCATCCGACGCCCAGGCTTTGGCGGGCGGGCTGATGCTGACGCCTAACGTTTTCGGGCTGAGCAACGGTGGCAGTCGTTGGGAAGGCGTGATGCACGCTGCCGCCGCCATCGCCCAAGGGACCGCCATCGGCGCTCGCACGGCAGCGACCCACCTGGAACGGACCGCTCAATTCCATCGCCGTCGGGAGGAATGGACCCAGGCCCATGACCAGGCCCGGCTCGAACTGACCCAGGTCGACGCACAACTGGCGCACTTTGCCGAGCAGGAAACGGCCACGCGCCTGCAACTTCGCCTGGCGGAATCGAGCCTCGGCCAAGCCAAGGCCAACTACGACTTTTTCCGCAAGCGTTTTAGCAAGGCGCAACTGTACCAATGGCTGAACAGCCAGTTCTGCGCGCTTTACCGCCAGGCCTATGACGCAACATTGGCGCTGTGCCTGGATGCTGAAGCCTGCTGGCAGTACGAAATCGCAGATACAAACAAGCGCTTCATCCAACCCTACACCTGGAATGCAACCTATCGCGGCCTGGGATTGGGTGAGCAACTGAAGCTGAGTCTGTTGAACATGCACGCCGAATACCTGCGACGTAACGAGCGGGAGCTGGAAATTCGCAAAACAGTTTCGTTGCGCCAACTCAAGAGCAAAACCGCAACCAGCACCCTCAACAAGGAATGGGCGCAAATCCACGCTGACCTGCTGCAAGGCCAGTGCGAATTCGAGCTGACCCACGAGCTGTTCGAAGACGACTACAAAGGCCAGCAACATTACCTGCGACGCATCAAGACCGTCAGCGTCTCCTTGCCGGCCCTCGTCGGCCCTTACGAAAACATTCGGGCCACGCTGACCCAGACCGCCAGCAAAGTGTTCATGTCTCCAGGTGGCTGGTCCGTGGAAAGCCGTTATGCCAACCAGCAGATTGCCCTGTCCACGGGGCTCGATGACAACGGCCTGTTCACCCTCAATTTCAACGATGAACGCTACCTGCCTTTTGAATACACCGGCGCGGTTTCCACATGGTGCCTGACCTTCCCGAACCCCGAAGCGCAAAAGGACATGCTGGAATCGCTCACCGACATCATCGTGCAGGTGAGCTACACAGCCAGGGTTGGCGGAGGCTCGCAATGAGCGAACACAGCGAATTACCTGTAACCGCGCCGTCATTGCCCAAGGGCGGCGGCGCCATCCAGAGCATCGGCAAAGGCTGGAATGCGATCGGCGCCCACGGCACGGCGTCCTATGACATCGCCCTGCCGATTTCGCCGGGGCGCGGTTTTGCACCGTCCTTGTCATTGGGTTACGCCAGTTCCTGCGGCAACGGCGTGTTCGGCCTCGGCTGGGGGCTGTCGCTGCCCTGCGTGGCGCGACGCACCAGCCAGGGTGTACCGGCCTATACCGAGGATGACCCGATCATCGGCACCGGCGGTGAACTGTGGCTGCCCGAACGCGACACGCAAGGAAACATCCGCTCGACCCGCGTCGACCGCTACAACAGTCTGGAGCTGGAGAGAACCTACACGGTGACTCGCCATTTTCCGAGAATCGAAAGCAGCTTCGAGCGGATCGAGTACTGGTCGCCGGCCCCTGGCGAACCGGGCTTCTGGCTCGTACACGGTGCCGACGGCAGCCTTCACGTGTACGGAAAAAATCACTCGGCACGCCGTGCAGATCCTCGGGATGCGAGGCGCGTAGGCGAATGGCTGCTGGAAGAAAGCCTGAACGCCCATGGCGAGCACATCCTTTACCAATACAAAGTCGACGTCACGGGCCAGCGCTATTTGAGTCGGGTAAGTTACGGCAATTTCCAGGCCGACGCGGACCTCTACCTGTGGAAAACGGATCGGCTGAAGGCTGTGCAATGGCACTTCGAATTGTTGTTCGACTACGGCGAACGAAGCACGCAATACCAGGAGAAACCGCACTATGAAGGCCAGCAATGGCTGGCCCGTGACGATGTATTTTCCAGCTTCGCCTACGGCTTCGAATTGCGTACCGAACGGCTGTGCCGTCAGGTGTTGATGTTCCACCGTTTTGCCGATGAATGCGGCGCAGACCCCGTGCTGGTGCGACGCCTGCTGCTCGACTATCGCCAGACGGAGCAGGGTTATCAGCACCTGATCGCCGTACACGACCAGGCATTTGGCGAGTCGCAGACGCCCGAAAGCCGCCCTCCCATTGAGTTCAGCTACAGCGAGTTCAAGCTCTTGGATAAGGTTCCGGGCTGGCAGCCTTGGCCGAATATGTCAGAGCTCACCGGAAGTCTGGGCTGCCAATGGGTGGACCTTTACGGCGAAGGCCTGCCCGGCGTGCTCTACCAAGGCGATGGCGGTTGGTATTACCGCGAGCCGACGCGGGCCAAGGCCAACACCGACGAAGTGACCTACGGCCAATGGCAGGCATTGCCGCGCATTCCCGTGGCTGACACAACAAAACCCATGCTCCAGTCATTGAGGGATCTCACGGGGGATGGTCGACTGGACTGGGTCATTGCCCAGCCCGGGTGGAGCGGTTTCTTCGCCCTCGGTACCAATCGGGACTGGTCGGATTTCGCCACGTTCGGGGCGTTTCCTGCAGAGTTCTGCCATCGGCACGGGCAACTGGCCGACCTGATGGGCGCTGGCCTCAGCGACCTGGCAATGATCGGTCCGCGCAGCGTCCGGCTGTACGCCAACCAGCGCCACAAGGGGTTCGCCGCCGCCCGCGAAGCGACTCGCGACGAAGAGGCCGATGCCCTCCCGGTCATCGGCCCTTCGCTGCGC
Organism: Pseudomonas fluorescens Q2-87; assembly: GCF_000281895.1. NCBI lineage: Bacteria > Pseudomonadati > Pseudomonadota > Gammaproteobacteria > Pseudomonadales > Pseudomonadaceae > Pseudomonas > Pseudomonas fluorescens. The sequence continues at coordinate 723,880 of NZ_CM001558.1, read as the reverse complement.
GAGTTGGTGGCCTTTAGCGACATCCTCGGCAGCGGCCAACAGCACCTGGTGCGCATCCGTCACAACGAAGTGAAGTGCTGGCCGAACCTGGGCCATGGACGTTTTGGCAACGGCATCGTGCTCGGCTCGCCGGACCTTGCCGACGAAAGCTTCGATCCCTCGCGTATCCGCCTGGCGGACCTGGACGGTTCCGGCGCGACCGACCTGATCTATCTACAAGCGAATCAGGCGTTGATCTTCATGAACCGCGGCGGCAATGGCTTCAGCCCTCCCGTTGCGCTGCCCTGGCCGCCGGGGATCCACTACGACTCGTTATGCCAGGTAAGCATCGCTGACGTTCAGGGGCTCGGTTGTTCCAGCCTGATCCTCAGCCTGCCCCACAGAGGGGACCAACATTGGCGCTGCGACTTCGTCCGGGAGAAACCCTATCTGCTGACCGGTACCCACAACAATACCGGTGCGGCCCACCGCATCGCCTACCGCAGCTCAGCGCAGGAATGGCTGGATGAGAAAGCCGAAAGAACCCAGGCCGACAGCTCCCTGGATTGTCATGTGCCCTTGATCCTGCAAGTGGTGTCGAGCCAGACCCAGATGGATGAGATCACCGGCAACCGACTGTGCCAGACCTTCGCTTACCGCCAAGGTTATTACGACGGTATCGAACGGGAGTTTTGCGGCTTCGGCCTGCTGCTGAAAACCGATCAGGAGACCCGCCCCGGCAACGCCGACTCGCCGGATTTCACAGCGCCGAGCCTGACAAAAACCTGGTTCCACACCGGACAAGCGCTGGACCTGCCCCGCCTCGGCTATAGCCGCGCCGACACGCAAGCCGCCGCGTTGGGCCCGACGGTCCTGTGCCAATACCAGCCTGAAAGCGGGGGCGACACGCTCATTGCCTCGCCAACGTCCACCATCGTCGTTGAGATGTCGCGCGCGCTGAATGGTCGTCTGCTCCGCAGCGAGGTCTTCGGTGTCGATCCACAGTTGAACGGGAGGACGTTGTATTCGGTCCAGGAAAACCGCTATCGAATACGCTTGCTCCAGGCATCCACCGGTCATTTGCCCTACGCCAGTTCATTGCCGCTGCTGCTCGAATCCATCCGCTACCAGTACGAGGGCATCACCGACGATCCGCAATGCCAGCACACCTTCAACCTGCACCATGACGCCTATGGCGCTCTGGCCCACAGCATCACCGCCCACTACGCCCGACGAAAAACCGTCGACGATCCTCCGCCGTTCAGTGACATCGACCAGCAACGCTGGTGGCGCGATGCTCACGATCCGGTGCAACAGTTCCATTACCTGAGCGAAACCCGCGCCGTATATATACATCTCCCCGCACCCCAAGGTTGGCGCCTGGGCCTACCGTATCGCCAGCGGACCAATGCGCACAAAAGACCCAAGGCACCGCAGGCCGGAGGGCTTAGCACACGGGGCATGTCGTATGAAAAGCTCATCGAACTGACCGAGGAAACGACCTGGGCAACCCAAAGCGTTCTGACGAGCCTGTCCGTGCACCGCTACAAGGACGCCAGAACCGCAAAAACCCTGCCGGACGGCGTCGCACACTTCGAAGCCCTAAGCGATCACCTGGAAACCGCCGAGCTGGACGACACAGCCTTGCAAGCTTTCCACGTGTTGCCACAAGCCTCGCGCCCCCAGCATGAGTTGCTGGAAAGCATCGGTTACCACCACATGGATGCCTTTCTTCCCGCGACATCGCCGCAGGGCAGGCTCTGGTCAGTCAAGAGCGGCTTTGCAACCTATGCCCCATTGCAAGGCTTCTACAAAATCCAGACCCAGCAGGCCAGTGAAAGCCATGGGTTGACCACGTTCAGCTACGACGCCTATCACTGTTGCATCACCGCGTTCAAAGTGCCCGATGGCCGCGTCACAAGGGCGCTCTACGATTACCGCACGCTTGTGCCATGGCGCATTACCGATCCCAACGGCAACACACAGGAGGGCCGCGTTGATGCCTTCGGCCAGATTTTGGCCACGACTTTCTACGGCAAAGAAAACAACACACCCGTGGGTTTCCTGCCCATCGCGCAGTTCGAGCGACCAAGCTTCAATACGCCGAATGAGGCGATCGAACAGAGCTCGGAGGCGTTACAGAACGCCGCCACCGCGCTCTATTACGCCCCGTTCAGTTGGATGGGTTGCGTATCGAAGGGCGCTCTGGTCGACAGCGAGTGGCTGGCGCGTTGCGTGCTCAATCACGATCTGCTGCCCGGCGGGCACATCTGCGCATCGGCGCGGGCGCGACTGGCGGACCTGCGCATACTCTCGGTCGACGAACTGAAACTGAAACAAGAAATAGATGCCGCCATCCGTGAACCGGTACACATCGCCGTGCTGACGGCTGACCGTTATCCCACTGACGACCAGCAGCAGATTCGCATCGCCATCACCTGCTTCGACGGCTTCGGTCGAACACTGCAAAGCAAACAACGGGTCGAGTCGGGCATGGCCTACATCATCGATGCCAATGGAGCGCTGACACTCAAGGACGCAACCCCTGTGGAGCAAACCGCGCCAACACGCTGGCGTGTCAGTGAACGCGTGGAATACAACCATAAAGGTTTGCCGATCCGCCTCTATCGTCCCTACTTTGCTAATCAGCATCGCTACATCAACGACGCGTCATTACGCCGGTTCGGCCATTTTGACCAGCAGTTCTACGACGCGTTGGGCCGCCCTACCCGCACCCGTCTTGCCCAGCAAAATGGCCTTTCCCTGATGCGGCGCCAAACCCGCTACGCCTGGTATGCCCTGGACGAGGATGAGAACGACACTCTGGAAAAAGTCATGGCCGAACACGTCCAGGCAAACGGAGGTGAGGCATGAACCCGCGCCTTCACCGCAAGACACCGACCATCAACGCTGTCGACAGCCGAGGCCTGCCCGTGCGGCAGGTCGCCTACTGTCGGCGCAACGCAGAAGAACAGTCTCTGACGCGTGTCACCCGCCAGCACCACGACACGGCTGGACGCCTGGCTGCGCAGTGGGATCCCCGGCTGTTCGGCGCAGCGCCCGAAGCCAACCTGACGACCCTCTACAGCCTTGGCGGCAGACCGCTGTTGGTGAACAGTGTCGATGCCGGCTGGCGCTTGAGCCTGCCTGGCGTCGCCGGGCAGATCCTGCGCCGCTGGGACCAACGGGGAAACCACTGGCACACGACCTACGATGATCAGTTGAGGACGATCGCCATCCGTGAATATGCGCCAGGCCAGGATCCACGCCAGGTCGAATGCCTGCGCTACGGCGACAGCTCGCCAGCATCTGCGGCACGCAATCTATGCGGCGCCCTCACCCGCCACGATGACAGCGCGGGCAGCTTGTTCATCAGCGAATACGCGCTCTGCGCCAAGCCGCTTAGCCAAACCCGGCACTTCCTCCTCGATGCCACACAAGCGCACTGGCCGTCCGCTGAGGCGGAACGCGACGTGCTGTTGGAAAAGGGCGACGGCTACACAACGCAATGGCGCTACGACGCATTGGCGCAACCCATCCTGCAGTCAGATGCGGCCTTGCACCAACAACGCTACGCGTTTGATGTGGCGGGCCAACTCAAGTCGGTGAGCCTGAAAGTAACGGGGGCGACGACGTACAAAAGCATCGTGAAAGACCTGGTCTACAACGCGTCCGGCCAAGTCGAATCCCAGGTCGCCGGTAATGGCGTGGTCAGTCGTGCGGTGTTCGATCCGGCCAGCGGTCGATTGACCTCACTCAGCGCATCGGTGTCAGCCAGCATCTTGCAGGACCTGCACTACAGCTATGACGCAGTGGGTAACGTGACCCAGATCGAGGACCGGGCCCAACCGGCGCGGTTCGGCAGCAACCAGCGGGTCGACGCCACTTACAAGTTCGCCTACGACAGCCTCTATCAATTGACCCGTGCCACGGGCCGTGAAGCGGCGGGGCTGACCGGCAACCCGAGCCTTCCGGCCTTCGGCAGGGTACCGTTCGACGCCCAGCAACTGTTCCAGTTTACCGAGCACTACGAGTACGACGCCGGTGGCAACCTGATCCAACTGCGCCATGTTCGCGACCGTAACAACTACACCCGGACACTGCACATCGCCGCCAACAGCAATCGCCTGCTGTCCTGGAACAAAGCCGCACACTTCGATGCCAACGGCAACTCACAGGTCCTGCATCCAGGCCGGGCGCTGGAATGGACGACGCGCAATCAACTCGCCAGCGTGACATTGGTACAGCGCGCAGACGGCCAGCATGACCTTGAACGCTATAGCTACGACAGCGCGGGTCAACGGGTGCGCAAAATACAGGTCACCCATGCGTCGACGGTGACGCACACCAGGGAGGTCCGTTACCTGCCGGGCCTGGAAATCCATACCCGTCAGAACGAACGCCTGGAGGTCATCACCCTGCAGGCCGGTCGTTGCAGCGTGAGATATTTGCATTGGACGCAAGGCCGTCCGGCCGGCATCGCGTCAAACCAACTGCGCTACTGCCTCGACGATCACCTGGGTTCCAGCTCGTTGGAGCTCGACGATGAAGGCTGGCTGATCAGCCAGGAAAGCTACCTGCCCTATGGCGGAACCGCTTGGGCAGCGTCCCGCTCGGCCGTGGAAGCCGACTACCGGACCATTCGCTATTCCGGCAAGGAGCGTGATGCCAGCGGCCTGTACTACTACGGGCAAAGGTATTACGCGCCGTGGCTGCAACGTTGGATCAGCCCCGATCCGGCGGGGGCGGTGGATGGGTTGAACCTGTATTGCATGGTGGGGAACAACCCGATGAGATTCATCGACCCTTCAGGCCTGATGAGGGATGAAGAACTCAAGGAATTCGAAAGCTGGGGCCGGGCCCGTTCCCAGGAAATCATGGATTCTGCCCAGGGTGACTATTCCTATCGTTTGATGCCGGACTCCTACGATAAAACGTCCGATCAGTTTCTCAGTGGTGAGTTAGTGGGCCGCGAGTTTCTCGCGCACTCCTATGGCTACATCAAGACCGAAGGAGTTGGGCTCAGCGACTTTTTCAATCTTCCAAAACCGCAAGGCAGCATGAGGGGCTACAAAGGCGTGGACCGCGATTATGACGGCAGGGCCAGGACCGCCACGCCTCAGGAATACTATTTGAATTTCGGCACTTATCGGATCGGTAATACCGCCGACTACCTGACTGATTTATCCAGCCGCTACGCCGCCGCAAAAAACGACATGTTCCATAATGTGGAAATAGAGGAAGACGTCCTGAAAGACGCTCCGACGCTGAGCCGGTTGACCGATCAGGTCCACCAACTGCAACAACCCACCCGGGATTGGATCGAAACCCATATCGAGAAAATGGACGGGATCATGCCGATGCTTGCTGGCGGGCCCGGAGCCCATGCGGAAGTGCGGCTGGCGAATTCCATCGTAGCGCTCTACCCGGACAGAGCGGAAAGAATGCTTTCGGACACCACGATACTGACTGACAGGATATCCAGGGGGGACGCCCCCGAGCCATTCCCTGCGTGCATCAATTGCAGTGGGATCCTTCCTTCACAAATCACCGTGCCCACCGGACGCACCGTCGTCGACTACGCCGGGTACAACGCTCGCGTCCAGGAACTGAACGAGGCTTCACGTGTTCGCCCAGGAGGTAGTCGGAACAGAAGATGACGCGGCTCAAACGCTGATTGCGTTGGTGAACACCAGGCGATTGCCAAACGGATCACTGATGGTCATGTCCTGGCTGCCCCAGGGCATGGCCTGGATCTGCGGGTGAGCATAGCGGTAATCCTTGGCAAGCAGCTGCGCCTGGAACGCTTCCAGCTCATCGGTCTCGATCCGCAGCGCCGAGCCGGGTGTGCAATCGCCATGATGCTCGCTCAGGTGCAACACACAGTCGCCACGGGAGACTTGCAAATACAGCGGAAAATTGTCACCGAAGCGATGCTGCCAGTCGACGGTAAAGCCCAGGAAATCGACATAGAACGCCAACGCTTTGGCTTCATCGAAGATCCTCAGGATCGGAGTGGTTTTACCGAAGCTCATGGGTTGCTCCCTGGCTGAAAATACCCAGTTTAGACGGGTGACCTTAATACTTCGGCCTTGGCCCCGGCTTCTTTAGTGTCGCAGTGCCATTATTGTGGCGTCAATTAGAGTAAATTCAGCCGCTTATAACCGTCAAACCCTGAATCCTGGGCGCAAGTCGCCGTCGCGCGGCAGAAAGTGCCCTTCCCTGCGCCCATTCGCCTGGCCCCCGCCATAACTCAAGGCACCGTTGACCCATACCCCATCGATGCCTTCGGCGGCCCGTTGCGGCTCGTTGAAGTCGGCAACGTCGCGAATGGTCTGCGGATTGAACAACACCAGGTCTGCCCAATGGCCTTCCCGGATTTCACCCCGTTCCTTCAAGCCGAATCGCGCCGCGGAAAGGCCGGTCATCTTGTGCACAGCGGTGTGTAGGGGAAAAAGCCCGACGTCACGACTGAAATGTCCCAGCACCCGTGGGAAAGCGCCCCAGAGGCGCGGATGGGGAAACGGGTCCTCAGGCAGACCGTCGGAGCCCACCATGGACAGTGGGTGGGCGAGGATCCGTCTGACGTCACCTTCGTCCATGCCGTAGTACACCGCACCGGCCGGTTGCAGGCGACGCGCCGCCTCCAGCAGCGACACATTCCACTCGCCGGCGATGTCGGCAAGGTCGCGGCCACCGACCTGCGGATGCGCTGTCGACCAGGTGATGGTGATGCGATGGGCATCGGTCACTTGCTTGAGATCCAGGGTCGAGGAACTTGCCGCGTAGGGGTAACAGTCGCAGCCGACGGGATGACCTTGCGCGGCGTTTTCCAGCGCTGCGAGCACCTGTGGGCTGCGTCCCCAATTACCGGCCCCGGCACATTTGAGGTGGGAAATGATCACGGGACTGCGGGCGTGACGGCCGATCTGGAACGCCTCATCCATGGCTTCGAGCACCGGTTCGAATTCGCTGCGCAGGTGAGTGGCGTAGATCGCGCCGAAGGCGCTCAACTCCTCGGCCAGTTGCATCACCTCGTCAGTGGAGGCTGAAAACGCGCTGGCGTAGGCCAGGCCAGTGGACAGGCCAAGGGCGCCGGCCTCCAGGCTTTCGCGCAGTTGCTGGCGCATGGCGGCGATTTCGTCCCCGGTAGCCGTGCGCAACAAATCATCCATATGGTTGCTGCGCAACGCCGTATGCCCCACCAGCGCCGCGACGTTGACGGCAGGCATGGCCGCCGCCACCGCCTGCCGATAATCAGCGAAGCGAGGGTAAGCGAACGCTTGGGCGGTGCCGAGCAGGTTCATCGGGTCCGGCGGATCGCCACGCAGGCTGACCGGTGAAGCGCTGATGCCGCAGTTACCGACGATGACCGTGGTCACGCCCTGGCTGAGTTTGGGTAACATCTGCGGTTGGCGGATCACCACGGTGTCGTCGTGGGTGTGCACATCGATGAAGCCCGGCGCCAGCACGCGGCCAGCGGCGTCGACTTCTTCCACCGCCCGGGCATCGCCCAGGCTGCCGATGCGCTCGATGCGACCGGCGCGAACCGCTACATCAGCGCTGTAGCCGGGTGTGTCGCTGCCGTCGATGACCAGCGCATTGCGGATTAGCGTGTCGTACAACATCTCAGTCTCCCAGCGGCAGGTGATCGTCGCCGCCGCGGTAATCGTCCAGGGCGAGTTTGACCCGCCGCAGCCGCTCTTGATTGTCTTCGGGATGGGCCAGCGCCAGCTCGGTGGCGAGCACGTCGATGGCCAGCAGCATGCCGTAGCGCGCCGCCGTGGGTTTATAGATGAATGAGGTTTCGGCGCCTTGCAGCGGTAGCACCACATCGGCCAGTTGGGCGAGCGGTGAACCGGCGCGGGTGATGGCGAGAATCGGCGCGCCGTAGCCACGGGCCAGCTCAACCGCTCCGAGCAGCTCCGGCGTGATGCCTGTCAGCGAACACGCAATGACCAGATGCGCCTCGCTCAACGATGTGGCGGTGATGCGCATCATCACCGGGTCACGGCACGCGGCGATCGGGTAGCCAAAACGCACCAGCCGCACCTGCAATTCTTCGCTGCACAACGCCGACCAGCCACCGAGCCCGAACGCATGGATCATCCGCGCCTTGCCGATCATTCGCACGGCATCGTCGAATCGCGACTCTTCGAACCCCGACAGGTGTTGGCGCAGGGTCGATTCGATATCGCCGACAATCTGCCCATAAAACGCCGACTGCTCGGGCGCGCCGGCCGGGTCGAGAAACCGGCTGCCGACACCACTGGCCTGGGCCAGTTGCAGGCGCAAGTCACGAAGATCACGGCAGCCGACGGTGCGGGCGAAACGCGACAGCGTGGCGCTGCTGACTTCCGCTCGCTGGGCCAGTTCATCGAGGCTGGCGGAGGCGGCAAATCCTACGTCGTCGAGCATCAGCCGGGCGATGCGTCCTTCGCCGGCGCTGAAGGAGTCCTGGCGGGAGCGGATCTGGTAAAGGATGTCCATGACGGCTCCTGTGGGTTGTGCTGCGTCAAAGCAACTGTGCAAGCCCGAGGGTCAGGCCGAACGCGACCACGGAAATCAGCGTCTCGAGCACGGTCCAGGTCTTGAAGGTTTGCGTGACGGTCATATTGAAGTATTCCTTGATCAGCCAGAAGCCGCCGTCGTTGACGTGGGAAAAGATAACCGACCCGGCCCCGGTGGCCAGCACCAGTAGTTCGGGATGGGGATAACCCAGGCCGATCGCCACGGGCGCGACGATACCCGAGGCGGTGGTCATCGCCACCGTGGCCGAGCCCGTGGCCACGCGCATCAGGGCGGCGAACAACCAGCCCATGACCAGCGGTGACAATTGGAATTCCTGGGCCAGGCCAACAATCTGCTGCGTGACGCCGGCGTCCACCAGGATTCGATTCAAACCGCCCCCGGCGCCCACCAGCAGGGTGATGCTGGCCGTCGGGGCCAGGCATTCGTTGGTGAACTTGAGAATCGACTCGCGATTGAAGCCCTGGGCCAGGCCCAGGGTCCAGAAGCTGAGGATGGTCGCCAGCAGCAAGGCGATCACCGAGTTGCCAATGAACAGCAGGAATTGGTTGAAACCGCTGCCCGGCGTGGAGATCAGGTTGGCCCAGCCGCCGATCAGCATCAGGATGACCGGCAGCAGGATGGTCCCCAGGGTCACGCCGAAACCCGGCAGCCTGGCGCGCGGCTCGCGGTCGAGAAATTGCCGCTCCAGCGGGTTTTCGGCCGGCAACTGGATACGCGGCACGATGAATTTGGCGTACAGGGGACCGGCGATGATCGCGGTCGGAATGCCGATCAGGATCGCGTACAGCAGGGTCTGCCCCACCGAGGCCTGGAACGCCTGCACCGCCAGCATCGCCGCCGGGTGTGGCGGCACCAGCGCATGGACCACCGATAACCCGGCGACCATCGGCAGCCCCACCATCAGGATCGACACGCCCACGCGCCGGGCGATGGTGAATGCGATGGGCACCAGCAGCACGAAACCGACTTCGAAAAACAACGGCAGCCCGACCAGGAAGGCGATGCACACCATTGCCCAATGGGCGTTGCGCTCGCCGAAGCGCTCGATCAGCGTCTGCGCCATGCGCTCCGCCCCGCCGGACTCGGCCATCATCTTGCCGAGCATCGTCCCCAGCGCCACCACCAGCGCGATGTGCCCCAGCGTCTTGCCGACACCCGCCTCGTATGCGCCCACCACACCGGAGGGCGGCATGCCGGCCAGCAACGCCAGGCCGATGGACACCAGCGTAATCACGATGAACGGATTGAGCCGGTAACGGGCGATCAGAACGATCAGCGCAATGATGGCGATGGCGGCGTAGACCAACAGCCAATAACCGAAAGCAGGTGCCATGCGTGACTCCTCGAATGGGGTGACGTCGATGTGTTGTGAAACTCATAAATCATTTCGACGAGCAATCTTCAAACCCATTGAAAGTAACTTTCGTACACAGACAAGAAATGTCGCTGACGGACATCGAGAAACGGTGCTGATGAAAATCCACCAGAGGATTTTCATTGCCCTCCGTGGCGAGGGAGCTTGCTCCCGCTGGGGCACGCAGTGGCCCAGATTCCCATCAATACAAATCGACCAACGGCTGGCCGCTCCGCCCTCAATTCCGTACCATCCGCACCTGTTTTTGCATCATGCCCGGCAATCGATACTCAGCCGGTGCCCCAGTCAGGTATCCCATGAAACCAGCACGCCTTCGCGCCGACGTCCTCGCCGGCCTCACCACGTCCTTCGCCTTGCTTCCCGAGTGCATCGCCTTCGCCCTGGTGGCCCATCTCAACCCGCTGATGGGACTCTACGGCGCGTTTATCATCTGTACGCTGACGGCCCTGTTCGGCGGACGTCCGGGCATGGTGTCGGGAGCGGCGGGGTCGATGGCGGTAGTGATCGTCGCGCTGGTGGTGCAGCACGGCGTGCAGTACTTGTTGGCCACCGTGCTGCTGGGCGGGCTGATCATGATGGCGTTCGGGCTGTTGCGCCTGGGCAAGCTGGTGCGCATGGTGCCGCATCCGGTGATGCTCGGCTTCGTCAACGGCCTGGCGATTGTGATTGCACTGGCTCAACTGGAACACTTCAAGAATGGCGAGGCCTGGCTCAGCGGCGCTCCGCTGTACCTGATGGCCGGCCTGGTGGCGCTGACCATGGCCATCGTCTACCTGTTGCCGCGCCTGACCCGCAGCGTGCCGCCGGCGTTGGTGGCAATCCTCGGCGTCGGCCTGGCGGTCTACCTGCTCGGCCTGCCAACCCGAACGCTGGGGGACATGGCGCACATCGCCGGCGGCTTGCCAGCCTTTGCGTGGCCGGATATTGCGTGGAACCTGGAGACCTTGCTGATCGTCGCGCCCTATGCGGTGATCATGGCCATGGTCGGCCTGCTGGAAACCCTGCTGACCTTGAACCTCACCGATGAAATCACCCAGAGCCGTGGTTATCCGGATCGCGAGTGCGTGGCGTTGGGTGCGGCCAACGTGGCCTCCGGCCTGTTCGGCGGCATGGGTGGTTGCGCCATGATCGGCCAGACGATGATCAACCTCAGTTCGGGCGGACGTGGACGGCTGTCGGGCGTGGTGGCTGGGGTCATGGTGTTGCTGTTCGTGTTGTTCCTGTCGCCACTGATCGAGCGCATCCCGCTCGCCGCGCTGGTGGGGGTGATGTTCGTGGTATCGCAACAGACGTTTGCCTGGGCCTCGCTGCGGGTGATCAACAAAGTCCCGAGAAACGACGTGCTGGTGATCATCGCGGTGACGGTCATCACGGTGTTCACCGACCTGGCCATCGCCGTGCTCTGCGGCATCGTCATCGCGGCGCTCAACTTCGCCTGGCAACAGGCCCGGGAACTGTATGCCGACGCGCAACTGGAAGCCGACGGCAGCAAACTCTATCGCCTGCACGGCACGCTGTTCTTCGCCTCGACGACGCCGTTCCTCAACCTGTTCGACCCGGCCAACGACCCGGCCCAAGTGACCCTGGATTGCCGGCACTTGCGCTTCGTCGACTACTCGGCGATCGCCGCCCTCAAAACCCTGCGCGAGCGCTACAGCAAGGCCGGCAAACACCTGCGGGTATTTCACCTGTCCGAACGCTGCAAACAAATGCTCAAGCGCGCGGGCGTGCAGCACGACTAAAGATGCCGCCGGTACAAAACCTGTGGGAGCGAGCTTGCTCGCGAATGCGGCGTGTCAGGCAACATTTTAATCGACTGACATATCGCCTTCGCGAGCAGGCTCGCTCCCACAGGGTTCTGCAGTGGGCTCGGCGGCGAATTCCCGCGAAGCGTATTCGGCGAGCTTGCCCTGGATAAAGTCCAGGAAGCACTGGATTCGCAGCGCCAGTTGGGAGTTTCGGTAGTACACCGCATTGATCGGCTGACGATAGCCGCTATTGGCATCGGCCAGCAGCACCTTGAGTCGACCGACTCGGATGTCTTCACGGGTCATGAAGTCCGACAGGCAGGCAATGCCCTGCGCTTGCAATGCCAGGTGGCGCACGGTCTCGCCGCTGGACGCGCTGATGGCGGGTTGGATCGGCCAGCGATCGCCGTGGAGATGACGCAGCGGCCATTGATTGAGCCCATCATTCTGGGCGAACCCCAGCAGCGCATGGTCCGCCAGCTCGGCGACGCTTGACGGTGTGCCGTGCTGCTTCAGGTAGGCCGGGCTGGCCAGGATGTGCAACGGGCTGCAGCCCAGGGAGCGGGCGTGGAGCGTCGAGTCGGTGAGTGTTCCAATGCGGATGGCAACGTCCGTACTTTGCTCCAGCAGGTCGATGATCAAATCGTTGCTGTTCAGCTCGAGCTGGATGTCCGGGTAGAGCCTGCGGAATTCTTCGATGTGCGGGACGATGGCGTGCAGCATGAACGGCGAGGCCGCGTTGATGCGCAAACGTCCGGCGGGATTTTTCTGGCGGGACGACAGGCGCTCCTCCAGCTCATCCATCTGGTCGAGGATACCCTTGGCCTGTTCGAAAAAGTACTTGCCCTCCTCGGTCAGGTCCATGCGCCGCGTGGTGCGGTTGATCAGCGTGGTGTCGAGCTTGGCCTCCAGGCGCGACAACGTGCGACTGACCGCCGACGGTGTCTGCCCGACTTGTTCGGCGGCGGCGGAGATGGATCCGCACTCGATCACGCAGACGAAAATCTGTAGTTCGTCGGATCTGGCTTTCACGGGCGTCCTCTCTGGAAATGCAACTCAGGCAGGCCCCGATGGTAGCCGGATTACCGAGAAAGACCGAACACCTCGATCAGATGCTGCTCATACCGCGCCACATCGGTCGCGATGTCCGGCCGCTTCATCACGTCCACGCAGAGGAAGGTCGGCAGGCCGGTCATGCCCAGGAACTGGTTGGCCTTGTGAAACGGGAAGTACACCGCGTCCACGCCCTTGGCTTCGAAGAAATCGGTCGGGTCGTCGAAGGCTTGCTGCGGGGCGTTCCAAGTCAGCGACAACATGTACTGTTTGCCCTGCACCAGGCCACCGCTGCCGTACTTCTGCGAGGCATCGGAGCGGGTCCGGCCGTCGCTGGCATAGAGGCTGCCGTGGCCTTCGGTGAACACTTCGTCGATGTACTTCTTTACGGTCCACGGCGCGCCCATCCACCAGCCCGGCATCTGGTAAATGATCACGTCGGCCCAAAGGAATTTCGCCACTTCTTCCTTGATGTCGTAGCCACCGTCGATAAAGGTGGTCTTGATGTCGAAACCACCGCGGTCCAGCACGCTGGCCGCCGTGTCGTGAAGGGTCGCGTTATAACGACCGTCGGAATGAGCGAATTGTTTGCCACCATTGAGCAACAGGACTTTTTTCATGTGGGCCTCATCGGGTTTCCTCGGCATGGACCAAATACATGGCGCCGAATGGAAGGATTGAAAACGATGGCGGCAGAGTACCGATGAGACTCGGGCGGAATAAGCGCCACAAGTGCAAAACTGTTTTGACCCATACGCACGAATCAACGGCTTATTGTTGCCTTAGAATTTCGCGGACTTCCAATTATCGAGATTCTCCGATGAGCCAATTGCACGGTTTTATCCTTCACGCCAAAACCCGTCCGGAAAAATCCGAAGCCTTCGAAGCGCTTTTCCGTGCCTACGTCGAGCCAAGTCGTGCCGAGCCCGGCTGCATCGAATATCACATGCTACGGGACCAGCAAGACCCTACACTGTTCATCTTCTATGAAATCTGGGCCTCCCAGGCGCACCTGGATATACATTCGAACCTGCCGCACATGAAGCAGTTTTTCGAGCAGCGCATGGATTACCTGGAACGCGATTTCGACATCCGCCGGGTCGACATGCTCAGCCCGTCCTCGGCTAGCCGCTGATCAGCAAGTGGCCGCCGAGCACACCGAGGCCGATGAAAAATACCCGTTTGAACAGCACGGCGCTGATTCGCTGGCGTAGCCACTGCCCCAGCCACATCCCCAGCAGCGCCGGGACCAGCGCCAGCATCGAAGCACCCAGTTCGCCACCACCCAAGGCGCCGCGCCACAGCAGGCCGGCGGCCAATGCCAGGGTGGAAACAGTGAATGACAGACCCAGGGCTTGCACCAGTTCATCCTTGCTCAAGCCCAATGCCTGCAGATAGGGCACCGCCGGAATGACGAACACCCCGGTGGCGGAAGTGATGATGCCGGTGAGCAACCCGCAGAGCGGGGCAAGCCAAGGCTCTGCGTGGGCACTGACCCGTAACGTAGGCAGAAACAACCCACTCAGCGCGTACAGCAACAACGCGCCACCCAAGCCTCGTACCACCCAGGTCCCGCCCGTCATGCCGATCCACAGCGTGCCGAGTCCGGTGCCAAGGAAAATCGCCAGCAGCAGCGCCCACAAGCGCCGAACCAGTGCTTGCAGGTGACCGCCGAAGGCCAGCTGCCAGAGGTTGGTCAGGGTCGCTGGAATGATCAGCAGCGCCGCAGCCTGCGCCGGCGCCATAGCCAGACCGAGCAAGCCCATGGAGACAGTCGGCAGGCCGAGGCCTATCACGCCCTTGATGGTACCGGCCAGCACAAAGGTACCAATCACCAGCAATGTCAGCATCAGACCGAGGTTCTGATAAAAATCGATGAGTGTGTTCATGGGGCTATCGTGCGCCCGCGGCCTTGGCTTGAAAATCTGCCATATACTGATGGTGCCTCTTGCACAGCGAGAGGCTGATGATTTTGTTGATGCTACCGACGCCATCGCGAGCAGGCTCGCTCCCACATTGAAATGCAGCCCCCTGTGGAGGCGAGCCAGCTCGCGATGGCGGCAGATCAGCCACCACTGAACACGGCACAGGATCCCTTAGCCATGCACTTCGACCTCACCGACCTGCGCCTCTACTTGCACATCCTCGACACCGGCAATATCACCGCCGGTGCCGCCCGCAGCCATTTATCCCTGGCGGCGGCCAGTGCACGAGTCCGAGCCATGGAATCGTCCCTGGGAACGGCGCTGCTCGAACGCGGCCGACGCGGGGTAATCCCGACGCCGGCCGGCAAGGCCCTGGCGCAGCATGCCCGGGTCCTGCTGCAACATGTCGAGCATATGCAACAGGACCTGGCCGAATACGCCCAGGGCGTCAAAGGCCGGGTAAGGTTGTTGTGCAACACCAGCGCCCTGACCGAATACCTGCCCGAACTACTGGCCGGTTTCTTGAAGGCCCACCCCAACCTGGACATCGATCAGCAGGAATTGCCCAGCTCACGAATCACCCATGCGCTGCGCGAGGGCGCGGCGGACCTTGGGATCGTTTCCGACGCGGTGGACACCGACAGCCTTCAGACCTGGCCCTTTCGCGACGACCCACTGGTACTGATCCTACCCTCTGGACATCCATTGGCTGACGGCCGAACCCCAAGCTTCGGCGAGACCTTGAGCCACCACTATGTAGGCCTGAACGCCTCCAGCGCCTTGGCCATCTATCTCGAGGAACAGGCGCTGCATACCGGGATGCGCATGCAGATCCGTATTCGCGCCGACAGTTTCGACGGAGTCATTCGCATGGTCGCCCAAGGCGCAGGCATCGCCGTCGTGCCGCAAGCTGCAGTCCTGCGTCGCCCGGCCCAGGCCTCCTATCGGTACGTCCCGCTGCAAGAATCTTGGGCGCACCGGGCACTGCTGCTATGTGCGCGCAACTTCGAAGGTTTGCCCGCCTACGCCAAGGCCCTGGCCCGGCATCTGGCCGAGTGATGCGCGCTTCTGGATAGCCCAGTGTCGAGCACAGGCATCTATCCTTCGCTGCGCCGCGCTAGGGTGCCGGTTCTCTTTTGACTCTTCCGGAGCTCACATGACCGCCCCCATCACTGTCCTGCGCGACACCCATCCACTGCCTGTCCTCGACGCCTGCAAATGGGAGAAACTCGAAGGCGACCCGCACACCGTCAACCTCAACGCCTACACCAGCGAAGACGGTAGCAAGATCATGGGCACCTGGATTTGCACGCCTGGCAAATGGCGTGTGGATTATGTGAAGTGGGAATACTGCCATTTCCAGGAAGGCTACTGCGTCATAACCCCGGATGGCATGGCGCCGATCCATCTGCGTGCCGGTGATATCTTTGTCGTCGAGCCGGGAATGAAGGGCACGTGGGAAGTGGTCGAAACCGTGCGCAAATATTTCGTCTTTGCCTGAAACAAAAACCGAGAGACCACCCGACATGGTCTCTCGGAAAACAACTTTCAGGTTGCCGGACCTCGGGGATAAATCCCCTCACCACAACGGCCTGGGAACAACAAAGCCCTATTGCGGCTTGCGATAGCTGTTAACAATCGCTGAGAAATCCTTGCCGCCCTCGCCCCGCTGGCTCATCGCCTGATACAACTGCTGCGCCACCGCCCCCATCACCACCGGTTGGCGGGCCTGCCGCGCGGCTTCGGTTGCCAGCCCCAGGTCCTTGAGCATCAAGTCAGCGCCAAAGCCGCCCGTATATCCGCGGGATGCTGGCGCCGTTTCAATCACGCCCGGCCATGGGTTGTAGGTATCCGAACTCCAGCAACGGCCCGTCGAGCTGTTGATAATGCCGGCCAGCACCTGGGTGTCGATCCCCAAGGCATCGCCCAAAGCCATCGCCTCGCTGACGCCGACCATGGAAATCCCCAGCAGCAGGTTGTTGCAGATCTTGGCGATCTGTCCGGTGCCGACTTCACCGCAATGCACGATGTTACGGCCCATCTGCGCCAACACTGGCTGCAAGGTGGCAAACAACTCAGCGGTCGCGCCAACCATGAAGGTCAGCGTGCCGGCCGCCGCACCGCCGGTGCCGCCGGAGACCGGGGCATCCGCCATCACCACGCCTTGCTTGGCCGCAGCAGCGGCGACATCACGGGCGGTCTGGGGATCGATGGTGCTGCAATCCACGGCAGGCGTGCCAGCGGCAATGCCGGCCAGCACACCGTCCTCGCCCAACCAGACGCTACGTACATGAGCAGCGGCCGGCAGCATGGTAATCACCAGAGCTGCATCCTGGGCTGCATCACGCGGCGAAGCGCTGATCGTGCCGCCCAGCGTTGCCAGTTCGGCCAGTACCGTCTGGTTCAGGTCGAACAGATTCAACGAATGGCCGGCCTTGAGCAGATTGCGCGCCATGGGAGCGCCCATGTTGCCCAGGCCGATAAATGCGATCTTCATGTCCGGCTCCTTAACGCAAATTGATGGTGGTGTTCACACCGTCATTGACGCTGTCATCATCGAACCAGCGCGTGGTAACGGTCTTGGTTTGAGTGTAGAACTGCACCACTTGTTTGCCGTAGGGACCGAGGTCGCCGAGTTTCGAACCGCGGGAACCGGTGAAGCTGAAGAACGGTACCGGCACTGGGATCGGGATGTTGATGCCCACCTGGCCGACGTCGATTTCGCTCTGGAATTTACGCGCCGCCGCGCCGCTCTGGGTGAACAGGCCGGTGCCATTGCCAAACGGGTTGGCGTTGACCAGGGCAATTGCCTGGTCGAGCGTGTCGACTTCCAACACCACCAGCACCGGGCCGAAGATTTCTTCGGTGTAGATACGCATGTCGGTGGTCACACCGGAAAACAAAGTCGGGCCGACAAAGTTGCCCTGCTCGAAACCCGGCACGCTGATGCCACGGCCATCAAGCTCCAGCTTCGCGCCTTCCTTCACGCCACTTTCGATCAATTCCAGGATTCGCGCCTTGGCCCGCTTGGAGATCACCGGGCCGACGTCCGTGCCCGACTCGCTGCCGGCGTTGACCTTGAGCTTTTGTGCCAAGGCCTTCAGTTCCGGCAACCACTGCTTGGCCGCGCCGACCATCACCACCACCGAGGTGGCCATGCAGCGCTGGCCCGCCGCGCCGAAACCGGCACCGACCAAGGCGTTGAGGGTCTGCTCGCGATTGGCATCGGGCAACACCACCGCGTGGTTCTTGGCGCCCATCATTGACTGCACGCGCTTGCCATGACGGCCCGCCAAGTCATACACGTGGGTGCCGACTGCCGTCGAACCGACGAAGGAAACTGCCTTGATGTCCTTGTGGGTGCAGAGCGCATCCACCACATCCTTGCCGCCATGCACCACGTTGAGCACGCCCGCCGGCACGCCCGCCTCGACGGCCAGCTCCACCAACAGCATGGTCGACAGCGGATCCTGTTCCGACGGCTTGAGCACGAAAGTGTTGCCGCAGGCGATCGCCATCGGGAACATCCACAGCGGAATCATCGCTGGGAAGTTGAACGGAGTAATGCCCGCGCACACACCAATCGGCTGGCGCAGGGTGTAGGTGTCCACGCCACCGGCAACGTTCTCGGCAAACTCGCCCATTTGCAGGGTGCCGATGGAGCAGGCGTGCTCGACCACTTCCAGGCCGCGGAAAATATCGCCCTCGGCGTCCGCGATGGTTTTGCCCTGCTCGGCGCTGAGCACCGCGGCAATACGCTTGGAGTGTTCGCGAATCAAGGCCTGGAGCTTGAGCATGATGCGCATCCGCGCGCCGATGGGCGTCAACTTCCAAGTCTGGAAAGCCCGCTGGGCCGCGGCAATGGCGGCATTGACTTCAGAAGCCGTGGCAAACGGAACCCTCGCCAATACTTGCTGAGTGGCCGGGTTGACGATGTCGTGCCATTCACTGGACTGGGATTCAACCCACTCGCCATTGATCAACAGTTTGACGGTTTGCAGGGCTGTATCGCTGGGCGTAAGGGAAATGTTCATGCTGGCCTCCGGGCTTGTTCTTATAAGAGAGCGCTGTTTCAGCACTGGCCAAGGTAATAGACACCTTGGTGATAGGACGATTTTTGGAGTATAGATGTGCAAACATCTAATAAGAACGCACATAAAAGCCGGTCCATCATGCAAAAAAACATTACCTCCCTGGGGTCGCTGAATTGGGACGACCTCAAGTTTTTCCTCGAAGTGGCCCGTACCCGCAAGGCCAGCACGGCAGCCAAGCGCCTGGCAGTCGACTACACCACGGTGTCGCGACGTATAAGCTCGCTGGAAACGTCCTTGGGCACGCTGCTGTTCGAAAAATCCCGGACCAACGGCTTTATCCTGACGGCTGAAGGCCAGCGGCTGATGGGCTATGCCGAATCCATCGAAAGCACCCTGCACATGGCCTGCGAACAGGTGTCCGGCTCCGGCGTCGCACTGTCCGGTCACGTGCGCATGGGCTGCACCGAAGGCTTTGGCAGTTTTTTCATCACTCCCCAACTGAGCCACTTCGTCGAAGCCTACCCCGCCATCTCGGTGGACATCCTGCCCCTGCCGCACTTCATCAGCCTCTCCAAGCGCGAGGCCGACATCGTCATCGCCCTCGAGCGCCCCGAACATGGGCCCTATGTGTGCTGCAAACTGTGTGATTACCGACTGCAGCTCTACGCCACCCAGCAATACCTGGACAACCACCCGCCTATCCAGCGGTCGGCCGACTTGAGCAAGCACTCATTCATCAGCTACGTGGATGACCTGGCGTTCAGTTCCGAGTTGCTCTACCTGGCCAACGTCCTGCCGGGCGCCCATGCCCACTTGCGCAGCACCAGCGTCATCGCCCAGTTCGTCGCCGCCCAGCAAGGGCGCTCGCTGGCAATCCTGCCGTGCTTCCTCGCCGCTCAAGACCCACGCCTGCTGCCGGTGTTGCCGGAGGAAATCACCATCACCCGGCAGTTCTGGATGTACTGCCGTGAGGATTTGAGGAAGCTCAAGCGGATTACTTTGTTGTGGGATTACATCAGGGAGGTGACTGAACAGAACCAGCCACTGCTGATGGGGGAAAGCCGCGAAATCGTGTTCGCCGATTAATCGGCGATGACCACGATGGCGACGCGGCGGTTTTCGGTGCGGCCGCTGGCGGTGTCGTTGGAGGCGACAGGGTTGGCGCTGCCCAGGCCGCGCAGTTGGACGTTCTCTTCATGCATGCCAATGCTCGTCAGTACCTTGCCCACGCTGTTGGCCCGGCGTATCGACAGCTTTTCGTTATAGGCCGGGGAACCTGATGCGTCAGTATGACCATCGACGCGTACCCGCTCGATTCCCGCCCCCAGCAACGCTTTGCCGATCCGCTCGACAATTTCGGTGCTGGGCGGGTTGAGGTTTTCCACGTCGCTGCCGAACAGGACCTTGCCCGACAGACCGAAGGCCCAGCCTTCGTCAGTCAGTTGAAATCCTTGCTGCTTGAGCACCGCTACTTGGGCTGGGGTCAGTCCTTTTTGCGGTGCAGTCTGGCAACCCGTCAGGGCCAGGATAGCGACAAACAAAAAACCCGCGACCCAGCGCAGGGAACGTTGAGGGGATAAACGCACGGATCAACTCCTTGATTGAAGATCAGCGACAGGGTCATCCGACCCCGCCGTATGCTGGCCGCCTCGGGCGAGACGCTTGGCCTGGTACATCGCCGCATCGGCGGCATTGAGCAAGGCGCCCGGAGTGGCGCCATGCTCGGGGTAAATGGCAATGCCGACACTGAGGGAGGTCAGTACCGAGGCATTGCCGGGCAATTGAATCGGCATTTCCATGCTGGCGATGATTTTTTCGGCGATCCGCTCAGCATCCTCAGCCTTATGCAGGGGCGAGAGCAGTACGGCGAACTCATCACCGCCCAGGCGCGCCACTAAATCATCTTCACGCAACTGGGCACGGACCCGTGTCGCCACGGCGGTCAGTACCGCGTCCCCGGCGGCGTGGCCGAAATTATCATTGATGCCCTTGAAGCGATCGCTGTCCAGGTACAACACCGCCACTTGCTCATCGAGCTTGCTGGCGTTGCGCAAGGCGCGGATCAACCGCCCTTCGAAAAACGCCCGGTTCGGCAAGCCGGTCAGGCTGTCGTGGCTGGCCTGGTGCGCCAGGGTTTCGTTTTCGCTTTGCAGGTGGGTTTGCCAGGACTCCAGCTCATCGAGCAAGGCGTTGAAGTCATTGGCCAGGTTGTCCAGTTCGGCAATGGCCGCCGGTGGCACGCGCCGGTCCAAGGCTCGTTCGCTGCGTGCCGCGTGCGCCACTTCGGCCAGGCTGCGCAGCGGCCCGGTGATGGCTCGCAGCTGACGGCGCGCCAGGTAAAGCGCCACCCAGGCGCTCACTGCCGTGCATAAAATAATGCCCGCCAGGCCGCTCAACAAAAAGCGCAACAAGCTGCCGCCATGCCCCGCCAACTGTATACGGCCGATGTTCTGCCCTTGGTGAACGATCGGCAGGCTGATGGGCTTTTCCAGGAACGCCTTGGCGATGTGCATTTCCAGTTCCGACAGCAAACCGGTATCCGGCCGCTGCCAGCGCGCCAGCAGCCGACCGTGCTCGTTGAACACCTGGGCATCGGCGACTTCTTCGGTAGAGGCAATCAGGGCCAGTGCTTCGGTGGCCGCTGCGGAATCGTCGAACACCACGGCCGCCTCTACCGTGTAATTGATCGAGCGGGCAATCAAGTGCAGGTTGTGGTCGGCGTAGACGCGCAGCGCCAGGACGCCGAGCAAAGTCAGGGAAACGCTGGCCATGGTGATGGCCACCAGGGCGACGATCAGATGACCGCGACCGATGACCGAACCCAGGGTGGGACGGACCCGAGATTTTCCCAGGCTCATGGTGCTGCCGGCCTGCGGCGGGAGAGTTGCAAGACGCTCGGGTGGATGCGCACGCCACTGCGCGCCACCGAGTCGAGGTTGACCTCGAATGACACCTGTTCATCGCCGACCCGCAGGCAGAACAAGCTACCCACTGTGCACTGGTCACCGCCTTCGCTGATGCTCAGCACCGGCTTGCCGATCAGGGACGCAAACAGGCGGGTACGTTCGTCGCTGGTCAGCCTGCCGATATAAACCGCGTTGCACTCAGTGGCGAGGTCGGGGTGGTCAGCCAGCAACCGTTGCACGTTCACCGGCCGCCCGGTGGGCTGAGTCGTGCCCTTGACCAGATCGTCGGTGTACTGGGTCGGGCCAACGATGCACAGTTGCAGTTGTGTTGGCTCGACAGGCCAACGGGCGTAGCTGAGGATGCCCAATACCACTTGGGTCACGGCTTCGGCGCGCTGCTCCGCCTGGGTCGTGGAGCCTTCTCCCTGGGCGATGCCGACGGACGACAGGAGACACAGGAAGCCGGCAAGCAGAAACTGCTCCCAGCCCTTGCTGCGCACTGCCTCCCGTACAGCCACTGCCATGGAAATCTCTTGGTCGATGCGATAAGTGCCGGAACGATAGCACAGTGCCAAAAAGCCAGCGAGACAGCGTGTTACATAGACTTGCGGGCGATACAGACAAAGTTGCCACCAGGGCCGTCCATCACCGAACCCGAGGGATGGAGTCCGCCAGCTCAAGCTCGAGCATCAGCCCGCTCAAGCGTTTGACCTTGCGCCGCACTGCCTCTTCAAAGACACCCGCTCGTGGCTCGATCAGGCTGAACCACTGCTTGCCCCGGGTGATGGCGGTGTAGACCAGCTCCTTGGTCAATACAGGATTCAACGCATCCGGGAGAATCAACGCCGTGTGGGTGAATTCCGAACCTTGGGATTTATGCACCGTCATGGCATACACGGTTTCCACATCGTTCAGGCGGCTGGGCAGGACAAAGCGCACACCGCCCTGGCCGTCATTACGAGGAAAGGCAACCCGCAGGACCTGCTTGCCGGCATCCGGCCCGTCACGCTCGGGTAACTTGAGGGCAATGCCGATATCGCCGTTCATCAACCCCAACCCGTAGTCGTTGCGAGTCATCAGCACCGGACGCCCTTCGTACCACTGGTGATCGCTATCGATCAGACGAGCCTTGAGCAGCGCGGCGGTGATTCGTTGGTTCAGCCCTTCGACACCCCACGGGCCTTTGCGCACCGCGCAGAGCAACTGGAATTCATCGAATGCCGACAAGACCTTCCGAGCCCAATCGGCCCAACAGTTGTCTTGCAACGGACGTGCAATGTCCGGGCGATGCTCTCGCAGAACACTCAAGTAGTGCCGATACCCCTGTGGTCCCTCTGGCTTGCCTTCCAGCAGCAAACGCTCCAGGTTCCCGTCTTGTTCACCCTTTAGCGCCAGGGAAAACAAATCGGCATGTTGACCGCCCTTCAGCAATTGGCGAGCGCGCTCCGGTTGTTGTTGATTGACCCAGCGGGCCAACTGACCAATACCGCTGCCTTCGCCGAAACGCCGTGAATGCCTGAGCATGACCACTTGCTGTGCCAAAGGATGGGTCCCGTCGAGATCTTGCTGCAGATCGTTGGCCGCCAGGTTTTCGCCACTGACCGATTCAAGCCAGGCGCGAGTCTGGGCGTTGTACCAGCCGTCTTCTGCGTCTCGGCACAAATCCCCCAGCACCGCACCGGCCTCCACCGACGCCAACTGATCCTTGTCTCCCAGCAACACCAGTCGCGCATGCGCCGGCAGCGCATCCAGCAGATTGGCCATCATCTCCAGATCGATCATGGACGCTTCATCGACCACCAGCACATCCAGCGGCAATCGATTGCCCCGGTGGTGGCGAAAATGCCGGGTGCCGGGTCGACTGCCGAGCAAGCGATGGACTGTGGTCACATCGCAAGGGATGCGTTCACGCACCGCGTCGTCCACGTCCAAGCTCCTGACCTGTTGGCTGATGGACTCGGTCAAGCGCGCCGCCGCCTTGCCGGTGGGGGCAGCCAGGCGAATTCGCAACGGTTGGCCGGCTTCGACGGCCGGTGCCTGCAGCAAGGCCAGCAAGCGCACCACTGTGGTGGTCTTGCCGGTGCCCGGGCCGCCGGTGACGATGCTGAAAGCCCTCCGGGTCGCCAGGGCGCAGGCCAGTTTCTGCCAGTCCACAGGACCTTCGGCACGGGCGGGCCCGAACAACCCGTCCAGTCGCTCGCGCAGGTCGCCGGGCGCGGTTTCATCTTCAGCAAGCCGTTGACGCAGCGCTTCATCGATCCGCCGTTCATAGCTCCAGTAACGACGCAGGTAAAGACGCTTGCCGGACAGCACCAGCGGACGCTGCTGCGCTTCTTCGCTTTCATCGACAGCCAGGCCCACCAGCGGGCTGGAAGCCAGGATCTTGCACCAATGGCCACCGTCCAGCGTGCGAAGTATTTGCGATGGCAGCAGCATCGCACCGTGCAACAGGTCACCTTCGGGCGGCAGCGACAGGGCGAAGTCCGGTTCCTTGAGGGTTTCGAACAAGTCCAGGCAGACATGCCCATGGCCCAACTGATGGCTGGTGAGCGCAGCGGCAAGCAGGACCAACGGATCATCGTCAGGCGCCAACTCATGGAGGAACGCGACGAATGCCTTGTCCAGGGCACGCAGCCAGCCGCGCTCGACCCAACGCGTCAGCAACAGCAGCAGGTCATCTGCACGGCTCAAGGGCGCGAGGGCGACCAGGCTCTCATCGTCGGAAGATTTGGGCAGCAGATCGGCAAACGAACGGCTCATAGCAATTCTCCCTGGACCCACGCCGGCTCAGCCTTGGGCTCGGGCGCCCCCTGGAACAAACGGTCCAGTTGTTCGATCAACGCCCGTGGCGGCTTGGTGAAATACACGCCTTGGCTGGCTGAGCGAGTACCGCGGAGAAACAGGTACAACGCGCCGCCAACATGCCGATCGTAGTCGTAGTCGGGAAGCCGTGCCTTGAGCTGGCGATGCAGGGCCAGCAGGTACAACACGTATTGCAGGTCGTAGCGATTGTCCAGGATCGACTTTTCCATGGCTTGTGCGGTGTACGCCAGGTCATCGACACCCAACCAGTTGGATTTGTAATCGGCGACGTAATAGCGGCCGTCGTGTTCGAACGTCAAGTCGATAAACCCTTTGAACATGCCGTTGAGCAACACCGGTTCGGCGGCGACGCGGGCGACACCACCATGGGTGAACCGGCATACCAGTTGATCGAGCTTGAGCACATCAACCTTGTGGCTGGCGAACCAGAACTCCATTTCGATCTGGAACTGAGTCAACTGCTCGAATACCACCGGCGCCTGGTCGGTGCCGATGTGCAAGGGCGTCTTGACCAGGTGTTGCAGCCAGTCGCTTAACGTAGGGATCCAACCTTGCCATCCCCTGCGATTGCAGCGTCGGGCAATGGCATCCTCAATCTCCGACGGCGCAGCTGCGAAGCCTTCACCGGCGGCCCACTCCAGCAGGCCATGAAGGAACGTCCCGGGATTGGGACCGCGTGGAAAACGATGGATGTCGCCGCCGACAGCCATGAGCTCCCTAGGCGCATCCGGATCGAGCCGCTCGTCGTCGAACAGTTTCTGGGCCTGCGGATTTTCTGGCGCGGCGTCGCTGCCTTCGCTCAGGCTCTCCCCGATGCGCAAAGCGCTATAGGACGCAATCCACCAGTTTTCACTGGCCTTTCGCACGGGCACTCGGGGCTCGAGCAATACCGCGTCGTTACGTGGAGGGTGGTAACGCTCATCGGTGGCTTCAGGCATTTCCTGGCAACTCACCGCGGCACAGCCCTGCTGCAAGTCTTCCAGCCAGCGCCTCAGCTCGGTCGATTCGGTCAACGGCGCACCGCCGCCCAACAGATACCCCAACGCGGACAGGTGCAGGATCGAACTGCTGTTGCTGCCCCGCTTGAGATCAGCCACACCCAGCCAGCAAGCATGCTGTGCACGGGTCAGCGCCACGTAGAGCAGCCGCAGGTCCTCGGCCAGGCGCTCGGCGTCGGCCTTGGCAATCAGCTCGGCGGTGGGCTTCAGGCTAATCTGTGCCCTGCCGGCTTCATCGTGATAATGCAAAGGCAATCGACTGCCATCCACCGGCTTCGACGAACAGATGAAGGGCAGGAAGACCAACGGATATTCAAGCCCCTTGGACTTGTGGATCGTGACTACCTTGACCAGTTGTTCATCGCTTTCCAGTCGCAGGATCTGCTCTTCTCCCGCTTGCCCCGAAAGGGCCAGATGCTCGGACAAATGCCGGATCAAGGCTTGTTCGCCATCCAGCTCCCCGGCAGCCTGCTGCAACAGTTCGCAAAGATGCAGCAAGTTGGTCAGCACCCGCTCGCCATCGCTGCGCGCCATTAAAGCCTGGGGCAATTCGAAATCATGCAGCAGGCGCCGCAACATGGGCAGCACCCCCTGGGTGCGCCAGACGGTGCGATAACGACGAAACTGCATGACCCGGGCTTCCCAGGCCAGCTCATCCTGATTGAGACGCTCCAGCTCCGTCAGTGGCAGGTTCAACGTGATGCTGGCCAGCGCGGCTCGCAGCGGCCGTTCAACATCCGGCTCCGCGCAAGCCCGTAACCACGTCAGCAAGTCACGCGCTTCCTGCGAAGCAAAGACCGAGTCTTTATCGGATAGATAGACACTGCGCACTCCCCGTGCGGACATCTCGTCTCGCACGGCCTGCGCCTCTTTACCGTCGCGTACCAGGACGGCGATGTCCGCCGGGCGCAATCCGCGCAGTGCCTGTGCGTCGCTGATGAAGCCGTCGCGACCCGACTGGCCGCCATTGAGTAACGCCGTGATCTCGCTGGCGCAGGCAGCCGCCAGGTTTTGCCGATACACCGCACCGGAAAGCGGTTGATCGGATGACAAGTGCCAAAGGTTCAATGCCGCAACCGCCTGTCCTGCAACCTGCAAGGACTCCTTGCGTCCCTGGGACTCAACGGGCAAAAACGGCACCGGATTTTCACCCGACGGTTCACGGAACAGAAAGGCCCCGCGCCCCTGCGGGCGAGACTCGGCGTTCTGGAAAATATGATTGACCGCGCCGACCATGGCATCGCTGGAACGGAAGTTCGTGCCCAGGGTGTGCAAGCGGCCTTCAGTGGCTTCACGAGCGCGCAGATAGGTATAGATGTCGGCGCCGCGGAACGCGTAGATCGCCTGCTTCGGATCGCCGATCAGGAATAATCCGGTGTCCGGGTTGTTCTCTTCGATACGGTAGATGCTTTCGAAAATCCGGTATTGAACCGGATCGGTGTCCTGGAACTCATCGATCAGCGCCACTGGAAACTGTTCGCGGATCAGGCTCGCCAGGCGCTCTCCCCCCTCGGCCTGCAAAGCCGCGTCCAGGCGCAGGAGCATGTCATCGAAGCCCATTTCCGCCCGACGACGCTTTTCCGCCTCGAATCGTGCGCCAACCCATTGCGCGGCATGTTGCAGCACTGCGGCATCAGGCGTGGGCAGCGCGTCCAGGCTGGCCTTGAGACCGGACATGGCGTCCAGGCCTGGATGGCTGGGCACTTCGCCTTTCCAGGCTTCAGCCATGCCATCGGGAGTCAGGCGAGTGAAGCCGGTGCCGATGTCCAACAACTCGAGGCTTTCGTCTTCCACCCATGCGGTGATTTTCTGAAACCACGGTTCGAAGTAGCGAGCCTGCATCTTGCGCCCGTCGACAGACTTGTTCGCCACGCCTTGCTGGCAAATCTCCAGCAACTCCACGGCCCATTGCCGCCACGGTGCCTTGAGATCGAGCAGCGCGGCACTGCGCTCCTGCAGGGATGCCGCGATGAGTTCAGCGGGCTCAAGCCCGTCACCGTCATCGCGCTCACTGGAAAATAATCCTCTCACCCGGGGCAACAGCGCAGCGGGGCCTCCCCAATGGGTACGTACCCAGTTCAGAGCCTCGCCCTGCATCGAGTAGCAAAACAACCGCCAGTAATCACGCAGCACCTCGCCGAGCAACTCGCTGTGATCGGTTTCCAGGGTCTGGGTAAACAGGCTACCGCTGTCGAACGCGTGTTCGCGCAACATGCGCTGGCACCAACTGTGAATGGTCGACACGGCAGCTTCGTCCATCCACTGCGCGGCTATATCCAACCGGTTCGCACAGCCAGGCCATTGCTCAGCCTCGAACTCGTTGCGCAGCTCTGCAATTAACGAATCCGGAGCGAGAATCTCATCGCGAAAGAAACGTGCCGCCTCGGCGAGACGGGTGCGAATGCGTTCGCGCAACTCTTTGGTGGCAGCGTCCGTAAAGGTCACCACCAGGATTTGCGGAGGAAGCAACTCGCGACCGAACCCAGACGCCGGGCCGCCATGGCCCAGGACCAGACGCAGGTACAACGCCGAGATGGTAAAGGTCTTGCCGGTGCCTGCACTGGCCTCGATCAGTTGACTGCCACGTAGCGGAAAAGCCAGGGCCAATGGGGTCTGTCGACTCATGAGCGTGGCTCCTCGCCGACAGATGAATGCCATGGGGCTTCGAGCAGCGGACGGTAAAGCGCATTGCACCAGTCGGGGAACGTCTCGTCGGCCGTCAGGGCATCGAAGTCGGAAAACTGTCGAGCCAAGGCCGGGCTTTCCCGACGCTCACCTTCAGTGTTCTGCCCGTCACCTTCGTAAGCTTTTCGAGCAGCCGCATCGGCTTTGGCCGGATCATGCTGGCCAAGCCAGGCAAACGCAGTCTTCACCGCTACCGGCAGCGGTTGGCGCATGCCGGTCTGCCAGGCTTGCAACAAATCACCGAGCAGCCTTTGTGCGACCGACTGTTCAAAAGGAGCCAGCAGCAAGCTGTCATCACTGGCTACCAGCGCCGTGGTCATCGACAGGCCATTGGCGCAGGCCACCAGGTGATTGACCCAGGGCCGTATCAAACGATGCCATTTACGGGTCTTGGCGGAACCGATGCTGTTGGGGATGGCGGTAACGGCAAGGACTGCGCCGTCAGCGCGTCGATGTAAGCCGCTGAGCCATCCTTCGACATTCACACCGTGTAATTGCAAATTGACAGGCACGGCGCTGGCCAGCGGTGTGGGCCATAACGCCAGGAGCTGTTGGTAACGCTGGAGCAGGTCCGGCAAGGGCTCGATCAATTCACGTTGCATGCACTCACCGAAGCCGGCCATTGGTAGCAGGCCACTGTTCTGGAGTCGCTTGGCGTGGGCGGCCAGGGCGAGGTCCGACTGGTCAAGGCGAACCAGGGCGGCCTCAAGAAGACTGTCGCTCAGGCTGTAACGCTCAAGCGCATCGAGAACGAACGGCTCATCGTCAGCCAGGGGTGCTTCGATTGCCTCAAAGAATATCTTGAGTCGCTGGCTGAAAAAGTGGCGTACCGGATTGCGCAGGAAATCCTGCAACTGACCGAGCCCCAAGGGCTCCTCCTGAACGTAGGGCTCCAGGACCTGCGCCTTGGGGGGCCGGTCCTGAGTATCGTGGAGTATCCGCCACTCGCTGGCATAGCTGAACAAGTCATCGCCCTGATGAAAATAGCGCGCGCTGAACGGCTGCAAAGGATGTTCTTGGGTGAGGGCTTCGAGAAGGTCCTTGCCGCCATCCTCCATTCGCCACCCACTGGCGAGATGATCGCGCAGTTGGCCAATCAATACCGAGGCCGGCCGGTCACTGTTGTCGCGAATGCTACGACCTACCCAACTGATGTAAAGCTTTTCCCGGGCTGACAGCAGCGCTTCCAACAGCAGATACCGGTCATCTTCACGCCGGGACCGATCACCCGGACGATAGTCGCTGCCCATCAGATCGAAATCCAGAGGTGGCTGGGCTCGCGGGTAATCTCCGTCATTCATACCCAGCAGGCACACCAGCTTGAAAGGGATCGCGCGCATCGGCATCAAAGTACAAAAATTGACGGCACCTGCCAGGAAGCGCTGGGACAGGCGGCCTTGATCCAGCCCAGCCAACCAGGCCTCACGCACCACCGTCAGTGGCAGTTCATCGTGCAGGCCAACCGACTCACAGATCTGCAGCCAGGACTCACGCAGATCTTCGAGTTGGGCCAGCAGATAGTCGTCGTGCTCGTTGCTAGCCTGGAAAAACAGCTGCATCAGTTGCTGCAGACGCGCGCCCCAGTCCTGTGGTGTCGCCGGCCGAGTGAGCTCCTGGTGGGCAATCTCCAACGCATCCAGCAAAGCGACCAGAGGACCAATCAGGGCCGCATCCAGGCCGCCAATTTCATCATAGGGTTCGATGCCTTCGTAGGCGTGCGAACTGCCCACGGCATACCCCAGCAGCATGCGCCGCAGACCAAAGCGCCAGCTGTTCTGCTCAAGCTCTGCGGGTAAACCCAAACCAGCACGATGTTCGGCGTTCATTCCCCAGCGAATACCAGCGCCTTCGATCCAACGATGCAGTGTGGGCAGGTCGGCTTCGTCGATGCCGAACCGTTCTCGCAGCGCCGGGACATCCAGCAGATCGAGGATTTCACTGACCGGAAAGCGACTGTCGGGCAGCTTGAGCAAATGCTCGACGGCAATCAGCAGAGGATCACGTCCGCGCTGGCCCTGGTCGGTCAGTGTGAACGGAATGAAGCGGGGATCAGTCCTGTCGAGCTGGCCGAACACCGCGCGAATATGCGGCGCATAACTGTCGATGTCCGGAACCATGACGATGATATCCCGAGGGCGCAGCGCCGGATCCGCACTGAAGTGGGCCAGCAACTGATCATGGAGAATCTCTACTTCACGCTGGGCGCTGTGAGCAACATGGAAACGGATCGACCCGTCTCGCGCGGTATCGACCGCAGGCCAATGCGTTCGTGTTTCGTTGAGGGGACGAAGCTCCAGGATGTCATCCTGCAACTGGCTGAGAATGGACGTGGGAGTCGCGTCGCTGAAGAGATCGATACGCCCGTCGCGAAACACCGAACGATAGCTGTTGGGGTCATCGTAGCTGTCGAGCAGGTTGATATAGTCGCGCCCCTGCTTGCCCCAGGCGGCCAGAAGTGGATGAGCATGCTGATGCAAAGTCTGCGGATCGAGCGCGACAGGCATCCCGGCCTTGCGCGCCTGACGCTTGTATTGGTGACGCAGCAGATCCTTGTCGGCCACGATGTCCGCCCAGTGGTGACGGCACGGGTTATGGACGCACAACAGAACCTGGCTGAACCGGGACAGACCGGCGAGCGCCTCGAGCGCTTGGGCGGGCAGCGAAGAAATACCGAACACGATCACCCGCGCAGGCAGGCCTTTGGGCGCGACTTCCAGGTTGTTGATGCGTTCGATGTAGCGTTGGTGTACGCCGGCACGGCTTTGGGCCATGCCTTGCTCCCCCACATCTAGCAATAAGGCGCGCCACAGTTCCGCTTGCCAGCAATTGGCCGGTGCGAGCGGTTTTATTTCGCCTCGGACATTCCGTGTTTGATGTCGACCTTCAGCCCAGTCTTCAAGCCAGTCAGCCCGGTACACTTGGTATTGGTCGAACAGATCGGCAAGGCGTTCGGACAATTGATAGCGCTTGCGCAAGTCTGTGTCATGAGTGAGAAATCGCCGCAAAGGCTCGAAATGAGGCTGCTCGATCAATTGGGGCAGGAGGCGCATCAGCCGCCAAGTCAGCGGGGCTTTATCCAGCAGGGATTTGGCCGGGATTTCGTCGCGGCCCAGCACGGTTCGATAGAGTTGCCACATGAAGCTGCCAGGTAGCTGCACGTCAATGGCTGCGGCGATACCGCAGCCGCCGCTATCGTCTTCTTCCGGATCTTCAGCAAGGGCTAGCTTGAGCCATTGTGCAATACCGTTGCTCTGGACCAGGGCGATTTCATTCTCAAGAGGTGCCAGCGGATAGCGCCGCATCAAGCTGATCACCAGGCTGCGCAATTCATCAAGGCGATTCCCGTGAACCACCATGAAAGCTGGGCTAAGGGACGTTGCGTCCGGCATGAAGGGCATCCTTGAAAATGCAAAAGCTAGGGCAGAACCTTAGCACTGTCGGGGGGCTGTGACAGCCGGGACCTTTCCGTACCTATCGTAAGAACTTTCCTGCGGGCAAAACAAAACCCCTACCTGCGTCAGCAGATAGGGGTTTTGGAATTTAATCTTGACGATGACCTACTCTCACATGGGGAAACCCCACACTACCATCGGCGATGCATCGTTTCACTGCTGAGTTCGGGATGGGATCAGGTGGTTCCAATGCTCTATGGTCGTCAAGAAATTCGGTAGCCAGCGCGTGCCTTGCGGTCACGTTCCAGCGAATGGGTATGTGATAGGTTTCGGTGTTTTGTGACGTTCGAACTTTCGGTTCGTTTCGTCTTCACACACCGCAATCTGGTGCTCGTTCGCTTTTCAGCTCGAAGCAAGCAAATTGCTTGGGTGTTATATGGTCAAGCCTCACGGGCAATTAGTACAGTTAGCTCAACGCCTCACAGCGCTTACACACCCTGCCTATCAACGTCGTAGTCTTCGACGCCCTTCAGGGACTCAAGTCCCAGTGAGATCTCATCTTGAGGCAGTTCCCGCTAGATGCTTTCAGCGGTATCTTCCCGACATAGCTACCCGCATGCCACTGGCGTGACAACCGGAACACCAGAGGTTCGTCCACTCCGGTCCTCTCGTACTAGGAGCAGCCCCTCTCAAATCTCAAACGTCCACGGCAGATAGGGACCGAACTGTCTCACGACGTTCTAAACCCAGCTCGCGTACCACTTTAAATGGCGAACAGCCATACCCTTGGGACCGGCTTCAGCCCCAGGATGTGATGAGCCGACATCGAGGTGCCAAACACCGCCGTCGATATGAACTCTTGGGCGGTATCAGCCTGTTATCCCCGGAGTACCTTTTATCCGTTGAGCGATGGCCCTTCCATACAGAACCACCGGATCACTAAGACCTACTTTCGTACCTGCTCGACGTGTCTGTCTCGCAGTCAAGCGCGCTTTTGCCTTTATACTCTACGACCGATTTCCGACCGGTCTGAGCGCACCTTCGTACTCCTCCGTTACTCTTTAGGAGGAGACCGCCCCAGTCAAACTACCCACCATACACTGTCCTCGATCCGGATAACGGACCTGAGTTAGAACCTCAAAGTTGCCAGGGTGGTATTTCAAGGATGGCTCCACGCGAACTGGCGTCCACGCTTCAAAGCCTCCCACCTATCCTACACAAGCAAATTCAAAGTCCAGTGCAAAGCTATAGTAAAGGTTCACGGGGTCTTTCCGTCTAGCCGCGGATACACTGCATCTTCACAGCGATTTCAATTTCACTGAGTCTCGGGTGGAGACAGCGCCGCCATCGTTACGCCATTCGTGCAGGTCGGAACTTACCCGACAAGGAATTTCGCTACCTTAGGACCGTTATAGTTACGGCCGCCGTTTACCGGGGCTTCGATCAAGAGCTTCGCGTTAGCTAACCCCATCAATTAACCTTCCGGCACCGGGCAGGCGTCACACCCTATACGTCCACTTTCGTGTTTGCAGAGTGCTGTGTTTTTAATAAACAGTCGCAGCGGCCTGGTATCTTCGACCGGCGTGGGCTTACGCAGCAAGTGCTTCACCCTCACCGGCGCACCTTCTCCCGAAGTTACGGTGCCATTTTGCCTAGTTCCTTCACCCGAGTTCTCTCAAGCGCCTTGGTATTCTCTACCCAACCACCTGTGTCGGTTTGGGGTACGGTTCCTGGTTACCTGAAGCTTAGAAGCTTTTCTTGGAAGCATGGCATCAACCACTTCGTCACCCAAAGGGTAACTCGTCATCAGCTCTCGGCCTTGGAATCCCGGATTTACCTAAGATTCCAGCCTACCACCTTAAACTTGGACAACCAACGCCAAGCTGGCCTAGCCTTCTCCGTCCCTCCATCGCAATAACCAGAAGTACAGGAATATTAACCTGTTTTCCATCGACTACGCTTTTCAGCCTCGCCTTAGGGACCGACTAACCCTGCGTCGATTAACGTTGCGCAGGAAACCTTGGTCTTTCGGCGTGGGTGTTTTTCACACCCATTGTCGTTACTCATGTCAGCATTCGCACTTCTGATACCTCCAGCAAGCTTCTCAACTCACCTTCACAGGCTTACAGAACGCTCCTCTACCGCATCACCTAAGTGATACCCGTAGCTTCGGTGTATGGTTTGAGCCCCGTTACATCTTCCGCGCAGGCCGACTCGACTAGTGAGCTATTACGCTTTCTTTAAAGGGTGGCTGCTTCTAAGCCAACCTCCTAGCTGTCTAAGCCTTCCCACATCGTTTCCCACTTAACCATAACTTTGGGACCTTAGCTGACGGTCTGGGTTGTTTCCCTTTTCACGACGGACGTTAGCACCCGCCGTGTGTCTCCCATGCTCGGCACTTGTAGGTATTCGGAGTTTGCATCGGTTTGGTAAGTCGGGATGACCCCCTAGCCGAAACAGTGCTCTACCCCCTACAGTGATACATGAGGCGCTACCTAAATAGCTTTCGAGGAGAACCAGCTATCTCCGAGCTTGATTAGCCTTTCACTCCGATCCACAGGTCATCCGCTAACTTTTCAACGGTAGTCGGTTCGGTCCTCCAGTTAGTGTTACCCAACCTTCAACCTGCCCATGGATAGATCGCCCGGTTTCGGGTCTATTCCCAGCGACTAGACGCCCTATTAAGACTCGCTTTCGCTACGCCTCCCCTATTCGGTTAAGCTCGCCACTGAAAATAAGTCGCTGACCCATTATACAAAAGGTACGCAGTCACCCAACAAAGTGGGCTCCCACTGCTTGTACGCATACGGTTTCAGGATCTATTTCACTCCCCTCTCCGGGGTTCTTTTCGCCTTTCCCTCACGGTACTAGTTCACTATCGGTCAGTCAGTAGTATTTAGCCTTGGAGGATGGTCCCCCCATATTCAGACAAAGTTTCTCGTGCTCCGTCCTACTCGATTTCACTTCTAAGATCCTTTCGCGTACAGGGCTATCACCCACTATGGCCGCACTTTCCAGAGCGTTCCGCTAAAATCAAAGAAGCTTAAGGGCTAGTCCCCGTTCGCTCGCCACTACTAAGGGAATCTCGGTTGATTTCTTTTCCTCAGGGTACTTAGATGTTTCAGTTCCCCTGGTTCGCCTCTTGCACCTATGTATTCAGTACAAGATAACCATCTTATGATGGCTGGGTTCCCCCATTCAGACATCTCCGGATCAAAGTCTGTTTGCCGACTCCCCGAAGCTTTTCGCAGGCTACCACGTCTTTCATCGCCTCTGACTGCCAAGGCATCCACCGTATGCGCTTCTTCACTTGACCATATAACCCCAAGCAATCTGGTTATACTGTGAAGACGACATTCGCCGAAAATTCGAATTTCTCAACTAAGAGAACTCACAAATTTTACCTTAGCCTGATCCGTTACCAGTGAAAGTAACGTCCAGTCTATCTTTCTATCACATACCCAAATTTTTAAAGAACGATCTAATCAAAAGACTAGAAATCAACATTCATCATCACCGTGATGGAATGCTCATTTCTAAGCTTTCAGAAGCAGTTTATGGTGGAGCCAAGCGGGATCGAACCGCTGACCTCCTGCGTGCAAGGCAGGCGCTCTCCCAGCTGAGCTATGGCCCCATAACAAAATTGGTGGGTCTGGGCAGATTCGAACTGCCGACCTCACCCTTATCAGGGGTGCGCTCTAACCAACTGAGCTACAGACCCAATTTCGAGCTTGTAACTGTTAGCGTGAGCTATCAGCTTGGAGCTTAAAGCTGCTTCTATCGTCTTCTTCAATGAATCAAGCAATTCGTGTGGGAGCTCATGAAGCAGCTGCGGTCGTCGATTAAGGAGGTGATCCAGCCGCAGGCTCCCCTACGGCTACCTTGTTACGACTTCACCCCAGTCATGAATCACACCGTGGTAACCGTCCTCCCGAAGGTTAGACTAGCTACTTCTGGTGCAACCCACTCCCATGGTGTGACGGGCGGTGTGTACAAGGCCCGGGAACGTATTCACCGCGACATTCTGATTCGCGATTACTAGCGATTCCGACTTCACGCAGTCGAGTTGCAGACTGCGATCCGGACTACGATCGGTTTTGTGGGATTAGCTCCACCTCGCGGCTTGGCAACCCTCTGTACCGACCATTGTAGCACGTGTGTAGCCCAGGCCGTAAGGGCCATGATGACTTGACGTCATCCCCACCTTCCTCCGGTTTGTCACCGGCAGTCTCCTTAGAGTGCCCACCATAACGTGCTGGTAACTAAGGACAAGGGTTGCGCTCGTTACGGGACTTAACCCAACATCTCACGACACGAGCTGACGACAGCCATGCAGCACCTGTCTCAATGTTCCCGAAGGCACCCATCCATCTCTGGAAAGTTCATTGGATGTCAAGGCCTGGTAAGGTTCTTCGCGTTGCTTCGAATTAAACCACATGCTCCACCGCTTGTGCGGGCCCCCGTCAATTCATTTGAGTTTTAACCTTGCGGCCGTACTCCCCAGGCGGTCAACTTAATGCGTTAGCTGCGCCACTAAGAGCTCAAGGCTCCCAACGGCTAGTTGACATCGTTTACGGCGTGGACTACCAGGGTATCTAATCCTGTTTGCTCCCCACGCTTTCGCACCTCAGTGTCAGTATCAGTCCAGGTGGTCGCCTTCGCCACTGGTGTTCCTTCCTATATCTACGCATTTCACCGCTACACAGGAAATTCCACCACCCTCTACCATACTCTAGCTCGACAGTTTTGAATGCAGTTCCCAGGTTGAGCCCGGGGATTTCACATCCAACTTAACGAACCACCTACGCGCGCTTTACGCCCAGTAATTCCGATTAACGCTTGCACCCTCTGTATTACCGCGGCTGCTGGCACAGAGTTAGCCGGTGCTTATTCTGTCGGTAACGTCAAAACACTAACGTATTAGGTTAATGCCCTTCCTCCCAACTTAAAGTGCTTTACAATCCGAAGACCTTCTTCACACACGCGGCATGGCTGGATCAGGCTTTCGCCCATTGTCCAATATTCCCCACTGCTGCCTCCCGTAGGAGTCTGGACCGTGTCTCAGTTCCAGTGTGACTGATCATCCTCTCAGACCAGTTACGGATCGTCGCCTTGGTGAGCCATTACCCCACCAACTAGCTAATCCGACCTAGGCTCATCTGATAGCGCAAGGCCCGAAGGTCCCCTGCTTTCTCCCGTAGGACGTATGCGGTATTAGCGTCCGTTTCCGAGCGTTATCCCCCACTACCAGGCAGATTCCTAGGCATTACTCACCCGTCCGCCGCTCTCAAGAGGTGCAAGCACCTCTCTACCGCTCGACTTGCATGTGTTAGGCCTGCCGCCAGCGTTCAATCTGAGCCATGATCAAACTCTTCAGTTCAAACATCTTTGGGTTTTGAGAAAACCCTAAACTTGGCTCAGCAATCGTTGGTTACATCTTTGATTTCTCGCGGAGTAACTTGTGATGCTGATAATCTGTTGACTAGCAGTCTGACCCCACAAGCACCCACACGAATTGCTTGATTCAGTTGTTAAAGAGCGGCGGGTTGATTCTTTCGTCTCAACCGAGGCGCGCATTCTACAGCGCCTGGTGTTGCTGTCAAGCGGTTATTTTCAGAAGTTTTTAAAGTTTCGCTTGGGAAACATCAACAACTTCAACCACTTGCGCTTCCGATCTCTCGTTAGCGGGAGGCGAATTCTACAGCGTTACTCGCTGCTGTCAACACCTCTTTTTCACCGCTTTCGACCGAGAAGATCGAATCGTCAACAGAGCCTTACAACACCGCCCCATCAACTCCTTCCGGACCTCGATGAACTGAAGCCCTGCACCTTCGAAACCTACTTAACTCGTTGAATCTCAAGGAGTTTCCGTTCG